>NZ_JACVAH010000001.1:0-712711 GCF_014851795.1 Pseudomonas sp. Pdm06
GCACGGCGGCGGCAACGGCAGTGAAACCTTCACCTACACACTCACTGACGCCGATGGCGACACCAGCACTGCGAACCTGGTGCTGCAAGTGCACAACAATGATGATCCGGTGGTGTTGGTGGGCCTGGATGCTGAAGGTGGCGAGCTGTCGTTGCAGGAAAAAAACCTCAGCGACGGCAGCAGCCCGGATGCATCGGCCCTGACCCAAAGCGGCACGTTCACCGTGACAGCGCTGGACGGCGTGCAGACCCTCAGCGTGGGCGGTATCAATGTCGTCACCGGCGGCGTGGCAGCCGGTTTCCCACAATCGATTACCACTGCGTTGGGCAACACCTTGACCATCACTGGCTACAACGCCAGCACCGGTGTGGTCAGCTACAGCTACACCTTGCTGGACAACGAAGCCCATCCCAACGCCAACGGCGCCAACAGCGTTAGCGAACAATTCGCCGTAGTCGTCACCGATGACAACGGCACCACGGCCAACGGCAACCTGGATGTGAACATCGTCGACGACCTGCCCAAAGCCGTGGACGACAGCAACGCCAGTACGGCCTCGGAAACCCACCTGACCCTGACCGGCAGCGTCCTGACCAACGACACCCAAGGTGCGGATCAGGTGGCGTCCGGCCCAATCACGCCCGGCACCTTCACCGGCACCTACGGCACCCTGGTGCTCAACGCCGACGGTTCCTACACCTACACCCTCAACACCGCTGACGCCGATTTCAAAGGCTTGCACGGCGGCGGCAACGGCAGTGAAACCTTCACCTACACACTCACTGACGCCGATGGCGACACCAGCACTGCGAACCTGGTGCTGCAAGTGCACAACAATGATGATCCGGTGGTGTTGGTGGGCCTGAATGCTGAAGGTGGCGAGCTGTCGTTGCAGGAAAAAAACCTCAGCGACGGCAGCAGCCCGGACGCATCGGCCCTGACTCAAAGTGGCACGTTCACCGTGACCGCGCTGGACGGCGTGCAGACCCTCAGCGTGGGCGGTATCAACGTCGTCACCGGCGGCGTGGCAGCCGGTTTCCCACAATCGATTACCACTGCGTTGGGCAACACCCTGACCATCACTGGCTACAACGCCAGCACCGGTGTGGTCAGCTACAGCTACACGCTGCTGGACAACGAAGCCCATCCAACTGCCAACGGCGCTAACAGCGTTAGCGAACAGTTCGCTGTAGTCGCCACCGACGATAACGGCACCACAGCCAACGGCAACCTGGACGTAAATATCGTCGACGACCTGCCCAAAGCCGTGGACGACAGCAACGCCAGTACGGCCTCGGAAACCCACCTGACCCTGACCGGCAGCGTCCTGACCAACGACACCCAAGGTGCGGATCAGGTGGCGTCCGGCCCAATCACGCCCGGCACCTTCACCGGCACCTACGGCACCCTGGTGCTCAACGCCGACGGTTCCTACACCTACACCCTCAACACCGCCGATGCTGATTTCAAAGGCTTGCATGGCGGCGGCAATGGCAGCGAAACCTTCACCTACACCCTGACCGATGCCGATGGCGACACCAGCACCGCGAACCTGGTGTTGCAAGTGCACAACAACGACGATCCGGTGATCATCACCGGCCTCGACACCGAGGGCGGCGAGCTGTCGTTGCAGGAGAAAAACCTCAGCGACGGCAGCAGCCCGGATGCATCGGCCCTGACCCAAAGCGGCACGTTCACCGTGACCGCGCTGGACGGTGTTCAGACCCTGAGTGTTGGAGGTATCAACGTCGTCACCGGCGGCGTGGCAGCCGGTTTCCCACAATCGATTACCACTGCGTTGGGCAACACGCTGACCATCACTGGCTACAACGCCAGCACCGGCGTGGTGAGCTACAGCTACACCTTGCTGGACAACGAAGCCCATCCAAACGCCAACGGCGCCAACAGCGTTAGCGAACAATTCGCGGTCGTCGTCACCGATGACAACGGCACCACGGCCAACGGCAACCTGGATGTGAACATCGTCGACGACTTGCCTAAAGCCGTGGACGACAACAACGCCAGCACGGCCTCGGAAACCCACCTGACCCTGACCGGCAGCGTCCTGACCAATGACACCCAAGGCGCGGATCACGTGGCGTCCGGCCCAATCACGCCCGGTACGTTCACCGGCACCTACGGCACCCTGGTGCTCAACGCCGACGGTTCCTACACCTACACCCTCAACACCGCTGACGCCGATTTCAAAGGCTTGCACGGCGGCGGCAATGGCAGCGAAACCTTCACCTACACCCTGACCGACGCCGATGGCGACACCAGCACCGCGAACCTGGTGCTGCAAGTGCACAACAATGACGATCCGGTGATCATCCGCGGCCTCGACACCGAGGGCGGTGAGCTGACGGTCCAGGAGAAAAATCTCAGCGACGGCAGCAGCCCGGATGCATCGGCGCTGACCCAAAGCGGCACCTTTACCGTCACTGCGTTGGACGGTGTTCAGACCCTGAGTGTTGGCGGCATCAACGTCGTCACCGGTGGCGTGGCGGCTGGGTTCCCTCAGTCCATCACCACTGCGCTGGGCAACACCCTGACCATCACCGGCTTCAACGCCGCGACGGGCGTGGTGACCTACAGCTACACCTTGCTGGACAACGAAACTCATCCAAATGCCAACGGCGCCAACAGCCTCAGCGAGCAATTTGCGGTAGTCGTGACCGATGACAACGGCACCACGGCCAACGGCAACCTGGACGTGAACATCGTCGACGACTTGCCGACCGCCCATGCTGATTCCGCCTCGGTGGATGAGGGCGGGACGGTCAGTGGCAACGTCCTGAACAACGACGAAGGCGGTGCCGACGGGCCGGCCACGAGTGGTGCCGTGATTGGCGTGCGCGCTGGCAACGACACCTCGACCCCGGCGATCGGCGGCTTGAACACTCAGATCAATGGCACCTACGGCTACCTGACCCTGGACGCCAACGGCAACGCCGTCTACCACAGCAACCCGAACACCGTCAGCGCCCCAGGCGCGACCGATGTGTTCACCTACACCGTGCGTGACGCCGACGGCGATGAAAGCACCACCACCATCACCATCGATGTCCACGATATCTGCCTTGTCGCCACACCCGACCACGAAGTGAGCGTCTACGAAAAAGCCCTCGACCTGAACCAGGACGGCCAGGACCTGGCCCCCGGCACCGTCACCGGCAGCGCCCCGAATGCCACCAGCGAGACTGCCAGCGGCAGCCTT
This sequence comes from Pseudomonas sp. Pdm06, assembly GCF_014851795.1. Taxonomy (NCBI): domain Bacteria; kingdom Pseudomonadati; phylum Pseudomonadota; class Gammaproteobacteria; order Pseudomonadales; family Pseudomonadaceae; genus Pseudomonas; species Pseudomonas sp. Pdm06. The sequence continues at coordinate 3,218 of NZ_JACVAH010000001.1, forward strand.
GTCGGCTCGATCAGCGGAGCCGTGGGCGCAGTGACCTTCGCGTTGGTGGGCAACGCCGCCGGTGCCTACGGTCAACTGTCGCTTCAGCCCGACGGTTCGTATACCTACACCCTGACGGCGCCAGCCACGACCACGCCCCACGCCAACGATGGCCCGAACGTGCTGAGCGAAAGCTTCACCTACCAGGCCACGGACTCATTGGGCAACACGGTCACCAGCACCATCGTCATCGACATCGTCGACGACGTGCCCAAGGCCCATGCCGATTTGGCCTCGGTGGAGGAAGGCGGCACGGTCAACGGCAATGTGCTGGACAACGACGTGCTGGGCGCGGACGGTGGCATGGTGATTGGCGTACGCGCCGGCAGCGACACCTCGAACCCGGCCGTCGGTGGCCTCAACAGCCAGATCAATGGCACCTACGGCTACCTGACCCTGGACGCCAACGGCAATGCCGTTTACCACAGCAATCCGAACACCGTCAGCGCCCCCGGTGCGACCGACGTGTTCACCTACACCGTGCGCGATGCCGATGGCGATGAAAGCACCACCACCATCACCATCGATGTCCACGAAAGCTGCCTCGTCGCCACGCCCGACCACGAAATCAGCGTCTACGAAAAAGCCCTCGACCTGAACCAGGATGGCCAGGACCTGGCACCCGGTACCGTCACCGGCAGCGCCCCGAATGCCACCAGCGAAACCGCCAGCGGCAGCCTTGTCGGCTCGATCAGTGGAGCCGTTGGCGCAGTCACCTTCGCGCTGGTGGGCAACGCCACCGGTGCCTACGGTCAACTGTCGCTTCAGCCCGACGGTTCGTATACCTACACCCTGACCTCTCCAGCCACCACCACGCCTCACGCCAACGATGGCCCGAACGTGCAGAGCGAAAGCTTCACCTACCAGGCCACGGACTCGTTGGGCAACACGGTCACCAGCACCATCGTCATCGACATCGTCGACGACATGCCCAAGGCTCACTGCGATGTCGCCTCGGTGGTGGAGGGCGGGACGGTCAACGGCAATGTGCTGGACAACGACGTACTCGGTGCCGACGGTGGTGCAGTCATCGGCGTACGTGCGGGCAACGACACCTCGAATCCAGCCATCGGCGGCCTCAACAGCCAGATCAATGGCACCTACGGCTACCTGACCCTGGACGCCAACGGCAATGCCGTTTATCACAGCAACCCGGATGCTGTCGGCGCGCCGGGCGCCACCGACGTGTTCACCTACACCGTGCGCGATGCCGATGGCGATGAAAGCACGACGACCATCACCATCGACGTGCACAACAGTTGCCTCGTCGCAGCAACCGACCATGACGTGACCGTCTACGAAAAAGCCCTCGACCTGAATCAGGACGGCCAGGACCTGGCCCCCGGCACCGTCACCGGCAGCGCCCCGAACGCCACCAGTGAAACCGCCACGGGCACCTTGGTGGGGTCTGTCACCGGGGCAACGGGCGCCGTGTCTTTCGCCTTGGTGGGCAATGGCGTCGGTGCCCATGGCCAACTATTGCTCAATCCGGATGGTTCCTACACCTACACGTTGACCTCGCCGGCCACGACGACGCCCGCCGCGAACGACGGCCCGAACGTGCTGAGCGAAAGCTTCACCTATCAGGCCACGGACGCCCTGGGCAACAGCACCACCGGCAGCCTGGTGGTCAGCATCGTCGATGACATACCAAAGGCCGTTGCGTCCGAGCGTTCGGTGACGGCGGTGGAGGTCGATTCGAACCTGCTGATCGTGCTTGATGTGTCCGGCAGCATGAAAGACGATTCCGGCGTGCCGGGGCTTTCGCGTATGGATCTGGCCAAACAGGCAATCAGCGCCTTGCTCGACAAATACGACGACATGGGCGACGTCAAAGTCCAGCTTGTGACCTTCAGCGGTAGTGCCACCGACCAGAGTGCCGTGTGGGTGGACGTGGCAACTGCCAAGACGCTGATCGCTGCGCTGAGCGCGCACGGTGACACCAATTACGATGCGGCCGTGGCGATGGCCAAGACCGCGTTCGCAACCCCCGGGCAACTGACCGGCGCCCAGAACATTGGTTACTTTTTCTCCGATGGCAAGCCGACCTTGGGCGAAATCGGCTCGGCGGACGAGGTCGCGTGGAAAGCCTTTCTCGATGCCAACAGCATCAAGAATTACGCCGTCGGCCTGGGCAGCGGCGCCAGAAACGTCAATCTCGACCCGCTGGCCTATGACGGCAGCACCCACACCGACACCAATGCGGTGGTGGTCACCGACTTGAACCAGCTCAACTCGGTGCTTTCCGGTACCGTGCAAGGCGCGCCTGTCACCGGCAACCTGCTGGGCGAGGGGGGCTCGTTTGGCGCCGATGGCGGGTTTATCAAAAGCCTGGTGGTCGATGGCACCACGTACAGCTATGACCCGGCGGCCAACGGTGGCCATGGCGCGCTGACCGCCAGCGGCGGGCTCAACCATGGCTCCTTCAATACAGCCACCAACACATTGAGCATCGCCACCGACCACGACGGCACCCTGGTGATCAACCTGGATACCGGTGCGTTCACCTACACCTCCCAGACGGCCACCAGCACCTTGATCACCGAGCACATCGGCTACACCGTCAGCGACCATGACGGTGACCTGGCGAGCTCCAACCTGGTGATCAACGTCGTGCCCAACAGCCCACCGATCGCTGCCGACGACAACATCATCACCAACGTGCTGTCGGGCAACATCGTGATCCCGGGTGAGTTGCTGCTGGGTAACGACAGCGACGCCAACGGCGATCCGCTCACCGCGTCACCCACCAGTTTCAATACCGGTTGGGTCGCCAAAGGCGCGGACTTCACCGGCAGCACCGGCACGGCCAGCTTCACCGGCAACAACGTGCAGTCGATCAACCTCAGCCGCAGCGCTTTCGTCGCCAATACCGCGAGCATGACGGCGATGTTGGTGGTCAGCGGTGCATTGGGGATGGTGTCCAATAACAACACCAACGATGAAGACCGGCTCAACATCAGCCTTAAACAGGGCGAAACCCTCACCTTGGACCACAATCTTTCGGCCGGTCGCATCGCGATGGAGTATTCACTCAACGGCGGGCCATTCATTGCGATCAACGACGGGGCTTCCTTCACCGCGGCAGCGGATGGCAATTACCAGATCCACGTCACCAACATCGCCAATCCCGGCGGCGGTAATTCCAACACTGCGGAGAACTATCAACTGACCCTCACCGTCGACTATGCCGGGGCGCAAGACAAAACACCGGATTACCACGGCAGCTACACCGCCAGCGACAACCACGGCGGCAGTGACAGCGCAGCGGTAGGCATCAGCTATCAGGCGGGCCATACCCTGACAGGCACCAGCGGCGACGATGTGCTGTTGGCCGGCAACGGCGACAACATCCTCAACGCCGGCGACGGCAACGACGTACTCAGCGCCGGTTCGGGCAACAACACCCTGAACGGTGGGGCCGGCAATGACTTGCTCTACAGCGGCACGGGTAACGATCTGCTCGATGGCGGTACGGGCAACGACACCGTCAGCTACGCCCACGCCACGTCGGCAGTCACGGTGAACCTGGGCCTGTTGGCGGCGCAGAACACCCTGGGCGCGGGCACCGATACATTGAGCCACATCGAAAACCTCGTGGGCTCGAACTTCAACGACACCCTCACTGGCGACGGTGCCAGCAACCGCCTCGACGGTGGTCTGGGCCATGACGTGCTCAATGGCGGTGGCGGCGACGACCTGCTGATCGGTGGCCTGGGCAACAACACCCTCACCGGCGGCAGCGGCGCCGACACCTTCCAATGGCAGGCGGGCAATAGCGGCCACGACGTGATCACCGACTTCACCCCCGGCATCGACAAGCTCGACCTGTCCCAGCTGTTGCAAGGGGAGAACGGCAGCGCGGCGTCACTGGATGATTACCTGCATTTCAGCGTGAGCGGCAGCGGGGCGTCGGTTATCACCAGCATCGACGTCAGCGCCATCGCCGGCGCCACGCCGAACCAGACCATCGACCTGGCCGGCGTCAACCTCGCCAGTCACTACGGCGTCGCGCCAGGCGCGGGGGGAATCATCGGCTCAGCGGACACGGCGACGATCATCAACGGCATGTTGAATGATCATTCGTTGAAGGTGGATACGGTGTGAGGTGAGCTGAAACGACAAACCCGCCATGTCCAAATTGGACATGGCGGGGTTTCTACATTCCAGGTTGGGATTGCCTGGTCCCAGATGAGTATTGATCGGCGCCTCTCTGTGGGAGCGGGCTTGCCCGCGAAGACGGCGGCACATCCACCATCACCATCCGAGACACACCGCTTTGGCGAGCAAGCTCGGCTCCCACAGGACTTGCGGTGTGGGCCGGATTCCGAGGGCATGCTGGCGCGCGCGGTAGGAGCTGTCGAGCGGCGCGAGGCTGCGATCTTTCCCCAGACACTTGAGTCTCAAGCGAAAGATCAGAAGATCGCAGGCTTCGCCAGCTCCTACAGAGCCCGGCGGAGCATCTGCAGGGTTGGCTTAGGGCCTGCGCAGTGTTTTCTGCCTGAGGATATAAATCGTCACCAATACCGCACTGGTGAGCATGAACCCCCGCGCCCACGGCAGCGGCACCAGATAGCAGGAAAAGAGAATGCTCGCCCACATCAGCCCGATGGCATAGACCTTGCCCTTGAGCGGGATGCCGTTGCCGCTGAGGTAGTCACTGATCCACGGGCCGAGGCGGGGATGCTCGACCAGCCATCGGTAGAAGCGCGGCGAACTGCGGGCGAAGCAGGCCGCGGCCAGCAGCAGGAAGGGGGTGGTGGGCAATACGGGAACGAAAATGCCGATGACTCCCAGCACCACGCTCAGCCAGCCGATGGCCAGTAGAGCGTAACGCAGGATCAGCGGGCGGTTGCCGACTGGCGAGGGCACCCGGTCACTCAGTGGTGGCGAGGCTTGAGGATCGCCGGTTTCTCGTCCGGGGCGTTGCACAGCAGGTACAGGGCGGTGAGGGCTTCGGGGATCTGGACGATCATGTCGTCCATCAGGTTCGCGTCGGCAGCGATGTCGGAAAACTCCGGTTGCTCGTCGAACAGGCCGGAACCCACCATGATCGGCAGGAGCATTTCGCTGACTTCCTCTTCGGCGGTTTCGAACCAGGCGGCTTCGCGCAGGAACACGCCTTCCATGAAGCCGATGCACCAGCCTCGCAGTTCCGAGTCGTCCGGGTCATCGCCCAGGTCCAGTTCGCATGGCAGCTCGAATTCTTCGTCGGAGGCCAGTTGACGGGCGATATGGGCCTTGAGGCCGACCAGGGTGGCTTCGATTTCGGCGCGCTGGGCTTCGTCGCTGTAATGCGGCTCTTCGGCGAACAGGGCGTCGATCCACTCACGATCCGGCACCGTTTCGGCGCAGATCGACAGGGCGGTCAGATAGCCGTGAGCGGCCACGTAGTCCAGCGCTTCCTCGTGCAGCTCATCGGCGTCGAGGAAGACTTGCAGGCGGGTCAGTTGCTCAGCGAAGGACATTACGGGCTACCTTGGGGAATAAACAATGCGGGAATTCTAGGCCTTCTTGAGCGTACAGGCCAGCCGCGTGGCGTATTTGCCTTGTCGGTGAGGGCTGAACTGCGCGCATGCCTGGCACATATCGCCCGTGGCGAGGGAGCTTGCTCCCGCTGGGGCGCGTAGCGGCCCTGTTTTTTGGGGGCGGCTTCGCCACCCAGCGGGAGCAAGCTCCCTCGCCACAGGTTCGTGCCTCGTCCAGCACTCGCTTCAAGCACCTCTTGTCAGCAGCCCCCTTCGCAGCGAAGGCCTCGGGTATACTGCCGCGTTTTGTGATGCCCTGCGGCGTCCCGCCGGTTCGAAACGCGCACTTACGATTTGCCGGTGCGGCGTTTGCGATTCTGAACCAGCCTTGCAGGGATGTTTCGGTGATTTTTGGAGTTTCTATGCTCGAACAGGCTCAACGCGTCCTCAAGGACATCTTCGGCTACGACAGTTTCCGTGGCCGCCAGGGTGCCATTATTGAGCGCGTGGCCAGCGGTGGCGATGCCTTGGTGCTCATGCCCACCGGCGGCGGCAAATCCTTGTGCTTCCAAGTGCCGGCGCTGCTGCGCAACGGCCTGGCGGTGGTGGTTTCGCCACTGATCGCGCTGATGGACGACCAGGTCGCGACCCTCGAGGAACTGGGGGTTGCCGCCGCTTCGCTGAATTCCACCCTCAGTGCCGAGCAACAGCGGGACCTGGCGACGCGGATCAAGCGCGGCGAAGTGAAAATGTTGTACCTGGCCCCGGAACGCCTGGTACAGCCGCGCATGCTGGCGTTCCTGCAGAGCCTGGAAATCGCCCTGTTCGCCATCGACGAAGCCCACTGCGTGTCTCAATGGGGTCACGATTTCCGACGTGAATACCTGCAACTGGGGCAATTGGCGGAACTGTTCCCCGACGTGCCGCGCATCGCCCTGACCGCCACCGCCGACAAACGCACCCGCGAGGAAATCGTCGAGCGCCTGCACTTGCAGGAGGCCGAGCGGTTCCTGTCCAGCTTCGACCGTCCCAACATTTTCTACCGCATCGTGCCCAAGGAGCAGCCACGCAAGCAACTGCTGGCGTTCCTCGCCGAGCGCCGCAGCGATGCCGGCATCGTCTATTGCCTGTCGCGCAAAAAGGTCGATGAAGTGGCGGCGTTCCTGTGTGAACAGGGGTTCCCGGCGTTGCCGTATCACGCCGGCCTGCCCAACGACCTGCGGGCCTACCACCAGAAGCGCTTCCTCAACGAGGAAGGCCTGATCATGGTGGCCACCGTGGCGTTCGGCATGGGCATCGACAAGCCCAACGTGCGGTTTGTCGCACACCTGGACCTGCCCAAATCCCTCGAGGCGTACTACCAGGAAACCGGGCGTGCCGGCCGTGATGGCTTGCCGGCGGACGCCTGGATGGCCTACGGCCTGCAAGACGTGGTGATGCTCAAGCAGATGCTGCAGAACTCCGAAGGCGATGAGCGCCACAAGCGTCTGGAACAGCACAAGCTCGACGCCATGCTCTCGTTGTGCGAAGAGACCCGCTGCCGGCGCCAGACCCTGCTGGCCTATTTCGACGAAGACATGCCCCAGCCTTGCGGGCACTGTGACAACTGCGTCGATGGCGTGGAAACCTGGGACGCCACCGAACCGGCCCGCCAGGCCTTGTCGGCGATTTTTCGCACCGGCCAGCGCTATGGCGTCGGGCACCTGGTGGACGTGTTGCTGGGCAAGGACAACGAGAAGATCCGCAACTTCGGCCACCAGCACCTCTCGGTGTTCGGCGTGGGCAAGGCGCGCACCGAGAGTGAGTGGCGCTCATTGTTCCGGCAACTGGTGGCCCGCGGCCTGGCAGACATTGACCTGGAAGGCTACGGCGGCCTGCGCTTGTCCGAAACCTGCCGGCCCTTGCTCAAGGGCGAGGTTACCCTGGAGCTGCGCCGCGACCTCAAGCCGGCCACGGCGATCAAGAGCAGCAAGAGCCAGGCCAGCCAATTGGTCCGTGGCGAAGAGCGCGATCAATGGGAAGCCTTGCGCGCCTTGCGTCGCAAGCTGGCCGAGGAACACGGCGTGCCGCCGTACGTCATCTTCCCCGATTCGACGCTGCTGGAAATGCTCCGCAGCCAGCCCACCTCCCTGGCGGAAATGGCCCGGGTCAGCGGCGTGGGGGCGCGCAAGCTGGAGCGGTATGGCGAGGCCTTCCTCCAGGTCCTGGGGGGCGAGGTCGAAGCGCCGAAAGCGGTGGCCGATGTGCGCCACGAGCTCATCACGCTGGCCCGGGCCGGCATGACCCCGCTGCAGATCGCCGGGCAATTGCAGTGCTCGGAGAAAAACGTCTACACGATGCTGGCCGAGGCCATCGGCAAACAGCAGTTGTCCCTGGAACAGGCACTGGATTTGCCCGAGGAACTGATGGGCGAGGTACAGGACGCGTTCCTGGACGGCGAGGGCGAGTTACCGCCGGTGTCCGAAGTCGCCGCGCTGTTTGTCGGACGGGTGCCCGAAGGTGTGCTGTATTGCGTCAGGGCTGCGTTACAGTCGGAATTTGAAGTCTGATCAGTGAGTTGCGCTCCTTTAACGATTCAGTACAAGGCGAACCTTGCTTGAATCCAAAGCTCATGCTTAGCTGACTAATAATTAGTTTTTCTCTATTTCAGATCTGATGAGTTTTTTATGCCGTTAACCGATCAACACCGTTTTGGCATGCAGTTGGCGCAAATGTCTCGAGGCTGGCGCGCCGAACTGGACCGCCGCCTGGCCGGGCTGGGCCTGTCCCAGGCGCGCTGGCTGGTGCTGCTGCACCTGGCCCGTTTCGAACAGGCGCCGACCCAGCGTGAACTGGCCCAGAGTGTCGCCGTCGAAGGCCCGACCCTGGCCCGGTTGCTCGACAGCCTGGAGACCCAGGGGCTGGTGCAGCGCCAGGCTGTGGCCGAAGACCGTCGGGCCAAGAAAATCGTGCTCTGTGCACCGGCCCTACCGTTGATCGAACAGATCGAAACCATTGCCACGCAATTGCGGCGGGAGCTGTTCGAAGGTGTCGACGAGGCGGACATGCGCGTGTGCATGCGGGTTCACGGCACGATCCTGGCTAACCTGGAAAAATCCTGAGGCAGATCCCTGGCGTCAGACTTTTGAGATTCGCCGGTTAGCGAACTATAACCAGTACTAAGCGTTCCTATTGGGAGCGTTTACGCCGCGGTTGGTTCTGGTAATCGAAAGGGATGCCCATGCTTGAAAGTTTGCAGTCCACGTTGCGCAGTTGGGTCAACGTGTCGATCGTCGTGGGTGCCTTGGGGTTTCCGGCCTTGGCGTCCGCGCTGGGCCTTGGCGAGATCACGCTCCATTCCGCCCTGAACCAGCCGTTGCGCGCCGATATCGCCCTGGTCGATGTGGCCGGGATCGGTGAAGGGGATCTGTCGGCCAGCCTGGCGAGCCCGGACGACTTCAGTCGTGCGGGTGTGGAGCGGGTGTTCTTTCTCAGCAACCTGCGCTTTACGCCGGTATGGCGGGGTGAGCGCAGCTTCATTCGGGTGACGTCCAGCAAGCCGGTGGAAGAGCCCTTTCTCAATTTCCTGGTGCAGCTCAATCAGCCCAATGGGCGCCTGCTGCGCGAATACACTGTGCTGATCGACCCACCGGGCTCACCGGGTATCGTGCCGGCCCGTGACGAACCGTCCACGGCCCAGCAGCCTGCGACGCCGAGCCAGGCCACTCCGGCCATCAAGCCGCCCCCGGCGGTACAGGGCAAGCGTTATACGGTCGTGCAGGGAGACAACCCCTGGGTGATTGCCCAGCGCCTGCATGGTGCCGGTAGCAACGCCTCGGTCAATGAGTTGATGCAAGGGATCCAGGCCTTGAATCCCGGCAGCGACCGGCTCTCCATCGGCCAGCGCCTGTTACTGCCCGACTCTGCCGTGCTGCCGACAGCGGCTGCATCCACCGCTGGCCAGGCCGCGGCCGATGAGCAGTTGGCCGCCAGCGTGCTGCAGAACCAGGAGCAACAGAAGACCATCGAGGCATTACAGGCGCGGCTCCAGGCCCAGGACGAGGAAATTGCCGGCCAGCGCAAGCAGATCAGCGAATTGCAGACCCGGCTGGCCGAAACTCCAGCCCCCGTTGCGTCGGCGCAACCGCAACCGGCGCAGCCTGCGTCGGAGCCGCTGGACGTCTCCCCCGTGACCGAACCGGTTGCAGAGCCGGAGGGCATCGATTGGACATGGGTGGCGGGGTTGATGGCCCTGTTGGGGTTGCTCGCATTGTTACTGTTCATTCGGCGTCGCCAGCAGCAAGGCGAGTTGGAGCCGATGACCGAGCGCCCCGAGCCGATGCTGGAAGCGGGTGACGAAACCTTCGCATCAATCCCCGAGACGGAGCCGTCCGAGGCCGCGAACTCGTTCAACAACGGTGATGCGCCCCAGGGGGATGTGCTGGAGGGTGTCGGGATCTACCTGACCTACGGCCGTTTCACCGAGGCCGCCGGGCTGTTGCGCGCGGCATTGCTGGCCGAACCGGAACGCACCGACCTGGGCCTCAAGTTGTTGGAGGTATTGGGCAAGCAGGGCGATGTCATCGGTTTCCAGGCCCAGGAACATCATCTGCTGGCACAAGGCGTCGATGCCGGGACGCTGGAGGATATCCGCGGGCGCTATCCCAAGGTTGCCTTGATTCCCGCACCGATAGCGGAACAGGCACAGCCCCTGGTACCGGTTCTTGCGCCTGAACGTGAACAGGCACCCAGTGACGAGTTCGAGCTGGACCTGGACGCACTGTCCATGGAAACCAGCTGGGACCTGGCGGATGACCAGGGCACCCTCGCCGAAGAGAAACGTGCGACGCCACTGCCCGACAACAGTGTCGAGGGCTTGTCGCTTTCAGGTTTCGACGAACCGGAGTTGCAATGGGAAGCACCCCTGGAAACCGAGTCGCTGGACGATGATTTCCTCGATGGCTTTGCCGATGAAGAGCAGGCGCTGGAATTTGAGCCGCTGGCCCTTGAACCTGTTTCCCTGGACAGCCTGTCCCTCGAACCCCAGGCCCCGGAGCATTCGGTCAAGCTGGAAGAGGCACAGAACTGCATCGACGATGGCGACCTGAAGACCGCCGTCACCCTGCTTGAAGAATTGCTCGAAGAAGGTGACGAACCCCTCAAGCAGACCGCCCGGGTGCTGCTGGCGGGGATTCGCTAAGCGTCATCGAGGTTGTAGCGGCTGGCCTTATCGCGAGCAAGCTCACTCCCACAGGAATCTGCGCCTCCTTGTAGGAGCGAGCTTGCTCGCGACGACGGCCTGTCAGGTTATCAATCCAGCCCGGGCAAACACCCAGCCCCTCAAAACGTCTGCCCCAGGTTCAGGTACACCGCCTGTTCATCGTCGTCGTTGAAGCCATAGCTGAAGTTCAATGGGCCCAGCGGTGTATCGAAACCGAGGAAAATGCTGGCGGCGTTGATGTAGCCACTGTCGAATTCATTATCGTTGTTCCAGGCCCGGCCGCGTTCCAACGAGCCGCCGATGTACAACGGGAAATCCAATGGCAGGTAGGCCCGCGGTGTGAGGCGGCGGTAATACACGGCACGCATCAGGCTCATGTTCTGTCCGGATACCCCATCTTCGCGAAAGCCGGACAATTGCCGCGCGCCACCAAGCACAAAGCTGGAGGTCACGACCTCCGCGGTGTCCAGGGTGCGGCCGTAGCGCCCGCCCAGGATGAAGGTGTCCGGGCCGCTGCTCAGTGCCTTGTCCAGTTTGAATTCCCACTGGCGGTAGCGCTGGTCGGAGCCCAGCCCCGGTTCGTATTGGCGCCAGCTCAGGCCGATGTCTTCCCCTTCGTGGGGGAAATACACGCTGTCGAGGGAGTCGAACGAGTACTTGAGTTCGTAGAAACCTTCGTTGAAGTTCTCGCTGGGCTGGTCGTGGTCGCCGATGCGCACATCGGCCTTGCCCCAGGCCTGGCCGACACCGAAGCGGATTTCGCCGCTGTTGCCGATCTGGCGGCCCACGTTGAGCCCGAAGCCATAACGTTCGACGCGATACTGGGCCACCGGATCGTTGTCCAGGATGGACTCCACATTGCGCGATTCGAATTGCCCATAGGGGGCAATGAAGTAGCGCGAGCCGACGTCCAATGGCTGGTAGAACTCGCTGTACAACTCCTGCTTGTCGCCGATCTGCGCCCGGGTCAGCCACTCGGCGCCCAGGCGATTGATGCCGTTGACCCGATAGCTGGCCCCCAGGTTGAAAGCGCTGTCGCCGCGCATATCGTCCGACAGGCTCAGCCCCAGCCGCAGGTAGTCGGTGCCGGTGCGTCGGCCCCGGGCGCTGATCACCAAGGTGTGGTCCGGGCCCTTGTGGACCACGCGGTATTGCACCTGTTCGAAGTAGTCCAGGCCGTACAGCGTGCCCATGTCGGTCTGCAGGCGGCCCAGGTCCAGCGGCTCGCCGATCTGCTGGCGAATGTAGTAGCGAATCACGTCATCGCCGACTTTCGAGTCGTTCTCTACGCGAATGGCGGTGATGACTGGTGTGCGTTCGCTGGGCGCGCGCGCGGCCATGAGTTCGGCGTCGGGCGCCTCGGAAGGGCGTAGAGGGGCCAGGCGTGCCTCGAGTATCCGGGTGGCGCGATAGCCTGCGTCGATCATGTCCTGGGCCCGGCCGAAGTCGGTGGAACCGAAGCTCGCCAGGGCCGGCTGGATCAATACGTCGCTTTTTTTCAGGGTGGCCAGTTGTTCTTCAGAGTTGCGCCGGGTCATCAGGGTGGTCGACTGGTTCAGCACATCCACCACCGTGACCAGTTGCTTGCGGGTGCGCAGCGGGGTGCCGATGTCGACCACGATGGCCACGTCCACGCCCATGTCCCGGGCCACATCCAGCGGGATATTGTCGGCCATGCCGCCGTCCACCAGCAGCCGGCCGTCCAGCTCCACCGGGGCGAACACCGCTGGGATCGACATGCTGGCGCGAATGACCTTGGGCAGGTGGCCTTTGCGGAACACGACTTTTTCGCCTGTGGCGATGTCGGTGGCGACGGCGCGAAACGGGATCGGCAGTTTGTCGAAGTCCCGCGTGTCGCTGGCGTGGGCCAGCAGGCTTTCGAGCAGCAGGGCCAGGTTCTGGCCCTGGATGACCCCCAAGGGCAGGCCGAGGCTGCCGTCGTCACGAAAGCTCAGTTTCTGTTTCACCAGGAAGTCGCGGTCATCCTGCTTGCGCCGGAACGGCACGTCCTTGCGTGGTGGCGCATCGGACAAGGCCTGTTGCCAGTCGATGCCCAGGGCGAGTTTTTCCAGCTCGTCGATCTTGTAGCCCGAGGCATACAGCCCGCCGATCACCGCGCCCATGCTGGTGCCGGCGATGGCATCGATCTTGATGCCTTGCTCCTCCAGGGCCTTGAGCACGCCGATGTGGGCCAGGCCCCGCGCCGCTCCACCGGACAGCACCAGGCCGATTTTCGGGCGTGGCGCTTCGACGGCGGGCTCGTTGGCATGGCCGGACAGGGGCAACAGCAGCAGAAGCAGGAGGGGGAGCAGGCGGCGCATCGTCTATCTCGGGGCGGGCGATCAAAGGCGGGTATTATAACGACGCCTTCGAACCCAGGAGTTCCCCCGTAATGACCGAACACAAGCCCGAAGTTGTCATCACCTATTGCACCCAGTGCCAATGGCTGCTGCGCGCCGCCTGGCTGGCCCAGGAGCTGCTCAGCACCTTCGGCGACGACTTGGGCAAAGTGTCCCTGGTGCCGGGCACCGGCGGTGTGTTCCACATCAGTTGCGACGGTGCGCAAATCTGGGAGCGCAAGGCCGATGGTGGTTTTCCCGAGGCCAAGGTCCTCAAGCAGCGGGTCCGCGACCGGATCGACCCGGAGCGGGACCTGGGCCACAACGACCGGGTTCAGTGAGACGCGGCTTGGGCGCCCACCTCCGGTTTCTTCGAACCGCCCAGCTGGCTCGAGATCACGATGGCCGCGATGATCACCACGCCGCCTAGCAGCATGCGCAGCGTTGGGCGTTCGTCGAACAGCCACCAGGCCATGGCGATGCCGTAGACCGGTTCCATGGCGAAGACCACCGCCGCCGTGCGGGCCTTGATCACCGCCAGGCTGGCGACGAACAGGCTGTGGGCCAGGCCGGTGCAGAACACGCCGAGCAAGCCGATCCACAACCAGTCGAGGGGGCGAACGTCGCTCAGTTGTGGCGCGGCCATCGGCAACAGGCACAACCCGACCACCACGTTCTGGCACAGCGCGGCCTGCACGGGCGGTACATGCGCGGAGCCGGCACGGTTGGTCAATGACAGCAGTGAAAACAACAGCCCCGAAGCCACGGCCCAGAGCAAGCCGGTGGTGGCACCGCTGGCCAGGTCGAAGTTCGGCGTGACCAACACCAGGCCGACGCTCACCAGCACCACCAGCCAGATTTCATTGGCGCGAATCCGCTCACGGAAGATCAGCCCCTCGAGCAATACCGTGAAGGCCGGGAAACTGGCGAACCCCAACGTGGCGATCGCCACGCCGGCCACCTTCACGGCGATGAAGAAACTCACCCAGTGCCCGGCCAGCAACAGGCCGCCCAGCAGCAATCGCCGGCCATCCTGTGCCCGCAGTTTCTGCCAGCGACTGCTGCTGGCGAACCGAGCGAACATCGCCAGGGCCAGCACGGCGAAGACAGCGCGACCGAACACGATGACCGCTGGCGAAGCCGCGGCGAGTTTGCCGAAGACACCGGTCAGGCCAAACATGAGTGCACCAATGTGCAGGGCGCCGAGGGCGGTACGGGGCGTCATTTCAATCCTTTCAACAGACAGTGGGGCAACTGGCGAGTGTCTTCTGTGGGAGCGAGCTTGCTCGCGAAAGCGGTGGTTCAGGCAATGCAGATATTGACTGACAGATAGCAATCGTCGGATTGCCGTCCGGAGCAAGCTCCCACAGGACCGCTGCGTCACGGATGTCAGTATTTAAGCGTGGGTGAGGAGGTTATGTCTGTCGCGATCCTAGCGATTTTTAGCGCGCATCTAGCGCTGACGCCGCAGCTTGCCCGGCGAGGCGCCGAATTCCCGCAGCACCGCCGCGGCGAAAGCACTCTGGGAGTTATAACCGACCCGGTGGGCGATCTCGCCGATGGGCAGGTCCGACTCGCGCAACAACGCCACGGCCTGGTGCAAGCGGCGGCTGCGGATGTACTCCATCGGGGTTTGTCCGCACTCGGCGATGAAGCGCGCATGCAGGCGGGCGCTGGAAAGGCCGGCGACCCGCGCCAAATCCGCCACTTGCAGCGGGTAGGCGGCGTTCTGGTCGATGTGGGCGTTGAGTGCGGCGTAGGGCAGGCGCCGGCCACCGAGGGGGCGCTGGCGAATGTCATTGAGACTCGCCAGCAGCAGCACCGCGCCTTGCTGGGCGATCACCGGGTCGTCCACCCGGCTGCCCGCCAGCCAACTGACCAACTGACTTTGTCCCGGGTCCAGGGGCAGGCGAGCGGTGGCGTCGAGCAAGCGGCGGCTGGCGTCGGCGTGATCCCCCAGGCATTGCCCGACCCAATCGTCACTGGGCACATCCAGCACCAGGCAGCGACTGCCCTGGGGACTGCCGCAGGCATGATGGGCTCCGGCGGGTACTACCACGAAACTCTGCTGCACCACCTGGCTGCCACGCCCTTCGACCTCGAAATCCAGCGCGCCGGACAACCCGAACACCAGTTGCGCGTGGTCGTGGCTGTGGACAATCAAATCGTGGCTGTAGTGGCGTAGCGTGAGGATCGGTCTCATCGCGGTCTCCCGTCTCAGGCCGCCAGCATACACCGAGGGCGCACCGCCCCGCGCTGTCATGTAATGGACTTGTGTTTGTCATGGGCCATTAACCGCTGGCGTGCACAGTGGCGAAAACGATCAGAGGGTTGCCCAATGACCAGCGCCGAGCTCGCCAAACCCAGCCGCAAGCAGCGTGTTCGCACCCTGTGGATTTCCGATGTGCACTTGGGCACCCGGGATTGCCAGGCCGAGCACTTGTCGCAGTTTCTCAAGGGCTACCACGCCGACAAGATCTACCTGGTGGGTGACATCATCGATGGTTGGAAACTGCGCGGTGGCATGTATTGGCCCCAGGCCCACACCAACGTCATTCGCCGCTTGCTGACCATGAGCAAGCGCGGCACCGAAGTGATCTACGTCACCGGCAACCATGACGAATTCCTGCGGCGCTATTCGAAGCTGATCCTGGGCAATATCCAGTTGGTGGACGAAGCGGTGCACGTCACCGCCGATGGTCGGCACTTGTTGGTGATCCATGGCGACCAGTTCGATGTCATCACCCGTTACCACCGTTGGCTGGCGTTCCTTGGGGATTCGGCCTACGAGTTCACCCTCACGTTGAACCGCTGGCTCAACCATTGGCGGGCCCGTTATGGCTACGGCTACTGGTCGTTGTCGGCGTACCTCAAGCACAAGGTCAAGACCGCCGTCAGCTTCATCAGCGATTTCGAAGAAGCCATCGCCCACGAATGTGTGAAGCGCGAACTGCATGGCGTGGTCTGTGGGCATATCCACCACGCCGAGATGCGCATGGTGGGCGAGGTGGAATACCTCAATTGTGGCGATTGGGTCGAATCCTGCACGGCGTTGATCGAGCATTGGGACGGGTCGATCGAGCTGTATCGGCTGGCGGAAGCCCAGGCGCGTGAAGCGCTGGCCAAGACTGAGTTGAAAGTGACTGAGCCGGTGTAGGTCTTCATGACGCCATCGCGGGCAAGCCTTGCTCCCACAAGTACTCACCGCCTATGAGAGCAGGCAACACTTGTGGGAGCAAGGCTTGCCCGCGATGGACCGCGCAGCGGTCCCCAGCAATCTGTCAGCCAGAAGGCTATTCAGCCATCGCCGCCTTGTAGATCGACTGCTTAGGCATGGCAAAGACCCTTTCCAGCATCGGCTCGAAGAAACTCAATGGCAGGGTGTCGTATTCGGCATCGAATGCCGCCGCGTCGTACTTCGCACAGAACTCAATGGTCGCCTGGTATTGCGGATGGCCACTGAATTGCTCGCGCAGGTGTCGGTCCATGCCCAGGTGATGGAAGAAATAATAGCCCTGGAAAATCCCGTGCTTCTCCACCATCCACAGGTTTTCGGCGCTTACGAAAGGCTTGAGGATCGCCGCGGCGATGTCCGGGTGGTTATATGAACCCAAGGTGTCGCCGATGTCGTGGAGCAGGGCGCAGACCACGTATTCCTCGTCCCGCCCGTCCCGGTAGGCGCGGGTGGCGGTTTGCAGGGAATGAGTCAGGCGATCCACCGGGAACCCGCCGAAATCGCCGTCCAGCAGCTTCAAGTGGGCCAGGATCCGGCCCGGCAATTGTCGCGCGTAGGCGCTGAAGTCGGCCGCGATGATCGCCCAGTCTTGTTGGGTGCCTTCTTTCATGTGGGTAAAGCGTGCGTGGTTGCTCATCGACAGTCCTTGTTAGAACGCGACCTTGCCCAGCAGCATGTCGCGGTACATGACGAAATCGCCGAGCAGGCTGTAAAGCGGGTGCTGGAAGGTGGCGGGACGGTTCTTTTCGAAGAAGAAGTGCCCGACCCAGGCGAAGCCGTAGCCGGCCACGGGCAGGGCGAGCCACAGCCACCCGTTACCCACGACCAGAGCGAGGACGAACACCAGGATAACCAGGGACGTGCCGATGAAATGCAGTCGTCGGCAGGTGCTGTTGCTGTGTTCGCTGAGGTAATACGGGTAGAACTCGGCGAAACTATTGAATCGTTTAGCGTTTCCCACGACGGCTGGCTCTGTGGTTATTGTTCTGGTACTTGAAGTCTAGAGCCATCAATCGCTACGGCCAGTGACAATCAGCGCCACTTTAGTATCCTTCGCAAATCCAGCCGTACCCTGCGGCTCGTCATGCAAGTAAAACGTCATGAGCGAACGAACCACTTCTTCAAGCTGGGCGATGGGGATTGTCAAGGCGTTGGAAATGGACGGCCTGGATTGTCGGGTGCTGTTCAAGCAACTGGGGCTGGACTTCGATGCGCTGGAGGATCCGGATGCGCGTTTCCCCCAGGACTCGATGACCCGGCTCTGGCAACGGGCCGTGGAGTTGTCGGGTAACCCGGCCATTGGCTTGAACATGGGCAAGGTGGTGCGCCCGGCCTCGTTCCATGTGGTTGGCTACGCCTTGATGTCCAGTCGCACCCTGGTGGAGGGGTTCCAGCGGCTGGTGCGTTATCAGCGGATCATTGCCGAAAGCGCCGATTTGAGTTTTCGCCAGTTGGAAGAGGGCTACGGGCTGATCCTGACGGTGCATGGCGACCATCTGCCCCCGACCCGTCAAAGTGCCGAAGCGTCCCTGGCGTGTGCGCTGGCCCTGTGCAGTTGGTTGACCGGGCGCGCCCTGCACCCGGTGAAGGTGTTGCTCCAGGGCGCGCAACCGTTGGACCTGGCGCCTTATCACCGAGCCTTCCCCGCGCCACTGGTGTTTGGCGCGCCTTATGACGCGCTGATCTTTGAGCGGGCCGACATGGAGGCGCCGCTGCCGACGGCCAACGAAGCCATGGCACAGCTTCACGACCGGTTTGCCGGGGAGTACCTCGCGCGTTTTTCGGAAAGCCGCGTGACCCACAAGGCGCGACAAGTGTTGTGTCGGCTGTTGCCCCAGGGGGAACCCAAGCGAGACGTGGTGGCGCAGACGTTGCACCTGTCGCAGCGCACCTTGCAGCGGCGCTTGCAGGAAGAGGGCACCAGTTTCCAGAACCTGCTCGAAGACACCCGTCGTGAACTGGCCGAGCAGTACCTGGCGCAGCCAGGCATGACGCTGCTGGAGATCGCCTATCTGCTGGGGTTCGCCGACCCGAGCAATTTTTTCCGGGCCTTTCGCCGCTGGTTTGACACTACGCCCGGCGAATACCGGGCGCGATTGGCGAGCCAGCCTGAACCGGTCAGTGGCGCCAGAACGCCGGGATACACAGCACGAACACCGTGATGATCTCCAGCCGGCCCAGCAGCATGCCTGCGGACAGAATCCACTTGGCCGCGTCGGGCAGTGGGGCGAAGTTGCCGGCTGGCCCGATGGTTTCCCCCAGCCCCGGGCCGACACCGGATACGGTACTGGCTGCGCCGGTCAGGGCCGTCATCCACTCCACGCCCAGCAACGACAGCAGCAGCGCGATCACGCAGATGGTGATGGCGAAGAAGAACGAGAACGTGAGGATCGAGCGGACGATTTCTTCGTCGAGGCGATGACCGTTGTACTTCTGCTTGATCACCGCACGGGGGTGGATCAGTTGGTTGAGGTTGGCCCGAAGCAGGATGTAGGCGACCTGGAAGCGGAAAATCTTGATCCCGCCAGCCGTCGAGCCCGAACAGCCGCCGACGAACCCCAGGTAGAAGAACAGCATCAAGGAGAAATTGCCCCACAGGCTGTAGTCGCCCAGGGCGAAGCCGGTGGTAGTGACGATGGACGTCACGTTCAGCGCCACGTGCCGCAGCGCGTCCAGCCAATGCAGGTCGGTGGTCGCCCAATACCAGGTGCCGAGTACCAGCCAGGTCACCAGCAGTACGCCGATGAGCCCTTGGACCTGCTGGTCCTTGATCAGCGCCCGGCGATTACCGCGCAGCGTCGAGACATACAGGGCAAACGGCAGGCTGCCGAGGATCATGATGACGATGGCGACCCAGTGCACCGCCGGCTGGGTCCATTTGGCCAGGGACAGGTCCGAGGTGGAGAAACCGCCGGTGGAGATCGCCGACATCGAATGGTTGATGGCATCGAACAGGCTCATCCCGGCCCACCAGAGCGCCAGGGTGCCGAGGATGGTGATGCCCACATAGGACGCCACGATCAGTCGCGCCACCATGTGGGACCGGGGCATGACTTTTTCCGAGCGGTCCGACGACTCGGTCTGGAACAGCCGCATGCCACCGATGCGCAACAGCGGCAGGATCGCCACCGCCATGCCGATGAAGCCGATACCGCCGAGCCAGTGCAGCAGCGAGCGCCACATCAGGATGCCCGGGGACATGGTGTCCAGGCCGCTCAGGACGGTGGCACCGGTGGCGGTGATGCCCGACATGCTTTCGAAGAACGAATCCGTATAGCTGATGTGCTGGGTCAGCAGGAAGGGCAGGGCGGCGAAGATACACACCACCAGCCAGCTGCTGACGGTCAGCAGGTACATGTCCCGCGGACGCAGGTGGATGTGTTCCGGGCGCCCGGGAAGCACCAGCGCCAGGCCGGCTACGAAGGTAATCATGCTCGACCAGAGGAACGACGGCAGGTCGCGGGTGCGCTCGAAGACCAACAGGGTGGCCATGGGCACGACCATGAAGATCGCCAGGGTGATCAGGAAGATGCCGATGATGAAACCAATGATCCGCAGGGTCGGCAACGCCATGAAGTCCGCTCAGGCTGTAAAGGGAAGGGCGCCATTCTACCCGCGACAAGCGGCATGTAAACCGGCAGCCGGCGGCGCTTCCCGCTAGAATAGCCAAACATTTTTTCAGGAGGTGGCCGATGCAGGCTCTCGACGCTTTGCTCAATCGTGTTTCTGTCCCGCGCCTGGTGGAGCCGGCACCCACGCCGGAACAGCGCGAACTCATGTTCGCCGCGGCCATGCGTGCGCCGGATCACGGCCAGTTGCGGCCTTGGCGCTTTCTGACGGTCGAGGGACAGGCGCGGCATCGCATGGGCGAACTGCTGGCCGAAGCGGCGAAATTCAATGACCCGCTCGCCCCTGAAGCCGTCGTGGAAAAAGCCCTCAACGGCCCATTGCGCGCGCCGCTGGTCGTGGTGGTGATTGCCCGTCTGCAGGACCATTTCAAAATCCCGAAATCCGAGCAACTGCTGGCGGCCGGCTGCGCGGCCCATGGCATCTTGCTGGCCGCGTATGCCCAAGGGGTGGGTGGAGTGTGGCGTACCGGTGAGCTGGCGTATTCGCCGCATGTGGCCAGGGGGCTTGGTCTTGAGGAGGGGGAAGAGGTGATCGGTTTCCTCTACCTGGGCACACCGCAGAAAGAAGCGCGCACCGCGCCCCAGGAAGATCTCGGGCAGTTTGTCCAGGAGTGGACGGGCTCGTAACGTCTCAAGGGCGGCGGATGACTTTGGGTGTGTTTGATCCACTGTGGCGAGGGAGCTTGCTCCCGCTGGGCGGCGAAGCCGCCCCAAATGCCTGGTTAGAGGCCGCCTGACACTCCGAGGTGCCAGGTTTCAGGGCTGCTGCGCAGCCCAGCGGGAGCAAGCTCCCTCGCCACAGGGAAAGCACCCGGCCTTGGGTTAGTTGCAAGCGTCAGCAATCGCCTCGGCCAGCAGGTCCAGGCGCGTGGCGTCGATGCCGGCCACGTTGGCCCGGCCGGTGCCGACCATGTAGACACTGTGGCGCTCGCGCAGGTGCTTGACCTGTTCCGGCGTCAGGCCAGTGTAGGAAAACATCCCGCGTTGCACGCCGATATGGGCGAAGCGCTCGCGCAAGCCATGGGATTCGAGGGCTTCCAGCAAACCGCTGCGCAATTGCGCGATGCGCAGGCGCATGGTCTGGACTTCATCGGCCCACAGGCTTTTGAGTTCCGGGTCGCCGAGGATGGTCGCCACGACGGCAGCGCCATGGTCCGGCGGTGTCGACCAGAGATTGCGGGCGATGTTTGCCAGTTGGCTGCGGATGTCCACCAGCTTCTCGCCATCCCGGGCGCAGACGATCAACGCACCGGTACGGTCGCGGTAAAGGCCGAAGTTCTTCGAACAGGAACTGGTGACCAGCACTTCCGGCAGGGCCTGGGCAAATAACCGCACCGCCCAGGCGTCCTGCTCCAGCCCATCGCCGAAGCCCTGGTAGGCAAAGTCGATCAGCGGTAGCAGGTCGCGGCTGCGCACCACCTCCAGGACCTGGCGCCATTGCTCATGGGACAGATCGAACCCGGTGGGGTTGTGGCAGCAGGCGTGCAGTAGCACCACATCGCCTTTGGGTGCCTGGTTCAAGGTCGCCAGCATCGCCTCGAAATCCAGGCGGTTATCGGCGCCCACGTAGGGGTAATGACTGGCCTTGACCCCGGCCGCGGCGAAAATGGTTTCGTGGATCGGCCAGGTCGGGTTGCTCAGCCATACACCACGGCCCGGCAGGCATTGGGCGATGAAGTCGGCGCTCAGGCGCAGGGCACCGGTACCACCCGGTGTCTGGGTGGCGCCAGCACGTTTTTCGCTGATCAGCGGCGAGTCGGCGCCCAGTACCAGCTCATTGATCAACTGGCCGAACGCGGCGTCACCATGACCACCGATGTAGGTCTTGGTGGTCTGGCGATCCACCAGTCGCTGCTCGGCCCGTTTCACCGACTCAAGAATCGGCGTCAGGCCCTGGGCGTCCTTGTAGACACCCACGCCCAAGTCGAATTTGCTCGGGTTGCTGTCCGCCCCGTAGGCCTCCATCAGGCCGAGGATCGGGTCGCCGGGAACCCGGCCGATGGCATCGAAATGCATTACTTGCGGCCCTCGGCGGTCTTGGCCACGTCATCGGTGCGGGCGGCCATGATGAAGTCGTTGCGGTGCAGGCCCTTGATGGAGTGGCTCCACCAGGTCACGGTGACTTTGCCCCATTCGGTGAGCAGACCTGGGTGGTGGCCTTCGGCCTCGGAGATCTCGCCGACGGCGTTGGTGAACGCCAGGGCGTGCTTGAAGTTCTTGAACAGGAAAACTTTTTCCAGCTGCATGACGCCGTCGCGCACTTCGATGTTCCAGTCGGGGATCTGCTTGATCAGCACCGGCAGTTCTTCGTCGCTCACTTGCGGGGCATCGGCGCGGCAGGCTTCGCAATGGGCTTGGTTCAGAGTGTTCATGGTGTGTTCCTGGATCGAATATTTGGAAAACGTCGATGCACCCACGCTAAAGCAAAGCGGCGTCGTGCAACAGACTCAATTGGGATTAAAAGAGGCGGTTCACGCCGCTTTTGGTGGGAATTTCGGGGCATGCAAGCCCAGCTCCCGACCGCGCTTGACCATGCCCATGATGTCTTCGTGAGCCAGGTCGAACAGACGCTTGAGTTCGGGCAGCACGAAATACACCGGTTGCAGGATGTCGATGCGATAGGGGGTGCGCATGGCTTCCAGCGGATCGAAGGCCTGGTGTTCTGGCTCGTCCGACAGGCAGTACACGGTTTCCTTGGGCGAAGACAGGATGCCGCCGCCGTAGATGCGCCGGCCCTGCGGGGTCTGCACCAGGCCGAACTCGATGGTCATCCAGTACAGGCGCGCCAGGTAAACCCGTTCTTCCTTGGACGCCTGTAGGCCGAGTTTGCCGTAGGTGTGGGTAAATTCCGCAAACCAAGGGTTGGTCAGCAGCGGGCAGTGGCCGAAGATCTCGTGGAAAATGTCCGGCTCCTGCAGGTAATCCAACTCTTCCCGGGTGCGAATAAAGGTCGCCACAGGAAACTGTTTGCTGGCGAGCAATTCGAAGAAGGTCTGGAAGGGAATCAGCGCTGGCACTCGGGCGACTTGCCAGCCCGTGGTCTGGCCCAGCACCTTGTTGATTTCGTCCAGTTGCGGGATACGGTCGTGGGGCAGGCCCAGCTTGTCGATGCCATCCAGGTATTCCTGGCACGCACGGCCTTCGATGACTTTCAACTGGCGGGTGATCAGCGTGTTCCACACCGCGTGTTCTTCAGCGGTGTAGTGGATAAAACCTTGCGCATCGGGCTCGCGAGCCACGTACTGCGTCTGCTTCATGCTGCTCTCCTGCTGATTTCCCTCAGGGGGATGATGTGTTTGTTGTTATGTCCAGCGCTGCAATAGAGATAGCGCGAAGCAGGGGTACGTGCAGTAGGGGTGAGCCAGCTAGCGGGGCCAAGAATGGCTCATTTCGTAAACTTATCGTTACACAATCGCCTATACTTCGGCGGTATCAGGATTTTTGAGTGGGAAACGGCCTACATCTGTCACATAATCTTGACAACTATTTGTGTGCCTAGACAAAAAGCCCTACGCAAAACCCTGTGGAGAGGGAGCCCTCGCCACAGGTGTGTGTCGGGGCTTGAATGGCGCGTCTCTCTCATCCACACCCGGGCCTTTCCATGCGCATCAAAGTCCATTGCCAGAACCGCATCGGCATCCTGCGGGACATTCTCAATTTGTTGGTGGAGTACGGCATCAACGTCGCCCGAGGGGAGGTCGGTGGTGAGCATGGCAACGCGATCTACCTGCACTGCCCAAACCTGATCAACATCCAGTTCCAGGCACTGCGTCCGAAATTCGAAGGCATCGCCGGGGTGTTTGGTGTCAAGCGCGTAGGACTGATGCCCAGTGAGCGTCGGCACATGGAACTCAACGCCTTGCTCGGCGCCTTGGAGTTTCCGGTGCTGTCCATCGATATGGGGGGCTCCATCGTCGCGGCCAACCGGGCGGCGGCGCAGTTGCTCGGGGTGCGTGTCGACGAGGTGCCGGGCATCCCGCTGTCCCGCTACGCCGAGGATTTCGACTTGCCGGAACTGGTGCGCGCCAACCAGTCGCGTATCAACGGCCTGCGGGTCAAGGTCAAGGGCGATGTGTTCCTGGCGGACATCGCGCCACTGCAATCGGAACACGACGACAGCGAAGCCATGGCCGGTGCGGTGCTGACGTTGCACCGGGCCGACCGGGTGGGCGAGCGGATCTATAACGTGCGCAAACAGGAGTTGCGCGGCTTCGACAGTATTTTCCAGAGTTCGAAAGTGATGGCGGCGGTGGTCCGGGAGGCACGGCGCATGGCCCCGCTGGACGCGCCGCTATTGATAGAAGGCGAAACCGGCACTGGCAAGGAGTTGTTGGCTCGCGCTTGTCACCTGGCGAGCCCGCGCGGGCAATCGCCATTGATGGCACTCAACTGCGCCGGGCTGCCCGAGTCCATGGCCGAGACCGAACTGTTCGGCTACGGGCCGGGGGCCTTCGAAGGCGCCCGGGCCGAAGGCAAGCTCGGCCTGCTGGAGTTGACCGCCGGGGGAACGCTGTTCCTCGACGGGGTCGGGGAGATGAGCCCGCGCCTGCAGGTGAAATTGCTGCGCTTCCTGCAGGACGGTTGCTTCCGCCGTGTCGGCAGCGATGAAGAGGTGTACCTGGACGTCAGGGTGATCTGCGCGACACAGGTCGATTTGTCCGAACTCTGTGCCCGGGGCGAATTCCGTCAGGATTTGTACCACCGCTTGAACGTGCTTTCCTTGCACATCCCACCCCTGCGCGAATGCCTCGATGGCCTGGAGCCGCTGGTGGAACATTTCCTCGACCAGGCCAGCCGCCAGATCGGTTGCGCACTGCCCAAGCTGGCCCCGGCGGCGATGGACCGCCTCAGTCACTACCATTGGCCAGGCAATGTCCGACAGCTGGAAAACGTGCTGTTCCAGGCCGTTTCCCTGTGCGACGGTGGGAAGGTGAAGGCCGAGCATATCCGTCTGCCGGACTACGGCGTGCGTCAGCCCCTTGGCGATTTTTCCCTTGAAGGTGGGTTGGACGAGATCGTTGGGCGTTTCGAGAAAGCCGTGCTGGAGCGCCTGTACTCCGAGCACCCGAGCAGCCGGCAATTGGGCAAGCGGCTGGGGGTTTCCCATACGACCATTGCCAATAAATTGCGTGAGTATGAGCTGGGCAAGACTGAGCCTTAGCGGGCGTTGTTTCGCTGGTATGGGATTTGCTACATCGAGACCTGTCCACGCATATTCATATTTGGTGGCGATTTTTTGACAGGGCAGAGCCCCGATTCCCGCTGCGTATGTGAGGTTCAGGATGCAAAAGAAGATAGCTGTGGTGCAGTCGAATTACATTCCCTGGAAGGGTTATTTCGATCTGATCCGCAGCGTCGATGCGTTCATCCTGTATGACGATGTCCAGTACACCCGGAGTGACTGGCGCAACCGCAACAAGATCAAGACTGCCCAGGGTGAGCATTGGCTGAGTATTGCGGTCAAGAAGAAGGGCCGTCTTGGCCAGTTGATCAATGAAGTCCAGGTCAGCAGTCCGGATTGGGCCGCCGCGCACTGGAAGACGATTGAGCAGAGCTACCGGCGCGCACCCTGTTTCGCCCAGATGGAAGCGCCGATTCGCACGCTCTACGAGCAAGCCGCCGACCTCACCCACCTGACCGCGATCAACCACCTGTTCATCGCCGGCTTGTGCCCGCTGCTGGATATCCACACGCCGCTTTACCGTTCCGAGGACCTGGGGGGGGTAGAGGGCAAGAATGAACGCTTGATCCATCTATGCCAGGCCCTCGGGGCCAACGAATACCTCTCTGGACCCGCAGCCAGTCACTACCTCGATGAAGCGGCATTCGCCGCCAACGGGATCGCGGTGTCGTACATGAGTTATGCCGGCTATCCCGAGTATCGGCAGGTGTACGGCGACTTCCAGCATGCGGTCAGTGTGATCGACCTGTTGTTCAATACCGGCGCGGATGCATCGGCTTTTCTGAAGAAAAGGGCTGCCTGAGCGGGCCTTGCCAGTGACACCCTTTTGATTTGATTTGGAGATTGCACCCGATGTCGAACCTTGCGCAGCTGGACGCTTACTCGCTCGAACAGGCGTTGGCGCGTCTGCGGCTGATGTATGCCAAACCCGAACATCCCTACTACTTCCTGGCGCCTGCATACCGTGAGTCGTCGTCGGGCGTCGTCTCGCTGCACTACCTCTGCCATATGCTCAATCTCAGTGGTCGTGAGGCCTACATCTGCGGCACCGAAGTGGTCAATCCGGAACTCAAGACGCCGCTGCTCAATTCGACGATCAGGCAGCGCCATGCGGCAGCGGGCAAGGTGCCGATTGCGGTTTATCCCGAGGTGTTCCCTGGCAATCCACTCAACTGTTCGGTCGTAGCGCGTTTCTTACTGAATTTCGAGGGATTTCTCACGGGAAATGGCATGGACGCCGCGCCCACCGACTTGTTTTTCTATTACGCAGCCAGGCTCGCCGAGCACCGTGGCGACCCTGACGGTGACCTGTTATGCCTGCCGACCATTGATGTCGAAATGTTCTCGGCGGTGGGCGCTGGAGCCGTCCGCAAGGGGAGCTATCTCTACCAGAACCGCCACCCCTTGGATCAGGTCGACTACTCGCTGCTGCCCGCGGATATCCGCCTGTTAAGCATGGCTAATCCGCTGGCCCTGCCTGAGCTGGCCGAGCTGCTGCGCAATGCAGAGGTGATGTACAGCTATGAGTGGTCGATGACCTGCGTCATGGCAGTGTTGTGTGGATGCCCGGTGATATTCATTCCGGGACATGGCGTCGACCAGCCACTGCTCGACACCAGTTTCTTCGGCAGTGTCGGCTTTGCCATGTTCGATCAGCCGGACCCGTTGGAGCATGCGCGGGCAAGCCTCGGTGACGCCCTGCAGCGTTACGTTGAGCGTACTGCGTCTTTCTGGCAGCAGTTGGACGTATTTATTGCCAAAACCCAGGCGACTGCCGTGCGTGAAGCAGTCGGCAACCGTCTGGGTGTGCTCGACTGGTTGCGCCAGCGCTACCCCTTGGCGCAGCAACTGCGTCTGATCAATGAGCGGTTGGCGAGCTCGACGGCGCCTGCCTTCACTGTCCTGGTCCGTGATGACGGCAATCAGTTGGCGCTGGCTCACACCCTGGACAGCCTGGACCGACAGTTATACCAACGCATCCATGTGTGCGTGATAGGTAGCACTGACCCGGGGCGAGCCAACGTTCAATGGTTGGCGTGTGATCCGAAGCAACCGGCGGCAGCGATCAATGGTTTGCTCGAGGGCGTCCGGAGCGACTGGTTCATGCTGGTGGAGGCTGGGGAGGAATTCATTGCCGCAGGGCTGCTGGTGACGGCGCTGAATCTGCTCGAAGCGCCTGACAGTTGCCTGGCGGTGTACGCCGACGAGGCGCTGCACATGGGCGGAGTGATCGACCTCTCGTTGCGGCCCGACCTGAATCTGGATTTGCTGTTGGCGTTTCCGGCCAGCCTTTCCCGTCACTGGATGTACCGTCGCGAGGCGCTGGTGCGCCTGTGCGGTTTTGACAATACCTGCGGTGAGGCCTTCGAATTGGCCTACCAACTGCGCCTGATCAGCGAACTGGGCGTGGCGAGTGTGGGTCATGTCAGCGAACCCCTGTTGATCGCCAACGAGCTGCGGCAGTCGGAATGCGCCGATGAGCGTGCGGTCATTGATGCGCACCTGCAAGCGCGTGGCTACGGTCAGGCGCGAGCGATTGCACTGGAGCCGGGCCGCTATCGTATCGACTACGGCCACGAGCGGCAGGCCTCGGTCAGTATTCTGATTTACCTGGAAGGACAGCTGGCGAATTTCCAGCGTTGCCTGGAAAGCCTGCTGACGCAGACTGACGCGGTGGACTTCGAGGTCCTGCTGATAGAACCGGGCAACGACGAGCCCGCATTGCTGGAGTGGCTGGGGCTGGTGGAGGAAATGGGCGAGGGCCGTTTCCAGGTGTTGCGTTTCATGCCGGGACAGTCTCGTGCGGCCATGTGCAATGCGGCGGCGCAGGAGGCGCGGGGCGAGTATCTGCTCTGGCTCGATGCGCAAAGCGCTGTTCTTGAGCCGGGGTGGATACACGCGTTGCTCAATCATGCCCAGCGCCCGGAAGTTGGCGCGGTGGGAGGCAAGTTGCAGGATAGCCAGGGTCGCATACGCCAGGCGGGCCTTGTGTTGGGATTGGGTGCCACCGTCGGTCGGGCTTTTGAGGGCTTGTCATCCCAGGCAGCGGGTTACATGGGGCGACTGGGGCTTGAGCAGAACTGCTCCGCAGTGGGCGGTGAATGCCTGATGCTGCGGCGAGGGCTTTTCCTCGAGGCCGATGGCTTCGACACCGATCCGCTGCTGGCGCCCTGGACCCATGTCGACCTGTGTCTGAAGCTGCAGCAGGCCGGCTACCTGAACGTCTGGACGCCTTACGCGCGACTGTTGATGAACCCGGTGGCAGACACCCGTGCGAGTCGCGAGCAGGAGGATGCCTTGCTCGCGCGCTGGTTGCCGCAGTTGGCACGCGACCCTGCCTACAATGCCAACTTTTCGCTGCGTGTCGGCGAGGGTTTTACCCGGGAAAACACCGACCTGTGCTGGTATCCGCTGCAAGGTAGCGTGCCAAGGGTGCTGGTTTGTGTCACCGAACAGCAGGCGGGGGCTTATTCGCGACTGGTTCAGCCGTTCAGCACATTGCTTGAAGCGGGGCAAATCGAAGGCGCCGCTGTTTCGAGTTTGCTGTCGCCGGTGGAGTTCGAGCGCCTGGCGCCGACCACCGTGGTGTTGCAGCGCCCGCTGGACGACGCCGGGCTACTGGCTCTGAGCCGCCTGAGGGCGTTTTCCAAGGCGTTCACCGTCTACGAGCTGGACGGTTATTTGCCGCAGATGGAGTTGAAGGGGGATTACGCTGCCGATGAGCTGCTGGAGCGCCTGCGGGTCGGGATGATGCAGGCTGATCGGGTGCTGGTCCCCACGCCGGCGCTGGCCGAACTGTTGCAGGGCCAGCACCACGACATCCGTGTGCTGGAAACCTTGCTGCCGGCCGCCTGGGGGCGTGTGCAGAGCAAGCGGCGCATGGGGGCCAAACCGCGCCTGGGCTGGCTGGGCGGCAAGGATACCCAGCTGCTGGCCGACGTGCTGCCTGCATTCGCGGGTGAAGTAGACTGGGTGGTGCTGGGCGACTGCCCCGCGTCACTGCAGCCTTTTCTGAAGGAACTGCACCCAGCTGTCGCGCAGCAGCAGTTGGCAGCGGCCCTGGCCGCATTGAATCTGGATCTTGCGCTGGTACCCATGGCGGAGAGCCTGGGGAATGCCTGTTCTGGCGACCTGCGTGTCCTGCAGCATGCCGCTTGCGGCCATCCGGTCATTTGCAGTCGGGTGCCGGGTTTTGTCGGCGGCGAGGTATTGCCACTGTCACGGGTGAGCAACGAGGCACAAGACTGGATCCGGGCGATTCGCTTGCACCTGGAAGACCGTGAGGCCTCCGCGACGCTGGGGGACGCCTTGCAGTCGACCGTGCGGGCGCAATGGCTGCTCGAAGGTGAGCGCCTGGACGCCTGGCGACGGGCCTGGTTGGCCGATTGATCCGTATGAACTATTACTTTGGCCGCCCAGCGGAGTGCATGTGACATGAGTAGCGATCTGGATACCTTCATCGCAGCCTACAGCGACAGCTTTGGCTATGCGTATGACAACAACATCATTCTCAATTGGTATCCCCAGCGCATCATGGCGCTATGCACCCAGGCGCAAAGCCTGCTGGAGCTCGGTGTGGGCCATGGTTTCAGCACCCACCGCTTCTCGCAGTTCTTCAGTGGGCACACGGTCATCGATGGTTCTGCCTCGGTGATCGCCCAGTTCAAGGCCCAGTACCCGGATAGCACGGCCGAGATCGTCGAAAGTTACTTCGAGACATTCGACACCGACAAGCGCTTCGATCTCATCGTGATGGGGTTTGTCCTGGAGCATGTCGAAGATCCACAGACCGTACTGCAAAGGTTCAAGCGCTTTCTTGCGCCGGGTGGACGTTGCTTCGTGCTGGTTCCCAATGGCGAGTCTCTGCATCGGCGGTTCGGTCATGCTGCCGGACTGCTTGACGACATGATGGCGCTGGGACGCGGTGATCTGGAACTGGGCCATGTGCGCAGCTACTCGGTCCAGACCCTGACCGCTGAGCTGGAAGCCGCCGGGTTCCAGGTGGTGCGTAAGGAAGGCGTGTTCCTCAAGCCATTCACCACCGGACAATTGAAGGAATTGAACTTGGGTGCAGACATCGTCCAGGCCATGTGCACCGTAGGTATCGATTACCCAGAGCTCAGTTGCGCGCTGATGCTCGAAGCGACAGTCCCCCAGCCATGAAAAGCCTGGTAATCGGAAGTACTTCGGTCATTGGCAAGGCCGTCGCCCAGGCGCTGTCGCGCTATGGCCAGGTCAAGTTGGCGGGGCGCAGGGAGGCCGATATCACCTTTGACTTGAGCGGCCCGGTGGCCGTTGCTATCGACGAGCGCTTCGACATCGTCGTGCTGGCCGCTGCCGATTTTGGCGGCCGTGAGCCGGATGACCTGGTTCGCGCCGAACGGGTCAACAGTGTCGGTACATTGGTTGCCTGCCGCCTGGCTGAACAATGCGGGGCGCGTCATTTCATTCTGTTGTCGTCGCGTTCGGCCTGTGACCAGGCGACAGATCCCTACTTCGGCATCTACTCGCTGTCCAAGCGCCATGCCGAGGAAGTGGCGAGCCTGTATTGCCAAGAGCGCGGCATGGCATTGAGCGTGCTGCGCATCAGTCAGGTCTACGACGACGGCGAGCAGTGCAGGCCTCACCAACCGCTGTTGTACGCCATCGCCGACAAGGCGCAGGCGGGGCGAACCGTCGAGCTGTATGGCAGCAACGACGCCAGGCGCAACTACCTGCATCTGAGTGACCTTGCCGAGGTCTGCGCACGGCTGGCAGAGCAGGGTGTTACTGGTTTGTACAACTGCGGTCATCCCGAAAGCCCTCGTCTTTCCGAGATTGCCCAGGCTGCGTTCGAGGCATTTGGCAAGCCGCTGGATGTCCGCTTCCTGCCAGAAAAAAACGATATTCCCGATCTGCCCCCCTTCGACTGCGGGCATGAGTTGTACGAGCGAATAGGTTTCGTCCCGCAAATAGATGTCCGCCGGGGCTTTGGGCTGATGAGAGCGCACCGGGAGCGCCTGTCATGAAGACCGTCATGGTGACGGGTGTAGGGGCCATCATGGGCTACGGCCTGCTCAAGTCGCTGCGCGCTGCCGACCCTTCTGTTCGGCTCGTCGGCACCGATATCTACGACGATGCTGTCGGTCGGGGCTGGAGCGATGTATTCGTGCAGGCCTCTTTGACCGCCGACCCGGGGTACGGCCAGTGGCTGAATGACACCCTGGCCAGGCACGAGGTCGATCTGCTGATTCCCGGGATCGAACAGGACGTCCATTGGCTGTCGGACAACCGAGCGTTGTTGGCGACATTCGATTGTCAGGTCGTGCTCAACAACCAGCAATTGATCGATCTTTCCAAGGACAAATGGGCAATGGACCAGGCGCTGGTGGCGCTGGGGGATGCCAGCCGTATTCCCAGCCTGCTGTCGGGGGATTTTCACGTGCTCAAGGCGACCTTGGGCCTGCCGTTTCTGCTCAAGCCGCGCCGAAGCTATGCTTCCAAAGGGCTGGTCTGGGTTCGCGAGGAACGCGACTTTACGCCTCACGCGGCCCTGCTCGGTGATTACCTCATGGCGCAGCCCATCATTGGCAGCGCGGCCGACGAATTCACCGTGGCGGCGTTCGGTGATGGCGGTGGCGACACCGGTCCGATCATCGCCTTCCAGCGCAAGTTGGCCTCGGACGGGTCTACCGCCAAGGCCTGGGTGTATCAGGATGATTCGCTGGACGAGACGGTCACCAGGCTGTGCCGCGCCTTCAAACCGGTCGGGCCGACCAACTTGCAGTTCCGGCGGGGCTCCGATGGCGAATGGAGCCTGCTTGAGATCAATCCGCGAATCTCCTCGACCAGTTCGATACGTCGCGCATTTGGCTACAACGAGGCGGCGATGTGCCTGGACTATTATCTCGACGGCAAGACACCGGCCCCGCCGACCCTTCGCAGTGGTTTCGCTGTTCGTTTTATAGAGGATTTCATTGTCTATGATCGGGATCATTTCTGACGTACATGGCAATTACAGCGCCCTTCGAACAGTGCTTGCCAAACTTGATGGGCTGGGTGTGTCGCGGATTATCTGCCTGGGCGACACGGCCGGTTATTACAGCCAAGTCAATGAGTGTTGCGAGGCCCTGCGCGAGCGAAACATCTTCTCCGTGATGGGCAACCATGATTGGTACCTGGCCAGGAATGAGCGCTGCCCTCGTTCCAATAGCGCCAATGCCTGCCTGGACTATCAACAGGGCGTCATCACTTCGCAGAACCTGGCCTGGCTGGGATCACTTCCGGAGCGCTCGACCCAGGATGAGTTGAGCATTGTCCATGGCGGCTGGAACGATCCGTTGGATGAATACGTACGACCCTCGCAGGCGTATTTCGCCCCGTTGCCTGGCCGGTATTTCGCGTCAGGCCATACCCATGTCCAGTACCTGTGGAGTGGTGAAGGCAAGGCCTATTGCAACCCCGGTTCAGTCGGCCAGCCACGTGATGGTGATCCCCGGGCGGGTTTCGCGACCTGGGATGGCGAGGTCTTCAACCTGCATCGGGTTGAATACGATAGAAGTGAAACCCAACAGGCAATGAAGAAGGCCGGGTTCACCCCGTACTTCTATGAAAATCTTGATATCGGCAGTCAGATAGGTGGGCGGATCAGTGCGGTTTGAAGTTTTGTGCTGTGCGTCACCCATGACCATGCCCACCCTGGGAAGTTTGCAATGAGCCAAGAAACGATACTCTTCAACCGCCCCTACATGACCGGCAAGGAACTGGATTACATTGCCCAGGCCAAGTTCGGCAACATGCTCGCCGGTGATGGTCCGTTCACCAAGCAGTGTCACCGCTGGCTGGAGTCCCACACGGGTTGCAGCAAGGCATTGCTCACCCACTCCTGTACCGCTGCGCTGGAAATGGCGGCCTTGCTGCTGGACATCCAGCCCGGCGACGAAGTCATCCTGCCTTCCTATACCTTCGTGTCCACGGCCAACGCCTTTGTGTTGCGTGGCGCGGTGCCGGTTTTCGTCGATATACGTCCTGACACCTTGAACCTGGACGAGCGCCTGATCGAGGCGGCGATCACGTCACGGACCAAGGCCATCGTGCCCGTCCATTACGCCGGCGTGGCCTGCGAGATGGACACTATCGTGGCCATTGCACGTAAGCATGGGCTGGCGGTGGTCGAAGACGCCGCGCAAGGGGTGATGTCTACCTACAAGGACCGGGCCTTGGGCAGCATCGGGGACCTTGGGGCCTTCAGTTTTCACGAAACCAAGAACGTGATCTCGGGGGAGGGCGGCGCTTTGCTGGCCAATGACCCGGCAATGGCGCTGCGAGCCGAGATCATCCGGGAAAAAGGAACCGATCGCAGTCGATTCTTCAGGGGCGAGGTGGACAAGTACACCTGGCAAGAGGTGGGCTCCTCGTTTCTGCCTGGAGAAATGACTGCGGCCTTCCTTTGGGCCCAGTTGGAAGAGGCGCAAGCCATCACCCAGCGCCGCCTGGCGATCTGGGAGCATTACCATGCCGCTTTGGCGGGGCTTGAGCGGCAAGGGTTGCTGCGTCGTCCGATCGTTCCTGAAAATTGCCAGCACAATGCGCACATGTACTACGTGCTCCTGGCCCCTGGTATGGAGCGCCAGGTTGTTCTCGAGGCGCTCAAGAGCCATGCCATCTATGCGGTGTTCCATTACGTGCCGCTGCATTCATCCCCCGGTGGAGCGCGCTATGGGCGTGTGCATGGCTCAATGGAGATCACCGATGGTTATTCCGAGCGGCTGTTGCGTTTGCCGATGTGGCTCGGTCTCTCCAAGGATCAACAAGACCGGGTGGTCGATGTGCTCGGCGGTGCTTTGGCAGCCCTTGCCACTTAGCGGCATAACACCGCCGGTTTTTCGACTTCGACTCAACTGAACGGTGCCCTCTGAATCCCCAGAGCCCTTTGTTTCCCGGGCCTGGGCCCGCCAGAAAAAAGTTGGTCTGCAAATTGCTTGAGGCTGTGCAACACAGCAGTGGGCGGCAAACGTCCGGCATGCAGAGGAACGACAGTGGACAAGTACCTTTATGTGGCAATGACCGGCGCCAGCCAGAACGCACTGGCGCAGCGGGCCCATGCCAACAACCTGGCGAACATCTCCACCAATGGCTTTCAGAAAGACCTGGAGCAGGCGCGCTCGATGCCGGTGTTCGGCGACAGCTTTCCGGCGCGGGCCTTTGCCCTGTCCGAGCGTCCTGCCACGGATTTCACCCCAGGTGCGCTGGTGGAAACCGGTCGTGACCTCGACGTTGCGGTGAGCGGGCCGGGCTGGATGGCCGTGCAGAACCCTGACGGCGGTGAAAGCTACGTGCGCACCGGCAGTCTCAATGTCGATGCCCTGGGCGTACTGCGGGCCGGCAACGGCATGCCGGTGATGGGCAACGGCGGTCCGATCGCCGTGCCGCCGGAACAGAAAATCGAAATCGGCCAGGACGGCACCATCAGCATTCGCGCCATGGGTGAAGGCCCGCGGGTGATGGCTGAAGTGGACCGCATCAAGCTGGTCAACCCGGACCTCAAGAACATGACCAAGGGCCTGGACGGCTCGATCCGTACCAAGGACGGCCAGCCGGCGCCCATCGATGCCAACGTGCAGTTGGTGTCGGGTTTTCAGGAGGCGAGCAACGTCAACGCCGTGGATGAAATGACTTCGGTGCTGGCCCTGGCCAAGCAGTTCGAGCTTCACGTGAAGATGATGAACACCGCCAAAGAAGGCGACGAGGCCATGGCTCGGGTCTTGCAGATCTAACCATTAATTAAAGCGTCGCGCCGAAAAACAGGCGTACGAGGAGAATCGAATGCTTCCGGCTCTATGGGTTGCCAAAACAGGTCTGTCCGCCCAGGACACCAACCTGACGACCATTTCCAACAACCTGGCGAACGTTTCGACCACGGGTTTCAAACGTGATCGCGCCGAGTTCCAGGACCTGCTGTATCAGGTAAAACGCCAGCCTGGCGCCCAGTCGACCCAAGACAGCGAATTGCCGTCGGGCCTGCAAGTGGGTACGGGTGTACGCATTGTCGGCACCCAGAAGAACTTCAACGCCGGCAGCCTGCAGACCACCGAGCAGCCGCTGGACATGGCCATCGACGGTCGCGGTTTCTTCCAGATTCTGCAGCCGGACGGCACCACGTCCTACACCCGTGACGGTACGTTCCACCTCGACTCCAACGGCCAGATCGTCAACGCCAGCGGTTTCGCCCTGGAGCCGGCGATCATCATTCCGAACGATGCCCAGACTTTCACCGTGGGCCGTGACGGCACCGTGTCCATCACCGTGGCGGGCAACCCGGCCGCCCAGGTGATCGGCAACCTGCAGACCGCCGACTTCATCAACCCGGCCGGCCTGCAAGCGGTGGGCAACAACCTGTTCCTGGAAACCGCTGCCAGTGGCGCGCCGCAAGTCGGCACCCCGGGCCTGAACGGTTTCGGCACCACGCTGCAGAACACCCTGGAAACGTCCAACGTGAGCACCGTCGAGGAGATGGTCAACATGATCACCACCCAGCGTGCCTACGAGATGAAC
The DNA here is from genome assembly GCF_014851795.1 of Pseudomonas sp. Pdm06. NCBI lineage: Bacteria > Pseudomonadati > Pseudomonadota > Gammaproteobacteria > Pseudomonadales > Pseudomonadaceae > Pseudomonas > Pseudomonas sp. Pdm06. The sequence goes on from NZ_JACVAH010000001.1 coordinate 38,843, forward strand.
TCCAAGGTGATCTCCACCGCCGACCAGATGCTCTCGTTCGTTACGCAGAATCTGTAATCGTCACAACGCCCGTCATTACGTAGACAGGGCGGCCCCAGGGTCGCCTGCAACACCAAGAGGTAGGGTCATGAAACGCTTCGTATCTGTTCTGGCACTGAGTGGCATCACCGCACTCGCGGGCTGTGTCGCGCCGACACCCAGGCCCAATGACCCGTATTACGCTCCGGTGTTGCCGCGTACGCCGTTGCCGGCTGCCGCCAACAATGGTTCGATCTACCAGGCCGGCTTCGAGCAGAACCTGTACAGCGACCGCAAGGCCTTCCGGGTGGGGGACATCATCACCATCACCCTGAACGAGCGGACCCAGGCCAGCAAGAACGCCAACTCGCAGATCGACAAGACCAGCGAGACCAGCGTCGGCTTGACCTCGTTGTTCGGCTCCAGCCTGACCACCAACAACCCGGTCGGTGGCGGCGACCTGAGCCTGAACGCCGGGTACAACGCTGACCGTGCCACCAAGGGCGACAGCAAGTCCGGCCAGAGCAACAGCCTGACCGGCTCGATTACCGTGACCGTCGCCGATGTACTGCCCAACGGCATCATTGTCGTGCGCGGCGAGAAGTGGCTGACCCTCAACACCGGTGACGAACTGGTGCGCATCGCCGGCATGGTTCGCGCCGACGACATCGCCACCGACAACACCGTTTCGTCCACCCGTGTGGCCGATGCGCGCATCACCTATTCGGGCACCGGTGCCTTTGCCGATGCGAGTCAGCCAGGCTGGTTCGACCGTTTCTTCCTCAGCCCGAAGTTCCCTTTCTAGGTGGCCCAGTTGAATCTTAAGCAGCTGTTGATCGGTGCCTTGGTGATGTCCGCGGCCTTTACCGCTCAGGCCGAGCGTTTGAAGGACATCGCCAGCATTTCCGGTGTGCGCTCCAACCAGTTGATCGGCTACGGCCTGGTCGTGGGCCTGAACGGCACCGGTGACCAGACCACCCAGACCCCGTTCACCCTGCAGACCTTCAACAACATGTTGTCGCAGTTCGGCATCAAGGTGCCGGCCGGCTCTGGCAACGTGCAGTTGAAGAACGTTGCGGCGGTGTCGATCAGTGCCGATCTGCCGGCGTTCGCCAAGCCCGGTCAGCAAGTGGATATCACCGTTTCGTCCATCGGTAACTCCAAGAGCCTGCGTGGCGGTACGTTGCTGCTGACGCCGCTCAAGGGTATCGACGGCAACGTCTACGCCATCGCCCAGGGCAACCTGGTGGTGGGCGGTTTCGATGCCGAGGGTCGCGACGGTTCGAAGATCACCGTCAACGTTCCGTCGGCCGGCCGCATCCCCGGCGGTGCGTCGGTGGAACGTGCGGTACCGAGCGGTTTCAACCAGGGCAACAGCCTGACGCTGAACCTCAACCGTTCCGACTTCACCACCGCCAAGCGTATCGTCGACAAGATCAACGACATGCTTGGCCCAGGCGTGGCCCAGGCCATCGACGGTGGGTCGATCCGTGTCACCGCGCCGCTGGATCCGAGTCAGCGGGTCGACTATCTGTCGATCCTGGAGAACCTCGAGGTCGATCCAGGCCAGGCGGTGGCGAAAGTCATCATCAATTCGCGCACCGGCACCATCGTGATCGGCCAGAACGTCAAGGTTTCTCCGGCCGCCGTGACCCACGGCAGCCTGACCGTGACCATCACCGAAGACCCGATCGTCAGCCAGCCGGGCCCATTGTCCAACGGTCAGACCGCCGTGGTCCCGCGTTCGCGGGTCAATGCCGAACAGGAAGCCAAGCCGATGTTCAAGTTCGGCCCGGGTACGACCCTGGATGAAATCGTCCGGGCGGTGAACCAGGTCGGCGCGGCGCCGGGCGACTTGATGGCCATTCTCGAAGCCTTGAAACAGGCCGGCGCGTTGCAAGCCGACCTGATCGTGATTTGAGGGGCGAGTCATGGATATGCGCAAGGGCGCTTTGATCAGCGGAGATTCAGGTTCCTACTCGGACTTGAATCGCCTGAACCAGCTCAAGGTCGGCGACAAGAACAGCGACGGCAACCTGCGTAAAGTGGCGCAGGAGTTCGAATCGCTGTTCCTCGGTGAAATGCTCAAGTCCATGCGTTCGGCCACCGAGGCCTTGGGCAAGGACAACCCGATGAACACGCCGGAAGCCAAGCAATACCAGGAAATGTACGACCAGCAGTTGGCCGTTTCCATGTCCCGCGAGGGTGGCGGTATCGGCCTGGCCGATGTGCTGCTGCGCCAGATGTCGAAGAACAAGCCACTGGCGCCCGGTGAGGCGGCGACGTTGTCGGCGGCCAAGCAGCAAGAGGCCCTGGACAAGGTCGCCAAGGCGCCGGTCCCGACGCCGGTGGCGGCCGGGACCTTGCCCACCGACGGTCCGTTGTCGCGTACCAGTGGCCAGCGTCCGTTGTGGGCTTCGCGGGCCGTGAGTGCGCCGCAAGGTGCCGAGGGCGTCCACCGCAACGACATGGAATTGCTCAACCAGCGTCGCCTGGCCCTGCCGCCGAAACTGGCCGACCGTCTGCTCGCCGGGCTGGTGCCTTCGGCCTCGGCCAATGCCGATGTCCCTGCGCAGAACCTGCTGCCGGATCGCGCCATCGCCGCCGTCAAGCCGGCCACCGGCGAACTGGCCAATGGCGACTGGCTGGCCGCGCTCAAGGCTTCCGAGTCGAAAGGGGACATGCAGGTCTATGGTCGTGCCGTGGCCCAGCCACCGCTGGCACCGGCGCGCAAGGCCTTCCGCGATGCCGATGAATTCGTCAACGCCATGCTGCCAATGGCCAAGGAAGCCGCCGACCGCATCGGTGTCGATCCACGCTACCTGGTGGCCCAGGCCGCCCTGGAAACCGGTTGGGGCAAGTCGGTGATGCGCCAGCCCGATGGCAGCAGCAGTCACAACCTGTTCGGCATCAAGGCCAGCGCCAACTGGAAGGGTGATTCGGCACGGGCGATCACCAGCGAATTCCGCAATGGCGCGATGGTCAAGGAGACGGCCGAGTTCCGTTCCTACGCCTCGTATCGGGACAGTTTCCATGACTTGGTCAACCTGCTGCAAAGCAACAGTCGCTATCAAGATGTGCTGAAGTCGGCCGATAACCCCGAACAGTTTGTACGCGAGTTGCAGAAGGCCGGTTACGCCACCGACCCGCACTACGCCAGCAAGATTTCGAACATAGCCCGGCAGATGACGAGTTACCAAAACTACGCTTCTGCAGGCGCCACCACGACTTTATAAGGTCTGAACCATGAGTTTGCTCAATATAGGGATGTCGGGTCTGTCAGCAAGCCAGACTGCCTTGGTGACCACGGGTAACAACATTGCCAACGTCGATACCGCAGGGTATTCGCGTCAGCAGACCGTGCAGACCACCAAGGCCTCGAACCAGTACGGCAACGTGTTCATTGGTTCCGGCACGACCCTGGCCGATGTGCGCCGGGTGTACAACGCCTTCCTTGAAGCACAACTGAAAACCACCACGTCGCTCAACAGTGACGCGGCGGCCTACCAAGGGCAGATCACTCCGCTCGACTCGCTGCTGTCGGACAGCGGCACCGGCCTCAACGGCGCACTGACCAAGTTTTTCGCCTCGGTGCAGAACGTCAATGCCAAGCCGGGTGACGATGCATCCCGGCAGTTGCTGCTCAGCGATGCCCAGGCCTTGAGCAACCGTTTCAATTCGATTTCCAACCAGTTGACGGAGCAGAGCCAGAACATCAATGGCAACCTGTCGAACATGGTCGACCAGGTCAATAACCTGGCGGCCACCGTTGCGCAGTTGAACAAGAAAATCGCCGAAGTTTCCAACGCCGGCGGCGCCCCCAACGACTTGCTCGATGCCCGCAGCGAAACCATTCGCCAGCTGTCGACCTTCACCGGCACGCAGGTTGTCGAGAACGGCAGCAGCCTGGACATCTACCTGGGCTCCGGTCAGCCGTTGGTAATGGGCAACATCGTCAATACCCTGGAAGCGGTGCCGGACAAGAACGATCCGGGGCGCATGGGCATCCAGCTCAACAGCGGTTCCAGCTCCATGGACCTGACCTCGGTGCTCACCGGCGGCGAGATCGGTGGCCTGATGCGCTACCGCAGTACCGTACTCGACCCGGCCATGAACGAGCTGGGGCGCGTGGCCCTGGTGGTCGCCGACCAGATGAACAGCGTCCAGGCCTCGGGCATCGACATGAACGGGGCCTTTGGCTCCAACCTGTTCACTAACATCAACAGCGCCGCGCAGATCAGCCAGCGCAGCGTTGCGTCGTTGAACAACAGCGCCGGCTCCGGCAACTTCAACATCGCCATCAAAGACTCCGGCAAGCTGACCACCAACGACTACAAGGTGACGTTCACCAGCGGCACGGACTACACCGTCCAGCGCCTGCCGGACGGTACCTCGATGGGCGCGTTCAACACTGCGACCACGCCACCGCCGGTGATCGACGGTTTTTCGATGACGTTCGCCAACGGCACCGCCGTCGCCGGCGACTCGTTCAAGCTCACGCCGACCCGCAACGCGGCGACCAACATCAAGACCGAGATGACCGACTCCAAGCGGCTGGCGATTGCCGCGCCGTTGGGCGCCGCCATCGTGCCAGGGGGCAGCGGCACGCTGACCATCCCGGCCAGCGGCCAGCCGAGCATGACCACCAAGCTGGACATCTACGACGCAGCCACCACGACCATTATCCAGAACGGCATCAAGAACTCCATGCCGGTCAAGGTGGTGTTCGGCGCGACGTCTGCCGATGGCACCAGCCAGGCTTATCAATTGCTCGATGCCAAAGGTGTCCAGATCAGCAATGGCACGATCAAGCCCGGCGAAAGCAACACCTTGAACCTGAGTGTTCCGCTCAAGGACGCCAGTGGCAACCCGATCATGGATTCGTCCGTGCCGCCGGTACAACGCACCGTCACGTTCGACATGTCCATTGCCGGTGCTCCATCCAACGGCGCCTCGATCAATGTCAGCCTCAGCCAGGCCGGCAGCCTGGACAACCGTAACGGTACTGTCCTGGCCGGTTTGCAGACCGCCAAGACCGTCGACACCGGTTCGGCCAGCAAGGGTATTTCCCTGAACGATGCCTACGGCAAGCTGGTGGAAGGCGTCGGCGCCAAGGCCGCCCAGGGCAAGCTCGACAGCGCCGCCACTGGGGCGATCCTGGACAACGCCAAGACCGCTCGCGATTCGCTGTCGGGCGTGGACCTGGATGAAGAAACCGGCAACCTGGTCAAGTTCCAGCAGTACTACACCGCGTCTTCGCAGATCATCAAGGCGGCGCAGCAAATCTTCAGCACATTGATCAACAGCCTTTAAGGAGCCGTAGCCCATGCGCATTTCCACCTCTCAGTTCTACGAAAGCACGGCTGCGAACTACCAGAAAAACTTCGCCAAGGTGGTCAAGACCAGCGAGGAAGCCAGCAGCCTGGTGCGCGTGAACACCGCCGCGGATGATCCGGTGGGCGCCTCGCGCTTGCTGCAACTGGGCAACCAGGCTTCGATGCTTTCCCAATACGAAACCAACGTCACCACCATCAAGGCGACCCTGGGCACGACCGAAGCGGTCATGACCAGCATCGGCAACGTGCTGCAGCGCGCCAAGGAATTGGCCGTCAGTGCCGGTAACGCCGCCTACACCGACGCGGACCGTAAAGCGGTTGCCTCGGAATTGGGGTCGATCGAGGATCAGTTGCTGAGCCTGATGAACACCAAGGATGAAAACGGCAAATACATCTTTTCCGGTTCCAAGGGCGATGTCGTACCGTTCACCCGCAACGGCGATGGCACCTACAGCTACAACGGCGACCAGGTGACCCTGGATCTGCCGATTGGCGACACCATGTCGATGGCCACCAACAGCACCGGCTGGGAAGTGTTCCAACAGGCTGTCAACACCAGTCGCACCCAAGTCACCATGACTGCGCCGGCGGTGGATGATGGTCGCGTGGTACTGACCAACGGCCAAGTGTCGTCCAGCGTGACCTACAACAGCCAGTTCCGCAGTGGCGAGCCGTACACAGTGGAATTCGTCAGCGGCACCCAATTGAAAATCACCGACTCGGGTGGTAACGATGTGACCGCCGAAGCCAGCAAGGGCGGGGTCATCGAGCCTAGTAACCAGATCGGGCAGACGGTGAGCTTTCGCGGTGTCGACTTGACCTTGAACGTCAACCTTCATGCGGGTGACGTTGCAGGCACGGTCTTGCCCGGCCACACGTTCACCCTGGCCGCCAAACCCGATACGTTCACTCCGGCCCGTGGCCCGGGCAACGCCACCGCGACCCAGGTCACCGGTAGCGCAATCACCGATCCGACGGCCTACCACGCCAGCTTCCCGACGGGAGCTGCGGTGCTGAAGTTCACCAGTGCCACGGATTTCGATCTGTACGCCGCGCCACTGACCGCTGACAGCAAACCGGTGTCCAGCGGCACCCTGGCGGGTAACGTCGCCACCGCATCCGGTGTGAGTTTCACCCTCAATGGTGCCCCGGCCGCCAACGATCAGTTCAACATCGCGGTCAATACCCACGAGACGCAGAACGTCCTGGACACCGTGAACCAGTTGCGGACGGCTTTGAACACGCCGGCCGATGGCGACAACATCGCCATCCAGAAACTGAATGCGTCACTGGCTTCGGCTATCGGTAACCTGGCCAGCGGCACTGACCACTTGACCAGTGCATTGAGTTCGGTCGGTGGTCGTGGCCAGTCGCTCGATACCCAGAGCGATACCAATCAGAGCTTTGTCCTCGCCAACTCGCAGACCCAGTCGGCGATTCGTGATTCCGACCCGGCCGAAGTGATGACGCGCCTGACCTTGCAGCAGACTATGCTGCAGGCGTCGCAGTTGGCGTTCAGCAAAATCACGCAATTGGGATTGTTCAACAAAATCTGATCCAGGGCAGGGACCGTGACGCTATAAGCGGTCCCTGACTCGTTCCTTATAAGATTCAGGACGTCCTGCTCTCGCCTGAGTTGACGCCCACCGGTTGAGAGCCAAGCGTGTGAAATCAGCTCCTCTTGTCAGCATTGCCATCCCCGCGTACCACCCACGCTTTTTCCGCCTCGCCTTGCAAAGCGCGCTCGAGCAGACCTACGAGAACCTGGAGATTGTCATCTGCGACGACTGCCGCACCGATGGCATCGAGCAGATTGTCCAGGAAGTTGGCATGGGCTCCACTGTTGCGGTGCGTTACCTGCGCAACCCGACCCGACTGGGGTTCCAGCAGAATCTGTTGCGTTGCCTTGAAGAGTCCCGGGGCGAGTTCATCAAGTTCCTGTGCGATGACGACCAGTTGCTGGCGTTCTGCGTCAGCCAACAGGCGGCCATCTTGCAGGAGCATCCTCAAGTATCGCTGGTGATCAACAAGCATCATTTAATCGATGCCGACAACTATGCCTTGCCGATCCGCGTTGAAAATACGGGCATCACGCAGTTCGATGCGTTGTTCAACGGCAACGACATGCTGGCGTATTTTGAAAAGACCACCCGTAATATCCTCGGTGGTTTGAGTGGCGCATTGATGCGCCGCACAGATGTCGAGGCCTTGCTGCCAGCGTTGGCGCGGCCCGGTGAAGGCTTCGAGGCTGTCCTCGATTTTGCCTTGTTCATCTGCCTGTTGCGCCGCGGCAATATGGTCCAGCTTTATGCCGAGGGAAGCGGCCAGCGGTTGCACCCGGAGCGCCTGGCGCGTCAGGCCAAGATGCTTGAAGCGGCCACGGTGGAGCTGACCTGGCTCAAGGAAATGCTGGCCCAGCGCAGCGGCGAGCCGGCGCCAGCCAGTGGCTGGGTGCGTTACCAGTCGCTGGGGCAGCCCAAGGAGCCAGGGGCGCACGAGTGGGAAGAAATCAACGTCTATTCAGTCATTGCGACTCGCCAGGGCGTCATCGGCTCGCAAGTCGGTACGGACATCGAAAGCTACGCAGACCTCTATGCGCAGTGGCTGACATGTCGACGTTTCAGTCCATTGCGCAAGCAAGTCTTGTCCCGACAGATTGCCCGCTGGGCCTATCGGCCGATGATCGTTCCCGTCATCATCGATGAGCAGGACGATCCTTATGCGCTGGGTATTACCCTGCAGAGTATCGCTGCCCAAGCCTATGCCTGCGAATCGGTGCTGTTGCTGTCCAATGGGCGCCAGGCCGTGGACAACCATGTCCTGCGCCTTGGCCTGCAAGCGGACTGGGCGCAGCAGCTCAATGGGCTGTTGCCTCAACTGGACGGCGCCGACTGGTTCTACCTGCTGCGTGCCGGCGATCGCTTGACGGAGTCTGCGCTGCTGATCATGGCCGATCGGATTGTCAGCTCGCCGGTTGCTGCCTGTCTCTACAGCGATGAAGGTGCGCTGGTGGATGACAAGTCGGTGGAGCCGATCTTCAAACCCGACTTCAATCTCGACCTGATGCGCGGTTACCCCTATGTCGGTCGGACACTGGCTTTCGAGCGTGCCCGATTCCTGGCCTCGGGTGGATTCGATTCGAGCCTGGGCGAGTTGGCACCCCATGACTTGATCTGGCGGCTGGTGGAGACGGACGGGCCACAGGTCATTGGTCACATTCCTGAAGTCCAGGTCGAGTCGACGTTTTCGTTTGCCCAATGGCTGTCGTTGCCGGAAGTCATCGAGCAAAACGCCCGGCTGATCGAAGCTCATCTACAGCGTATCGGCGTGCCTTACCGGCTTCACCCAGGACCGCTCCTGGCGTTGGTCCCGCGCATCGAATACCTGTTCGACGAGCGACCCCTGGTGTCGATCGTCATCAGCATCAAGGATGACCTGGGCACGCTGGAGCGTTGCGTCAACAGCCTGATCAGCACGACCGCGTATCCGCATTACGAAATCATCATTGTCGATAACGCCAGTGAAAACGCCGAGCTGCAGCATTGGCTGCGGGCCATGGCCGAGCTGGGCAGTGAAAAGTTGCGAATATTCCTGCACCCGGAAAGCGGCAGCGAAGCGGTGATCCGCAACTTCGCCGTGCAGCATGCTCGTGGCGAATACCTGTTGTTGCTCAACCCCAATTGCATCGTGCTGGAAGCCGCCTGGCTGGATGAGTTGCTCAATCATGGGCAACGTCCCGAGGTCGGTATCGTGGGGCCTCGCACACTCAACCAGCAAGGCCGGGTCATCGACTCCGGCATGATCATGGGGCTGGGTGGGTTGGCGGGCAGGGCCTTCGTCAACGAGTCGGTAACGTCTGGCGGCTATATGCAACGCTTGCAGACGGTGCAGAACTGGAGCGCTGTCGGCGATCACTGCCTGTTGGTGCGCAAGCAGGTTCTGGAAGAAGCCGGTGGGTTCGATGAGTCGATCACGACGCAGCGCATCAACGCTCTGGAGCTATGCCTGCAGGTCGGAAAAAACGGCTACCTGATCGTCACCACGCCTTACAGTGATGTCGTGCTGGTGTCCGGTGTGGAAGCCAGTCGCGATCCTTCGTGGAAGCAGCGGCTGGAACTCGAACAAGAGGCGTTCTATCAGCGCTGGCTGCCCAGGATCGCCAACGATCCTGCCTACAACCGTAACCTGACCCTGACCGGGAAAAGCTTCAGTCTCGAGCCCGGGCCACGCACCGGCTGGAATCCGCTGATCACCCGCAACGTCCCTTCGATCCTGGGGCTGGCGGTCAATACCTCGGCGGTGGGGCACTACCGGGTCAGCCAGCCGTTATTCGAACTGGAAGCGGCTGGGCGAATCGTGGGGCGTGTTGCCTACGATACGCCCTCGATCATCGACATCGAGCGCCAGTCACCGGATGTGATCATCCTTCAGGGTCGCTATAACGTGGGTAAGTTCAAGGACATCGCTCAAGTCAAGACTTACTCCAACGCCATGCGCATCTACGAATTGGATGACTACATCGCCAGGGTCCCGGAAAAAAACGAACACCGCCGCAATATGCCGGACAACCTCGAGGACTTGCTGCGCCAGGGGATCGGCCTGTGTGATCGGGTGGTAGTGTCCACTCATCCGTTGGCGGATGCTTTGTCGAGCATGCATCACGATATCCGCGTGGTACCGAACATGCTTGCTGCCGGCCTGTGGAACCAGCTCAGAAGCCAGCGTGCAACCTCCAGCAAGCCGCGTATCGGCTGGGGCGGCGGCACCAGCCATCGTGGCGACCTGGAGCTGATTGCCGATGTCGTGCGGGAATTGGCCGACGAAGTCGAATGGGTGTTCTTTGGCATGTGCCCCGATTTGCTCAAACCTTATATCCATGAGTTTCATCCGGGCGTGAGCCTGGCGGCTTATCCGGCGAAGCTTGCCAGCCTGAACCTCGACCTGGCCTTGGCGCCGTTGGAGTTCCATATCTTCAACGACTGCAAGAGCAACCTTCGCCTGCTGGAATACGGTGCGTGCGGCTATCCGGTCATTTGCTCGGATACCGAGGCTTACCGGGGGCACCTGCCTTGTACCCGGGTCCTCACCAACAGCACCGAAGAATGGCTGGAGGCAATCCGTATGCACCTGGCGGATCCGATTGCCAGCTACCGGATGGGCGACGAATTACGTGAAGTGGTGCTGCGCGACTTTATCTTGCGCGGCGATAACCTGCAGTACTGGGCCAATGGTTGGCTACCGGATTGAGAGTTTCAACTCACGAAACTCCCGGTATCGCTGATGCGGTCACCCCACTTGTTAAGGAATGAATATGCAAAGCAATGTCCCAACAGGATCGACTGCGCCGTTGAATGAACGGTTTACCCTGGTGCTGCTTGCTCACGACCAGTCGACTGCCCTGCGGCGGGCGTTGCGCCACTACCGCGACAGTTCGTTCGCCGTACTAGTGATCGACTCGTCGAGCCTGGTCGACGCTGATATCACGGCAGCGTTCCCCGGTGTGCAATACCTGCACGCGCCCACGGCCATTGGTTTCGGCGACAAGGTTCGCCAGGCCGTCGAGCGCGTCGCCACGCCTTACCTGGCGATAGCCGAAGCCGAGACTTTCCTGCTGCCGCCGGCGCTGGAACAGGCGTTGAATTTCCTGGAAGCGCACGCTGACTACAGTGCCTGCCAAGGCTACAGCCTGGCGTTCGAGGCCCATGCCGATCGTGTCGACTATTACTTGCTCGATCGCAAGGGCTGTGAGGATTATTCCGGCCCATCGGCCGAAGCCCGGCTGGCCGTGTTTGCCGAGGATTGCCCGTCCCTGGTGAATGCCCTCACGCGCACTGAAACCCTGCGGCGCAGTTACGCTGCGTTGCCTGCCGGTTTTGATTCGCGGTTGCAGGAGGCCGGCCATTGCTATGGGGTGGTGGCGGATGCCAGGGTTCGCTTGCTGGACATTCCTTATGGCCTGCATGAACGTAGCCGCGTGGCGAAGCCACAGAGCCTGCTTGCCACGGCGCCAGGCTCCGTGGACTTGCGTGCGGTCGCTGAGCAGGAGCGTTTTGCCACGGCCTTGGCCAGTGCCTTCGGTACGGATGCCCCGGTGCGGGACTATGCCAAGGTCATCGTCAAGAAACTGGACGAGCGTTCAGTGCCACAGACCAGGAAACTGTTCGAGTCGATCTGGGATTCGCGGCGTGGCGAGCCGGTCCGTCGTTTCGAACCGACCCAATACGTCGAGATGCCGTTCTACAACCAGGCTTTTTTCGATGTGCTCACTTCGCTGGAATTCCTGCTGCATGCGGCGCCAAGCGGGCAGGTGCAGTTGAAAGAGCTGGAAGCCGTCATGCTCAAGCAGAAGGAGCTGTCTCGCCCCCAGCGCAACACCAGCGCCGAGCCGCTTGATGAACAGCTGGCGAGGGCTTTCCTGAGCTATGCGTTCAACCAGGATCTGGTGAAGCAACTGCTGGAGGTCATGCAGGCCAAAGGTGACAAGCGCTACGTGCAAATGCTCCAGGCCTGGGACCAACGGCTCAAGGCGGCGGCGTTTGAAAATACCGCCAGGTTGTTCGACACCATGCATTCCGGTCAATTGCTGCGCTGGCTCGAAGCACGTGAACCGAGTGCCAAGCAAGCCCAGAAAGTGTCTGAGTACCTGGCTGCTCGCAACGGTGGTCCTACGTTCGGCATTTTGATCCTGGATTTGGAGGCCGACATTTTCAAGATGCAGGCCACCTTCGATAGTGTGCTCAATGGCTATTGCCGGGCGTTCAAGATTGTTGTTTTCACCACTGGCGACCTGCCGGCCGAGACGACGCCAAAGCAAGTCCTGCATTTCGTCAAAGTCAACGAAAGCAATTACATCGACAAAATCAATCAGGTTGTCAGCCAGAGCGATTGCGATTGGATGGTCATGGCCGAGGCCGGCGATGAATTGACGCCCGGCGGGCTGTTCCGCGCAGGTGTGGAATTGCTGGCCGCGCCGCAATGCCAGGCCGTGGCAATGGACGAGTTCCAGCGTCAGCCTGACGGGACCCTGGCCGATGTCTTCCGGCCAGGGTTCAACCTCGACTTGCTGCAAAGCGCCCCGGCGTTGATGGCCCGTCATTGGCTGGTACGCCGGGAGACGTTGGTGAAACTCGGCGGTTATTCGCGCGAGTTCAAGAACGCGATGGAGTTCGACCTGCTGCTGCGTCTTATCGAGCAGGACGGCCTGGAGGGGCTTGCCCATCTGGATGAGCCGCTGCTGATTTGCCAGGCACCTCCAGTGGAAGACAACGTCGATGAGCGCAAGACGTTGCTGCGTCATCTGGCGGTTCGCGGTTATCAGGCCGATGTGAGCGCGGTCGTGCCGGGCACGCATAAAATCGACTACCGCTTTGCCGAGCGCCCCATGGTGTCGATCATTGTCCACGGTGCCTGCGACCTGACGACCCGACAACGCTGCCTGCTCAGCGTCCTGCAGCGCACGCGATATCAGCGCTACGAGGTATTGCTCTGTGCCGCCGCGGCAGACAATGCTGTGCTGCGTACCTGGCTCCCGGGGCAGGGGCACCAGGCAAGTCGTGTTCGCTTGTTGGATATCGAACCAGGTATGGCGACGGGCTCATTGATCAACGCTGCCAGCCAGGAGGCCAAGGGCGACTATCTGGTGACGCTGGCGGCAGACGGTGAAGTGGTCAACGTCAACTGGATCGAATCGCTGCTTAACCAGGCCTTGCGTCCGGAAGTCGGTGTGGTCGGTGCCAAGCTGGTCGAGCGCGACGGACGTATCACCCAGGCGGGCCTGATTCTGGGCTTGAACGACGCAGTCGGCTCGGCATTCGTGGGCGAGCCGAAGACTGCCAGAGGCTACATGAACAGGTTGGTCGTCGAGCAGAACTGTTCGGCGGTGTCGTTTGCCTGCCTGATGATTTCCAAGCAACTGTTCGAAGCGGCTGACGGCATAGACAGCGATTTGTTCGACGATGCCTTGGGTGATGTGGACCTGTGCCTCAGGGTCGGCCAGGCCGGTTACCTGACGGTATGGACGCCGCATGTGCAGGTTATCCAGTCCGGCGTGCTGGCGAGTACGCCACAGGCGCGTGCGGCGCTGCGTGAGAAGTGGTCCGCGGTGTTCGCTCAGGATCGGTTCTATAACGCTAACCTGGCGCTGCAAGGCGCTGGTTTCGCCCTGGGGCCGGTGCGCAACGTACCCTGGACCGACTTGTTGGTATAACCCCGCCTTCCGAGGCGAGCCATCGACGCTGGCAGGTAAAACCTGCCGGCGCTCTCGCCCAATTGCACCGCCATCCTCAAGATTTCTGTCCAGTACCCAATACCGTCGCGGGAAATGACACGGCTTCGTTTGTCATGAAAAAATGCCCCTTCAGGACAAAACAGCGTGACGCATAGGTCATAAAGTGCATCTTCACTGTATTGTATTCCCCGGAGTGGAGGCCTGTTCGTTCGCCTGATAAGGCGTCCGCCCTTGGAAATCAACCATTTTTGACGCGCCCCTGAGCTTTCGGGGGTGAACCTAGTCGCAGTTCATGATCGGGAAGCCATGATGATTGGCATAAAAAGCATAGCGAGTTATGTGCCGACCGCTGGTGTGGATAACTACGCTCAGGGTGCCAAATTCGAGAAGGATGAAGAGTTCATCCTTGGCAAGATTGGTTCGGCGTTCCTGCCGCGCAAAGACGCTGACCAGGAAACCTCGGACCTGTGTGTCGAAGCAGTGAATGCATTGTTCGCCAACAACCCGCAGCTTTCGCGCGAATCCATCGACGCGTTGATCGTTGTCACCCAGAACGGTGATGAAGAAGGGCTGCCGCACACGGCCGCCATCGTGCAGGACAAGCTCGGGTTGCCGACCCATGTGGCGGCGTTCGATATATCGCTGGGCTGCTCGGGCTATGTATACGGCATTTATGCCCTGAAAGGCTTCATGGAGGCCGCTGGGTTGAAGAACGGGTTGCTGGTGACCGCCGACCCGTATTCGAAAATCGTCGACCCTGAAGACCGCAACACCACCATGTTGTTCGGCGATGCCGCCACCGCCACGTGGATGGCCGAGGGCGCCAGCTGGCAGTTGGGCAAGGCCAAGTTCGGCACCGATGGTTCCGGCGCGCCACACCTGAAGGTCAGCGACGGGGTGTTTTTCATGAACGGTCGTCAGGTGTTCAACTTTGCCTTGCTGAAAGTACCGGCTCATTTGCACGAATTGCTGGACGAATCCTCATTGCAAGCCAGCGACATCGACGCATTCTGCATCCATCAGGGCAGTGCGGCGATTGTCGATGCCGTCGCGCGGCGTTTCGAGGGTGAGCCTGAGAAATTCATCAAGGACATGGTCGAGACCGGCAATACCGTGTCGTCGAGCATTCCGCTGCTGCTGGAAAAGCATGTTCTGGATGCCGACTGGAAGCGCGTGGCGATCAGCGGTTTCGGTGTGGGCCTGTCGTGGGGCTCGGCGATTCTGTATCGCGATTGATCGAATCACGTTCTTCCAATAGCGCTTCAGGTTGGCCTGTGGCGCTTTTTTTTGCCCGCGACATTGTTCTGCGGTTTATTGACGCCATTTTTCGGGCCTTCCCCCATGGCTAAACCCTTGTTTCACAAGGGGTGGCAGTCTGCTAGCAAATTTTTTGAAAAAAGCCCTCAAGCAAGTTCCCAATCCGACGATAACTATTACGAAGGTTCTCTAGGCCACACCCGGCGGTTGCCAGGGCCGGAAGCCGCAGTACCCAACCAACGAGGAATTCGTCATGGCTTTAACAGTAAACACTAACGTCACATCGTTGAACGTTCAGAAGAACCTGAACAAGGCTTCCGATGCTCTGTCCACTTCGATGACCCGCCTGTCTTCCGGCCTGAAAATCAACAGCGCCAAAGACGACGCCGCCGGCCTGCAGATCGCTACCCGTATGACCTCGCAAATCCGCGGTCAGAACATGGCGATCAAAAACGCCAACGACGGTATCTCCATGGCGCAGACCGCTGAAGGCGCGATGCAGGAGCAGACCAACATTCTGCAACGTATGCGTGAACTGGCCATCCAGTCTCGTAACGACAGCAACAGCGCAGATGACCGTATCGCTCTGAACAAAGAGTTCTCGCAGATGAGCGACGAACTGACCCGTATCGCCAACAGCACCAACCTGAACGGCAAGAACCTGATGGACGGCACCGCGAGCACCATGACCTTCCAGGTCGGTGCTGAAAACGGTTCTGACAACCAGATCACCCTGACTCTGAGCGCCAGCTTCGACGCCGCCACCCTGGGTGTTGACTCGGCAATCACCATCGTTGGTTCCGACAGCGCTACTTCGGAAACCAACTTCTCGGCCGCCATGGATGCAATCACCAGCGCGATCGACACCATCAACAGTGCTCGTGCCGACCTCGGTGCTGCCCAGAACCGTCTGAACAGCACCATCTCCAACCTGCAAAACATCAACGAAAACGCCAGTGCTGCACTGGGTCGCGTACAAGATACCGACTTCGCTGCTGAAACTGCACAACTGACCAAGCAGCAGACTCTGCAGCAAGCGTCTACCTCGGTTCTGGCCCAGGCCAACCAACTGCCATCCGCTGTACTGAAGCTGCTTCAGTAATAGCTGGATGAGTTTTAGCGGGGGAGTGCGCTTGCGTGCTCTCTCGCTTTTTCCGTTCAAGAGGTGATGGACATGGATATGAGCGTGAAGCTGAACTTGTCTTATCCAGCGGCGAAGCCGGCACCTACAGTGGCCGACAAGCCCGTGGAGAAGCCTCAAGCCGAAGTTGCTACCGTGACCCCGGTCAAGGAAACTCCTAAGGACGCTGCCGCCGAGCAGGACAAACTCAAGAAGGCCGTTCAGGAAATCGAGAAGTTCGTCCAGTCGGTCAAGCGCAACCTGGAGTTCTCTATTGATGAGCCTTCAGGCAAAGTAGTGGTCAAAGTAATTGCCAGTGGTTCCGGTGAAGTGATTCGCCAGATCCCGAACGAAGAAGTTCTGAAACTGGCCAACAGTTTGAATGATGCAAACAGCTTGTTGTTCAGCGCCGAAGCCTGACAACCGGCACGAATTTTGTTGTTATGTTCTTTTGGGCGTTGTAAAGGTCAAAAGGCCGGCGACACACTGAAGGGAGTCCCACATGGCAAGTCCAATTCTACCTGGCTTGGGTCTAGGCTCTGGCCTTGATACCACCGCGATCGTCAAGGTACTGGTCGATTCCGACAAGGCTGCCAAGCAAGGTCAGATCACCCGAGCGACGACGAAGACTAACGACAGTATCTCCGGGGTGGGAACCCTGAAGTCGTTGCTGGCGGCATTCAAGACCGCCATGAAGGACTTGTCCAGCACCACGACCCCGCAATTCTCGGGTTTTGCTGCCACATCCTCCGCTCCAGGTGTTGTCACGGCTACCGCCGGCAACTCGGCGGTGAATGGCACTTACGCAATCAAGGTCACAAACCTTGCCACGGCGTCCAAGGTCACCTCGGCGGCCTTTGCCGGGGGGACGACCAGTGCCATCCCCACTGGTACGCTGACCATCGCGCAGAAGGGGGTCAACTACAACCTCAATGTGCCAGATGGTTCGACCTTGCAGTCGGTTCGCGACGCAATCAATGCCGACACTTCGCTCAAGGCCGCCGGTGTCAGTGCCAACATCGTGACCGACTCGTTCGGATCGCGCCTGGTACTGGGTTCCACCACTACCGGTGCAGGTTCCGACATCTCGGTGAGCGGCATCGCGGGGCTGGAGATCGATGGAACGAATGTCGTAGGTGCCGGCAATACTCCGCTGACGGCTACCTCGGCGGGTGCCATCGGTGCTTTGGCCCTGGATGCCAATTTCTCTGTCGATGGCATGGTGCTGACCAGCAAGAGCAATACGGTAAGCACGGCGATTTCCGGATTGACGTTGAATTTGGTCGGAGTGGCAGGCGACGGCACTTCAACCCTAACGGTGGCGCCGAACAACGACGGCCTGAAAGCCTCGATCCAGAAATTCGTCGATGCCTATAACGCGATCGCCAATAGCGTCACCGCACTGACCAAGCCGTCGCTCGACGATGATGGGAAGCTGACGGTGTCGGCAAAATTGACTGGTGATGCGTTGCCTCGCGCGCTGCTGGCATCGATTCGAACGCCTTTGTCTGAAACTGGCGCTGGCGACAAGCTGACGTCGCTGGCCCAGTTGGGTATTACCACCGATCAGAAGACGGGCGCATTGAACTTCGACACCACCAAGTTCAGCGCGGCGATGAACGACAAGAAGCTCAGCGGTGAAGTCCAGACGTTGTTCACGGGCACCAATGGCCTGCTGGAGCGCATGGGCAAGGCGATCGAACCCTACAGCCAGACGGGTGGTATCCTCGATCAACGGAGCACGACGCTGACCAGGACCCAGACCCGCCTGAAGAACGATCAGGAGGCCCTGGATCGCCGGGTCGTGACCCTGACCGCCACGCTGACCAAAAAGTACAACGACATGGACGCCTTGGTCGGCAAGTTGAAGGCCACTGCCAGCAATATCACCTCGATGTTTGAAGCAATGGCGGCGCAACAGAAAAACAGCTGATTTTCGACCGATGCAAAAAAGCCCGGCAGCGTTTTGACAACGTTCCGGGCTTTCGGCTTTTCGGTCTAAAGTTTTTTGACGCAGCGTCGATACGCTGTTTATACGAACCGAAGTTTTTTGATGAGGTAGAACATGAATCCGATGTTAGCCCTTCGCCAATACCAGAAGATTGGCGCCCAGGCGCAAACCTCCGAAGCAAGTCCCCATCGTCTTGTGCAGATGCTCATGGAAGGGGGGCTGGATCGTATCGCCCAGGCCAAGGGCGCGATGGAGCGCAAGGATATTGCAAACAGAGGCATCCTGATCAGCAAGGCCATCGGCATCGTCGGTGGTTTGCGTGAAGGCCTGGACCTGGAAAACCAGGCCGAGTCGGTCGCTGAATTGGATGCTCTTTACGCTTACATGATGAAACGTCTGGCTGAAGCCAACATCAAGGCCGATCCGAAGATCCTCGATGAAGTCGCCGATCTGCTTCGTACGGTCAAGGAAGGCTGGGATGCCATTGCCGCACCTGGTCCGCAATTCTAAGGAGTGCTCTCATGAGTCTTGTCCTGCAGCGAATCGAACACACCCGTGATGCCCTGGTCGATGCCTTGGCTGAGCGCAACTGGGAGGCCATCGGACAATTGGACCTGGCCTGCCGTTCCTGCATGGAAGACGTCCTGAGCGAGTCCGAGGTGGATGAGGCAGCGTTGCGTAATAACCTTGAGGAGCTACTGGGGGTGTACCGGCAATTGCTGGAGGCGGCCACAGGAGAGCGTCAGGCGATCGTCGACGAGATGCAACAGATCCATCAAGCACAGAACGCCGCAAAGGTTTACCATCTGTTCGGTTAATGCTCAGTTAATCCGAGTCCGTTGCGCCATAAATTTGACTGTGCACGGTTTTTTGACTTAACTAGTAGCTGTTTACAGATTTAAGGCGTCTACAGGCATGACAAGTCTGCAAGCGTCTAGCTTGCCCCCTAATTTCGGGCATTGGGTTGACTAGGGAAGTTGCTATTGCATGTGGCGTGAAACCAAAATTCTCCTGATCGATGACGATAGCGTTCGCCGCCGCGACCTGGCGGTGATCCTGAATTTTCTTGGCGAAGAAAATTTACCCTGCGGAAGCCATGATTGGCAGCAGGCTGTCGGCTCATTGTCGTCCAGTCGTGAAGTCATCTGTGTCCTTATCGGGACCGTAAATGCTCCCGCAACGCTTTTGGGCTTGCTAAAGACACTCTCGACCTGGGATGAGTTCCTTCCGGTTTTGTTAATGGGCGAAAATTCTTCCCTTGACTTGCCTGAAGACCAGCGCCGCCGGGTACTTTCCACGCTCGAAATGCCGCCCAGCTACAGCAAGCTGCTCGATTCCTTGCATCGCGCGCAGGTTTATCGCGAGATGTACGATCAGGCTCGCGAGCGCGGCAGGCATCGCGAACCCAACCTGTTCCGCAGCCTCGTCGGCACCAGCCGGGCGATCCAGCACGTGCGCCAGATGATGCAGCAGGTCGCCGATACCGACGCCAGCGTGCTGATCCTGGGCGAGTCGGGCACCGGCAAGGAAGTGGTCGCGCGCAACCTGCATTACCACTCCAAGCGCCGCGAAGCGCCGTTCGTGCCAGTCAACTGTGGCGCGATCCCGGCCGAGTTGCTGGAAAGTGAACTGTTTGGCCATGAGAAAGGCGCCTTCACCGGCGCGATCACCAGCCGTGCCGGGCGTTTCGAACTGGCCAACGGCGGTACGCTGTTTCTCGACGAGATCGGCGACATGCCGCTGCCGATGCAGGTCAAGCTGTTGCGGGTCCTGCAGGAGCGCACCTTCGAACGCGTGGGCAGCAACAAGACCCAGAGCGTCGATGTGCGCATCATTGCGGCCACGCACAAGAACCTCGAGAGCATGATCGAGGTCGGCAGTTTCCGCGAAGACCTCTATTACCGCCTCAATGTTTTCCCGATCGAAATGGCGCCACTGCGTGAGCGCGTCGAAGACATCCCGTTGCTGATGAACGAACTGATCTCGCGCATGGAGCACGAAAAGCGCGGTTCGATCCGCTTCAATTCGGCGGCGATCATGTCCCTGTGTCGCCATGGTTGGCCGGGTAACGTCCGCGAACTGGCCAACCTGGTGGAGCGCATGGCGATCATGCACCCGTACGGGGTGATCGGCGTGAACGAGTTGCCAAAGAAGTTCCGCTACGTCGACGACGAAGACGAACAGATGGTCGACAGCCTGCGCAGCGACCTGGAAGAGCGGGTGGCGATCAACGGTCACACGCCGGACTTCACCGCCAATGCCTTGCTGCCACCCGAAGGCCTGGATCTCAAGGATTACCTGGGAGGCCTGGAGCAAGGGCTGATCCAGCAGGCGCTGGACGATGCCAACGGTATCGTGGCCCGCGCGGCAGAACGCCTGCGCATCCGTCGTACCACCCTGGTGGAGAAGATGCGCAAGTACGGCATGAGCCGTCGCGAAGGAGATGAACAGGCGGATGATTGACGCCTGTTTTCCAACCGCCTGATTCTTGGGCGGTTTTTTTTCGGCACGGGTATTGCTATAGCCCTCGCAACGTTCCGTTTAACTGACGGTCAGCCAAGCGAGAGAGCACGATGACCCAAGCCGCCCAGATGTCTCCTGTCCCCGAACCGGGACACATGCCGTCCGCCGAACAGGCAGGCCGGCTTGGACTTGAGCAGGCATTTTCGCTGTTCAGCCAGATGTCCAGCCAACTCACTGATTCCTACAGCCTGCTCGAAGCCCGGGTCACCGAGCTCAAGGGCGAGTTGGCCGTGGTCAGCGCCCAGCGCATGCAGGAACTGGCGGAAAAGGAACGCCTGGCCAATCGTCTGCAAAATCTCCTCGACCTGTTGCCCGGTGGCGTGATCGTCATCGACGCCCACGGCCGTGTGCGCGAAGCCAACCCGGCGGCCTGCGAGTTGCTCGGCCTGCCCTTGGAGGGCGAGCTGTGGCGGCACGTCATCGCCCGCTGCTTTGCGCCCCGGGACGACGACGGCCATGAAGTGTCCCTCAAGGACGGCCGGCGCCTGTCCATCTCGACGCGCTCGCTGGACGCCGAGCCTGGGCAGTTGGTGCTGCTCAATGACTTGACTGAAACCCGTCACCTGCAAGACCAGTTGGCTCGCCACGAGCGCCTGTCTTCCCTGGGGCGGATGGTGGCCTCGCTGGCCCACCAGATTCGTACGCCGCTTTCCGCCGCGCTGCTCTATGCCAGTCACCTGACCGAGCAGCAATTGCCGATGGAAACCCAGCAACGCTTCGCCGGGCGCTTGAAAGAGCGCCTGCACGAACTGGAGCACCAGGTGCGCGACATGCTGGTGTTCGCTCGCGGCGAGCTGCCGTTGACCGACCGTGTCACCCCCAAGGCCTTGTTGCAATCGCTGCAGGCCGCGGCGTTGACTCATGTGCAGGAGTTGCCGATCCGCTGGCAGTGCGACAGCCATGTCGGTGAAGTGCTGTGCAGCCGCGACACACTGGTGGGCGCGGTGTTGAATCTCATCGAAAACGCGATCCAGGCCAGCGGCGGCGACGTTCGGCTGAAAGTGCACTTGTACACACGCGACAACACCTTGCGCCTGTCTGTCAGTGACAACGGCAGCGGTATCGAGCCGGCCGTGCTGGCGCGCCTGGGCGAGCCATTCTTTACCACCAAGACCACCGGCACGGGCCTGGGCCTGACCGTGGTCAAGGCCGTGGCCCGCGCTCATCAGGGAGAATTGCAATTGCGCTCGCGGTTGGGCCGTGGCACTTGTGCGACGGTGTGCTTGCCGCTGTTTTCCAATGCGCCAGGGGTGGAGTGAAAGCAATGGCGATCAAGGTGTTGCTGGTTGAGGATGACCGGGCCCTGCGCGAAGCGCTGGCCGACACGCTGGTGCTGGCCGGGCACGACTACGCCGCCGTCGGTTCGGCGGAGGAAGCGCTGCAGGCGGTGGGCCGCGAAGCGTTCAGCCTGGTGGTCAGTGACGTCAACATGCCGGGCATGGACGGTCATCAATTGCTCGGCCTGTTACGGGCCCGTCAGCCGCAACTGCCCGTCTTGCTGATGACCGCTCACGGCGCCGTCGAGCGAGCGGTGGACGCCATGCGTCAGGGCGCTGCGGATTACCTGGTCAAGCCGTTCGAGCCAAAAGCACTGCTGGACCTGGTCGCGCGCCATGCCTTGGGCAGTCTCGCGGTCGAGGGCGAAGGCCCGGTGGCCATCGAACCGGCCAGCGCACAACTGCTGGAATTGGCCGCACGGGTCGCTCGCAGTGATTCAACCGTGTTGATTTCCGGCGAGTCCGGTACGGGCAAGGAAGTGCTGGCCCGCTACATCCATCAACAATCCCGGCGTGCCGGGGAACCGTTCATTGCCATCAATTGCGCGGCGATTCCCGACAACATGCTCGAGGCGACACTGTTCGGCCACGAAAAGGGTTCGTTCACCGGCGCCATCGCGGCCCAGGCCGGCAAGTTCGAGCAGGCCGACGGTGGCACGATCCTGCTCGATGAAATTTCCGAAATGCCGTTGGGCCTGCAAGCCAAGCTGCTGCGGGTATTGCAGGAGCGGGAAGTGGAGCGGGTGGGGGCGCGCAAGCCCATCAGCCTGGACATTCGCGTGGTGGCGACCACCAACCGCGACCTGGCCGGCGAAGTGGCGGCGGGGCGTTTCCGTGAAGACCTCTATTACCGTCTGTCGGTGTTCCCGCTCGCCTGGCGTCCGTTGCGCGAGCGCACCGCCGATATCCTGCCGTTGGCCGAGCGCCTGCTGAACAAGCACGTCAATAAAATGAAGCACGCGACGGCCCGGCTTTCAGCCGAGGCCCGGGCCTGTCTGGTCGCCTACCCGTGGCCGGGCAATGTCCGAGAGCTGGATAACGCCATTCAGCGGGCCTTGATCCTGCAACAGGGCGGTTTGATCCAGCCGGAGGATTTCTGCCTGGCCGGTCCGGTGGCCTGCGCGCCATTGCCCGCATTGGCGCCGGCACCGACCGCAACACCCGTGCCACCGATGGACGTCGAGGGCGATTCGGTCGGCGCCTTGGGCGATGACCTGCGGCGTCGCGAGTTCCAGATGATCATCGACACCCTGCGCGCCGAACGCGGTCGTCGCAAGGAGGCGGCCGAACGCCTGGGGATCAGCCCGCGCACCCTGCGCTACAAGCTGGCGCAAATGCGTGACGCCGGCATGGATGTCGAGGCTTATCTGTTCGCCAGTTGAACAAGCACCAACCCCCCCCCTATGGGAGCGAGCTTGCTCGCGATAGCGGTGGGTCAGTCAAGTTGAGGTCGGAGGTGGTGGGTTATCGCGAGCAAGCTCGCTCCCACGATGGGATTGCGCGCGCATTTGTTTTCTATCGCCATGGAGCTGGCACCCTTGTTGCTAATACCTGAATACCCGCTGAGTAAGTGTCAAAAAAATGCGGGCCGCCAGAGAGAGTAGACCATGAGCCAAGGTATTGAATTTAATCGGTTGATGTTGGACATGCGGGCCATGCAAATGGACGCCATGGCCCAGCCTAAATCGGTCGCGGTCCCACAAGTGGGCGGCAGCAGCTTTTCCGACATGCTCGGTCAGGCCGTCAATAAAGTGAACGATACCCAGCAGGCGTCGAACCAGTTGGCCAGTGCTTTCGAGATTGGCAAAAGTGGCGTCGACCTGACGGACGTAATGATCTCCTCGCAGAAAGCCAGTGTCTCGTTTCAGGCGCTGACCCAGGTTCGCAACAAACTGGTTCAAGCCTACCAAGACATCATGCAGATGCCGGTTTAAGGAAATTATTGAGTCATGGCAGAAGCAGCCGTTGATAACGTTCCAGCCAAGGCCACTCCGGTAGACGGCAAACCGCCGTTGTTCGGCCTGTCCTTCCTGGAAAATCTCTCCGAGATGACCATGCTGCGTCAGGTGGGCCTGTTGGTCGGCCTGGCTGCCAGCGTGGCGATTGGTTTTGCCGTGGTGCTGTGGTCCCAGCAACCGGACTACCGTCCGCTGTATGGCAGCCTGGCGGGCATGGACGCCAAGCAAGTCATGGAGACCCTGGCTTCCGCCGACATTCCTTACACCGTCGAACCCAATTCCGGCGCCTTGCTGGTCAAGGCCGATGACGTCGCTCGTGCGCGCCTCAAGCTCGCCGCGGCCGGCGTGACGCCGACCGATGGCAACATCGGTTTTGAGATCCTCGACAAGGACCAGGGCCTGGGCACCAGCCAATTCATGGAAGCGACCCGTTATCGTCGCGGCCTGGAAGGTGAGCTGGCGCGGACCATTTCCAGCCTGAACAACGTCAAGGGTGCCCGCGTGCACCTGGCGATTCCGAAAAGCTCGGTGTTCGTGCGCGATGAGCGCAAGCCCAGTGCTTCGGTATTGGTCGAGCTGTATTCGGGGCGTTCCCTGGAGCCAGGCCAGGTCGTGGCCATCGTCAATCTGGTGGCGACCAGCGTACCCGAACTGAGCAAATCGCAGATCACCGTGGTCGACCAGAAGGGCAACCTGCTGTCCGACCAGGCGGAAAACTCCGAACTGACCATGGCTGGCAAGCAATTCGATTACAGCCGTCGCATGGAAGGCATGCTGACCCAGCGGGTGCACAACATCCTGCAACCGATCCTGGGTAATGATCGCTATAAAGCCGAAGTGTCGGCCGATGTCGACTTCAGCGCCGTCGAGTCCACTTCCGAGCAGTTCAACCCGGACCAGCCGGCGTTGCGCAGCGAGCAATCGGTGAATGAACAACGCACCGCCAGCAATGGCCCGCAAGGTGTCCCGGGTGCCCTGAGCAACCAGCCGCCGTCGCCGGCCAGCGCGCCGCAAACCACCGGTGGCGCCACGGCGGCCGCCGGCATGGTGCAGCCAGGCCAGCCGCTGATCGATGCCAACGGCCAGCAGATCATGGACCCGGCCACCGGTCAGCCGATGCTGGCGCCGTACCCGGCCGACAAGCGTCAGCAGTCGACCAAGAACTTCGAGCTCGATCGTTCCATCAGCCACACCAAGCAACAGCAGGGCCGTTTGAATCGCCTGTCGGTCGCGGTGGTGGTGGACGATCAGGTCAAGGTCAACCCAGCCAACGGCGAAACCAGCCGTGCGCCATGGAGCGCCGATGAATTGGCGCGCTTTACCCGCCTGGTGCAGGACGCCGTCGGTTTCGACGCCAGCCGCGGCGACAGCGTCAGCGTGATCAACGTGCCGTTCTCCCTGGAACGCGGTGAAGTGGTCGCCGATATTCCATTTTATTCGCAACCCTGGTTCTGGGATGTGGTCAAGCAAGTATTGGGTGTGCTGTTCATCCTGATACTGGTGTTCGGCGTGCTGCGTCCGGTGCTCAACAACATCACCAATGGCGGCAGGAACAAGCAGTTGGCCGGCTTGGGTGATGTGGAACTGGGTGGCATGGGCGGCCTGGATGGCGAATTGGCCAATGATCGCGTCAGCCTCGGCGGGCCGCAGAGCATTCTGCTGCCAAGCCCGAGCGAAGGCTATGACGCTCAGTTGAACGCTATCAAGAGTCTGGTGGCAGAAGACCCGGGTCGTGTGGCCCAGGTCGTGAAAGAGTGGATTAACGCAGATGAGTGATAATCGAGCCGCTGTTGCCAAATTGTCCCGGGTCGACAAAGCCGCGATCCTGCTGCTGTCCCTGGGTTCGACCGACGCCGCCCAGGTGCTGCGCCACATGGGGCCCAAGGAGGTCCAGCGTGTGGGCGTGGCCATGGCGCAGATGGGGAACGTGCACCGTGAGCAGGTCGAGCAGGTGATGAGCGAGTTCGTCGATATCGTCGGCGATCAGACCAGCCTGGGCGTGGGTTCCGACGACTACGTGCGCAAGATGCTCACCCAGGCACTGGGCGAGGACAAGGCCAACGGTCTCATCGACAGGATCCTGCTGGGTGGCAATACCAGCGGCCTGGACAGCCTCAAGTGGATGGAGCCGCGGGCGGTTGCCGACGTGATCCGTTACGAGCACCCGCAGATCCAGGCGATCGTGGTGGCTTACCTCGACCCGGACCAGGCCGGCGAAGTGCTGGGCAACTTCGACCACAAGGTGCGCCTGGACATCATCCTGCGCGTTTCTTCGCTCAATACCGTGCAGCCGGCGGCCCTGAAAGAATTGAACCAGATTCTCGAGAAGCAGTTCTCGGGCAACTCCAATGCCTCGCGCACCACCCTGGGTGGCATCAAGCGTGCGGCGGACATCATGAACTTCCTCGACAGCTCGATCGAAGGTCAGTTGATGGACTCGATCCGCGAATTCGACGAAGACCTGTCCGGTCAGATCGAAGACCTCATGTTCGTGTTCAACAACCTGGCCGATGTCGACGACCGTGGCATCCAGGCCCTGTTGCGCGAAGTGTCGTCTGACGTGCTGGTACTGGCCCTCAAGGGTTCGGACGAAGGCGTCAAGGAAAAAATCTTCAAGAACATGTCCAAACGGGCGGCCGAACTGTTGCGCGACGACCTCGAGGCCAAAGGCCCGGTGCGCGTCAGCGATGTGGAAACCGCACAGAAGGAAATCCTCACCATCGCCCGCCGCATGGCCGAAGCCGGGGAGATCGTTCTCGGTGGCAAGGGCGGCGAAGAGATGATCTAAGGTCGTTATGTCTGCCAAGAGTGATGAAGCGCCCAGCGACCTGATCCGCGCCCGGGACGTCGGTGGTTTCGACGTCTGGTCGCTGCCCAGCTTCGACCCCCATGTGCCCGAGCCTGAGCCGGAGCCGGTGGAAGAGCTGCCGGAAATGGAGGAGGTGCCGCTGGAAGAAGTCCAGCCACTGACCCTCGAGGAAGTCGAGAGCATTCGCCAGGAAGCCTATAACGAAGGCTTTGCCGTGGGTGAAAAGGAAGGCTTCCATAGCACCACGCTCAAGGTCCGCCAGGAAGCCGATGTGGCGCTGACGGCTAAGCTCCGTGCGTTGGAATCGCTGATGCTCAACCTGTTCGACCCCATCGCCGAGCAGGACACCCAGATCGAGAAATCCCTGGTGGGCCTGGTGCAACACATCGCCAAGCAAGTGATCCAGCGCGAACTGGCCATCGATTCGAGCCAGATCGAACACGTCATGCGTGAGGCGCTCAAGTTGTTGCCGTTGGGCGTGGGTAACGTGCGGCTGTACATCAATCCCCAGGACTTCGAACTGGTCAAGGCCCTGCGCGAGCGCCATGAAGAAACCTGGCGCATCGTCGAGGACGCGGCGCTGCTGCCGGGCGGTTGCCGGGTGGAAACCGAACACAGCCGCATCGACGCCACCGTTGAAACCCGCATCAGCCAGATCATGGCCAAATTGTTCGACCAACTGCACGAACAGGCCCTGCATCCGGCCGCCGCCGACCTGAGCCTGGAGTTGCCGGACGATCCGCAGATCAGTGCCGATGCCGCGCCGGCCGATGTGGAGCTGGATGCGCCTGAATTGGACGCTTCTGTACCGGACAACCGCGATGCGCCTTGAGCGAACCAGCTTCGGCAAGCGCCTGGGCAGCTACGCCGAGGCCAGTGAGCTGGCCGGCCAACCGATCCTGGAAGGTCGCCTGCTGCGCATGGTCGGCCTGACCCTCGAAGCCGAGGGCCTGCGTGCCGCCATGGGCAGCCGCTGCATGGTGATCAACGACGACAGCTACCACCCGGTACAGGTCGAAGCCGAAGTCATGGGCTTCTCCGGCAGCAAGGTCTTCTTGATGCCGGTGGGCAGCGTCGCCGGTATCGCACCGGGCGCGCGCGTCGTGCCCCTGGCCGATAATGGTCGCCTGCCCATGGGCATGAGCATGCTCGGACGCGTGTTGGACGGGGCCGGGCGCGCCCTGGACGGCAAGGGCGGCATGAAGGCCGAGGATTGGGTGCCGATGGACGGCCCGACGATCAACCCCCTCAAGCGTGACCCCATCAGCGTGCCGCTGGACGTGGGTATTCGTTGCATCAACGGTTTATTGACGGTCGGC
The DNA here is from genome assembly GCF_014851795.1 of Pseudomonas sp. Pdm06. NCBI lineage: Bacteria > Pseudomonadati > Pseudomonadota > Gammaproteobacteria > Pseudomonadales > Pseudomonadaceae > Pseudomonas > Pseudomonas sp. Pdm06. The sequence continues at coordinate 66,638 of NZ_JACVAH010000001.1, forward strand.
CGCGGCCAACGCCTGGGCCTGTTTGCCGGTACCGGGGTGGGTAAGAGTGTGCTGTTGGGCATGATGACCCGCTTCACCGAAGCCGACATCATCGTGGTGGGGCTGATCGGTGAACGGGGCCGTGAGGTCAAGGAATTCATCGAGCACATCCTCGGCGAGGAAGGGCTCAAGCGTTCGGTGGTAGTGGCTTCGCCTGCGGACGATGCGCCGTTGATGCGGCTGCGGGCTGCCATGTATTGCACGCGCATCGCCGAGTATTTCCGCGACAAGGGCAAGAACGTCCTGTTGTTGATGGATTCGCTGACCCGTTTCGCCCAGGCCCAGCGGGAAATCGCCCTGGCCATCGGCGAACCGCCGGCCACCAAGGGCTATCCGCCTTCGGTCTTCGCCAAGCTGCCGAAACTGGTGGAGCGCGCCGGCAATGCGGAAAAGGGCGGCGGTTCGATCACCGCGTTCTATACCGTGCTGTCCGAAGGTGACGACCAGCAAGACCCCATCGCCGACTCGGCCCGGGGGGTACTCGACGGTCACATCGTGCTGTCCAGGCGCCTGGCCGAAGAAGGTCACTACCCGGCCATCGACATCGAGGCTTCTATCAGCCGGGTCATGCCGTCGGTGATCAGTGCAGAGCACATGAAACGGGCTCAGCAATTCAAGCAGTACTGGTCGCGCTACCAGCAAAGCCGTGACCTGATCAGCGTCGGTGCCTATGTGCCCGGCGGTGACCGCGAGACCGACACCGCCATCAGTCTTTACCCGGCCATGGCCGTCTACCTGCGCCAAAGCTTGAACGACAACATCGGCATGGGCGCCAGCGAGGCGCACTTGCAGACTATTTTCGCCCCGGTCTCAGGCACGTAACCGGCCATGGCCACGAGTCGTGCGGCGCGCCTGGCACCGGTGGTGGACATGGCGGAAAAGGCCGAGAAGACCGCCGTCCAGCGGCTGGCGTATTTCCAGGGGCAAGTGGCCGTTGCCGAGAGCAAGCTGGCAGACCTGGAGAACTTTCGACTCGAATACCAGGAGCAGTGGATTGCCCGGGGCAGCCACGGGGTGTCCGGGCAATGGTTGCTGGGTTACCAGGGGTTCCTGGCGCAGCTGGGTACCGCCATCGACCAGCAGCGCCAGAGCCTGGTCTGGCACCAGAACAACCTGGAGAAGGCTCGCCAGAGCTGGCAAGAGGCGTTTGCCCGGGTCGAAGGGTTGCGCAAACTGGTGCAGCGCTATATCGATGAGGCGCGACAGTTGGAAGACAAACGCGAACAGAAACTGCTCGATGAGCTGTCCCAGCGCCTGCCGCGACAGACCCCCTACTGATGCGAAATGAGGTTTTTGTCGTATGAGCGAGGCAAAACCTTGCTCAGACCTTTACCAGATGCTACACCTTGTACACGTATGTCCATGACAAGGAAGCCGATCATGTCAGTCGTTACCGAAGTATCCCCCGATGGGCATAAGCTGACGATTTCGATCAAAGGTCGATTCGATTTCGGGCGGCATCAGGAGTTTCGTGAGTCCTATGAGCGGCTCAATACGAAACCCGAGTCCATCGTGGTGGATTTGAAAGAAGCCACTTATCTCGACAGTTCCGCCTTGGGCATGCTCCTGCTGTTGCGCGATCATGCTGGCGGCGATGAGTCGGATATCCGGGTCGTCAACAGCAGCTCCGACGTCAAGAAAATCCTCGCGATCTCCAATTTCGACAAGCTGTTCGACATCAGTTGATCGCCATGCAATCGTCGTCGGAGTCACTGACGGTCCTGATTGCCGAAGACAGTGCCGCTGATCGACTGCTGTTGTCGACCATTGTCCGCCGCCAGGGTCACCACGTGCTTACCGCGGCCAATGGCGCCGAAGCGGTCGACGTCTACCTGGAGCAGCGTCCGCACCTGGTGCTGATGGACGCGATGATGCCCGTGATGGACGGCTTCGAAGCTGCGCAGAGAATCAAGCAACTGGCTGGGGACCAATTGGTCCCGATCATTTTCCTCACCTCCCTGACTGAGAGCGAAGGCCTGGCCCGTTGCCTGGAAGCGGGCGGCGACGACTTCCTGGCCAAGCCCTATAACCAGGTGATCCTGGCGGCCAAGATCAAGGCCATGGACCGCTTGCGCCGGTTGCAGGCCACGGTGGTGGAGCAGCGCGACCAGATCGCCCGGCACCATGACTACCTGCTCAACGAGCAACGGGTCGCCAAGGCCGTGTTCGACAAGATCGCCCACTCCGGCTGCCTGAGCGCGCCGAACATCCGCTACCTGCAATCACCTTATGCCTTGTTCAATGGCGACTTGCTGCTGGCCGCGTTCAATCCGGCTGGCGACATGCACGTCCTGCTGGGGGATTTCACCGGGCACGGTTTGCCAGCGGCGGTCGGGGCGATGCCGCTGGCGGAAGTGTTCTACGGGATGACGGCCAAGGGCTACGGCCTGGCGCAGATCCTGCGGGAGATGAATGCCAAGCTCAAGCGCATCCTGCCGGTGGACATGTTCTGTTGTGCAACGCTGTTGTGCCTCAGTTTCCAGCGTTGCACGGTGGAAATCTGGAACGGCGGCATGCCCGATGGTTACCTGCATGACAGCCTCAGCGGCGAGCGTACGCCATTGCCAGCGCGCCACCTGCCGTTGGGCGTGCTCACGCCGCACTTGTTCGATGACCGCACCGAAGTGCATTCGATGTCGCTGGGGGACCGGGTGTTCCTGTTGTCCGATGGCGTAATAGAGACCAGTGACCGCGATGACCAGCCGTTTGGCGTGGAGCGGTTGCAGCAGGTATTTTCGGCCAACCGTGAACCTGACCGTCTTTTTGAGGATATCCAGCAGGCCCTGCGGGATTTTCGCGGTGAGGCCCGTGACGACTTCAGCATGGTCGAGGTGCGGCTGGTCGCACCGACGCAACTCAATCCGCCACCACCGGTCTATTCCGATAGCGGCCAGTCCAGCCCACTGGACTGGTCGGTGAGCTTCGAGTTCCGGGCGCAGACGCTCAAGCGCTTCAACCCGATGCCCTACCTGTTGCAGTTGCTGCTTGAGGTCCATGGGCTCAGGGCGCAGAGTGGCGCCCTTTATAGTGTCATGTCTGAGCTCTATTCCAATGCCCTGGATCACGGGGTGCTGGGGCTCGACTCGAGCCTCAAGCGTGATGCGGCGGGTTTTGCTCGCTACTACAGTGAGCGCAATACGCGCCTGGATGAACTGAGCGACGGTTACGTGCGGGTGCACTTGCACGTTTCGCCAAACGGCGAGGGTGGTCGCCTGGCCATCGAGGTCGAAGACAGCGGCGAGGGTTTCGATGTTGCCCGGGTGCTGGCACAGCCCGTGGACAGTGATCGGTTGTCGGGGCGCGGCGTGAGCCTGGTGCGCCAGTTGAGCCACCAGGCCTGCTGGTCAGACGATGGTCGTAGTGCGCGCGTGGAGTTTTTCTGGGAGGCTCTGGCATAATTGGGGCCATTCTTGATCAGGGAGCGAACAAGTGAACGAGATTCATCTGGACCGCGACGTGCTCAGCACGTTGAAGGAGGTCATGGAGGAGGGGTATCTGGAGTTGCTGGATACGTTTCTCAACGACTCCGAGGCTCGCCTGCGCGTGCTGCATGAAGCGCGGGACGCTGAAAAATTGAGCGCCACCGCCCACAGCTTCAAGGGCAGCAGCAGCAACATGGGCGCCATCCGCCTGGCCGAGCTGTGCGGCGAACTGGAACAGCGTGCCAAGCAGCCGTCATTGGGCGGTATCGAAAATCTGGTCAACGAAATCGACAGCGAGTTCGCCCATGTCCGCAAGCTTTGCCGGGAGGAGCGTGAAGGCTTCCACTGCTGAGATTTGACGGCCACGCAAACGTTGGCCCGTGCCTTGCATTGCCTAGTCTCGACTGTGCAAATGATTCCAGTGCAGCGGAGACCTTTTTATGCCCGTTACCCCCAATTCACTGCTTCAGGCCTCTGTCCAGGCCAAGCCCAAGGTCGCCGTCAATTCACCGGCAGCGGCCCCGGACCTCGGGGATAGAGCCTCCAGCTTCGCTCAAGTCTTCGCCAAGCAGGCGCCTGCCAAAGCGGCGGCGGCCCCGGAGCCCGTGGTTAAATCGGCGCGCGACAAGGCCGCCGATAACACCGTCAAAAAAGACACCGGCAACGAAAGCCCTGCCGCCCCGGAACCGACGGTTGCCGATAGCGGCAAACCCTTGCCCGCGGACAAACCAGCCAGCACCGACGACAAGGCCGCCAGCGATACCAGCGCCGACTTGGCTGAAACGCCCGTGGCGGATGCGGCACCGGTCGATCCGAGCCTTGATCCTGGTGTGCTGTCGGACATGACGGTGGTGCCGGTCGCGACAGCCCCGGCGGAGCCTGCCCCCGTGGCGGTCACGACTGAGGCTCAGGTCGCCACGGCAGTCGCGACGCCCGTTGTCCCATTGGCCGCCCCGGCCCAGCCTGCGGTCCCGGTCGTCGATCCAGCCTTCGACCCAGAAGCCGACCCTCTCGACGCATTGCCCGCCTTGCGCTTGGCGATGGAGCAGGGCGGTCATGTTTCCGCCACCAGCCAGGCACAGCCCAAGAGCGCTGCCCCGGTATCGCTCGACGGTGAGCCGACGTCGGCGCAGACCTTTGCCGCGGGTATGGCCAGCATGCTCAGCGTGCAAGCCGATCAGAACAGTACCGAGTCCGGTAGCCAGGGGGGCGACAAGGCTTTCGGCGGCTTGATCAGCGAGGGCCTCAAGGACCTGGGCGCCGCGTCCAGCGACACCCGCGTGGATGATTTCGCCAACCGCCTGGCCGCACTGACCCAGGCCGCTACACCCAAAACCGCCAACGCAGTGCCGGTCAACCAACCTATCGCGATGAATCAGAGCGGTTGGACCGAAGAGGTGGTCAACCGGGTGATGTACCTGTCCAGTGTCAATCTCAAGGCGGCCGATATCCAATTGCAGCCCGCGGAGCTTGGACGCCTGGATATCCGGGTGAACATGGTTCCGGACCAGCAGACCCAGGTCACGTTCATGAGCGCCCACTCCGGCGTTCGTGAAGCCCTCGAGGGCCAGTTGCATCGCCTGCGAGAGAGTTTTAGCCAGCAGGGCATGGGCCAGGTCGACGTCAGCGTGTCGGATCAATCCCGTGGTTCGCAGAACCAGGAGCAGCAAGCCCAGCAGCAGGCCCGGGCCGGGCGTACGACGTCATCTGGCGGGCGGGTGGATTCAGCGGAGGAAGCTGGCCCGGCCGGCATCGCCGAAGTGGCCGCCAGCACGACCAGCGTCATTGGCACCAGCGCGGTCGACTACTACGCCTGATCCAACGCTGCCCACCCCTGTGGGAGCGAGCTTGCTCGCTATAGCCGATTGTCAGTCATCCTTGCAGGGACTGGTTCATCGCTATCGCGAGCAAGCCCGCTCCCACATTGCTTTCATGGGGACTGAAGAGCGTATCTGCCTGTCATCCCAAGTACCGACACTTCTGGCATAACACTTGCTCCTGCCTTGCCGTGCAACAGTGAAAACCCCGATTAGTGACGGATTATTGGCATGGCGAAGAGTGAAGCAGCAGCTGTAAAAGACCCTGCAACCAAAGGCAAACTCAAGCTGATCATCATGATCGTGGTGGGTTTGCTCCTGGCGATCGGCGTGTCCGTGGGGGCGACCTGGTATTTCATGCACAGCGCTCAGAGCAAGCCAGTGGCGGTCGAGGCTGCGCCGGTGGGCAAGCAGCCGGCGATTTTCGAACCGATGGCGCCCGCCTTCGTGGCCAACTACACCGTGAACGGTCGTCAACGCTACATGCAGGTCAGCATTACTTTGCAAGGTCGCAACCAGGCCGACCTGGAAGCGCTGCGGGTGCACATGCCGCTGATCCGCAATAACCTGGTGATGCTCTTTTCCGGACAGAGTTTCGACACCTTGGCCACGCCCGTCGGTCAGGAAATGCTGCGTCAGAAAGCCACGGCCAGCGTACAGGAAGTGGCTCAGAAAGAGCTCGGCAAAGTGGTGATCGAACAGTTGCTCTTCACTAACTTCGTATTGCAGTAGGAACACGACATGGCCGTGCAGGACCTGCTGTCCCAGGACGAAATCGACGCGCTGTTGCATGGTGTCGACGACGGTCTGGTACAGACCGAAAACGCTGCTGAACCGGGCAGCGTCAAAAGCTACGACCTGACCAGCCAGGATCGCATCGTTCGCGGACGCATGCCGACCCTGGAAATGATCAACGAGCGTTTCGCCCGGTACACTCGCATCAGCATGTTCAACATGCTGCGCCGCTCGGCCGACGTGGCTGTCGGCGGCGTGCAGGTGATGAAGTTCGGCGAGTACGTGCATTCGTTGTACGTGCCCACCAGCCTCAACCTGGTGAAGATCAAGCCGTTGCGCGGCACCGCGTTGTTCATCCTCGACGCCAAGCTGGTGTTCAAGCTGGTGGACAACTTCTTTGGTGGCGACGGTCGTCATGCCAAGATCGAAGGTCGTGAATTCACCCCGACCGAGCTGCGGGTGGTGCGCATGGTGCTGGAACAGGCCTTCATCGATTTGAAGGAAGCCTGGCAGGCGATCATGGAAGTGAACTTCGAGTACATCAACTCGGAAGTGAACCCGGCCATGGCCAACATCGTCGGGCCGAGCGAAGCCATCGTGGTCTCGACCTTCCACATCGAACTCGATGGCGGTGGCGGCGACCTGCACGTGACCATGCCGTATTCGATGATCGAGCCGGTGCGCGAAATGCTCGACGCCGGTTTCCAGTCGGATCTCGACGACCAGGACGAACGCTGGATCAACGCCTTGCGCCAGGACGTGCTCGACGTCGATGTACCGATCGGCGCGACGGTCGCCCGGCGCCAACTGCGTCTGCGGGACATCCTGCACATGCAGCCGGGGGACATCATCCCCGTCGAGATGCCGGAAGATATGATCATGCGCGCCAATGGCGTGCCGGCCTTCAAGGTCAAGATGGGCTCTCACAAAGGCAACCTGGCGTTGCAGGTGATCGAGCCGATCGAACGCCGCTGAGCAGTGTCAACTTCTTAAGTTTGTAACGGATTTTACGTTTTTTACTGATTTTTGCCCGCCGAGGACAAATGATGGCTGACGATATGAATACCCAGGATGACCAGGCGCTGGCCGACGAATGGGCTGCGGCCCTGGAAGAAACCGGCGACGCCGGGCAGGCCGATATCGATGCCTTGCTGGCCGCCGATAGCGGTAATCAGGGGTCCAACCGCCTGCCGATGGAAGAGTTTGGCAGCGTGCCCAGGAGCAACGAACCGGTCACGCTGGATGGGCCGAACCTGGATGTGATCCTCGACATCCCGGTGTCGATCTCCATGGAAGTGGGCAGCACCGATATCAACATTCGCAACCTGCTGCAGCTCAACCAGGGCTCGGTGATCGAGCTGGACCGCCTGGCCGGTGAGCCGCTCGACGTGCTGGTCAACGGCACCTTGATCGCCCATGGCGAAGTGGTGGTGGTCAACGAGAAGTTCGGCATTCGCCTGACGGACGTGATCAGCCCGAGCGAACGCATCAAGAAGCTGCGCTGAGTGAAAGGTTTCTTCGCCGCAGCGTCGATGCTGCCATTGAGCGTGCTGGCGGCCGAACCGGCTGCCACGGCGGTCGTTGCGCCGGCGGCAGGCAGTGGGGTCGCCGGGCAACTGGCGCAACTGGTGCTCGGCTTGCTGTTGGTGCTGGGCTTGATCTTCTTTCTCGCCTGGTTGTTGCGCCGCGTGCAACAGGCGGGACCGACCGGCAAGGGCCAGGTCATCGACATCGTCGGTTCGCGCGCGCTCGGGCCGCGCGACCGGCTGGTGCTGGTGCAGGTCGGCAACGAGCAGATCCTGCTGGGCCTGAGCCCGGGCACCATCACCGCCTTGCACGTCCTCAAGGAGCCGGTGCAGGTACCCTCCAGCGAGCCGGCCAGCCCCGAATTTGCCCAGCGCCTCATGGAGCTGCTGGGGAAAGACCAGAAGGATAAAAAGTAATGCCGTTGCGCATTCTGTTGGCATTGGCCCTGATGCTGGCCGCACCGTTGGCGTTCGCCGCCGACCCGCTGTCGATCCCGGCGATCACCCTGGGGACCAATGCCGAAGGGGCCCAGGAATACTCGGTCAGCCTGCAGATCCTGCTGATCATGACCGCGCTGAGTTTCATCCCGGCGTTCGTCATGCTGATGACCAGTTTCACCCGGATCATCATTGTCTTTTCGATCCTGCGCCAGGCCCTGGGCCTGCAACAGACCCCCTCGAACCAGATTCTCACCGGTATGGCGCTGTTCCTGACCATGTTCATCATGGCGCCCGTGTTCGATCGGGTGAACCAGGATGCGCTGCAACCCTACCTGGCAGAAAAAATCACTGCTCAGGATGCCGTGGCCAAGGCCCAGGTGCCGATCAAGGATTTCATGCTGGCCCAGACCCGCAGCAGTGACCTGGAGCTGTTCATGCGCCTGTCCAAGCGCACCGACATCCCCAGTGCCGACCAGGCGCCGCTGACCATCCTGGTGCCGGCGTTCGTGACGTCCGAGCTGAAAACCGCGTTCCAGATCGGTTTCATGATTTTCATCCCGTTCCTGATCATCGACCTGGTGGTCGCCAGCGTGCTGATGGCCATGGGTATGATGATGCTGTCGCCGCTGATCATTTCCCTGCCGTTCAAGATCATGCTGTTTGTGCTGGTGGACGGCTGGGCGTTGATCATCGGTACGCTGGCGGGCAGTTTCGGCGGTGTTTAGGCCTTTTGTGCGGGTAGGACGATATGACGCCTGAAGTAGCGGTAGACCTGTTCCGTGAAGCGCTCTGGCTGACGACCATGATGGTTGCCATCCTGGTGATCCCCAGCCTGCTGGTGGGGTTGCTGGTGGCGATGTTCCAGGCCGCGACCCAGATCAACGAACAGACCTTGAGCTTCCTGCCGCGCCTGCTGGTGATGCTGGTGACGTTGATCGTCGCCGGCCCCTGGATGGTACAAACCTTCATGGAATACATCCTGCAGCTGTACGGCAGTATTCCGCAGTTGATCGGCTGACCCCATGTCGATGCTCGAGCTGACGGACACCCAGATCAGTTCCTGGGTGGCATCGTTCGTCCTGCCACTGTTTCGCGTCACCGCGGTGCTGATGAGCATGCCGGTCTTCGGCACGACCCTGGTGCCCCGGCGCGTACGCTTGTATTTCGCCCTGGCGATCACGGTGGTCATCGCGCCCGGGCTACCACCGATGCCGCCGGTCAATGCCCTGGACCTCAGCGCGCTGATGCTGGTGGCCGAGCAAATTCTCATCGGTGCCTTGATGGGGTTCTCGCTGCAGCTGTTCTTCCAGGCATTCGTGGTGGCCGGGCAAATCATTTCGATCCAGATGGGCATGGCTTTCGCGTCCATGGTCGACCCCACCAATGGCGTGACGACGGCGGTGATCGGTCAGTTCCTGACGATGCTGGTGACCCTGTTGTTCCTCGCCATGAATGGGCATCTGGTGGTGTTCGAGGTGTTGACCGAGAGCTTTACCACCATGCCGGTGGGCAGTGCGTTCCTGGTCAATCACTTCTGGGAAATCGCCGGCAAGCTCGGCTGGGTCCTGGGTGCGGCGATGGTGCTGGTATTGCCGGCGATCACCGCGTTGCTGGTGGTCAACATCGCGTTTGGCGTGATGACCCGCGCAGCGCCGCAATTGAATATTTTCTCCATTGGCTTCCCGCTCACCCTCGTGCTGGGCATGGTGATTTTCTGGGTCAGCCTGGGGGATATCCTCAATCAGTATCAGCCGCTGGCCACCCAGGCCTTGCAGCTTTTACGCGACATGGCACAGGCACGCTGAACCATGGCCGAGAGCGAGAGTGGTCAGGACAAGACAGAAGACCCCACGGAAAAGCGCCTGCGCGAGTCCCGGGAAAAGGGTGAGACCGCCCGTTCCAAGGAACTCAACACGCTGGCGATCATGCTGGCCGGGGCGGGTGGGTTGCTGATTTATGGCGGCGGGTTGGCCCTGGACCTGCTGGAAATCATGCGCCTGAATTTCTCCCTGCCCCGCGAGGTGCTGCTGTCTCCGGGGGCTATGTCCCAGCATCTGCTGCACTCGGGCAAGATCGCGATCCTGGCGGTGCAGCCGGTCTTGATCTGCTTGCTGCTGGCTGCTCTCATCGGCCCGATTTCCCTGGGCGGCTGGTTGTTCGCCGCGGGTAGCCTGGCCCCCAAGTTCAGCCGGATGAACCCGGCCGCCGGTCTCAAGCGCATGTTTTCCACCACGGCGCTGATGGAGTTGCTCAAGGCGTTTGGGAAATTCCTGCTGGTCCTGTTCGTCGCGCTGACGGTGTTGCAGGCCGACATCGACGATCTGCTGCGCATTGCCCACGAACCGCTGGAGCAGGCGATTATCCACAGCGTGCAGTTGGTGGGCTGGAGTACGTTGTGGATGGCGTGCGGCCTGATCCTGATCGCCGCCATCGACGTGCCGATCCAGCTGTATCAGAGCAAGCAGAAGCTGATGATGACCAAGCAGGAAGTGCGCGACGAGCACAAGGACGCGGAGGGCAAGCCGGAGGTCAAGCAGCGTATCCGTCAATTGCAGCGCGAGGTCTCCCAGCGGCGGATGATGGCGGCAATCCCCGACGCCGATGTGGTCATCACCAACCCGACTCACTATGCCGTCGCCCTCAAGTACGACCCCGAAAAAGGCAACGCTCCCGTGTTGCTGGCCAAGGGCAGCGACTTCCTGGCGCTGAAGATCCGTGAGATCGCCGTGGCCAATGAAGTGATGCTGCTCGAGTCCCCGGCGCTGGCGCGATCGATTTACTACTCCACCGAACTCGACCAGGAAATTCCTGGAGGCCTGTACCTGGCCGTGGCCCAGGTATTGGCCTACGTCTACCAGATCCGCCAGCACCGCGCGGGCAAGGGCAAGCGCCCCGAACCGCTCAAGGACCTGCCGATCCCGCCGGATTTGCGCCGCGACACCTGACGAGCGCCTGGTATCCCTGTACCTGTCAGTCCTGACAGTAGACAGCCATTCTCCCTGCCCATGTAATGCGCTTGGTGGCTCACTCAACCCAGGGGTATGACATGACAACGCGCGAATACAAAAATCTTGGAGGCATGGAGCTGAGCTTCGTGTTGGGTGTGGTCGAGGCCAATGCCGGCGAGCGGGCTATCGCTTGTGCGTTCACCTTTGACCTGGCGCTCGATTTTGCCCGCTTCAAGGACGCGGCAAACAAGTATGTGCCGAATTACCTGGAGGGTGAGATCAATGCCATCCGACCCGAACTGGACGGGCTGGCCTACCACATCTCCTACGATTACTTCGCCGATCAGGCCGGCAAGATTGCTAGTAACGAGGCGCTGTTCCGGGTTTTTACCGGTCCTGACAGCTATTTTGACGGGTGGTCGAGTGGGGTCATGGAGCAGCGTTATCACAAACCGATTTTCCAGATCCTTGACGGTAAATTGAGGCTGGCCGCGCGTACGGATTTTCGATGGGAGGACCCCCAACGGCTCATCACGATCGCGGATCTCCCGATCATTCGGTTCCAATGGGCGCTGAATGTGATGGAGGGCCACGAGATAAACGTTCCTGGACAACCTGGGGCGGACATCAAGGCGCCGTCTTCGATGGTGGTGTTCACGTACACGAGCGAAGACCGGGTTGAAGTCGATGGTCAGCAAATGTACAGGGGGACGCGTTATGTCAGGGGCTGGAAACTGGATTTCGGCCCGGTCACACCGCAGCAGATATTGACAGCGCAGTGACCAACCGGTGAGTTGAACCCGGCTGAATGCATGCTGTTGCGAATGTTGGCTGCAAGTTGGAAGGCTTCTTGCAATACCCCGTCTGCGCCCCCTCCGGGCGTCAAAAGTTTGCTTCACAGGAACGGGGAAAATCGGTGGATCGCTCACAGTTATTCAGCACTGCGCGCAGCAATGTCGTAGACCTCAGTCGGGGTAATCTGGGCGTGCCGCTGTTGCTGCTGGTCATGCTTGCCATGATGATGCTGCCGGTGCCGCCGTTCCTGCTGGACGTGTTCTTCACGTTCAACATCGCCCTGTCGATCGTCGTGCTGCTGGTGTGCGTCTACGCCCTGCGGCCACTGGATTTCGCCGTCTTCCCGACCATCCTGCTGGTGGCCACGCTGCTGCGCCTGGCGCTGAACGTGGCGTCCACCCGCGTGGTGATGCTCCACGGCCAGGACGGGCACGCCGCCGCCGGTAAGGTGATCCAGGCCTTCGGTGAGGTGGTGATCGGCGGTAACTACGTGGTCGGTATCGTGGTCTTCGCCATCTTGATGATCATCAACTTCGTCGTGGTGACCAAGGGCGCCGGGCGGATTTCCGAGGTGAGCGCGCGTTTCACCCTCGATGCGATGCCCGGCAAGCAGATGGCGATCGACGCCGACCTCAACGCCGGCCTGATCGACCAGAGCCAGGCCAAGCTGCGTCGCCTGGAAGTGGCCCAGGAAGCCGAGTTCTACGGTTCCATGGACGGTGCCAGCAAATTCGTGCGCGGTGACGCCATCGCCGGCCTGCTGATTCTGTTCATCAACCTGATCGGCGGCATGGCTGTCGGCATCTTCCAGCACAACATGTCGTTTGGCGACGCCGGCAGGGTTTACGCCTTGTTGACCATTGGTGACGGTTTGGTGGCGCAATTGCCATCACTGTTGTTATCCACAGCGGCCGCGATCATGGTGACCCGTGCTTCGGGCTCTGAAGATATGGGCAAGCAGATCGGCCGGCAGATGTTTGCCTCGCCCAAGGCCCTGGCCGTTGCCGCAGGCCTGATGGCGGTGATGGGCCTGGTGCCTGGCATGCCGCACTTTTCCTTCCTGACCATGGCTGCCCTGGCGGCCGGTGGCGCCTACCTGTTCTGGAAGAAGCAGAACGTGCAGAAGGTCCAGGCCCTGCAAGAGGTCAAGCGCCAGCAGGAACTGCTGCCGTCGCCGGCCCGCGCCATGGAAACCAAGGAACTGGGCTGGGATGATGTGACCCCGATCGACATGATCGGCCTGGAAGTCGGCTATCGCCTGATTCCCTTGGTCGATCGTAACCAGGGTGGTCAGTTGCTGGCGCGGATCAAGGGGGTGCGCAAGAAGCTCTCCCAGGACCTGGGCTTCCTGATGCCCACCGTGCATATCCGCGACAACCTCGACCTGGCGCCGAGCGCCTATCGCCTGACGTTGATGGGGGTGATCCTGGCCGAAGCCGAGATCTACCCCGACCGCGAATTGGCGATCAACCCGGGCCAGGTCTATGGCAGCCTCAACGGCATCACCGCCAAGGATCCGGCTTTCGGCCTGGAAGCGGTGTGGATCGAAATCAGTCAGCGGGCCCAGGCCCAGTCCCTCGGTTATACCGTGGTGGACGCCAGTACCGTGGTGGCGACCCACTTGAACCAGATCCTGTACAAGCACTCCAGCGAGCTGATCGGCCACGAAGAAGTCCAGCAACTCCTGCAAGTACTGGCCAAAGGCTCGCCGAAGCTGGCTGAAGAGCTGGTGCCGGGCGTGGTTTCGTTGTCGCAGTTGCTCAAGGTGCTGCAGGCGCTGCTGGCCGAACAAGTGCCTGTGCGCGACATACGCAGTATCGCCGAGGCCATCGCCAACAACGCCTCCAAGAGTCAAGATACCGCCGCCTTGGTGGCTGCGGTTCGGGTCGGCGTGTCCCGCGCAATCGTCCAAAGCATTGTAGGCACTGAGTCTGAGCTGCCTGTGATCACCTTGGAGCCAAGGTTGGAACAGATATTGCTCAATAGTCTGCAGAAGGCAGGACAAGGCTCGGAAGAGGGTGTTCTGCTGGAGCCAAGCATGGCCGAGAAGCTGCAGCGTTCGCTGATCGAAGCAGCCCAGCGGCAGGAGATGCAAGGCCAACCGGTGATCCTGCTGGTGGCCGGTCCGATTCGCGCGATGCTCTCGCGATTCGGTCGCCTCGCGGTCCCGGGGCTGCATGTGCTGGCGTACCAGGAAATACCGGACAACAAGCAAGTGACCATCGTTGCGACAGTAGGGCCCAACGGCTGAGGTAGTGGTTTATGCAAGTGAAGCGTTTTTTCGCCGCCGACATGCGTCAGGCCATGAAACTGGTTCGTGACGAGCTGGGCGCTGAAGCAGCCATCATTGGCAACCGTCGTATCGCCGGCGGTGTCGAGCTGACGGCGGCCCTGGATTACAAACTGTCTGCGCTGGCCCCGCGGGTTCCGAACATGGAACTCGAAGACGAGCTGCGCAAGACCCAGTCGCGCATCGCCAGCGCCCAGGCCGAACTGAGCCTGCGCAGCAGCGAAGGCGAGGGTGCCGCGGGCACCAATCGTCAATTGTTCGCCGGTCAGCCGCTGACCGCCGGCCTGCCGTTGACTGCTGCCGAGCCGCTGATCGAGCAGGCCCAGGCCGAACCGCGTCGTCCGGAGCCGGCACCCGCCGCGCCTGCCCGCGGTCTCGACCCGCGCGCCCTGGACTCGATGCGCTTCGAGCTCAACAGCCTGCGCGAGCTGATGGAAGTCCAACTCGGCTCCCTGGCCTGGAACCAACTGCAAGGCAGCCGTCCGGCCCAGGCCAACCTGTGGCGTCGCCTGCAACGCATCGGCTTGTCCGGCCCGTTATCCCGGGACCTGCTGGCGCTGATCAATGGTATCGAAGAGCCTCGCCAGGCCTGGCGCATGTTGCTGGCGCACCTGGCGCGGATGATCGCCACGCCGGAAGTCGAGCCGCTAGAGGAGGGCGGGGTGATTGCCATGGTCGGTCCTGCCGGCATGGGCAAGACCACCACCCTGGCCAAGCTCGCCGCCCGCTACGTACTCAAATACGGCGCCCAGAGCATCGCCCTGGTGAGCATGGACAGTTTCCGCATCGGTGCCCAGGAACAACTCAAGACCTTGGGCCGGATCCTCAATGTGTCGGTGACCCATGTGGATCCGGGCCAATCCCTGGCCCAGGCGCTGGAGCCGCTGCTGCGCAAGCGCGTCGTGCTGATCGATACCGCCGGCCTGCAAGCCAGCGATCCGGCCCTGCGCATGCAGCTCGAAAGCCTGGCCGGACGCGGTATCAAGTCAAAAAATTATCTCGTGTTGGCAACCACCAGCCAGAAACAGGTTCTAACCGCCGCATACCACAGCTACAAACGCTGCGGACTGGCTGGCTGCATCCTGACTAAGCTGGACGAAACGGCAAGCCTGGGCGAGGTGTTGAGCCTGGCGATCGGTCATGAACTGCCGGTGGCCTACCTGACCGATGGGCCGCGGATCCCGGATGATTTGCATCTGCCGCGCCGTCATCAACTGGTCAGCCGTGCCGTGAGTGTGCAAATGCAGGAAGAACCCAGCGAAGAAGCCATGGCTGACATGTTCGCTGACATCTACCACAGCCCGACCAAGCAGGTCGGCTGAGGTAATCATGAATATTTTTTGTACCTACATCGATGGTCTGCCATGCATTGTTCCTTATGCGAACGCGCAGCCAGTAATGTGGCCTCCGTCTAAGAAGACAAGGTAAAGAACGAACATGGGCAGCATGCATCCCGTACAGGTGATCGCGGTGACCGGCGGCAAAGGTGGCGTCGGGAAGACTAACGTGTCAGTGAACTTGTCCCTGGCTCTGGCAGAGCTTGGCCGACGGGTCATGCTGCTGGACGCCGACCTGGGCCTGGCGAACGTCGACGTGCTGCTGGGACTTACCCCCAAACGCACCCTGGCGGACGTGATCGAGGGCCGTTGCGAACTGCGCGACGTGCTGTTGCAGGGACCTGGCGGGATTCGCATCGTGCCGGCTGCCTCCGGCACCCAGAGCATGGTTCACCTGACCCCGGCCCAGCACGCGGGCCTGATCCAGGCCTTCAGCGACATCGGCGACAACCTCGATGTGCTGGTGATCGACACCGCGGCCGGCATCGGCGACTCGGTCGTCAGTTTCGTCCGCGCCGCCCAGGAAGTGCTGCTGGTGGTCTGCGACGAACCGACGTCCATCACCGACGCCTACGCCCTGATCAAACTGCTGAACCGCGACTATGGCATGAACCGCTTCCGCGTCCTGGCCAATATGGCCCAGAGCCCGCAGGAAGGGCGCAACCTGTTCGCCAAGTTGACCAAGGTCACCGATCGCTTCCTGGACGTCGCCCTACAATACGTCGGCGCCGTGCCGTACGACGAAAGCGTACGCAAGGCCGTCCAGAAGCAACGCGCCGTTTATGAAGCTTTTCCACGTTCCAAATGCGCGCTGGCGTTCAAGGCGATCGCCCAGAAGGTCGATACCTGGCCACTGCCGGCCAACCCCCGCGGGCATCTGGAATTTTTCGTCGAGCGTCTTGTGCAACAAACAGCAGGGCCCGTGCTATGACAGCCAGCGGTTACAACCATCTCTACAAAAAATCGGCACGGGACGCCCAGTACGAATTGATCGAGCGTTATGCGCCACTGGTCAAGCGTATTGCCTACCACTTGCTGGCGCGGTTGCCGGCCAGTGTCCAGGTCGAGGACTTGATCCAGGCCGGCATGATCGGCCTGCTTGAAGTGTCGAACAAATACGACGCCAGCAAAGGTGCCAGTTTCGAGACCTATGCCGGTATCCGCATTCGCGGGGCGATGCTCGATGAGGTCCGCAAGGGCGATTGGGCGCCGCGTTCGGTGCACCGCAATACCCGCATGGTCAGTGACGCGATTCGGGCAATTGAAGCTAAAACCGGGCGTGACGCTAAAGATCACGAAGTTGCGGCCGAACTCCAGTTGAGTCTCGACGATTATTACGGGATTTTGAACGATACCTTGGGCAGCCGCCTGTTCAGTTTCGACGACCTGTTGCAGGACGGCGAACACGAAGGGCTGCACGAGGATAACGCGAGTGCTCACATGGAGCCGTCGCGTGACCTGGAAGATGAACGTTTCCAGAGTGCGCTGGCGGATGCGATTGCCAATTTGCCGGAGCGTGAGCGGCTGGTCTTGGCGCTGTACTACGACGAAGAGCTGAACCTCAAGGAAATCGGTGAGGTCCTGGGGGTCAGCGAATCGCGGGTCAGCCAGTTACACAGCCAGTGCGCGGCCCGTTTGCGGGGGCGTTTGGGGGAGTGGCGAGCGCGTTGACAGGCAGTGTGGGGACACTGCGACGAGGCTGGCCTGGCAGGTGCTGTGCCAGTCTCCATCCGTTGTGCTCCAGACCGTTGTCGAGTGTTGTGCCGGATTGATTGAAATGGCGCGTCCAGGTGCTGGGCGCGTTTAAGACTGCTTGGAGGTCGAATTGGACAAGAACATGAAAATCCTCATCGTTGATGACTTCTCAACGATGCGGCGGATCATTAAAAACCTGTTGCGTGACCTTGGGTTCACCAACACGGCCGAAGCAGATGACGGGACCACTGCGCTCCCGATGTTGCACAGTGGCAACTTCGATTTTCTGGTCACCGACTGGAACATGCCAGGCATGACCGGTATCGACCTGCTGCGCCAGGTGCGTGCCGACGAAAAACTCAAGCATCTCCCGGTGTTGATGGTCACTGCCGAAGCCAAGCGCGAGCAGATCATCGAAGCGGCCCAGGCCGGTGTGAACGGCTATGTGGTCAAACCCTTCACGGCCCAGGCGTTGAAAGAGAAGATCGAAAAAATCTTCGAACGCATCGGTTAACGGCGCCACGGGGGAGCTATGGACAACGAATCTTCAATGGGCGATTTCGAATCGACCCTGAAAAAACATGCCCGCGAACTGGTCGACAGCCTTGAGAAAGGTCGCTTTGGCGATGCGGTTCAAATGATCCATGAGCTCAACCAGACCCGTGACCGCGGTCTGTATCAGGAAGTGGGCAAGCTCACGCGTGAACTGCACAGTGCGATTGTCAATTTCCAGATCGACCCGCATATGCCGCAGGCCGAGGAAGTCTCACAGATCACCGACGCCACCGAGCGCCTGGGGTATGTGGTCAAGCTGACCGAAGCCGCGGCCAACCGCACCATGGACCTGGTGGAAAGCGCAACGCCGCTGGTCAATGGCCTGAGCGAAGAGGCCCAGGCCTTGAGCACCGACTGGGGCCGGTTCATGCGTCGCGAAGTCGGTGCTGAAGAGTTTCGGGAGCTGGCCCGTCGGGTCGACGGTTTCCTGACGCGCAGCAGCACCGAGAACCGCGCCGTGGCAAGCAACCTCAACGACATTCTGCTGGCCCAGGACTATCAAGACCTGACCGGCCAGGTGATCAAGCGTGTGACCCAGTTGGTCACCGAAGTGGAAAGCAACCTGCTCAAACTGGTGTTGATGGCTAGCCAGGTCGACCGCTTTGCAGGCATCGAACACGACCGTGAAGCGATGCTTGCTGAAAAAGATCCACAAAAACATCTCTCTCAGGGTGAAGGTCCGCAAATTCATGCCGATAAAAGAGAAGACGTTATGTCCGGTCAGGACGATGTGGACGATTTGCTGTCCAGCCTTGGATTCTGAGTTTTAGCCCTGTTTTAGGAGCAGCCATTAATGAGCTTCGGCGCCGATGAAGAGATCCTTCAGGATTTCCTGGTTGAGGCCGGCGAGATTCTAGAGCAACTGTCCGAACAGCTGGTCGAGCTGGAAAGCCGACCTGATGATGCGGATCTGCTCAATGCAATTTTTCGCGGTTTCCACACTGTAAAAGGAGGCGCCGGCTTCCTCCAGCTCAACGAGCTGGTGGAGTGCTGTCACATTGCCGAGAACGTGTTCGACATCCTGCGCAAGGGTGAGCGTCGCGTTGACTCGGAATTGATGGACGTGGTGCTCGAAGCGCTGGATGCGGTCAACAGCATGTTCAGCGAAGTGCGCGAGCGCTCGCCGATCACCCCTGCCACCCCTGAGTTGCTCGCCGCGCTGGCACGCCTGGCCGAGCCGCAATCGGCTGACGAAGCGGCGCCGGTTGTCGAAGCGGTGGTTGAAGAACCGGTCGCTGAAGAATCGGGCGACATCACCGATAACGAATTCGAACAACTGCTGGACTCCCTGAATACCGTCAAGGCCCAGGCCGAGGCGCCGGCCGCTCAGGCCGCACCTGCTGCGCAAGCCGCCGGGGCTGGCAGCGATGAAATCACCGATGCCGAGTTCGAGTCGCTGCTCGACCAGCTTCACGGCAAGGGCCAGTTCGCGCCGGATGCGGTCGTCCCGCCGACGGCACCGGCCGCACCGAAAGCGGCGGGCGACAGCTCCGACATTACCGACGACGAATTCGAAGCGTTGCTCGACCAGTTGCATGGCAAGGGCACCTTTGCCGTTGACGCACTGGATTCGGCCATCGCTTCGGCGCCGACCCCGGCCAAGCCTGCCGCCGCTGCCGCTGGCAGCGATCTGATCAGCGACCACGAATTCGAATCGCTGCTCGATGAGCTGCATGGCAAGGGCAAGTTCAGCGAAGTCGGTACGGCGTCTGCCGCGCCTGCCGCCACCGCGGCGGCACCGGCGGCCAAGGCTGCGCCCAAACCCGCTGCCAAGGCACCGGAACCCAAGGCCGAGCCCGCCAAACCTGCCGCCGCCGCGGCGCCAGCCCGGGCTCCGGCGGCTGCGCCAGCGGAAAAACCGGCCAGCGAAGCCGAGACCACCGTTCGGGTCGACACCGCACGCCTGGACGAGATCATGAACATGGTCGGCGAACTGGTGTTGGTGCGTAACCGTCTGGTGCGCCTGGGCCTCAACAGCCAGGACGAAGCCATGTCCAAGGCCGTGTCGAACCTCGACGTGGTCACGGCCGACTTGCAGACCGCGGTCATGAAGACCCGGATGCAGCCGATCAAGAAAGTCTTCGGGCGCTTCCCGCGCCTGGTTCGCGACCTGGCTCGCCAGCTCAAGAAAGAAATCAACCTGGAACTGGTGGGTGAAGAGACCGACCTCGACAAGAACCTTGTCGAGGCCCTGGCCGACCCGTTGGTCCACTTGGTGCGCAACGCGGTCGACCACGGCATCGAGTCGCCGGAAGAACGCGAAGCCTCGGGCAAGGTCCGCAGCGGCAAGGTGATCCTGGCCGCCGAGCAGGAAGGTGACCACATCCTGCTGTCGATCTCCGACGACGGCAAAGGCATGGACCCGAACGTGCTGCGTTCCATCGCGGTGAAACGCGGTGTAATGGACAAGGATGCCGCCGACCGCCTGAGCGACACCGAGTGCTACAACCTGATCTTCGCCCCGGGTTTCTCGACCAAGACCGAGATTTCCGACGTGTCGGGCCGTGGCGTGGGCATGGACGTGGTGAAAACCAAGATTTCCCAGCTCAACGGTTCGATCAACATCTACTCGACCAAGGGCCAGGGCTCGAAGATCGTCATCAAGGTCCCGTTGACCTTGGCGATCATGCCGACCTTGATGGTGATGCTGGGCAACCAGGCCTTCGCCTTCCCGCTGGTCAACGTCAACGAGATCTTCCACCTCGACCTGTCGCGCACCAACGTGGTGGACGGCCAGGAAGTGGTGATCGTACGGGACAAGGCATTGCCGCTGTTCTACCTCAAGCGCTGGCTGGTCAGCTCCGCGGCTCATGTGGAGCAGGGCGAGGGCCATGTGGTGATCCTTTCGGTGGGCACCCAGCGGATCGGCTTCGTCGTCGACCAGTTGGTGGGCCAGGAAGAAGTGGTCATCAAGCCGTTGGGCAAGATGCTCCAGGGCACCCCGGGCATGTCCGGCGCCACCATCACCGGCGACGGCCGCATCGCGTTGATTCTCGATGTGCCAAGCATGCTCAAGCGTTACGCCGCCCGGCGTATTTGATTCTGGAGGGGGGCGGCCCAGGGCCGCGCCTCATCTAACGGAGTGTTTATGGTAGTTAAAGTCCTGGTGGTGGACGATTCGGGTTTTTTCCGTCGCCGCGTCTCGGAAATTCTTTCGGCGGACACGAGTATTCAGGTCGTCGGTACCGCGACTAATGGCAAAGAGGCGATCGATCAGGCCCTGGCACTCAAGCCGGACGTGATTACCATGGACTACGAGATGCCGATGATGGATGGCATCACGGCCGTGCGGCATATCATGCAGCGCTGCCCGACCCCGGTCTTGATGTTCTCGTCCCTGACTCACGAAGGCGCCCGGGTAACCCTCGATGCGCTGGACGCCGGGGCGGTGGATTTCCTGCCGAAGAATTTCGAAGACATTTCGCGCAACCCCGACAAGGTCCGGCAGTTGCTGTGCGAAAAGGTCCACAGCATTTCCCGCAGCAATCGTCGTGTCGGTGCCTACAGCACACCGGCGCCAGCCCCGGTTGCGGCGCCAAGCCCTGCGCCAGCGCCGACGGCATCGAGCAGCTTCAATCCGGCCCCGGTACGCAGCGCCCCGGCACCTGCGCCGACGCGTTCGGCACCTGCCAGTGCAACGTCGCCGGCACCCAAGCGCAAAGCCTACAAACTGGTGGCGATCGGTACGTCCACCGGCGGCCCGGTGGCGCTGCAACGGGTCCTGACCCAGTTGCCGGCCAACTTCCCGGCTCCTATCGTGCTGATCCAGCACATGCCGGCGGCGTTCACCAAGGCGTTTGCCGAGCGTCTGGACAAGCTGTGCAACATCAACGTCAAGGAAGCCGAGGATGGTGACATCCTGCGTCCGGGCCTGGCATTGTTGGCGCCGGGTGGCAAGCAGATGATGATCGACGGCCGCGGTGCGGTGAAGATTCTGCCGGGCGATGAGCGCCTGAACTACAAGCCTTGCGTGGACATTACCTTCGGTTCCGCGGCCAAGTCCTACGGTGACAAAGTTCTGGCGGTGGTGCTCACCGGCATGGGCGCCGACGGTCGCGAAGGCGCACGGCTGCTCAAGCAGGGCGGCAGTGCGATCTGGGCCCAGGACGAAGCCAGTTGCGTGATCTACGGCATGCCGATGGCTATCGTCAAAGCCGATCTTGCCGACGCGGTGTACGGGTTGGACGACATCGGTAGACACCTGGTCGAGGCCTGCCTGTAATGGATGTGCTCAGCCTGATTGGCATCATCATGGCGTTCGTCGCCATCATTGGCGGCAATTATCTGGAAGGCGGTCATCTGGGCGCGCTGGCCAACGGCCCGGCGGCGTTGATCGTGCTCGGTGGCACCATCGGCGCGGCGCTGTTGCAGTCGCCCATGAGCGCTTTCAAACGGGCCATGCAGGTACTGATCTGGATTCTGTTCCCGCCCCGTGTCGACCTGGCCGGTGGCATCGACCGCGTGGTGAACTGGAGCCTGACCGCTCGCAAGGAAGGCCTGCTGGGCCTGGAAGGGGTGGCCGACGCCGAACCCGACAGCTACTCACGCAAAGGCCTGCAATTGCTGGTGGACGGCGCCGAGCCGGAAGCCATCCGCAGCATCCTGGAAGTGGATTTCTACACCCAGGAAAGCCGCGACATCGAAGCGGCCAAAGTATTCGAAAGCATGGGCGGCTACGCGCCGACCATCGGCATCATCGGAGCGGTGATGGGCCTTATCCACGTGATGGGCAACCTGGCCGATCCGTCGCAACTGGGCAGCGGCATCGCCGTGGCCTTCGTCGCCACGATCTATGGCGTAGCGAGTGCCAACCTGGTGTTGCTGCCCATCGCCGCCAAACTCAAGTCCATCGCGTTGCGCCAGTCGCGCTATCGCGAAATGCTGCTGGAAGGGATCCTGTCGATCGCCGAAGGTGAAAACCCGCGTTCCATTGAGTTGAAGCTCCAGGGCTTCATGGACTGATGGGAGACATGGAAAATGGCACGTCGCAGGCATCGTGAAGAACACGTCAACCATGAACGCTGGCTGGTTTCCTACGCCGACTTCATCACGCTGCTGTTCGCTTTTTTCGTGGTCATGTACTCGATTTCGTCGGTCAACGAAGGCAAGTACAAAGTCATTTCCGAGGCGTTGATCGGGGTCTTCACCGATTCCGATCGAGCCCTCAAGCCCATCCCAATCGGCGAGGAGCGGCCCAAGACCACCACCCCGGCCAAACCCTTGGTCAAGGACAGCGAGCAGGTGGAGGCCGGTATCGCCGGCAGTAGCGATCCGTTGAAAAGCATCGCCGACGACATCAGCGCGGCGTTCGGTGACCTGATCAGCTCCAACCAGATGACCGTGCGCGGCAACGAGCTGTGGGTCGAGATCGAGCTCAATTCCAGCCTGTTGTTCGGCAGCGGCGATGCCATGCCCAGCGACATGGCGTTCAACATCATCGATAAGGTCGCGGCGATCCTCAAGCCCTTCGACAACCCGATCCATGTCGAAGGCTTCACGGACGACCAGCCGATCCGTACCGCGCAATACCCGACCAACTGGGAGCTGTCTTCGGCCCGTTCGGCGAGCATCGTGCGCATGCTGGCGATGCAGGGCGTGAACCCCGGTCGCCTGGCCTCGGTGGGCTACGGTGAGTTCCAGCCGGTGGCCAACAACGCCACGGCCGAGGGGCGTGCGCGCAACCGGCGGGTGGTGCTGGTGGTGTCGCGTAACCTCGATGTACGTCGTAGCCTGACCGGTACCGGTACGGCCAATGCAACCCCGGATGCGGCATTGAAGCGGGCTGGCACACAAACTGCACCGGCTCCGGTCAAGTCGCCGGGAAGACAGAGTGCCGTCAATTCTCCGTCACCCGCTTTATAACCGAGCTATTTCTCGGTCGAGCCTGTTTCGGCCGGGAGGAACGATCCGAATGAGAGTCTGGGCAGTCGCCAATCAAAAAGGTGGTGTGGGCAAGACCACATCTTCCATCGCTTTAGCCGGGTTGCTGGCCGAGGCGGGCAAGCGCGTGGTCATCGTCGATCTGGACCCCCATGGCTCGATGACCAGCTATTTTGGCTACGATCCCGACAGCCTGGAGCACAGCAACTTCGACCTGTTCCTGCACAAGGGCGTCGTGCCCGAGGGTTTGCCGGGGCAATTGTTGTTGTCCACCAGCGACGAGCGGATTTCCCTGTTGCCGTCGAGCACCGCCCTGGCCACCTTGGAGCGACAATCGCCTGGGCAGAGCGGCCTGGGCCTGGTGATCGCCAAGAGTCTGGCGCAGCTGTGGCAGGATTTCGATTACGCGATCATCGACAGCCCGCCGTTGCTGGGGTTGTTGATGGTCAATGCCCTGGCCGCCAGTCAGCAATTGGTGATCCCCGTGCAGACCGAACATTTGGCCGTCAAGGGGCTGGAGCGCATGGTCAATACACTGGCGATGGTCAACCGCTCGCGCAAACAGACGCTGGCCTTCAACATCGTGCCGACGCTGTTCGACCGTCGTACCCAGGCGTCCCTGGGAACCCTGCGGGTGTTGCGGGACAAGTACCCGGATGACATCTGGCAGGGCTATATCCCCGTTGACACCCGCCTGCGGGATGCCAGCCGCGCCGGTGTGACCCCTTCGCAATTCGATGGCAAGAGCCGTGGCGTGCTGGCTTACCGAGCGCTGCTCAAGCATCTGCTGGCCCAACAGCTTGTTCCGCAGCAGGTGGCTTAAGGTGACGAGGCTTTCCACTGGCAGTGTGTTCGCTTGCGAACGCTCAAGTCCTGCCGCATTCATGCCGATAACCTCTTCAAGTGGCGCACTGTTCCTATGAGCCGCCCAGTAAAGACAACCTCGCGTCCGCAAATGGCCCTGCAGTCCTATCTCGATGGGCTGTTGCAGGAAGCGACCGAAGAACTGCCACCGCCGCCAAGCGTGATCGAGGCGTTGCCCGAACACGTCGAAGCCGAGGGTGTGCTGGATGAATTTCAAGCGGCCGTGCTCGAAGAGCAGGCCCGTGACGCACAGAAATCAGTGGTGGCCGCAGCGGTCGAAGCACCGTTCATCAAGCCACAACTGGCGGTAATGGAGGCACCTGCTCCGATCCTGGCGCCGGTCTCGACCGTTGCTCCGTTGCTGCAGGGGCTGGTGACGCCGGTGGTGGAAGTCCACTTGCCGCCGAGCAACCCACCGCCACCGGTGCCGGGCGACGACCGTCCGGCCTGGGCGGCCGAGCCGTTCGAGTGTTTGTTGTTCGATGTGGCCGGGTTGACCCTGGCGGTGCCGCTGGTCTGCCTGGGATCGATTTACTCCCTGGCCGGGCAGGAGCTGACGCCGTTGTTCGGCCAGCCGGAATGGTTCCTCGGGATCCTGCCGAGCCAGGCGGGCAACCTGAAGGTACTGGATACAGCACGCTGGGTGATGCCGGACCGTTATCGCGATGATTTTCGCCAGGGCCTGCAATACGTGATTTCGGTGCAAGGTTACGAGTGGGGATTGGCGGTGCACCAGGTCAGCCGTTCGCTGCGCCTGGATCCGAACGAGATCAAGTGGCGCAGCCATCGAGGGCAACGGCCATGGCTGGCCGGTACGGTGATCGAGCACATGTGCGCCTTGCTGGACGTTGCCGAGCTGGCGGAGTTGATCGCCAGCGGCGGGGCAAAACACCTGGGCGGCAGCAAGAAGCCGGTCCAGAAACCGAAATAAGACAACCGGTGGCGCACAGCGTCGCCGGACAGAATACACGCCGCCACAGGCGGTTTTTCGAGGGGTCAAGGTATGAATGATAAGGCGTCGTCTCAAAAGGGTTCTGAAGATCCGATTCTGCAATGGGTGACCTTCAAGCTCGATAACGAAACCTACGGCATCAACGTGATGCGCGTTCAGGAAGTGCTGCGCTATACCGAGATCGCCCCGGTACCGGGTGCACCCAGCTATGTGCTGGGCATCATCAACCTGCGTGGCAACGTGGTCACCGTGATCGATACCCGTCAGCGCTTCGGCCTGATGAACGCCGAGATCAGCGACAACACCCGGATCGTCATCATCGAAGCCGACAAGCAAGTGGTTGGCATCATGGTCGACAGCGTCGCCGAAGTGGTTTACTTGCGCCAGTCGGAAATCGAGACGGCCCCGAACGTGGGTAACGAAGAGTCCGCCAAGTTCATTCAAGGCGTGTGCAACAAGAATAACGAGTTGCTGATTCTGGTTGAACTGGACAAGATGATGAGCGAAGAAGAGTGGTCGGAACTGGAGAGTATCTGATTGATTCTTGAGGTAGCAGTCATTGTCCTGTTCCTTTTCTGGGCAGGTACGCTGGCGATGTTCTTGGCATACATACGTGGACAGCGGCAGATTGCCGCTCAGCAGGCCCAGGGCGATGCGCTGCGCGACCAGCGCATCAAGGACCTGGCCAAGCGCGTCGACGATTACCAGAACGGCACCGTGCGCATGGGCGAAGCGCTCCATGAGCTACGTGCCGTGGTTGCGCCGTTGCCGGACAAACTCGCCCAGTTGGAACAGCGTGACCCCTCCAGCCTGTCCTTCGCCCAGGCTGCCCGCCTGGTGGGCATGGGCGCCAGCGTCGACGAACTGACCCAAGCCTGCGGCCTGACCCAAGCCGAGGCGGAGTTGATGAGCAAGCTGCACCGAGGCGGCTGATCGCTTTCTTCGCAGAACCCATCTGGGAGCGAGCTTGCTCGCGATAGCGGTGTGACCGTCGACAGCGATGTTGAATGTGCGCCCGTCATCGCGAGCAAGCTCGGCTCCCACAGGTTTTTCTGGCGTTCACTTCTGGTCATTCCAGCCCCTGTGGCGAGGGAGCTTGCTCCCGCTGGCCTGCGAAGCAGGCCCCAGCATTTTGCCCGCGTTCTGTCGCAGACCCCATGTGGGAGCGAGCTTGCTCGCGATAGCGGTGTGACCGTCGACAGCGATGTTGAATGTGAGCCCGTCATCGCGAGCAAACTCGGCTCCCACAGGTTTTTCTGGCGTTCACTTCTGGTCATTCCAGCCCCTGTGGCGAGGGAGCTTGCTCCCGCTGGCCTGCGAAGCGGGCCCCAGCATTTTGCCCGCGTTCTGTCGCAGAGCCATGTGGGAGCGAGCTTGCTCGCGATAGCGGTGTGACCGTCGACAGCGATGTTGAATGTGAGCCCGTCATCGCGAGCAAGCTCGGCTCCCACAGGTTTTTCTGGAGTTCACACTGATCGTTCCAGCCAGCCCATAACCCCTGTGGCGAGGGAGCTTGCTCCCGCTGGCCTGCGAAGCAGGCCCCAGCATTTTGCCTGCGTTCTGTCGCAGAACCCATGTGGGAGCGAGCTTGCTCGCGATAGCGGTGTGACCGTCGACAGCGATGTTGAATGTGCGCCCGTCATCGCGAGCAAGCTCGGCTCCCACAGGTTTTTCTGGCGTTCACACTGATCGTTCCAGCCAGCCCATAACCCCTGTGGCGAGGGAGCTTGCTCCCGCTGGCCTGCGAAGCAGGCCCCAGCATTTTGCCTGCGTTCTGTCGCGGAGCCATGTGGGAGCGAGCTTGCTCGCGATAGCGGTGTGACCGTCGACAGCGATGTTGAATGTGAACCCGTCATCGCGAGCAAGCTCGGCTCCCACAGGTTTTTCTGACGTTCACACTGATCGTTCCAGCCAGCCCATAACCCCTGTGGCGAGGGAGCTTGCTCCCGCTGGCCTGGGAAGCGGGCCCCAGCATTTTGCCCGCGTTCTGTCGCAGACCCCATGTGGGAGCGAGCTTGCTCGCGATAGCGGTGTGACCGTCGACAGCGATGTTGAATGTGAACCCGTCATCGCGAGCAAGCTCGGCTCCCACAGGTTTTTCTGGCGTTCACACTGATCGTTCCAGCCAGCCCATAACCCCTGTGGCGAGGGAGCTTGCTCCCGCTGGCCTGCGAAGCGGGCCCCAGCATTTTGCCCGCGTTCTGTCGCAGACCCCATGTGGGAGCGAGCTTGCTCGCGATAGCGGTGTGACCGTCGACAGCGATGTTGAATGTGAGCCCGTCATCGCGAGCAAGCTCGGCTCCCACAGGTTTTTCTGGCGTTCACACTGATCGTTCCAGCCAGCCCACAACCCCTGTGGCGAGGGAGCTTGCTCCCGCTGGCCTGCGAAGCAGGCCCCAGCATTTTGCCTGCGTTCTGTCGCAGAACCCATGTGGGAGCGAGCTTGCTCGCGATAGCGGTGTGACCGTCGACAGCGATGTCGGATGTGAACCCGTCATCGCGAGCAAGCTCGGTTCCCACAGGTTTTTCTGGCGTTCACACTGATCGTTCCAGCCAGCCCATAACCCCTGTGGCGAGGGAGCTTGCTCCCGCTGGCCTGCGAAGCGGGCCCCAGCATTTTGCCCGCGTTCTGTCGCAGACCCCATGTGGGAGCGAGCTTGCTCGCGATAGCGGTGTGACCGTCGACAGCGATGTCGGATGTGAACCCGTCATCGCGAGCAAGCTCGCTCCCACAGGTTTTTCTGGCGTTCACTTCTGGTCATTCCAGCCAGCCTATCGCTCTTGTGGCTGTGATCAGTAATCGTCGCCGCGGTCGGTCACATCCTTTTCGACACTCGGCGCATTCGGGTCATGGCCTTGGGGGAACTTGCCCTTGAGGTTCCAGGCGAACGCGATGATCTCGGCAATCGTGCGGTACAGCTCTTCCGGGATGCTATCCCCCAATTCCATCCGTGCCAGCAGCTTCACCAGTTCGGCATTTTCATAGATCGGTACTTCACTGTCCCGGGCGATGCGCAGGATTTCCTCGGCCAGGGCTTCGTCGCCCTTGGCGGTGAGGGTCGGGGCGTGGTGGCCGTCGTATTTGAGGGCGATGGCCTGGCGGGGTTCGGTGTGGGTTGTCATGCGGTTTCGTCCACCCAGCGTTGTTCCAGGCGAGTCTTGGGACCTTGGGGCGGAGTGCCGAGGTGGCAGTCCAGGTCGCCGACGTTCAAGCCACAGGTCACCAGGCGCTCACGCAGTGCTGTCAGATTGCTTTCGATCAGGCTCGCGGTGTACGGCCGTTCTGCCCACAATTGGCTGGACAGGCTGCCGCTGAGCAACTGGGCTTGAATCTGCAGCGGACCTAGCGGTTCCATGTCGAATGCCAGTTCGACCCGCCAGAGCTGCTGTTTCGGCTCGCGTTCTTCCCGGCGTTCGTCTGGTTGCTCCCGGGGCGGGGTTTCCTCGCGCTGGAACTTGACCTGCAACGGCACGATGTCCTGCAGGTTGCGCATCGGGATCTCCAACTGCCAGGTGCTCATCAAGCGACCGTCGTCGGTCAGGCCGGTTTGTTCCAGGCTCGACAACTGATGGCTTTGCAGGCGCGACACGGCAGCGGCGGCCAGACGCAGCAGGTGCTCCAGATCGCCGCCTTCGTCCTGGTCTTTCAACTGGCGTGAGGGCAGCGGAAAACTGGTGGGTTGCGGCTTGGCGCTGACCTGGCCGAGCATCCCCAGGGCGCTGCGCACGAAACTCGGCAGGACCTGAGCCAGCGTATTGGCGGCAATGATGGCGCTGAGGTTGGTGGAGGCGGGCAGGGCCGGTGTCAGTTGGGCAATCAGTTTCAGCAGATCGCCTTTCATGTCCGGCGCCAGGCTCGGTGGCTGGCCGGCGAGCAGTTTGCTTTCCAGGAACACCCCGCTGGCGACCATGGCCTGGGCCAAGCCCTTGGGCGTGCTCAGTTGCTGGACATCCGGCAGACCAGCCAGCAAGCGAGTCACCGCGGCGCGCAGCTCGGTGCCGGTGTCGTCGGTGACCGGCAGGTTTTGCAGGGCAGTGATCAGGCTGTCCAGCGAGCCCTGGCGGCTCACTTGGGTGAGCAGTTGCTGGCTCACCGCCAGTTGCTCCTGGCGGTTGCTCAGGGGAACGAATTTCAGCGTCTGGGCATCTTGCACCTGGGCGCTCAAGAGCGTGCCGATGCGCAGCGGTTGAGGGCTGTCGATGTCCAGGGTACTGCCGGCCTGGGCGGTGTTGAGCAGGCTCACCAATGACCGATAGACCGCCGGCTGCCCAGGCAATGACGGCAATGCCTGGCTGGTCAGCACCTTGCCTTGCAGCAGCGTGCCGACCGGCATCTGCGTCGTATCGATGCGCGTCAAGGTGGCGACGCTGGAGGCGACGGCCTGCTGCACGGCAATCGTCAGGTTGCTGGGGGACGGTTGGGTCACGGCCAGGCTGGTGCCCTGGGGTAATGGCTGGGTGCTGGTGGCTTGCACGGTGGTCTGGCGGCCGCTCTCCAGGGTGACCTTGAGCAACAGCTGGAAAGTCTGGTCGGCCTGCTTGAGCGACAGCACTTCGGCCTGGGCGGTCTGGCCGGGGCCGATCAGCCCTTCGGCCGGTGCCAGCAATTTGAGCAGCTCGCCCGTCACCGCTGGCATACGCGTCGTTGCCGTGGCCTGGGGCAGCGGCAGGATGTTGATGTCGCCTGTCATCTGCGGTCTTACCCTGGGGAAAATAAGCCCTCTTGAGAGTAGGGCATCACATGTATAATGCCGCCCGTCTTTCAGGGAGTGGCGAAAACCTTGCAATTGTTTGACGCAGCTCTGTGGAACAGGCCGTCAAAGCATCTATGCTGCACCTCTTTAACGGCCGCTGCACCGCCGACTTGAACCGTATAAGGCCCGCGATCCCTTGACCAGTCCTCTCCTGCAAACCGTTGGCCTCGCCTGTGAGCGAGACTTGCGGCTGCTTTTCGAAAATCTCGAATTGAGACTCTCGCCTGGCGATATGGTGCAGATCAGTGGCCCCAACGGTAGCGGCAAGACCAGCCTGTTGCGCCTGCTCGCCGGATTGATGCAGCCCACCGCGGGCCAAGTGTTGCTCAATGGCCAGCCCTTGCACAGCCAGCGCAGCGAGCTGGCCCGCAACCTGCTCTGGATCGGCCATGCCGCCGGCATCAAGGACTTGCTGACCCCCGAAGAAAATCTCAGCTGGCTCTGCGCTCTGCACACGCCGGCCGGCCGCGAGGCGATCTGGCAGGCGTTGGCGGCGGTCGGGCTGCGGGGCTTCGAGGATGTACCGAGCCACACCCTGTCCGCTGGCCAGCAGCGCCGGGTGGCCCTGGCCCGGTTGTACCTGGACGGTCCACCGCTGTGGATCCTCGACGAGCCGTTCACTGCCCTGGACAAGCAGGGCGTCGCGCAGCTCGAGGAACACCTGGCACGGCATTGCGAAAACGGCGGCATGGTGCTGTTGACCACCCACCATACGCTGGCGCGGATGCCGTCCGGCTATCGCAACATCGATCTGGGGAACTGGGCCGTATGAGTGTGTTTGGCCTGTTACTGGCCCGCGAGGCGCGCCTGCTTTTTCGTCGTCCGGCCGAATTGGCCAATCCGTTGGTGTTCTTCGCGATCGTCATCGCGCTGTTCCCGCTGGCGGTCGGTCCGGAGACTCAATTGTTGCAAACCTTGTCTCCGGGACTGGTCTGGGTGGCCGCGCTTTTATCGGTCCTGCTCTCGCTGGACGGGCTTTTCCGCAGTGATTTCGAAGACGGTTCCCTGGAACAGTGGGTCCTTTCGTCGCACCCCCTGGCCCTTCTGGTTTTGGCCAAGGTACTGGCACACTGGGTTTTTTCCGGGCTGGCGCTGGTGCTGCTCTCGCCGCTGTTGGCGATGATGCTGGGTTTGCCTGCCGCGTGCATGCCGGTGTTGCTGGTGTCGCTGCTGCTGGGCACGCCGGTGTTGAGCCTGCTCGGTGCGGTAGGCGCGGCGTTGACGGTGGGGTTGAAGCGCGGTGGCCTGTTGCTGGCGCTGCTGATCCTGCCCTTGTATATCCCGGTGTTGATCCTGGGCAGTGGTGCCTTGCAAGCGGCGTTGCAAGGCATGCCCGCGACCGGTTATCTGCTGTGGCTTGGGAGCCTGACCGCCCTGGCGATAACCCTGACACCCTTTGCAATAGCCGCTGGCCTGAAGATCAGCGTCGGCGAATAATAATGAGGCCTGGTCAAGAATTGACCACTTCTGCGGAAGTTAAGGCAGACCTGGCAGCTCGTGATGACGAGCCGCAACCGTGATGGAAACAGCAATGAACTGGACCTGGTTTCATAAGCTCGGCTCACCCAAGTGGTTCTACGGCATCAGCGGCAAGATGCTGCCCTGGTTGAGCATCGCCGCTCTGCTGCTGATCGGCTCCGGCGTCGTCTGGGGCCTGGCCTTCGCCCCACCGGATTACCAGCAGGGCAACAGCTTCCGCATCATCTACATCCACGTTCCCACCGCGATGCTGGCCCAGTCCATCTACGTGATGCTGGCCGTGTGTGGTGTGGTCGGGCTGGTGTGGAAGATGAAGCTGGCCGACGTGGCCCTGCAATGCGCCGCGCCCATCGGCGCCTGGATGACCGCCGTGGCGCTGGTCACCGGGGCCATCTGGGGCAAGCCGACCTGGGGATCGTGGTGGGTCTGGGATGCGCGACTGACGTCGATGCTGATCCTGCTGTTCCTGTACTTCGGTCTTATTGCGCTGGGCAACGCCATCAGCAATCGTGACAGTGCCGCCAAGGCCTGCGCGGTGCTGGCGATTGTCGGCGTGATCAACATCCCGATCATCAAGTACTCGGTGGAGTGGTGGAACACCCTGCACCAGGGCGCGACGTTCACCCTCACCGAAAAGCCGGCGATGCCCGTGGAAATGTGGCTGCCGCTGTTGCTCACCGTATTGGGCTTCTACTGTTTCTTCGGCGCGGTGCTGTTGCTGCGCATGCGCCTGGAAGTGCTCAAGCGCGAATCCCGGGCCAGTTGGGTGAAGGCCGAAGTACAGAACAGCCTGGAGGTCGCTCGATGAGTTTCGCTTCATTCGGCGATTTCCTCGCCATGGGCCATCATGGCCTGTATGTCTGGTCAGCCTATGGCATTTGCCTGGTGGTGCTGGCCCTCAACGTGGCGGTGCCGATCCTGGCCCGCAAGCGGTATCTGCAACAAGAGGCGCGTCGTCTGCGCCGGGAGAACGGTCAGTGAATCCGCTGCGCAAAAAACGTCTTGTCATCATTCTGGCGATCCTGGTGGGGGTCGGTGCCGCGGTCGGCCTGGCCTTGAGCGCCTTGCAGCAGAACATCAACCTGTTCTACACCCCGACCCAGATCGCCAGTGGCGAAGCGCCCAAGGACACCCGCATCCGCGCTGGCGGCATGGTGGAAAAAGGCTCGCTGGTGCGTTCCGGGGATTCACTGGACGTGAAGTTCAATGTCACCGACTTCAACAAGACCGTGACCATCACCTATCGCGGCATCCTCCCGGACCTGTTCCGC
This sequence comes from Pseudomonas sp. Pdm06, assembly GCF_014851795.1. Taxonomy (NCBI): domain Bacteria; kingdom Pseudomonadati; phylum Pseudomonadota; class Gammaproteobacteria; order Pseudomonadales; family Pseudomonadaceae; genus Pseudomonas; species Pseudomonas sp. Pdm06. The sequence continues at coordinate 99,438 of NZ_JACVAH010000001.1, forward strand.
GAAGGGCAGGGCATCGTCGCCCTGGGCAAGCTCAACGCCGATGGCGTGGTAGTGGCCGACGAAGTGCTGGCCAAGCACGATGAAAAATACATGCCGCCGGAAGTGACCAAGGCCTTGAAAGACAGCGGCCAGTCGGCGCCCGCTCCCGTGAAGGAGGGCTGATCGATGACTGCTGGCATCTTTATTCCCGAGTTGGGCCACCTGGCGATGATCCTGGCCCTGTGTTTCTCCCTGGTACAGGCTGTGGTGCCGCTGCTCGGTGCCTGGCGCGGCGACCGCTTGTGGATGAGCCTGGCCCAGCCGGCGGCGTGGGGGCAGTTCGCCTTCATGCTGTTCGCCTTCGGTTGCCTGACCTATGCGTTCATGGCCGACGACTTTTCCGTGGAGTACGTTGCCAGCAACTCCAACAGCGCCTTGCCCTGGTACTACAAGTTCAGCGCCGTGTGGGGCGCCCACGAGGGTTCGCTGTTGCTTTGGGCGTTGATCCTCGCTGGCTGGACCTTCGCGGTCTCGGTGTTTTCCCGGCAGTTGCCCCAGGTGATGCTGGCTCGGGTGCTGGCGGTGATGGGCATGATCAGCACCGGTTTCCTGTTGTTCCTGATCGTCACGTCCAACCCGTTCAAGCGCATCCTGCCGCAGATGCCGATGGATGGCCGCGACCTCAACCCATTGTTGCAGGACATCGGCCTGATCGTTCACCCACCGATGCTCTACATGGGCTACGTCGGTTTTTCCGTAGCCTTTTCCTTCGCCATCGCCGCGTTGCTCGGTGGTCGCCTCGATGCCGCGTGGGCGCGCTGGTCGCGCCCGTGGACCATCGTCGCCTGGGCCTTCCTCGGTATCGGCATCACCCTCGGTTCGTGGTGGGCCTACTACGAACTCGGTTGGGGCGGCTGGTGGTTCTGGGACCCGGTGGAAAACGCCTCGTTCATGCCCTGGTTGGTGGGCACGGCGCTGATTCACTCCCTGGCTGTCACGGAAAAGCGCGGTGTGTTCAAGAGCTGGACCGTGTTGCTGGCCATCGCGGCGTTCTCCCTGAGCCTGCTGGGAACGTTCCTGGTGCGTTCCGGCGTGCTGACGTCGGTGCATGCCTTCGCCTCGGACCCTGAGCGTGGCGTGTTCATCCTGATGTTCCTGCTGTTCGTCGTCGGCGGTTCGCTGACGTTGTTCGCCCTGCGTGCGCCAGTGGTCAAGAGTCAGGTCGGCTTCAACCTCTGGTCACGGGAAACCCTGTTGCTGGGCAACAACCTGGTGCTGGTGGTGGCCGCGTCGATGATCCTGCTGGGGACGTTGTACCCGCTGGTGCTCGATGCGTTGTCCGGTGCCAAGCTGTCGGTTGGCCCGCCGTATTTCAATGCGTTGTTCATCCCGCTGATGGCGATCCTGATGGTGGTGATGGCCATCGGTGTGTTGGTGCGCTGGAAGGACACGCCGGTCAAGTGGCTGCTGGGCATGTTGACCCCGGTGCTGTTGGGCACGGCCGCCCTGGCCGTGGTGGCTGGCGTGGCCTATGGCGACTTCAATTGGGCGGTGCTGGCGACGTTCGTGCTGGCGGCCTGGGTGTTGCTGGCCGGTGTCCGGGATATCTTCGACAAGACCCGCCACAAAGGCCTGATCAAAGGCCTGCCGACTCTGACCCGCAGTTACTGGGGCATGCAGATCGCCCACCTGGGTATCGCCGTCTGCGCCCTGGGCGTGGTGCTGTCCAGCCAGAACAGCGCCGAGCGCGACCTGCGCCTGGCGCCGGGCGAGTCCATGGACCTGGGCGGTTATCAATTCGTGTTCGAGGGCGCCAAGCATTTCGAGGGGCCGAACTTCACGTCCGACAAAGGCACCGTGCGGGTCATTCGCAACGGTCAGGAAATCACCGTGCTGCATCCGGAAAAACGTCTCTACACCGTGCAGAACTCGGTCATGACCGAGGCTGGGATCGATGCCGGTTTCACCCGCGACCTCTACGTGGCCCTGGGCGAATCCCTGGGCGACGGCGCATGGGCGGTGCGGGTCCACGTCAAGCCGTTCGTGCGCTGGATCTGGTTCGGTGGCTTGCTCACCGGCCTGGGTGGGGTGCTGGCGGCGCTGGATCGGCGCTATCGGGTCAAGGTGAAAGCCCGGGTGCGTGAAGCCCTGGGCGTGACGGGAGCCACTGCATGAAACGTTGGTTGATGGTGTTGCCGCTGGCGCTGTTCCTGTTGATGGCGGTGTTTTTGTTCCGGGGGTTGTACCTGAACCCGAGCGAATTGCCCTCGGCAATGATTGGCAAGCCGTTCCCGGAGTTTTCCCTGCCCTCGGTGCAAGGTGACAAGACCCTGACCCGTGCCGACCTGCTGGGCAAGCCGGCGCTGGTCAACGTGTGGGGCACCTGGTGCATTTCCTGCCGGGTCGAACACCCGGTGCTGAACAAGCTGGCCCAGAACGGCGTGGTGATCTACGGCGTCAACTACAAGGACGTCAATGCCGACGCCTTGAAGTGGCTGGCCGAATTCCATAACCCGTATCAATTGGACATTCGTGATGAAGACGGCTCCCTGGGCCTGAACCTGGGTGTCTATGGCGCACCGGAAACCTTCTTCATCGATGCCAAGGGCGTGATCCGCGACAAGTTCGTCGGCGTGATCGACGAGCAGGTCTGGCGCGAGAAACTGGCCGCCAAGTACCAGGCCCTGGTGGACGAGGCCAAGCCATGAAGCGTTGGTTAGCCGCCGCCATCCTCGGTTTGAGCCTGGTCGGTGTGGCCCACGCCGCCATCGACACCTACGAATTCGCCAACGATGGCGAGCGCGAGCGGTTTCGCGAGCTGACCAAGGAACTGCGCTGCCCCAAGTGCCAGAACCAGGACATCGCCGACTCCAACGCCCCGATTGCCGCCGACCTGCGCAAGGAAATCTTTCGCATGCTCGGCGAGGGCAAGGACAACCAGCAGATCATCGACTTCATGGTCGATCGCTACGGTGAGTTCGTGCGCTACAACCCCGCCCTGTCCTCCAAGACCGCGCTGCTCTGGTTCGGCCCCGCCGGGCTGTTGCTCGGCGGTTTCGTCGTCATCGCGGTGATCGTGCGCCGCCGCCGGGTCCAGCGTACAGCCACCCCGGACACGCTTTCCGTCGAAGAGCGCCAGCGCCTCGACCAACTGTTGGATAAAACCAAGCATGATTGATTTCTGGCTCGCCGCAGGTCTGCTTCTTCTGGTTGCCCTGAGTTTTCTGTTGATCCCTGTGCTGCGCGGTCGCCGCGCCCAACTGGAGGAGGACCGCACCGCGCTCAACGTGGCGCTGTATCAGGAGCGCGTCGCCGAATTGCAGGCTGAACGGGAGGAGGGCGTGCTCAACGCCGCGCAACTGGACACCGGTCGCGCCGAGGCGGCTCGTGAACTGCTCGCCGACACCGAGGGCGCCGATGCCCCGCGCGAATCCCGATTGGGCAAGCCATTGCCGTTGCTCGCCGCCGTGCTGGTGCCGGTGTTGGGCCTGGCGCTGTACCTGCATTTCGGTGCCAGTGACAAGGTCGAGTTGACCCGCGAGTTCGCCCAGGCGCCGCAGTCGATGGAAGAGATGACCCTGCGCCTGGAACGCGCGGTGGCGGCGCAGCCGGATAATGCCGAGGGGCTGTACTTTCTCGGGCGTACCTACATGGCTCAGGATCGGCCGGCGGACGCGGCGAAGATCTTCGAGCGCACCGTGGCCGTCGCCGGCCGTCAACCGGAACTGTTGGGCCAGTGGGCCCAGGCGCAGTATTTCGCCGATGGCAAGAAATGGTCGGATAAAGTCCAGGCCTTGACCGACGAAGCGCTCAAGCTCGACCCGAAGGAAGTCACCAGCCTCGGCCTATTGGGCATCGCCGCGTTTGAAGGCGAGCGTTATCAGGATGCGATCGACTACTGGGGACGTCTGCTCGCGCAACTGCCGGAAGGCGACAAATCCCGCGAGGCGCTGCAGGGCGGTATTACCCGTGCCACCGAGAAGCTGCAAGCCAGCGGTGGCAAAGTCGCCCAGGCTCCGGTGGCCAAGACCGGGGCATTGCTCAAGGTCCGCGTCGATCTGGCACCGGCACTCAAGGCCAAGGTGCAGCCGGGCGACAGCGTGTTCATCTTCGCCCGTGCCGTTTCCGGCCCACCGGCGCCGCTGGCCGCCAAACGCCTGACGGTGGCCGATCTGCCGGTCACGGTGGAACTGGGCGACGCGGACGCCATGATGCCGCAGTTGAAACTGTCGAACTTCCCCGAAGTCCAACTGATGGCGCGCATCTCCCGGGCCGGTCAGCCGACCGCCGGTGAGTGGATCGGCCGCAGCCAGCCCCTGGCGAGCAGCACCACGGCGCAACAACAATTGACCATCGACAGCCCGGACAAATAACAGGAATTCGCACCATGACCGCCATCGCTCGTATCACCCTGCTCACGCTCGTCATGGGTCTGAGCGCTTGTGCGGTCCAGCGTCCGTCGGAGCCCTCGGCGCCGCTGCCACCGATTCCTCCGTCGACCCCAACCACCAAACCGGCCCCGTCAACGCCGCCAGGCAAGCCGGCCATCCCGAACAAACCGGCCAAGCCGCTGCCGCGCACTTCCGCCAGCTTCGCCCCGCCACCGGGTGGCAACAGCCATTGGGATGCCAAGCTGGGGGTCTATGTGCTGGACAACCAGACTAATACGTTCTATCGCCAGCGTACCTATTACCGCTGGAACAACGGCTGGAGTCGTTCCGTCAGCCCGAATGGCCCATGGGAAGACACCACCATCGAAGGTGTGCCGGCGGGCCTTGGACGCCAGTTTCATTGACGATGATCGTTTTCACACTGGACTGGATGTGATCGGCAACCCTGTGGCGAGGGAGCTTGCTCCCGCTGGGCTGCGAAGCAGCCCCAATCCAGCCACCGCGGTCCGTCAGGTATATTTCGTTATTCGGGTTTTACGACTGCTTCGCAGCCGAGCGGGAGCAAGCTCCCTCGCCACAATAGCGTTCGGCTCAACTTCATCAGCAGGCCGGGATTTTTGTGTTTCTGGATATTCTTTGAACGAAATTTTCACTAAATCTTGCGGACAATCCCCCGCGCTCATATCGCCGTCGGTTATTTAATGGCAATGCCATAGCCGTTCGTGCAACATTTGCGCACTCGCGCAAGCCCCGGGGCCAGGCTTTGGCCAACAGAGGGCGCGCCGTTGTTTCTCTTTTGTCACTCCAATTCCAATAGGGTCCTTAAACGACATGGCAATCCCGGACGCCCTGAGTCAGCAGCGCACCACGCATCGCCTGCTGCAACCGACCGTCAAATCGCACCTGGCCTACACGTTGCTTTGCGCCCTGGTGATGATGGTTATGTTAAGCCTGCTGCGCGTGGCGCTGCTGGTCTATAACCGCGAGATGATTCTCGACACCCCGGCCTCGACCTTCGTTGAAGCGTTCGCCAACGGCCTGCGCTTCGACTTGCGCCTGGTGGTCTACCTCTGCATCCCGTTGCTGCTGGCGTTGTTCAGCGCAAGGGCCATGGCTGCCCGTGGTTTTTTTCGTTTCTGGCTGACCGTCACCTCCAGCATCGCGCTGTTCCTCGGCTTGATGGAGATGGACTTCTACCGTGAATTCCACCAACGCCTCAACGGCCTGGTCTTCCAATATGTGAAGGAAGACCCGAAAACCGTGATGAGCATGCTCTGGTACGGTTTCCCGGTGGTGCGCTACCTGCTGGCCTGGGTCGGCGGCACCCTCATCCTCGCCCTCGCGTTCAAGGGCGCCGACCGCGCCACCCGTCCCCGTGGGCCGTTCAGTGGCGGTACTATCGGCACCCGGCAGATCGCCCCGTGGTATGGGCGTGTCGCGGTGTTCATGGTTTGCCTGCTGGTGGCCGTGGCCGCCGCGCGCGGCACCTTGCGCCAAGGTCCGCCGCTGCGTTGGGGGGATGTCTACACCACCGATTCGAACTTCGCCAACCAGTTGGGACTCAATGGCACGTTGTCGCTGGTGGCGGCGGCCAAGAGCCGGATGTCCGAAGACCGTGACAACATCTGGAAAGCCACCCTCGAGCAGCCGCTGGCACAGCAGACCGTGCGTGACATGCTGGTGATGTCTGACGACAAACTCGTGGACACCGAGACCGCCGCCGTGCGCCGCGACTACACGCCGCCGGCGGACAAGACCCTGCCGATCAAGAACGTGGTCGTGATCCTCATGGAAAGCATGGCCGGTCACTCGGTGGGCGCCCTGGGCGCGCCGGGCAACATCACGCCTTACATGGACAAACTGTCCAAGGAAGGTCTGCTGTTCGACCGTTTCTTCTCCAATGGCACCCACACCCACCAGGGTATGTTCGCCACCATGGCGTGCTTCCCGAACCTGCCGGGGTTCGAATACCTGATGCAGACGCCGGAGGGCAGCCACAAGCTGTCAGGTTTGCCGCAACTGCTCAGCGCCCGTGACTACGACGACGTGTATGTCTACAACGGCGATTTCGCCTGGGACAACCAGTCGGGGTTCTTCAGCAGCCAGGGCATGACCAACTTCATCGGGCGTAACGACTTCGTGAACCCGGTGTTTTCCGACCCCACCTGGGGCGTGTCCGACCAAGACATGTTCGACCGTGGCCTGATCGAGCTCAAGGCGCGGGAAAATGGCAAGCCGTTCTATGCCTTGCTGCAAACCCTGTCCAACCACACGCCTTATGCGTTGCCGACACCGTTGCCGGTCGAGCCGGTCACCGACCGTGGCAGCCTGAACGAACACTTGACGGCCATGCGCTACGCCGACTGGGCGCTGGGCCAGTTCTTCGAGAAAGCCCGCAAGGAGCCTTACTTCAAGGAAACCCTGTTTGTGGTGGTGGGCGACCATGGCTTTGGCAACGAACGCCAGATCACCGAAATGGACCTGGGCCGTTTCAACGTGCCGATGCTGTTGATCGGCCCGGGTGTCCAGGAAAAATTCGGCCAGCGCAGCCACACCGTGGGGACCCAGGTCGACATCGTGCCGACCATCATGGGCCGGCTCGGTGGGCAGGTACGGAACCAGTGCTGGGGTCGTGACCTGTTGAACCTGCCGGAAGGCGATACCGGTTTTGGCGTGATCAAACCGTCGGGCAGTGAACAGACGACGGCGATCATTCGCGACGACAAGATCCTGGTCCTGCCGAAGGAGAAGGAAATGCCGCCGAAGATGTACCGCTATGAACTGGGCGCCAACCCTCATGCGCAAATCATCCCGGACGCACCGGACACGGCCGAGATGAAACTCAAGCTCGAATCGTTCCTGCAAACCGCGACCAAGAGCCTGTTGGATAACACCGCGGGCGTCGTTGACGGCAAGCCGGACTGATAAACGGCGAGCATAAAAAAGAGGCCTGCGAAGGCCTCTTTTTTTTGCGCTTACTTAGTGGTTTATATCTTGCCCAGTAATAGCAGGACCAACAGCACCACCAACACTACACCAATGATACCGGACGGACCGTAACCCCAACTTCTGGAGTGTGGGAAGACCGGAAGACCACCGATCAGCAGGAGGATCAGGATGATGATAAGTATTGTGCCCATTTGTAGATTTCCTTATTGGTCAGTTTTGGAGTGTTGTAACTTCCAACTACCAGCACGCATGCGTTAAATCCGGGCGGCTTAATAAGTCCGACCGTAACGTCTGGTAAAAAATTCAAAGTTTTTGTAGCAGCTACGGTTTGCCCCCGCCATTCAGCAATTTGATGGAGCGTGGGTCCGGCAGGCGCCTTCGCTACACTCGGCCTATCTCTCCCGGAACAAGGCTGTTTGCTATGCAAAATCGCATGATGATCACTGGCGCCGGCTCCGGCCTGGGGCGCGAAATCGCGCTGCGTTGGGCCCGCGAAGGCTGGCACCTGGCCTTATCGGATGTCAGCGAACCAGGCCTTGTGGAAACCCTCAAACTCGTGCGCGCGGCGGGTGGCGACGGCTTCACCCAGCGCTGCGATGTGCGCGACTACAGCCAATTGACTGCGTTCGCCCAGGCTTGCGAAGAGAAGCTCGGCGGCATCGATATCATCGTCAACAATGCCGGCGTCGCCTCGGGCGGGTTCTTCAGCGAACTCTCCCTGGAGGATTGGGACTGGCAGATCGCGATCAACCTGATGGGCGTGGTCAAGGGCTGCAAGGCGTTCCTGCCGCTGCTGGAAAAAAGCCGCGGCAAGATCATCAACATTGCTTCCATGGCCGCCCTGATGCAGGGGCCAGCCATGAGCAACTACAACGTGGCCAAGGCCGGTGTGGTGGCGTTGTCGGAAAGCCTGCTGGTGGAACTGGCACAGCAGGAGGTAGGCGTACACGTGGTGTGCCCGTCGTTCTTCCAGACCAATCTGCTGGACTCCTTCCGCGGCCCGACCCCGGCCATGAAAGCCCAGGTTGGCAAATTGCTGGAAAGCTCGCCGATCAGCGCCGCCGACATTGCCGACTACATCTATCAGCAAGTCGCCCAGGGCCAGTTCATGATCCTGCCCCATGAACAGGGACGCATGGCGTGGGCCCTCAAGCAGAAGAACCCGCAGTTGCTGTACGACGAAATGACCGTCATGGCCGACAAGATGCGCGCCAAGGCTCGGCAGAACCTGAATTGACCTGGCTGCCCGATGTCCTCAGGATGGCGCCATTCGGCCTTCCTGATGGACATCTGCATGCTCAATTACTTGTGGTTTTTTCTCGCCGCGCTGTTTGAAATCGCCGGTTGCTACGCCTTCTGGATGTGGCTGCGCCAGGGCAAGAGCGCCTGGTGGATCGTCCCGGCGCTGCTCAGCCTGACCTTGTTCGCCCTGTTGTTGACTCGCATCGAAGCGACATACGCCGGGCGTGCCTACGCCGCCTATGGCGGCATCTATATCATTGCCTCGATTGGTTGGCTGGCCGTGGTGGAGCGGGTCCGGCCACTGGGTTCCGACTGGATTGGCGTGGCGCTCTGCGTGTTGGGGGCGAGCGTGATTCTATTCGGTCCGCGGTTCTCGGCGTCCTGAAATAACCTACGGTCCGGCAGGGTTTTGCAGGAAGTTTCCTTCAGTCGCAAGAACTTTGCTTGTAGGGCCTTACTGAATTCTCGCCGGTGTCTTGAGAACGGAAAGCAGGCCGGGCATGGTCAGGGTCCAGACATTCTTAAGGACAAGAACCATGCTCGTATTAAGCCGCGCTGTGGGTGAGTTGATTTCCATCGGTGACGATATTTCCGTCCGTGTGTTGTCGGTCAGCGGCACCACCGTGCGTTTTGGCGTGGAAGCGCCACGGCACGTCGATGTCCATCGCTCCGAAATCTACGAAAAGATCCAGCGGAAAAAGGCCCACGCCGCCCGCAAGGCGTGTTCAGTCGAATAGGTGCTTGGGCACGTCGTGCTTGAGCATCAGTTGGCACTGTTCGCTTTCGGGGTCGAAGACGATCAACGCCTGGCCTTTGGTCAGCGCTTGCCGGACCCGTAGAACCCGCGTTTCCAGGGGCGTGTCGTCACCGTTGTCGGTGCCGTCGCGGGTCACGAAGTCCTCGATCAGGCGAGTGAGTGTGTCGACTTCGAGTTGGTCGTGGGGGATGAGCATGGGGTACCTCGGCTAGACAATGAGGCGATGCTACGGCCAATGGGCTTTTGCGGCTAGCCTTGGGTTTTGTGGGGCCTGTTCTGGCCTCATCGCGAGCAAGCTCGCTCCCACAGGGGAATGCATTTCAAGTGTGGGAGCGAGCTTGCTCGCGATGGCAATAGCCCAGACAGTGAATGTTGGATCAGCTATCCGACCGCTGCCCCACCAGGCTATCCACCGATGGCACTCGGGTATCGCTTTCCATCTGTGCATCGTGCTCGATCTGGTGACTGAAGCGGTCCAGCGAGCCTTGGGCCGGTTGTGCGTCGCTGGCGAACACCGGTGGGCTGAGAATGTAGGCGCCGAGCAGGCGGCTGAGGGCGGCCAGGCTGTCGATGTGGGTGCGTTCGTAGCCATGGGTGGCGTCGCAGCCGAAGGCGAGCAGGGCGGTACGGATATCGTGGCCGGCGGTGATGGCCGAATGAGCGTCGCTGAAGTAATAGCGGAACAGGTCGCGGCGTGCCGATATGTCATTCTCCTTGGCCAGTTTCAGCAAGTGCCGCGACAGGTGATAGTCGTAGGGGCCTCCGGAGTCCTGCATCGCCACGCTGACCGAATGTTCGCTCGAGTGCTGGCCGGGGGCGACGGGCGCGATGTCGATGCCGACGAATTCGCTGACGTCCCAGGGCAGTGCGGCCGCGGCGCCGCTGCCGGTTTCCTCGGTGATGGTGAACAGTGGGTGACAATCGATCAGCAGTTCTTCACCGCTGTCGACAATCGCCTTGAGCGCCGCCAGCAGCGCCGCGACCCCGGCCTTGTCGTCCAGGTGCCGGGCGCTGATGTGGCCGCTTTCGGTGAATTCCGGCAGGGGATCGAAGGCCACGTAATCGCCGATGCCCACCCCGAGGGTTTCGCAGTCGGCGCGGGTGGCGCAATAGGCGTCCAGGCGCAATTCGATGTGGTCCCAACTGATGGGCATTTCGTCCACGGCGGTGTTGAACGCGTGCCCGGACGCCATCAATGGCAGCACGCTGCCGCGAATCACGCCGGTGTCGGTGAACAGGCTGACCCGGCTGCCTTCGGCAAACCGGCTGGACCAGCAACCTACCGGGGCCAGGGTCAGGCGACCGTTGTCCTTGATGGCCCGCACCGCGGCACCGATTGTATCCAGGTGCGCCGAGACGGCCCGGTCGGGGCTGCTCTTGCGGCCCTTGAGCGTGGCGCGGATCGTGCCGCGACGGGTCATTTCGAACGCGATACCCAGCTCCTCGAGCCGCTCGGCGACGTAGCGCACGATGGTATCGGTAAAGCCGGTAGGGCTGGGAATGGCGAGCATTTCCAGCAGGACTTTCTGCAGGTATTCGAGATCCGGTTCGGGAATTTTGCTGATCATGGAAACTCCTGATGGGTTGAGCACATCGATGGTTTCGATGAGTGAGTCCGATTGTTGGATGACGGTGCCTGCACTGGCCTTATCGCGAGCAAGCTCGCTCCCACAGAGTTTTTGCAATGAACACAGAATGTATAAACACCAAAAACTCCATGTGGGAGCGAGCTTGCTCGCGATGAGGACTGTTCAGGCACCACAGTTCTGCTAGGCCACCGTCTGGCTATGAGGAAACAACAAATCCACAAAGCGCTCGGCGGTGGGCTGGGGTTCGTGGTTGGCCAGGCCGGCGCGTTCGTTGGCTTCGATGAACACGTACTCGGGTTGATCGGCCGCCGGCACCAGCAGGTCGAGGCCGACCATGGGGATGTCCAACGCCCGCGCGGCGCGCACCGCCGCATCGACGAGGGTCGGATGCAGGATGGCGGTGACATCCTCCAGCACGCCGCCGGTATGCAGGTTTGCCGTACGCCGGACGAACAGGTGTTCCCCGGCCGGCAGCACGCTGTCGTAGTCGAACCCCGCCGCGTTGAGTGTGCGCAGGGTCTCGGCATCCATCGGGATCTTGCTTTCGCCGCCCGTGGCGGCCTGCCGTCGGCGGCTTTGGGCTTCAATCAACGCGCCGATGGTGTGCCGGCCGTCGCCGATCACCTCCGCCGGACGCCGGATCGCCGCCGCCACCACTTCAAAGCCGATCACCAGGATGCGCAGGTCCAGCCCTTCGTGGAAGCTTTCCAGCAACACCTGGCTATCGAACTGCCGAGCCGTTTCGATGGCGCTCTGCACTTCCTCGATGGTGCGCAGATCCACCGCCACGCCTTGGCCCTGTTCTCCGTCCAGCGGCTTGACCACCACCCGTTCGTGCTCATCGAGGAACGCCAGGTTGTCATCGGCATTGCCCGCCAACTGTTGGGCCGGCAGGTTCAGGCCGGCGCTTTTCAGTACCTTGTGGGTCAGGCTTTTGTTCTGGCACAGGGTCATGCTGATGGCGCTGGTCAGGTCGCTCAGGGATTCGCGGCAGCGCACCCGGCGGCTGCCGTGAACCAGGGTGAACAAGCCGGCCTCGGCATCGTCCACCTGCACTTCGATGCCTCGACGGTGAGCTTCTTCGACAATGATCCGCGCATAAGGATTGAACTGCGCCTCGGGACCTGGGCCGAGGAACAACGGCTGGTTGATGCCGTTCTTGCGTTTGATGGCGAAGGTCGAGAGGTTGCGAAAGCCGAGTTTGGCGTAGAGGTTTTTCGCCTGGCGATTGTCATGCAGCACCGACAGGTCGAGGTAGCTCAAGCCCCGGCTCATGAAATGCTCGATGAGGTGACGCACCAGCACTTCGCCCACACCAGGCCGTGGGCATTGCGGATCGACGGCCAGGCACCAGAGGCTGCTGCCGTTTTCCGGGTCGTTGAAGGCCTTCTGATGACTCAGGCCCATGACGCTGCCGATCACCGTACCGGTGTCGTCGTCTTCGGCCAGCCAGTAGACCGGGCCGCCCTCGTGGCGCGGGGTCAGTCGCAGCGGGTCGATGGGCAACATGCCCCGGGCCTGGTAGAGCTGGTTGATGGCCTGCCAGTCGGTCTCGCTCTGGGCCCGGCGAATTCGGAAACCGCGAAACACTCGGGTGGACTGGCGATAGTCGCTGAACCACAGGCGCAAGGTATCGGATGGATCGAGGAACAGTTGCGCTGGTTCCAACCCCAGCACTTGCTGGGGCGCGGCCACGTACAAGGCAATGTCGCGTTCACCGGGTTGTTCGTTGAGCAGTTCCCGGGCCAGGCTCGCCGGGTCCGGGAAGGTGTGGCCGATCAGCAGTCGGCCCCAGCCGCAATGCACCGCGATCGGGTCGGCGCCCAATTCGCTGCCGTCTTCGGCCAGGCGTGCCTGCAGGCGTTCGTAAGAAGGCGCCTGGCCGCGCAAGAGGCGTTGGTTGTGAACGGTTGCGTGAGGTTTCATCGATCAGATTCCTTGCTCGCTGAGCCACAGGTTCAGCGCCGCCAGTTGCCACAGTCGCGAACCGCGCAACGGCGTGAGCTGGCCGTTGGGGTCGGTGAGCAGGCGGTCGAGCATGGCCGGGTTGAACAGGCCGCGATCCTGGCTCGGATCCAGCAGCAGCTCGCGGACCCAGGCCAGGGTATGGCCTTCCAGGTGCTTGAGGCCCGGCACCGGGAAATAACCTTTCTTGCGGTCGATCACCTCGCTGGGGACCACCCGTCGGGCGGCTTCCTTGAGCACCTGCTTGCCGCCATCGGGCAACTTGAACTGCGCCGGGACCCGGGCCGAAAGCTCGACCAAGCGGTAGTCCAGGAACGGCGTGCGCGCTTCCAGGCCCCAGGCCATGGTCATGTTGTCGACGCGCTTGACCGGGTCGTCCACCAGCATCACCGTGCTGTCCAGGCGCAGGGCCTTGTCCACCGCGGCATCGGCCCCGGGTTGGGCGAAATGTTCCTTGACGAAGTCACCGGCCGCGTCATTGGCCGTCAGCCAGTTGGGCTGCACGGTGGCGGCATATTCTTCGTAGCTGCGGTCGAAGAACGCAGCGCGATAGGCGGCGTACGGATCGCTGGCGCCATCGACCTGCGGGTACCAGTGGTAACCGGCGAACAGCTCGTCGGCGCCCTGGCCGCTTTGCACGACTTTGCAATGCTTGGCCACTTCCCGCGACAGCAGGTAGAAGGCGATGCAATCGTGGCTGACCATCGGCTCGCTCATGGCGCGGAACGCCGCGGGCAGTTGCTCGATGATCTCTTTTTCGTCGATGCGCAGTTGGTGGTGGCGGGTGCCGTAGTGCTTGGCGATCAGGTCCGAATATTGGAATTCGTCACCGCGCTCGCCGCCGGCATCCTGGAAACCGATGGAGAACGTGGACAGGTCTTCCACGCCCACTTCCCGCAACAGACCCACCAACATGCTTGAGTCGACGCCCCCGGACAGCAGCACGCCGACATCCACGGCGGCACGCTGGCGAATGGCGACGGCTTCACGGGTGCTATCGAGCACGCGGTCGGTCCAGTCTTCCAGGTTCAGGTGCTGTTCGTCGGCCCGAGGGCCGTAGGGCAGGGTCCACCAGGTTTTCTGCTCGGTGGTACCGTCGGCTTCGATGCGCATCCAGGTAGCGGGCGGCAGTTTTTCAACACCGGCCAGCAAGGTACGGGGCGCCGGGACCACGGCGTGGAAATTCAGATAATGGTTGAGGGCCACCGGGTCGAGCATGGGGTTGATGTCGCCGCCCTTGAGCAACGCCGGCAATGCCGAGGCGAAGCGTAGCCGCTGGCCGGTGCGCGACAGGTACAGCGGCTTGACGCCGAGGCGGTCGCGGGCGATGAACAGCCGCTTGGCATCGCGCTCCCAGATGGCGAACGCGAACATGCCGTTGAGCTTGGGCAGCAGTGCTTCGCCCCAGGCGTGGTAGCCCTTGAGCAGCACTTCGGTGTCGCCACCGGAATAGAAGGTATAGCCCAGGGCTTCGAGTTCGGTGCGCAGTTCCGGGTAGTTGTAGATCGCGCCGTTGAAGGCCAGGGACAGGCCCAGTTGATTGTCGATCATCGGCTGGGCCGAACCGTCCGACAGGTCCATGATTTTCAGGCGCCGATGGCCCAGGGCAATCGGCCCCTGGCTATGAAAACCCCACGCGTCAGGGCCGCGAGGGGCCAGGTGATGGGTGATCCGCTCTACGGCCGCAAGGTCCGCAGGTTGTTGATCGAAACGTAACTCTCCAGCTAATCCGCACATAAGTCCTTACCGGTTTTTCCGTTGGGGAGGGGTCAAGCAGCACGCGCCAAAAGGGCGGGTACCCTGAAACTGACCGGAGGGATTGCTGTGAGTTTTAGATCGATGCGTTATAAGCCGGCGGGTGGGTGGGTTGGTCTGCCATGGGATTTAAAGATAGGCGAACCTGTGGGAGCTGAGCTTGCTCGCGATGGCGGTGGATCAGCCGGCATCTTAGTAGGCTGACACATCGCCATCGCGAGCAAGCTCAGCTCCCACAGGGTTTGTTATGAGCCATCCATCGGGGTCAGGCCTTGCCCCGAATCAAGGCCCGCAACGCAAACCGGTTCGGGTGGCAGGCCTCGGCCACGCTGCGGGGCAATGGCAGTGGTTCGTTGTCCAGCCAGGCGGCGATCAGTTCGCCCGACAGGGGCGCGGTGATCAAGCCTCGGGAACCGTGGCCGCTGTTGATGTACAGGCCCGCGAGCCACGGGCAAGGGGCGTCCGGTACTTGGCGGGCGTCTTTGCCCAGGGCCGCATAGGCGTCGGTAAAGGCCTGGCGGTCGGCCAACGGTCCGACAATCGGCAGGTAATCCGGGCTGGTGCAGCGAAACGCCACGCGGCCTTCGAGGTGCTCCGGGTCCAAGGTAGCGGCGTTCAAGCGCTGCACCAGGTCTTGGGAGATTTCTTCGAGCATCTGCAGGTTGCCGGCGTGCTCGGCGGCGGTGGGGGTCAGGTCGTCGCTGTTGAAGTCGAAACTGGCGCCCAGGGTGTGTTCGCCCTGCCGCGGCGGCGCCACATAACCTTCGGCGCAGACCACCGTCGCCAGGCTCTGGCTGCGGTGGGTTTGCGGCAGACGGGTGATCTGCCCGCGAATGCGCTTGAGCGGCAAGTCGGCAGCCGGTTCGAAGCGTTTGATCTCGGCAGCACTGGCGAGAATCACCACCGGTGCGCTGGCCAGGCAGCGTTCGCTGTCCCACGCCTGCCATTGGCCGTCGACGCGGCGCAGGTGCAGCACGTCATGATGGGGTTGCACATCGATCGCCGGTCCCGAGGCTTGCCAGCGACACAATGCTGGCGGATGCACCCAGCCGCCCTCGGGATAAAACAAACCTCCACAAGCCAGGCCGATGCCGGATCGGGCCTGGGCTTCGGACTGATCCAGGGTGTGCAGTAAATCCGTTGGGAACGCCTCGGCCAGTTGTGTCTGGCGTTCGGCTTCCTTGCTGTTGAAGGCCAGTTGCAAGACGCCACAGGCATCCCAATCAACGCCGCGTTGCAGTTGCTCCAGCACGCGTCGGGTGTAGCCGAAGCCGCTGAGGATCATCTGCGACAATGCGGTGCCGTGGGCCGACAACTTGAGGTACAGCACGCCCTGGGGGTTGCCGGAGGCTTCCTCGGCCAACCCGGCATGCCGCTCCAGCAGTGTCACCTGCCAGCCACGGGCGGCGAGGCTCGCCGCGCTGGCACAACCGGCCAGGCCACCGCCGATCACCAGGGCCCGGCGCTCGCCGGTGGGTGGCACGGGGCGGGCGTACCAGGGTTTTGCCGGGGATGGTGCCGGTGTCTGTTCCGGCCAGCCAAGAAACACGCCCCGCAGGATTTCCCACTTATGGCCGATGCCCGGCGTGCGCTTCATCTTGAAGCCCGCCGCGTTCAGCAGGCGTCGGACCCAACCGGTGCTGGTGAAGGTGCTGAGGGTGGCGCCGGGTGCGGCCAGCCGGGCCAGTTCGGCGAACAGCTCGGCGGTCCACATTTCGGGGTTTCGGGCCGGTGCGAAACCGTCCAGAAACCAGGCGTCGATCTGCCCGTCCAACTGCGGCAACTGCTCCAGGGCATCGCCGATCAACAGGGTCAGCGTCACTCGCCCATTGGCCAGGACCAGGCGCTGGAAACCCTGATGGATCGCCACGTATTGCCCAAGCAGTTGCTCGGCCTGGAGGGCGAGCTGCGGCCAGAGGGCGAGGGCCCGACACAGGTCCTGCGGGGTCAATGGGTACTTCTCGACGCTGACGAAATGCAGCCGCGCCCCGGTCGGCGCGCATTGTTCGAACAACTGCCAGGCGCAGAGGAAGTTCAAGCCGGTGCCAAAGCCGGTTTCGCCGATCACCAGGCGCCCGTCGGCGGGCAGCGCGGCAAAGCGCTCGGCCAGGTTGTTCTGCTCGAGGAACACGTAACGGGTTTCTTCCAGCCCGGACTGATCGGAGAAATATACGTCGTCGAATACCCGCGAGCGCGGGCGACCCTGGTCGTCCCAGTCGAGTTGGGCGTGGTGCTGTACAGGCGTCATGGCAGGCTCGGTCGAAACTGAGCGGCCATTCTAGCCGATCGATTACCGATTGCTCCTGTGCATACGCATCCGTAGGAGCTGACGAGTGCAACGAGGCTGCGATCTTTCGCGCGAGACTCAATTGACTGGGACAAGATCGCAGCCTCGTTGCACTCGACAGCTCCTACACAGCTCCTACACGGGCCGCATCCAATCCGCTAGTCTTGCCCCAATCCCTGGAAGGAGCTGTCCATGTTCGAATCCGCTGAAATCGGTCACGTCATCGATAAAGACACCTTTGAAGCCGAGGTGCCGGCCCTGCGTGAAGCACTGCTGGAAGCGCAGTTCGAGTTGCAGCAACAGGGTCGGTTTCCGGTCATCGTGTTGATCAACGGCATCGAAGGCGCGGGCAAGGGCGAGACGGTGAAGTTGCTCAATGAATGGATGGACCCGCGGCTGATCGAAGTGCGCACCTTCGACCAGCAGACCGACGAGGAACTGGCGCGGCCTCCCGCGTGGCGTTACTGGCGGATGCTGCCGGCCAAGGGGCGCATGGGGATTTTCTTCGGCAACTGGTACAGCCAGATGCTGCAAGGCCGGGTCCATGGCGAGTTCAAGGACCCACGGCTCGACCAGGCGATCGCCGGTGCCGAGCGCCTGGAAAAAATGCTCTGCGATGAAGGCGCGCTGATCTTCAAGTTCTGGTTCCACCTGTCCAAGAAACAGATGAAGGCCCGGCTCAAGGGGCTCAAGGATGACCCGCTGCACAGTTGGCGCATCAGCCCGCTGGATTGGCAGCAATCCCAGACCTATGACAAGTTCGTCAAATACGGCGAGCGTGTGCTGCGCCGCACCAGTCGCGATTACGCGCCCTGGCATGTGATCGAAGGCATGGACAGCTGTTATCGCAGCCTCACCGTCGGGCGGATCCTGCTCGACGGTTTGCGCCAGGCCCTGGACCGGCCGAAGATCAAGCCGCAAAAGGTCAGCGTGGCGCCGCTGCCTGAGCTGGATGGCCAGATCACGTTGCTCGACAGCCTGGACATGACCCGGCGCCTGGACAAGGCCGACTACGAAGAACAACTGATCACCGAGCAGGCGCGGTTCGCCGGGCTGCTGCGGGACAAACGCATGCGCCAGCATGCCCTGGTGGCGGTGTTCGAAGGCAACGACGCGGCGGGCAAGGGCGGGGCGATCCGGCGGGTCACGGCGGCCCTGGACCCGCGCCAATACAGCATCGTGCCCATTGCCGCACCCACGGAAGAAGAGCGCGCCCACCCCTACATGTGGCGGTTCTGGCGGCATATTCCCGCACGCGGCAAGTTCACCATGTTCGACCGCTCCTGGTACGGCCGGGTGCTGGTGGAGCGGGTCGAAGGGTTTTGCAGCCAGGCCGACTGGCTGCGGGCCTACGGGGAAATCAACGATTTCGAGGAACAGCTCGCCGACGCCGGCGTGGTGGTGGTCAAGTTCTGGCTGGCCATCGACAAGGAAACCCAGCTGGAGCGTTTCCAGGAGCGCGAGGACATCCCGTTCAAGCGTTTCAAGATCACCGAGGATGACTGGCGCAACCGCGACAAGTGGGATGCCTACCGCGCCGCGGTGTGCGACATGGTCGACCGCACCAGCACCGAGATTGCCCCCTGGACTTTGGTGGAGGCCAACGACAAGCGCTGGGCGCGGGTCAAGGTGTTGCGCACCCTCAACCAGGCGCTGGAGGCGGCTTTCGAGCGCAGTGCGAGACAGGCTCGCAAGAAGAAGCGCTAGGGCGATGGGCGCGCATACGCGAGGTGAATGATTGTCGCGGTCGGTTATCCAGTGGATCTATGCTCGATCCACTCTCAACCGACTACAACAATGAGGTACAGCCATGCGTGAAGTGGTGATCGTCGACAGCGTACGGACCGGCCTGGCCAAGTCCTTTCGTGGCAAGTTCAACATGACCCGTCCGGATGACATGGCGGCCCATTGCGTCAATGCCTTGCTGGCGCGCAACGACATCAACCCGGCCAGTGTCGAGGACTGCATCGTCGGGGCCGGGTCCAATGAAGGTGCCCAGGGCTACAACATCGGGCGCAACGTGGCGGTGCTCTCGCAATTGGGCATCGGCACGGCCGGCATGACCCTCAACCGCTTCTGTTCTTCGGGCCTGCAAGCCATTGCCATCGCCGCCAACCAGATCGCTTCCGGTTGCAGCGACATCATCGTGGCCGGCGGGGTGGAGTCCATCAGCCTGACGATGAAAAGCGTCAACACCGACAACCTGATCAACCCGCTGCTCAAGGAACAGGTGCCCGGGATTTATTTTCCCATGGGCCAGACCGCCGAGATCGTCGCCCGCCGTTACCAGGTCAGCCGCGAGGAGCAGGATCGCTACGCCTTGCAGAGCCAGCAACGCACCGCCAAGGCCCAGGCGGCGGGGTTGTTCGATGACGAAATTATCCCGATGGCGGTCAAGTACCGGGTCGAGGACAAGAACACGGGTGCCGTGCAGATCCTGGACGGTGTGGTCGATCACGACGATTGCAACCGCCCGGACACCACCTATGAAAGCCTGGCCGGCCTGAAACCGGTGTTCGCCGAAGACGGCTCGGTGACGGCGGGCAACTCCTCGCAGTTGTCCGACGGGGCCTCGATGACCTTGGTGATGAGCCTGGAAAAGGCCCTGGCCCTGGGGCTCAAGCCCAAGGCGTTTTTCCGCGGCTTTACGGTGGCTGGTTGCGAGCCGGACGAAATGGGCATCGGCCCGGTGTTTTCGGTGCCCAAGCTGCTCAAGGCCAAGGGCTTGCAGATCGCCGATATCGACCTGTGGGAACTCAACGAGGCGTTCGCTTCCCAATGCCTGTACAGCCGCGACCGGCTGGAAATCGATCCGCAGAAATACAACGTCAACGGCGGCTCGATCTCCATCGGCCATCCGTTCGGCATGACCGGTTCGCGGCAGGTGGGGCATCTGGTGCGTGAGCTGCAACGGCGCAACCTGCGTTACGGCATCGTGACCATGTGCGTGGGCGGCGGGATGGGGGCTACGGGGTTGTTCGAGGCGGTGAGATAACCACGGGCTTAGGGAGGTCGGCGGCTTTTGTGGCCAGGGAGCTTGTGTGGCGAGGGAGCTTGCTCCCGCTCGGCTGCGAAGCAGTCGTTAACCTGTCGATGCGGTTTATTGACAGGGCAGAAGGGCCGCTTCGCGACCCAGCGGGAGCAAGCTCCCTCGCCACAAGAGAGCGGTACGCTAGCTGGCGACCTGAGTCAGTTGCAGCATTCGCTGTACATACGCCTCCACCTCCCGCAACGCATCCTCGCGACTGGCGAATGGTCCTTCCTGGGTGCCTTCCCGGGTGTTGAAGTAAAATTCGCCGTTTATCCGGCAAATCCGGTCACTGGGAAAGACCATCGCAGGGGCGAGGTCCTGGGCGCGTTTGCCGAGCATGAGGGGCTCCAAAAGAGGCGGCTGGATCAGGTTGAGTGAAGTTTAGGAGCTGGCGTTGACGGCTGCTTGGCGAACCGATAGGCGGCCATGTGCCATACCCGTAGCCGGTTCAATTAATCCCCAACTGTTCCTGTGTTGCTGGGCGATAGACGCCTAGAATGGGCGTTCTTTGTCTTGGGCTTCGAGGGTTGCATGCACATATCGTCCGGTCGCTGGGTCTACGGCTTGTTCCTTGCCCTGTTGACCGCCCTGCTCTGGGGAATCCTGCCGATCAAGCTCAAGCAAGTGCTGCAAGTGATGGACCCGGTCACCGTGACCTGGTTTCGCTTGCTGGTGTCCGGCGGTTTGCTGTTCATCTATTTGGCGGCCACCCGGCGCCTGCCCAGTCGCAAAGTGCTCGGCCCTCGCGGCGGCTGGCTGGTGGCGATGGCGGTGCTCGGGCTGGTGGGCAACTACGTGTTGTACCTGATGGGCCTGAATCGCTTGAGCCCCGGCACCGCGCAACTGGTGGTGCAGATGGGGCCGATCATGTTGCTGGTCGCCAGCCTGTTCGTGTTCAAGGAGCGGTTCAGCGTGGGGCAGGGCATCGGCCTGCTGGTGCTGCTGATCGGTTTCACGCTGTTTTTCAACCAGCGCCTGGGCGAGTTGCTGACGTCCCTGAGCGACTACACCGCCGGGGTGCTGATGGTGTTGCTGGCGTCGACGGTCTGGACGTTCTATGCCCTGGGCCAGAAGCAATTGTTGACGGTGTGGAACTCGTTGCAGGTGATGATGGTGATCTACCTGTTCTGCGCGCTGCTGCTCACACCCTGGGTGCATCCTTTGGAGGCGCTGCAATTGAGCCCGTTGCAAGGCTGGTTGTTGCTCGCTTGCTGCCTCAACACCCTGATTGCCTATGGCGCGTTTGCCGAAGCCCTGGCCCATTGGGAAGCGTCGCGGGTCAGCGCGACCCTGGCGATCACGCCGCTGGTGACCTTCGCCGCGGTGGCGATGGCGGCCTGGTGGTGGCCTGATTATGTCCATGCCGAGCAGATCAACCTGCTGGGCTATGGCGGGGCGGTGCTGGTGGTCCTGGGGTCGGCGCTGGTCGCCCTGGGGCCCTCGCTGATCGCCGGGCTCAGGGCCCGGCGTGAGCGTTTGGCTGTCGGGCGTTAGCCCCCTGTGGGAGCGAGCCTGCTCGCGATAGCGGCTCACGAGTCAACAGTGATGCCGAGCCTGCCGGCCTCATCGCGAGCAAGCTCGCTCCCACAGTGGATCTTCAGTGGATGTAATGTCGCGGTCCACGCTGGCCTGTGGGAGCGAGCTTGCTCGCGATAGCGCACTATCGATCAAGGCAAAACTCAGCCCTGGCTACCCGCTTCCAGCATATTCTCCGGCCTCACCCAGGCATCGAACTCTTCATCGGTGAGATACCCCAACTGCAACGCCGCTTCGCGCAAAGTCAGCCCTTCACCGTAGGCTTTCTTGGCGATTTCCGCTGACTTGTCGTAGCCGATGTGCGGGTTCAGCGCGGTTACCAGCATCAACCCACGTTCCAGGTGCGCGGCCATCTGCTCGGCGTCCGGTTCGAGCCCGGCGATGCAGTGCTGCTGGAAGTTGCTGCAGCCATCGGCCAACAGGCGAATCGATTGCAGCAGGTTGTGGATGATCACCGGCTTGAACACGTTCAACTGCAAATGCCCCTGGCTGGCGGCAAAACCGATGGTCACGTCGTTGCCCATGACCTGGCAGGCCAGCATCGACAAGGCTTCGCACTGGGTCGGGTTGACCTTGCCGGGCATGATGGAACTGCCCGGTTCGTTGGCCGGCAATTTCACCTCGGCGAACCCGGCCCGTGGCCCGGAGCCCAACAGGCGCAGGTCGTTGGCGATTTTCATCAGGGTCACGGCGAGGGTTTTCAGCGCACCGGACAACGAGGTCAGGGGTTCATGGCCGGCCAGCGCGGCAAACTTGTTGGGTGCGGTGACGAACGGCAGGCCCGACAGCGCCGCCAGTTCTGCGGCAATCGCTTCGCCGAACCCATGGGGTGAATTGAGCCCGGTGCCCACTGCCGTGCCGCCCTGGGCCAGTTCGCAGACCGCCGGTAGCGCGGCGCGAATCGCCCGTTCGGCGTAATCGAGCTGGGCAATGAACGCCGACAGTTCCTGGCCAAAGGTGATCGGCGTGGCATCCATCATGTGGGTACGGCCGGTCTTGACCAACTTCATGTGGCGCGCGGCCAGTTCCGCGAGACCGCCGGACAGCTCGCCGATGGCCGGCAACAATTGCTGATGGACGGCCTGGGCGGCGGCGATGTGCATGGCGGTGGGGAAGCAGTCGTTGGAACTCTGCGAGCGGTTGACGTGGTCGTTGGGGTGCACCGGGCTCTTGCCGCCGCGGGGGTTGCCGGCCAGTTCGTTGGCGCGTCCGGCGATCACTTCGTTGACGTTCATGTTGCTCTGGGTCCCGCTGCCGGTCTGCCAGACCACCAGCGGGAATTGGTCGTCGTGCTGGCCGTCCAGCACTTCGTCGGCGGCCTGTTCGATCAGGCGGGCGATGTCGGCGGGCAGGTCGCCATTGCGATCATTGACCCGCGCGGCGGCCTTCTTGATCAGCGCCAGGGCGTGCAACACCGACAGCGGCATGCGTTCGTTGCCAATGGCGAAGTTGATCATGGAACGCTGCGTCTGCGCGCCCCAGTAGGCGTCGTCCGGGACTTCAACCTGGCCAAGGCTGTCGGTTTCGATACGGCTCATCGGGTCAAACTCCTTAAAGGCTGAATGCGCAGTTTAGGCCCAGATGGGCCGCTCCGGTTCCCTCAATCATCCCTCAATCCAGCAACGGTGGCTTGGGCCCGTCAATCGGACCCGACAACCGTCGGGGTTGAGCCCCGGCGTTTTTTAGGCGCAGAATGGTCGCCCTTGGGGTTTTACCTCGCCTGTAATGAAAGGAAACTCGATGACCCGTCTTCGTGCCATCTGTACCGCAGTTGCTCTGGTGTGTGCCAGCGGCCCTGTTTTCGCCGATACCGCCAGCCACAACGCCAGCGCCGAAGCGTTCCTGACCCTGGCGCACGCTGACAAACTGGGCACTCCGGTGTACATGCAAGTGCAGCAGATGTTTGCCCAGCGCTTTGAACAGACCAAGGCCCCTGAGTCGAAAAAAGCCACCCTGGAAACCTACCAGGCCAAGGCCAATGCCGCGCTGGACCAAGCCATCGGCTGGAACAAGCTCAAGCCGGACATGGTCAAGCTCTACACCAGCAACTTCAACGAATCGGAGCTCAAGGACCTGGTCGCTTTCTACCAGTCGCCATTGGGCAAGAAAGTCCTGGAAAAAATGCCACAGTTGACCCAGCAATCGGCCCAACTGACCCAGGCCAAGCTTGAAAGCGCGGTGCCGGTGGTCAACAAGCTGCTGGCCGACATGACGGCCGAGCTCGAGCCAAAAGCCGCTGCTCCAGCCAAGAAAAAGCCGTAAGCGGAGCCCGGTATGAGCATGCAACAACGCATCGAATCAACGCTTGGGCTGTTGCAGCCCGAGCATTTGCAAGTGCTGGATGAAAGCCACATGCACAGCCGTGGCCTGCAGACCCACTTCAAGGCCGTGGTGGTCAGCCAGCAGTTCGAAGGGCTCAATCGCGTCAAGCGTCACCAGAAAGTCTATGGCACGCTGGGCGAGCTGATGGGCGAATTCCATGCGTTGGCGCTGCACACCTACACACCCGAGGAGTGGGCTCAGATCGACGCCGCCCCGGCTTCGCCGACCTGCGCCGGTGGCAGCAAGCACTGAAAGTGGTTGTTTGTCGCGCGGATGCTTGTTGTGGCGAGGGAGCTTGCTCCCGCTGGACCGCGAAGCGGTCCCCTGGAAACTGATCCAGACGACGGCTTCGCCGCCGAGCGGGAGCAAGCTCCCTCGCCACAATTGGTCCAGCTCCCAGGCGCGTGCAGCTCCTAAAGCCACCGTGTCTTTGCTAGAATCCGCAACGCGCCGCTCACCCGGCGCGTTTTTTTTCGCATCCGGTTCACCCTTTACGAGGGTAGCCACCTGGAGAAACACCCATGACACAACCCATTGTCGTGGCGGCACTGTATAAGTTCGTCACCCTGGAAGATTACGTCGAGCTGCGTGAGCCCTTGCTCAAGGCCATGCTCGACAACGGCATCAAAGGCACGTTGCTGATCGCCGAGGAAGGCATCAACGGCACGGTCTCCGGCACCCGCGAAGGCATCGACGGCCTGCTGGCCTGGCTCAAGAACGATCCGCGCATGATCGACATCGACCATAAAGAGTCGTATTGCGATGAGCAGCCGTTCTACCGCACCAAGGTCAAGCTCAAGAAAGAAATCGTCACCCTTGGCGTCGAAGGCGTGGACCCGAACAAGCAAGTCGGCACCTACGTCGAACCGCAGGACTGGAACGCGCTGATCAGCGATCCGGAAGTGCTGCTGATCGACACTCGCAACGATTATGAAGTGTCCATCGGCACCTTCGAAGGCGCCATCGACCCCAAGACCACCAGCTTTCGCGAGTTCCCCGAGTACATCAAGGCCCACTTCGACCCGGCCAGGCACAAGAAAGTCGCGATGTTCTGCACCGGTGGCATTCGCTGTGAAAAAGCCTCCAGCTACATGCTCGGCCAGGGATTCGACGAGGTCTATCACCTCAAGGGCGGCATCCTGAAATACCTCGAAGAGGTCCCTCAGGAAGAAACCAAGTGGCGCGGCGACTGCTTCGTGTTCGATAACCGCGTGACCGTTCGCCACGACCTCAGCGAAGGAGACTACGATCAATGTCACGCTTGTCGTACTCCGGTGAGCGTAGAAGACCGCGCTTCGGAGCACTATGTGCCTGGCATCAGTTGCCCGCATTGCTGGGATAAGCTGAGCGAGAAAACCCGTCGCAGCGCCATCGACCGCCAGAAACAGATCGAGTTGGCCAAGGCGCGCAACATGCCGCACCCGATCGGCTACAACTACAAGCAAACATCTTCCGAGGCTTGAGCCATGACGTCACGCCTGCTCTATGTGATGGACCCGATGTGTTCCTGGTGCTGGGGCTTTGCGCCAGTGGCCGAGGCGTTGGTCGAGCAGGCGCACGCCGCAGGTGTGGAGTTGCACCTGGTGGTGGGCGGTTTGCGCACCGGCAGCGGTTCGGCACTGGAGCCGACCACCCGGCGCTACATTCTCGAGCACTGGCAGGCCGTGACCCAGGCCACTGGCCAGCCCTTCAAGCTTGAAGGCGCGTTGCCGGACGGTTTCGTCTACGACACCGAGCCCGCCTGCCGGGCATTGGTGACGGCCCGCAGCCTGGCCCCGGACCTGGCCTGGACGCTGGTGAAGCTGATCCAACAGGCCTTTTATGTACAAGGCCGTGACGTCACCCACGCCAGCGTCCTGGTGGAACTGGCCGAGCAGGCCGGGCTGCCACGCATCGAATTCGCCGCGGCCTTCGATCGCGCCGACCAGCATGCGGCCACCGCGGCGGATTTCACCTGGGTCCAGGATTTGGGCATTGCCGGGTTCCCCACGCTGCTGGCCGAGCGTGACGGCCAGTTGGCCTTGCTGACCAACGGTTACCAGCCCCTGAGCCAGTTGTCGCCCTTGCTTGGCCGCTGGCTGGAGCGCGCGACCTGTGCCTGAGCGACCGTCAGCCCCATCGACCTCGCAGCGCATCGACCGGTTGAGCTGGGCGGAGATCCGTCGCCTGGCCCTCAAACATAAAAAAGCCCTGTGGATCGCCAACGGCGTGGCCGTGCTGGCGACGCTGTGCAGCGTGCCGATTCCGTTGCTGTTGCCGCTGCTGGTGGACGAGGTCCTGCTGGGCCACGGCGATGCAGCCCTGAAAGTCATGAACCATGCCTTGCCCACGTCGTGGCAGAGCGCAGCCGGCTATATCGGGCTGATGTTGCTGGCGACCCTGACCCTGCGCTGTGGCGCCTTGCTGTTCAACGTGGTGCAGGCGCGCTTGTTCGCCAGGTTGGCCAAGGACATTGTCTATCGCATTCGCATCCGCTTGATCGAACGTCTCAAGCGAATCTCCCTGGGCGAGTACGAAAGCCTGGGCAGCGGCACCGTGGCGGCCCACCTGGTCACCGACCTGGACACCCTCGACAAATTCATCGGCGAGACCCTCAGCCGTTTCCTGGTGGCGATGCTGACCCTGGTGGGCACCGCCGGGATCCTGGTGTGGATGCACTGGGAACTGGCGCTGCTGATCCTGCTGTTCAACCCGCTGGTGATCTACGCCACGGTGCAACTGGGCAAGCGGGTCAAACACCTCAAGAAACTGGAGAACGACAGCACCTCGCGCTTCACCCAGGCCTTGACCGAAACCCTGGATGCCATCCAGGAAGTGCGCGCCGGCAACCGCCAGGGTTATTTCCTTGGCCGATTGGGGATGCGTGCCAAGGAGGTCCGTGATTACGCCGTGAATTCGCAGTGGAAAACCGACGCCTCGAACCGCGCCAGTGGTTTGCTGTTCCAGTTCGGCATCGATATTTTTCGCGCGGCAGCCATGCTCACGGTGGTGTTTTCCGACCTGTCCATCGGCCAGATGCTGGCGGTGTTCAGCTACCTCTGGTTCATGATCGGCCCGGTCGAGCAGTTGTTGAACCTGCAGTACGCCTATTACGCGGCCGGCGGCGCCTTGAACCGGATCAACGAATTGCTGGCCCGGGCCGACGAGCCCCAGTACACGGGGGGCGTCGATCCGTTCAAGGGCCGTGACACCGTGGGCATCGAAATCCAGGGGTTGAGTTTCGGTTACGGCGAGGAGCTGGTGCTCGACCAGTTGAATCTGTCCATTTCGCCAGGCGAGAAAGTCGCCATCGTCGGGGCCAGTGGCGGCGGCAAGAGCACCTTGGTGCAGTTGCTGCTGGGGCTGTACACGCCACAGTCGGGCAGCATTCGTTTCGGCGGCGCCACGCAGCAGGAGATCGGCCTGGAAACCATTCGGGAGAATGTTGCAGTGGTGTTGCAACATCCGGCGCTGTTCAACGACACGGTACGGGCCAACCTTGCCATGGGGCGCGAGTGCAGCGACGACGATTGCTGGCGGGCATTGGAAATCGCCCAGCTCGACGCCACGGTACGGGCGCTGCCCCAGGGCCTGGAAAGCGTTGTAGGGCGTTCCGGGGTTCGGCTGTCGGGCGGACAGCGCCAACGGCTGGCCATCGCCCGCATGGTGCTGGCCGACCCACGGGTGGTGATTCTCGACGAAGCCACCTCGGCATTGGACGCGGCCACCGAGTACAACCTTCACCAGGCACTGGCGCGCTTTTTGAGCGCACGCACCACGTTGATCATCGCCCACCGGCTTTCGGCGGTGAAGCAGGCCGATCGGGTATTGGTGTTCGACGGTGGGCAAATCGCCGAAGACGGCGACCATTTGCAGTTGATTGCGGACGGGGGGCTCTACGCTCGACTCTACGGTCATTTGCAACAGATACAACAGCCTTGAGTTTCCCGCCGTTTTCTGTGCTTAGTATCGGAAAAAACAGGCAAACACGTCGATTCTTCCAAATTCCACGCAAAGATCTCTTCATCCATTCATTCTATGGGTCGAAAACTAGCCTAGGCTGTTGAGTCAGGAGCGGAATTCTGGCGGGTGTTCGTCCGGCAGTACCTGTGCAAGGGACCTCATGAAGCAAAAGCAGACTCTCGGAACACCACGGCTGCTGGGCATCGTCTGGCCCTTTATTGCCGTTGTGCTATTTCAGGCATTGCTTGGCGGCGTCAGCCTTTACGTGCTTTCCGCAGTCCGTGGCTATGTAGCGGGGGAGAGTCTCTGGTCCAAGGGCCAGAAAGACGCCATCTATTACCTCAACCTCTACGCCGACAGCCGTGACGAGGCGATTTTCCGCAAATACCAGCAAGCCATCGCCGTACCCGAGGGTGGCCATGAACTGCGGGTAGCGCTGGACCGCCAACCGCCGAACCTGGAAGCGGCACGGGCCGGCATCCTCAAGGGCGGCAATCACCCGGACGATGTGGCCAGCGTGATCTGGCTTTATCTGAATTTCCGTCACTTCAGTTACCTGGAAGAAGCCATCGATCTCTGGACGGTGGGCGATGGCTACCTGACCGAACTGGATAACGTCGCCCGGCAGATGCACAGCAGTATTGTCGCGGGCCAGGCGTCAGAGGTGGATATTCGCGGCTGGAAGGCCCAGATCTTTGCGATCAACGATTCCGTCACCCCGGCTGCCAAGGCGTTCAGCGACGCATTGGGCGAGGGCTCGCGTTTCATCCTGCGGCTCTTGCTGGTGACCAATTTCGCCACCGCCCTGGGGTTGATCGTCCTGGCGTTGTTGCGCACCCATAAACTGCTGGCCCAGCGGCAGGTGTTCGCCAATGCGCTGCAGATGGAGAAAGAGCGGGCACAGATCACCCTGCAGTCCATCGGCGATGGGGTGATCACCACCGACGTGGAGGGGGCCATCGCCTACATGAACCCCGCCGCCGAAGCGATGACCCATTGGAAGGCCGAGCACGCCATGGGCTTGCCCCTGGCCGCGCTGTTCAATTTGCTCGATGACAATGCCCAGACCGAAGGACTGACCCTGATCGAGCACATCCTCAGCGGGCGACTCAGCGGCGCCAGTGAACATTCGAAACTGATCCAGCGCCTGGATGGCAGCACCGTGTCGGTCACCCTGGTGGGCGCGCCGATCCGCCATGCGGGCAAGGTCAGTGGCGCCGTACTGGTGCTGCATGACATGACCCAGGAGCGGCAATACATCGCCAACCTGTCATGGCAGGCCACCCATGACGCCCTGACTGGCCTGGCCAACCGCCGGGAGTTCGAGTATCGCCTCGAGCAGGCCTTGCACAACCTCACTCGCCAGATCGGGCGCCATGCCTTGATGTTTCTCGACCTGGATCAGTTCAAGCTGGTCAACGACACCTGCGGTCATGCGGCGGGTGACGAATTGTTGCGGCATATCTGCGCCTTGCTGCAGTCAGGGTTGCGGGAAAATGACACCCTGGCCCGGCTGGGTGGCGATGAGTTCGGGATCTTGCTGGAGAACTGTTCGCCGGAGGCGGCGGAAAAAATCGCCGAAGGGCTGCGCCAGACCGTGCAGAACCTGCACTTTGTCTGGAAGGGCCGGCCGTTCGTGACCACCGTGAGCATCGGCCTGGTGCATATCGCCCAGACCCCGACGACCCTGGAGGCTTCCCTGCGGGCCGCCGACATGGCCTGTTATATGGCCAAGGAAAAGGGGCGCAACCGGGTCCAGGTCTATCATGCCGACGACTCGGAGTTGTCCCTGCGCTTTGGCGAGATGGCCTGGGTCCAGCGCTTGCACATGGCCCTGGAGGAAAACCGCTTTTGCCTGTACGCCCAGGAAATCGCCGCGCTGGGCCCGGGCGATCATGGTGGCGGACACATTGAAATCCTGTTGCGCCTGCATGACGAAGCCGGGCGGATGATCCTGCCGGACAGCTTCATTCCCGCGGCGGAACGCTACGGGCTGATGACGTCCCTGGACCGTTGGGTGGTGGAGAATGTCTTCAAGATTATCCGCCAGTGCCTGAATGAATCGCGGCAGGGGCCCATGGCGATGTGTGCGATTAATCTGTCAGGCACAACTATCGGAGATCAGGCGTTCCTCGACTTCCTGCGTAAACAGTTCGTGGCCTACTCGATTCCGCCGGAAATGATTTGTTTTGAAATTACAGAGACCAGCGCTATTTCGAATCTGGGCAGCGCGATCCGCTTTATCAATGAACTCAAGAGCTTGGGCTGTTATTTCTCGCTGGATGACTTTTGCGCCGGAATGTCTTCATTCGCTTACCTGAAACATTTACCTGTAGACTTCTTGAAGATCGACGGGAGTTTCGTAAAGGATATGCTGGACGACCCGATTAACCGTGCAATGGTCGAAGTGATCAACCACATCGGTCACGTCATGGGTAAGCGCACGATTGCCGAGTTTGTTGAAACCGCCCAGATCGAGCAGGCATTGCTGGAGATAGGGGTGGACTTCGCTCAGGGGTATGTGATCGAACGCCCGCAATTGTTTACCTGCGACACGTTGCAATGTCGGCCGGCCCGGCCCCAGCCGCTGTTATTCAAGGCCCCCGGCACGTTCCGCTGAACCTCTTGTTGATCCGAGAAAATCACAATCAAAAGGAGCCCGACAGTGATCGATACATTCAACCGAACAGGCCCGCTCATGGACGCCACAAGCTATCCGAAATGGGCACAGCAGCTCATTACCGATTGCAGCGAGAGCAAGCGCCGGGTTGTCGAACACGAACTGTATCAGCGCATGCGCGACAACAAGCTCAGCGCCAAGACCATGCGCCACTACCTCATTGGTGGTTGGCCGGTCGTCGAACAGTTCGCTTTATACATGGCACAGAACCTCACCAAGACCCGCTTTGCCCGCCACCCCGGCGAGGACATGGCGCGTCGCTGGCTGATGCGCAACATTCGTGTCGAACTCAACCATGCCGACTACTGGGTCAACTGGAGCGCCGCCCATGGCGTGACCCTGGAAGACCTGCAAGCCCAGCAGGTACCGCCTGAGCTGCATGCCTTGAGCCACTGGTGCTGGCACACCAGTTCCTCGGACTCGTTGATCGTGGCCATCGCCGCGACCAACTACGCCATCGAGGGCGCCACGGGAGAGTGGTCGGCGCTGGTGTGTTCCAACGGTGTCTACGCGGCCGCCTTCGCCGAGGAAGACCGCAAGCGGGCCATGAAGTGGCTGAAGATGCATGCCCAGTACGACGATGCCCATCCTTGGGAAGCCCTGGAAATCATCTGTACGCTGGCGGGGATGAACCCGAGCAAGGCGCTGCAAACGGAGCTGCGCCAGGCCGTGTGCAAGAGCTATGACTACATGTACCTGTTCCTGGAGCGTTGCATGCAACTGGAGCAGGCGGAGCCTGCCAGCAGGGCGTCATCCACCCGTGAGCGTCTGGCACTGGCCGGGAGCTGATTAGCTACAGATAGCCACAACCTGTGGGAGCGAGCCTGCTCGCGAAGAGGTCTGCAGTCGACGGGGAGGTTGACTGCCAGGCCGCTATCGCGAGCAAGCTCGCTCCCACAGTTGTTTTGGATGAGCGCCGGCTTCAGGTTCACCCCAAATCCCTGTGGGAGCGAGCTCGTCCCCACAGTGGTTTTCAGCCGGCCATCGCCAATCGATTGCGGCCTTCGCGCTTGGCTACGTACAGCGCGCTGTCGGCCCTGCGCAGCAGGCTTTCCGAGGATTCCCCCGGCAGCAGGGTGGCGCACCCCAGGCTGACCGTCAGCTCGATCCTTGTGCCTGTGGCGAAGTAATCCTGGGCCTGGGCGGCATAACGCAGTCGTTCACCGACCATGGCCGCGGCATCCCGGCTGGTATTGGCCAGCAGGATCAAAAATTCTTCACCACCGAACCTGAATACCATGTCCACATTGCGCAGTTGGCCCTTGATCGACTCGGCCACGGCCTTGAGCACTTCGTCGCCAACGCCGTGACCATGGCTGTCGTTGATGCGCTTGAAATGATCGATATCAAGCATCAGCACCGACAAGGGTTGCGAATGACGCTTGGCCATGTCGATTTCCCGCATCAGGGTCTGGTCCATGGCGATGCGGTTGCCGGTACCGGTCAGCGGATCGCGCAGGGCGCTTTGGGTGGCGGCGCGGTAGAGCAGCGCGTTGCGCAGTGGATACAGCAGCGTCGACATGATGGATTCGAGGTCGCTCTGTTCCGCCTCGGAGAAACGTTGGTTACGGCGGAATACCAGTTCACCCAGGTGTTCGCCTTCATGGCTGAGGTTATAGCTGAGGGTGTGATGCCCGCGTTGCCCGAACTCCAGGCGCAGGTCACTGGCTTTGTGCTGATAGGCCAACGCATCCAGGGGCACCAGTCGCTGAATTTCCCGGAAAAACAGGCCCAGGATGCGCTGTGGCTCCAGGCTGGTCTGTAGCTGCTGGCTCAGTTGCTGGCGCAATTGCGACAGACTGACGGAGCGTGCTGGGAGCGGCGATGGCTGAGTCAGGCCCAAACGCTGCAATTTGGCGCTGTCGAAGTCGAACGCGTTGATCTGGTTGGGCGTTTTCATATGGCGTTAGCCCCTAAGCTAAATCTGTCCCGCAGGTTGGGTGCGGCGGCTTTGGGCTGCACGTCGTACTGGTCCTTCAGTCCCGTAGGACACCTGATTTGAGTCTAGTCCGCTTCCATGGCAGGCATAAGTCTCGTCTCAACGTCCATTACCTGCCGAACATGGCATGTTTGAAGAGGTTAGAGCGAAAGTCGTGCCATTCGGTTCACTTCCGTAAAAACCGATTAGAAATCAATGAATTGATAGCGAGTCGCGAATGCAGGGGCGACGTGGACTTGGCGGTTCGCCTGGTTTGGCGTCGACCGGGGCCGGCATCGCGACGGTAAATCGTCGCGATGCCGGCTTCATTATTGTGCGTTGAACGCCTGACCGTTGACGCCGGTGCTGTCCGGGCCCATGAGGTACAGGTAGACCGGCATGATCGCTTCGGGCGTCGGATTGTTGAGCGGGTTTTCTCCCGGATAGGCCTGGGCGCGCATGCTGGTGCGGGTGGCGCCGGGGTTGATGCTGTTGGCGCGTACGGCGGCGACGGTATCGACTTCGTCGGCCAGGGTCTGCATCAGCCCCTCGGTGGCGAACTTGGACACGCCATAGGCGCCCCAGTAGGCCCGGCCCTTGCGGCCGACGCTGCTGGAGGTGAACACCACGGACGCATCCTTGGAGAGCTTGAGCAGCGGCAGCAAGGTGCTGGTGAGCATGAACATCGCGTTGACGTTGACGTGCATCACCCGCATGAAGTTCTCACCGGACAACTGTTCCAGTGGCGTACGTGGGCCAATGATCGAGGCGTTGTGCAGCAAGCCGTCCAGATGACCGAACTCGGTTTCGATCATCGCCGCCAGTTCATCGTACTGATGAGGCAGTGCGGTTTCGAGGTTGAACGGGATCACCGCTGGCTGCGGATGACCGGCCGCTTCGATTTCATCGTAGACCTGGGTCAGGTTGGCTTCGGTCTTGCCCAGCAGAAGTACGGTGGCACCGTGGGCGGCGTAGGTTTTCGCCGCAGCGGCACCGATCCCGCGACCGGCGCCGGTGACCAGGATCACCCGGCCATTGAGCAGGTCGGGACGGGCGGAATAATCAAACATAAAAAACCTCAACAGTTAGAGCAGCACAGTACCGGTGACGAGGAAGCTTTCGTGGCAAATAGGCTTTTGTGGCGAGGGAGCTTGCTCCCGCTCGGCGGCGCAGCTGTCGTCCAGGGGGCCGCTTCGCGCTCCAGCGGGAGCAAGCTCCCTCGCCACAAGGGCGGTAGCATCGATTCCTTCAGTTCAGCAACTGCACAACGCGTTATCCAGCACTTCGCGCAGCGCCGAGGGGTGATCGATCACCACATCCGCGCCCCAGTGCCTGGGGTTGTCGTCCGGGTGGATGTAGCCGTAGGTCACCGCGCAGGTCTTGGTGCCGGCGTTGCGGCCGGACTCGATGTCCCGCAGGTCATCGCCCACGAACAGCACGCTGGCCGGGTCCAGGTCGAGCATCTTGCAGGCCAGGGTCAGCGGTTCCGGGTCCGGCTTGCTGTTTTTCACGTGGTCAGGGCAGATCAGCACTTTCGAACGCTCGGCCAGGCCCAGTTGCTGCATGATCGGTTCGGCGAAACGCACGGGCTTGTTGGTGACCACGCCCCAGATCAGGTTGGCCGCTTCGATATCGGCCAGCACTTCGGCCATGCCGTCGAACAAGTGGCTGTGGACCGCACAACCCTTGAGGTAGCGGTCGAGGAACTCCTGGCGCAATTCCTCGAACCCTGGTGATTCCGGGTCCATGGAGAAGGTCACCGCGACCATCGCCCGGGCGCCGCCGGAAATCTCGTCGCGAATGTGCTGGGTGTTCATCGGTGGCAAGCCACGGTCGGCGCGCATGGCCTGGCAGATGGCGATGAAGTCCGGCGCGGTGTCGAGCAGCGTGCCGTCCATGTCGAAGAGAACCGCTTTGAGACGCATCGCCTTACTCCTCGCGCAGGGTCTGGATCATGTAGTTGACGTCAACGTCGGCGGCCAGCTTGTAGTGCTTGGTCAATGGGTTGTAGGTCAGGCCGATGATGTCCTTGACGGTCAGCCCGGCCGCGCGGCTCCAGGCGCCCAGTTCGGAGGGGCGGATGAATTTCTTGAAGTCGTGAGTGCCCCGTGGCAACAGCTTCATGATGTATTCGGCGCCAATGATGGCGAACAGGTAGGCCTTCGGGTTGCGGTTGATGGTGGAGAAGAACACCTGGCCGCCCGGCTTGACCATGCGGAAGCAGGCGCGGATGACCGAGGACGGGTCCGGCACGTGTTCGAGCATTTCCAGGCAGGTCACCACGTCGAATTGGCCGGGCATTTCTTCGGCCAGGGCTTCGGCGGTGATCTGCCGGTATTCCACGCTGACGCCGGACTCCAGTTGATGCAGTTGCGCCACCGCCAGCGGCGCTTCGCCCATGTCGATGCCCATCACCGTCGCCCCGCGCTGGGCCATGGCCTCACTGAGGATGCCGCCACCGCAACCGACGTCGAGGACCTTCTTGCCGGCCAGGTTGACCCGTTCGTCAATCCAGTTGACCCGCAGCGGGTTGATGTCGTGCAGCGGTTTGAACTCGCTTTCACGGTCCCACCAGCGATGGGCCAGGGCTTCGAACTTGGCGATTTCGGCGTGGTCGACGTTGCTCATGTGCAGATCCTCGAAAAGCTTGAAAAATCAGATGCCCCGAGCCGTGGCTCCAGGGGCGTGGTCATTCGTTGTGGCCGCTGATGCGCCGACCCCAGGCCTGGGCCGTGGCGATCAGTGTCGGTTCGTCCATGCGGGTCAGCCGGCCATTCTCCAGTAACGGCTTGCCGCCTACCCACAGGTGTTTGACGCAATCGCGGCCGGTGGCATAAATCAGTTGCGACACCGGGTCGTAGATCGGCTGCTGGGCCAGGCCTGACAGATCGAAAGCCACCAGGTCGGCGGCCTTGCCGACTTCCAGGGAGCCGACGGTCGCTTCGATGCCCAGCGCCCGGGCACCGTTGAGCGTGGCCATGCGCAGCGCCCGATGGGCATCCAGGGCCGTGGCCGAACCGGCGACGGCCTTGGCCAGCAGGGCGGCGGTGCGGGTTTCGCCGAGCAGGTCCAGGTCATTGTTGCTCGCCGCACCGTCGGTGCCGAGGGCGACATTGACGCCGGCTTGCCACAGACGCTCCACCGGGCAGAAACCGCTGGCCAGCTTCAGGTTCGATTCCGGGCAATGGATCACGCTGCAATTGCTTTCTACCAGCAGGGCTTGGTCCTCGTCGCTGATCTGAGTCATGTGCACGGCCTGGAAGCGTGGCCCCAGCAGACCAAGGCGTCCCAGGCGAGCCATTGGCCGCTCAGCGGTGTTATCCACAGCCTGCTGCACTTCGAAGGCGGTTTCGTGAACATGCATATGAATGGCCGCGTCCAGTTCCTCGGCGATCACGCGGATTTTCTCCAGGTTCTCATCGCCTACCGTATAGGGCGCGTGCGGGCCGAATGCGACTTTGATCCGCGGATGGTGCTTGAGGTCGCCAAACAACTCGATGCCCTGACGAATGGCGTCGTCGGCGCTGGCCGCACCGGGGATCGGAAAGTCGAGGATCGGAATGGCGATTTGCGCGCGAATACCGCTGTCGTGGACGCACTCGCTGGCGATCTTGGGGTAGAAATACATGTCGGAGAAGCAGGTGATGCCGCCCTTGATCTGCTCGGCGATTGCCAGGTCGGTGCCATCCCGGACGAAATCTTCATCGACCCATTTGGCTTCAGCCGGCCAGATGTGCTGTTCCAGCCAGGTCATCAAGGGCAGGTCGTCGGCCAGGCCGCGAAACAGGGTCATGGCCGCGTGGCCGTGGGCGTTGATCAGGCCGGGGCTGAGCAGCATGCCGGGCAGTTCACGGACCTCGGTGGCGTCACACTTCAGGGCTTCTGCCCGTGGACCGATGAACACGATACAACCGTCGCGAATGCCCAGGCCATGGTCCTTGAGCACTACACCGGCGGGTTCGACAGGCACCAACCAGGTCGGCAGCAATAATAAGTCGAGCGCAACGGCAGGCTTGGGCATCGTGGAACGGTTCCATGGGGTATAAAGGATGGCGAAGTATACCCGAGCGTCTTCGCGGAGGGATCGCTATAATCGGCGGCTTTTGTTCATGAGTGCGGGGTGAAGGATGCGCGATCGACTATTGGCTGCGGAGAAGGTGAAGGCCATCGATTGGCGTGATGGCGTCCTGTACCTGCTGGATCAGCGTATCTTGCCGTTCGAGGAAAACTGGATCGCTTGCACCCGTGTCGCCGATGTGGCCGAGGCCATTGGCTCGATGGCCGTGCGCGGCGCGCCGGTCATCGGCATCAGTGCGGCGTATGGTGTGGTGCTGGCGGCGCGGGCCAGGATGGCCGAAGGCGGCGATTGGCAAGCGGCCCTGGAGGCCGATTTTGCCTTGCTGGCCGAGGCTCGGCCGACGGCGGCGAACCTGTTCTGGGCGCTGGATCGAATGCGCGATCGGCTGGGGCGCCTGAAAGAGCATGCGGAGCCGCTGGCGGTGCTCGAGGCCGAAGCCATCGCGATCCACGTGAGCGATCGCGAAGCCAACCTGACCATGGCCCAGTTGGGGGTCGACCTGATCCGCAAGCATCAGGGCAATGCCCAGGCCATTCTCACCCATTGCAACACCGGCGCCCTGGCCACCGGCGGTTTTGGCACGGCCTTGGGGGTTATCCGGGGTGCGTATATCGAAGGCATGGTGGAGCGCGTCTATGCCGACGAAACCCGGCCGTGGCTGCAAGGCTCGCGCCTGACAGCGTGGGAACTGGCCCGAGAAGGCATTCCGGTGACCCTCAACGCCGATTCCGCCGCTGCCCATATCATGAAGACCAAGGGTGTGACCTGGGTGATCGTCGGTGCCGATTGCATCGCCGCCAATGGTGACGTGGCGAACAAGATTGGCACTTATCAGTTGGCGGTCTGTGCCATGCACCATGGCGTGCGCTTCATGGTGGTGGCGCCGAGCTCGATCATCGACATGAGCCTGGCCAGCGGTGAAGACATCCCGGCGGAGGAGTGCGACGGGCGCGAGCTGCTGGAAATCGGCGGCAGAGGGCTCGGCGCGGAGGTGGGTGCCTTCAACCCGGTCTTCGATATCACCCCGGCGGATCTGATCGACGTCATCGTCACGGAAAAGGGCATCATCGAGCGCCCGGACACCGCGAAGCTGGCGCAGTTGATGTGCCGCAAGCGGTTGCACTGATGGTTTGTGCTGTCTGACCTGTCGCCATCGCGAGCAGGCTCGCTCCCACATTGGACCGGGTCGTGGCGGAAATCTTGAGCATGCACAGATCCCTGTGGGAGCGAGCTTGCTCGCGATGAGGCCCATAAAGGCAACAAATCCCTTGCATTTGGCCCCTGAATCTCTATCGGCAGCGCTTCTAAGCCCCTCTGGTCCCATATCAGCCTGTCACCGGTCAACTAACTACGCACCATGCGCATCTGGGGGATAGGTGCGTGGCGGCTCTTGTGATAACATCCGGCGGTTTCCAGGGCTGCCTCGCGAGGTGGCCTTTACTGCGCAGATCCATGGCATAACTCGTTGATTTGTCGTAAGTCGCTGCACGGCATTTGTTCTGCAGCGGCGAGCTTCGTTCGTCCCATCTGGATGTGACGAGGTTTCACCAGAAAAAGGAATCAGGCTTCTCATGGGCGAACTGGCCAAAGAAATCCTCCCGGTCAATATCGAAGACGAGCTGAAACAGTCCTACCTCGACTACGCAATGAGCGTAATCGTCGGGCGGGCGCTGCCGGATGCGCGCGATGGCTTGAAGCCCGTGCACCGGCGCGTGCTGTTCGCGATGAGCGAGCTGGGCAACGACTTCAACAAGCCGTACAAGAAATCCGCCCGTGTCGTCGGCGATGTGATCGGTAAGTATCACCCCCACGGCGACACTGCCGTGTACGACACCATCGTTCGTATGGCGCAACCCTTCTCCTTGCGCTACCTGCTGGTAGACGGCCAGGGCAACTTCGGTTCGGTGGACGGCGACAACGCCGCGGCCATGCGATACACCGAAGTACGCATGACCAAGCTGGCCCACGAGCTGCTGGCCGACCTGCACAAGGAAACCGTGGACTGGGTGCCGAACTACGACGGCACCGAAATGATCCCGGCGGTCATGCCGACCCGTATCCCGAACCTGCTCGTCAACGGTTCCAGCGGTATCGCCGTGGGCATGGCGACCAACATCCCGCCGCACAACCTCGGTGAAGTCATCGACGGTTGCCTGGCGCTCATCGACAATCCCGAGCTGACCGTCGATGAGCTGATGCAATACATCCCCGGTCCGGACTTCCCGACCGCTGCGATCATCAACGGTCGCGCCGGCATCATCGAAGCCTACCGCACCGGCCGTGGCCGCATTTACATGCGCGCCCGCTCGACGGTCGAAGACATCGACAAGGTCGGCGGCCGCCAGCAGATCGTCATCACCGAACTGCCGTACCAGCTGAACAAGGCTCGCCTGATCGAGAAGATCGCCGAGCTGGTGAAAGAGAAGAAACTCGAAGGCATCACCGAACTGCGTGACGAGTCCGACAAGGACGGCATGCGTGTCGTGATCGAGTTGCGCCGTGGCGAAGTGCCTGAGGTGATCCTCAACAACCTCTACGCCCAGACCCAGCTGCAAAGCGTGTTCGGCATCAACATCGTTGCGCTGATCGACGGCCGTCCGCGGATCCTGAACCTCAAGGACCTGCTGGAAGCCTTCGTGCGCCACCGTCGCGAAGTGGTCACCCGCCGCACCGTGTTCGAACTGCGCAAGGCTCGCGAGCGTGGTCACATTCTCGAAGGCCAGGCCGTTGCCCTGTCGAACATCGACCCGGTGATCGCCTTGATCAAGGCCTCGCCAACCCCGTCGGAAGCCAAGGAAGCGCTGATCAGCACCCCTTGGGAGTCCACCGCGGTGGTGGCGATGGTCGAGCGCGCCGGCGCCGATTCGTGCCGCCCGGAGAACCTCGACCCGCAATACGGCCTGCGCGAAGGCAAGTACTTCCTGTCCCCGGAACAGGCGCAAGCCATCCTGGAACTGCGCCTGCACCGCCTGACCGGCCTCGAGCACGAGAAACTGCTGGCCGAGTACCAGGAAATCCTCAACCAGATCGGCGAGCTGATCCGCATTCTCAACAGCGCTACGCGCCTGATGGAAGTGATCCGCGAAGAACTGGAAGTGATCCGCGCCGAATACGGCGACGTGCGCCGCACCGAGATTCTCGATGCGCGCCTGGACCTGACCCTGGGTGACATGATCCCGGAAGAAGAGCGCGTGGTGACCATTTCCCACGGCGGCTACGCCAAGACCCAGCCGCTGGCCGCCTACCAGGCCCAGCGTCGCGGCGGCAAAGGCAAGTCCGCGACGGGCGTCAAGGACGAGGACTACATCGCTCACCTGCTGGTCGCCAACAGCCACACCACGCTGCTGCTGTTCTCCAGCAAGGGCAAGGTGTACTGGCTCAAGACCTACGAAATCCCGGAAGCGTCCCGTGCCGCTCGCGGCCGTCCACTGGTCAACCTGTTGCCGCTGGACGATGGTGAATACATCACCACCATGTTGCCGGTGGAAGAGTACACCGAGGGTCACTACATCTTCATGGCCACTGCCAACGGAACCGTGAAGAAGACCCCGCTGGAGTCCTTCAGCCGTCAGCGCAGCGTCGGTCTGATCGCCCTGGAACTGGACGAAGGTGACGTGCTGATTTCCGCCGCCATCACCGACGGCGAGCGTGAGGTCATGCTGTTCTCCGACGGCGGCAAGGTCACTCGCTTCAAGGAGTCCGACGTTCGCGCCATGGGTCGTACCGCCCGCGGTGTGCGCGGCATGCGCCTGCCGGAAGGCCAGAAGCTGATTTCCATGCTGATCCCCGAAGAAGGCAGCCAGATCCTCACCGCTTCGGCCCGTGGTTATGGCAAGCGCACGGCCATCAGCGAGTTCCCCGAGTACAAGCGTGGCGGCCAGGGCGTGATCGCCATGGTCAGCAACGACCGTAACGGTCGTCTGGTCGGTGCGGTCCAGGTGCTCGATGGCGAGGAGATCATGTTGATCTCCGACCAGGGCACCCTGGTGCGCACGCGAGTCGCTGAAGTGTCGAGCCTGGGTCGTAACACCCAGGGCGTGACGCTGATCAAACTGGCCAGCGACGAAACGCTGGTCGGGCTTGAGCGGGTCCAGGAGCCGTCGGAGGTTGAAGGCGAGGAGTTGGACGGCGAGGACGGCGTGGTGTTCGACGGCACCCTCGGTGCCGATGTCGACGACGCTGTCGGCGACCAACCGCTCGACGCCGCCGCAGACGAAGAAGAACCGCAGGACTAAGCGGACACGCAGGGGGCGGATGAAGATTCGCCCCCTTGTTGTTTGTTCCGTTTGAAAATTTGCGACACTGCGCATCCCCCAGTGGGGGTAATGCTGCTCACTTAAGGTTCGTTTGATTCACTGTGGCGAGGGAGCACGCTCCCTCGCCACGGATTCATCCATACCTGAAGTGAACGATACCCTCTGTGGGAGCGAGCTTGCTCGCGATGACGGCCTGACATTCAGCATCACTGTTGACTGTTACATCGCTATCGCGAGCAAGCTCGCTCCCACAGTGCAGACTCAAGATTTATGTGACCACCAGATCAGAGCGAGATTGGATGTGAGCAAGAGAGCCTATAACTTCTGTGCCGGCCCGGCGGCGCTTCCTGAAGCGGTCCTGAAGCGTGCCCAGGGTGAACTTCTCGACTGGCACGGCAAGGGCCTGTCGGTCATGGAAATGAGCCATCGCAGCGATGAGTTCGTGTCCATTGCCACCAAGGCCGAGCAGGACCTGCGTGATCTGCTGAACATCCCGTCCAACTACAAGGTGCTGTTCCTGCAAGGCGGCGCGAGCCAGCAGTTCGCCCAGATTCCGTTGAACCTGCTGCCGGAAAACGGCAAGGCCGACTACATCGACACTGGCATCTGGTCGCAGAAAGCCATCGAAGAAGCTTCGCGATACGGTCACGTCAACGTGGCCGCCACCGCCAAGCCCTACGACTATTTCGCGATTCCCGGCCAGAACGAGTGGAACCTGTCCAAGGACGCGGCCTACGTTCACTACGCGCCGAACGAAACCATCGGTGGCCTGGAATTCAACTGGATCCCGGAAACGGGCGATGTGCCATTGGTGGCCGACATGTCCTCGGACATTCTCTCGCGCCCTGTGGATATCTCCCGTTTCGGCATGATCTACGCGGGTGCCCAGAAGAACATCGGCCCAAGCGGCATCCTGGTCAGCATCATTCGTGAAGACCTGCTGGGTCGTGCCCGCTCCCTGTGCCCGACCATGCTCAACTACAAGGTCGCGGCCGACAACGGCTCGATGTACAACACCCCGCCGACCCTGGCCTGGTACCTGTCGGGCCTGGTGTTCGAATGGCTGAAGGAGCAGGGCGGTGTCGAAGCCATCGGCAAGCTCAACGAGGTGAAGCAGCGCACGCTGTATGACTTCATCGACGCCAGCGGCCTCTACAGCAACCCGATCAACAAGACCGATCGTTCCTGGATGAACGTGCCGTTCCGCCTGGCCGACGACCGTCTCGACAAGCCGTTCCTGGCCGGTGCCGACGAGCGTGGTTTGCTGAACCTCAAGGGCCACCGTTCGGTCGGTGGCATGCGCGCCTCCATCTACAACGCCGTCGACATCAACGCCGTCAATGCGTTGATCGCCTACATGGCAGAGTTCGAGAAGGAACATGGCTGATGTCTGAGCAAGAACTCAAGGCGCTGCGCCTGCGTATCGATGCCCTGGACGAAAAGGTCCTGGAGCTGATCAGCGAGCGCGCGCGCTGCGCCCAGGAAGTCGCCCGGGTGAAGATGGCCTCCCTGGCCGAAGGCGAAGTGCCGGTGTTCTATCGCCCCGAGCGTGAAGCGCAGGTGCTCAAGCGTGTCATGGAGCGCAACAAGGGGCCGCTGGGCAACGAAGAGATGGCGCGTCTGTTCCGCGAAATCATGTCTTCGTGCCTGGCCCTCGAGCAGCCGCTGAAAGTCGCCTACCTGGGCCCGGAAGGCACCTTCACCCAGGCGGCGGCCATGAAGCACTTCGGTCACGCCGTGATCAGCAAGCCGATGGCGGCCATTGACGAAGTGTTCCGTGAAGTGGCCGCCGGCGCGGTGAATTTTGGCGTGGTGCCGGTGGAGAACTCCACCGAAGGCGCAGTCAACCACACGCTGGACAGCTTCCTCGAGCACGACATGGTGATCTGCGGCGAAGTCGAGTTGCGCATCCACCACCACCTGCTGGTGGGCGAGAACACCAAGACCGACAGCATCAGCCGGATCTATTCCCACGCCCAGTCGTTGGCCCAGTGCCGCAAGTGGTTGGACGCCCATTACCCGAACGTCGAACGCGTGGCGGTATCGAGCAACGCCGAGGCGGCCAAGCGGGTCAAGGGCGAGTGGAACTCGGCGGCGATTGCTGGCGATATGGCGGCCGGCCTCTATGGGCTGACGCGCCTGGCGGAAAAAATCGAGGATCGCCCGGACAACTCCACGCGATTCCTGATGATTGGCAGCCAGGAAGTCCCGCCGACCGGCGACGACAAGACCTCGATCATCGTTTCCATGAGCAACAAGCCCGGTGCGCTCCATGAGCTGCTGGTGCCGTTCCATGACAACGGTATCGACCTGACGCGGATCGAGACTCGTCCGTCGCGCAGCGGTAAATGGACCTACGTGTTCTTCATCGATTTCGTCGGCCACCACCGCGATCCGCTGGTAAAAGGTGTGCTGGAGAAAATCAGTCAGGAAGCAGTGGCACTCAAGGTGCTGGGTTCCTACCCCAAGGCAGTTCTTTAAGGGCGGATAGCAAATGAGTGGCAACTTCCTCGCTCTGGCTCAGCCAGGCGTGCAACAACTCTCGCCTTACGTTCCGGGCAAACCCGTGGACGAGCTGGCCCGTGAGCTGGACCTGGATCCGGCCAGCATCGTCAAGTTGGCGAGCAACGAAAACCCGTTGGGCGCGAG
This sequence comes from Pseudomonas sp. Pdm06, assembly GCF_014851795.1. Classification (NCBI taxonomy): domain Bacteria; kingdom Pseudomonadati; phylum Pseudomonadota; class Gammaproteobacteria; order Pseudomonadales; family Pseudomonadaceae; genus Pseudomonas; species Pseudomonas sp. Pdm06. The sequence goes on from NZ_JACVAH010000001.1 coordinate 142,764, forward strand.
CCCCAAGGCACTGGCGGCGATCCGCGACGAACTGGCCGAGCTGACTCGTTACCCCGATGGCAATGGCTTCGCACTCAAGAGCCTGCTGGCCGAGCGCTGTGGTGTCGAGCTGAACCAAGTGACCCTGGGCAATGGTTCCAACGATATCCTTGAGCTGGTTGCTCGTGCGTACCTGGCGCCAGGTCTCAACGCGGTGTTCAGCGAGCACGCGTTCGCGGTCTACCCGATCGCGACCCAGGCCGTCGGCGCGGATGCCCATGTGGTTCCCGCCAAGGACTGGGGGCACGACCTGCCAGCCATGCTGGCCGCCATCGACGCCAACACCCGCGTGGTTTTCATTGCCAACCCGAACAACCCGACCGGCACCTGGTTCGATGCCCAGGCCCTGGATGACTTCCTGCAGGATGTGCCCGCGCACGTGCTGGTGGTGTTGGACGAGGCTTACATCGAGTATGCCGAAGGCAGCGATTTGCCCGATGGCCTGGATTTCCTCGCGGCCTACCCGAACCTGCTGGTTTCGCGCACCTTCTCCAAGGCCTATGGCCTGGCCTCGCTGCGGGTCGGCTACGGCCTGTCCACCGCCGTGGTGGCCGATGTGCTGAACCGCGTGCGTCAGCCGTTCAACGTCAACAGCTTCGCCCTGGCCGCCGCCTGTGCGGCCTTGCAGGATGAAGCCTACCTGGCTGAAAGCCGTCGCCTGAACGCGGCCGGCATGCAGCAGTTGGAGGCGGGGCTGCGTGAGCTGGGCCTGGGCTGGATTCCATCCAAAGGCAATTTCATCTGCGTCGACCTGGGGCGTGTCGCCGCCCCGGTGTACCAGGGGTTGTTGCGCGAAGGTGTGATCGTGCGTCCGGTGGCCAATTACGGCATGCCGAACCACCTGCGCATCACCATCGGCCTGCCGGCGGAAAACAGCCGTTTCCTCGAGGCGTTGAGCAAGGTCCTGGTTCGTGGTTGATGTCACTTCACTGCAACCTGCTGCCCCTATGATCGGTCGCCTGGTGGTGGTCGGCCTGGGGTTGATCGGCGGTTCGTTCGCCAAGGGCTTGCGTGAAAGCGGCCTGTGCGGCGAGGTGGTCGGTGTCGACCTGGATCCGCAGTCGCGCAAGCTGGCCGTGGAGCTGGGTGTGGTCGATCGCTGCGAGGATGACCTGGCGATCGCTTGCCAGGGCGCGGACGTGATCCAGCTGGCGGTGCCGATCCTGGCCATGGAAAAACTGCTGGCACGCCTGGCGAGCATGAATTTGGGGCAGGCGATCCTGACCGATGTCGGCAGCGCCAAGGGTAACGTCGTGCGCGCCGCCACCGAGGCCTTCGGCGGTATGCCGGCGCGCTTCGTGCCCGGTCATCCGATTGCCGGCTCGGAGCAGAGCGGGGTGGAAGCCTCCAACGCCGAACTGTTTCGTCGTCACAAAGTGATCCTCACGCCGCTGGACCAGACGGATCCTGCCGCGCTGGCGGTGGTGGATCGTTTGTGGCGCGAACTGGGCGCCGATGTCGAGCACATGCAGGTCGAGCGTCACGATGAAGTGTTGGCGGCCACCAGCCATTTGCCGCACCTGTTGGCGTTCGGCCTGGTGGATTCATTGGCCAAACGCAATGAAAATCTTGAGATCTTCCGTTACGCTGCCGGCGGTTTCCGCGATTTCACGAGAATCGCTGGAAGCGACCCGGTCATGTGGCACGACATCTTCCTCGCCAACCGCGAAGCTGTCTTGCGCACACTCGATACATTTCGCAGCGACCTCGACGCCTTGCGCGACGCGGTCGATGCAGGGGACGGGCACCAATTGCTGGGCGTTTTCACGCGCGCCAGGGTGGCCCGCGAGCATTTCAGTAAAATCCTGGCCCGTCGGGCCTATGTGGACGCTATGAACTCCAACGATCTGATTTTCCTGGCACAACCTGGTGGCTCCCTGAGTGGGCGTATTCGTGTACCGGGCGATAAATCGATTTCCCACCGTTCGATCATGCTCGGCTCCTTGGCCGAAGGCGTGACCGAGGTGGAAGGTTTCCTCGAGGGCGAAGACGCCCTGGCGACGCTGCAAGCGTTTCGCGACATGGGGGTGGTCATCGAAGGTCCGCACCACGGTCGCGTAACCATCCATGGTGTCGGCCTGCACGGCCTCAAACCTGCCCCGGGGCCGATCTACCTGGGTAACTCCGGGACTTCGATGCGTCTGTTGTCCGGCTTGTTGGCTGCGCAGGACTTCGACAGCACCCTGACTGGTGACGCCTCGCTCTCCAAGCGCCCGATGAATCGTGTCGCCAACCCGTTGCGGGAAATGGGCGCGGTCATCGAGACTGCCGCCGATGGTCGTCCGCCGATGACCATCCGCGGTGGCAACAAGCTCAAGGGCCTGACCTACACCATGCCGATGGCCAGCGCCCAGGTGAAATCCTGCCTGCTGCTGGCCGGTCTCTACGCCGAGGGCAAGACCACCGTCACCGAACCGGCCCCGACCCGCGACCACACCGAGCGCATGCTGCGCGGCTTCGGCTACCCGGTCACGGTGGACGGTGCCACGGCGTCCGTCGAGTCTGGTAATAAGCTGACCGCGACCCACATCGAAGTGCCGGGCGATATCTCGTCCTCGGCATTCTTCCTGGTGGCCGCCTCGATCGCCGAAGGCTCCGACCTGGTGCTCGAACACGTCGGCATCAACCCGACCCGCACCGGCGTGATCGACATCCTGCGCCTGATGGGCGCTGACATTACCTTGGAAAACCAGCGTGAAGTCGGTGGCGAACCCGTAGCGGACCTGCACGTACGAGCAGCTAAACTCAAGGGTATCGAGATTCCGGAGGCGCTGGTTCCGCTGGCCATCGACGAGTTCCCGGTGCTGTTCGTGGCGGCCGCCTGTGCAGAAGGGCGCACCGTGCTGACTGGTGCCGAAGAGCTGCGGGTCAAGGAGTCGGACCGCATCCAGGTGATGGCTGACGGCTTGCTCGCCCTGGGCGTCAAGTGCCAGCCGACGCCGGACGGCATCATCATCGACGGCGGCCAGATCGGCGGCGGCGAAGTCCATGGTCACGGTGATCACCGCATCGCCATGGCCTTCAGTGTTGCGTCTCTGCGCGCCAACGCGCCGATTCGCATCCATGATTGCGCCAACGTCGCCACGTCGTTCCCGAACTTCCTGGCGCTGTGCGCACAGGTCGGTATTCGAGTAGCACAAGAGGCGCAGTCGTGAACATCAAGGCACCGGTCATCACCATCGATGGCCCAAGCGGTTCGGGCAAGGGCACCGTCGCCGGGATCCTGGCCAGGCAGTTGGGCTGGAACCTGCTCGATTCGGGTGCCTTGTACCGGCTGCTGGCATTCGCTGCCGCCAACCATGGCGTCGACCTGACCAATGAAGAATTGCTCAAGGCGCTGGCGGCTCACCTGGACGTGCAATTCATTGCGGCGACCGACGGCCAGCTCCAGCGCATTATCCTGGAAGGTGACGAAGTCAGTGATGTCATCCGTACCGAAAGCGTGGGTGCCGGGGCCTCCCAGGTCGCCGCGCTGCCAGCGGTGCGCGAAGCGTTGCTGCAACGTCAGCGCGCTTTCCAGGAGCCGCCGGGGCTGGTGGCTGATGGTCGCGACATGGGCACGGTGGTCTTTCCTGACGCGCCTTTGAAGATTTTCCTCACCGCCAGCGCCGAGGAGAGGGCGCGCCGCCGATATTTGCAGTTGAAGGGCAAGGGCGAGGATGTTAGTCTGTCGAGTCTGCTAGATGAGATCCGTGCACGCGACGAGCGTGACACCCAGCGCGCAGTAGCCCCGCTCAAGCCGGCGGCCGACGCGATACAGCTGGATTCAACGGAGTTGTCCATCGATCAGGTGCTGCAACGCATCATGAGCGAGATCGCCATTCGCGATATCGCCGGGTGACCAGGAAGCTTCGCAGGGGACCAGTCATAGTCCTGCGATGCTTCTTTTATATGAAACTAACCCACACCGTCTGGGGTGTGGAGGCGGGCGTATTCTTCGCCCTAATCAACAGGAATTAAAATGAGCGAAAGCTTTGCGGAACTCTTTGAAGAAAGCCTGAAAACCCTGAACCTTCAGGCAGGCTCCATCATCACCGGTGTTATCGTTGATATCGATTACCAAGCTCGCTGGGTAACCGTTCACGCTGGTCTGAAGTCTGAAGCACTCATCCCGCTTGAGCAGTTCTACAACGACGCTGGCGAACTGAACATCAACGTCGGTGACGAAGTTCACGTTGCGCTGGACTCGGTTGAAGATGGCTTTGGTGAAACCAAGCTGTCCCGTGAAAAAGCCAAGCGCGCTGAATGCTGGATCGTTCTGGAAGCGGCTTTCGCAGCTGAGGAAGTGGTCAAGGGCGTTATCAACGGTAAGGTTAAAGGCGGCTTCACTGTCGACGTTAACGGCATCCGTGCGTTCCTGCCAGGTTCCCTGGTTGACGTCCGTCCAGTGCGCGACACCACGCACCTGGAAGGCAAAGAGCTGGAATTCAAGGTCATCAAGCTGGACCAGAAGCGCAACAACGTTGTCGTTTCCCGTCGCAGTGTCCTGGAAGCCGAGAACTCCGCCGAGCGTGAAGCTCTGCTGGAATCGCTGCAGGAAGGCCAGCAGGTCAAGGGTATCGTCAAGAACCTCACCGATTACGGCGCATTCGTCGATCTGGGTGGCGTCGATGGCCTGCTGCACATCACCGACATGGCCTGGAAGCGTATCAAGCATCCTTCGGAAATCGTCAATGTTGGCGACGAGATCGATGTCAAGGTTCTGAAGTACGATCGCGAGCGCAATCGTGTTTCCCTGGGCCTCAAGCAACTGGGTGAAGATCCATGGGTTGCTATCAAAGCCCGTTACCCAGAAGGCACCCGCGTCACCGCTCGTGTTACCAACCTCACCGACTACGGCTGCTTCGCTGAGCTGGAAGAAGGCGTTGAAGGCCTGGTACACGTTTCCGAAATGGACTGGACCAACAAGAACATCCACCCTTCGAAAGTCGTACAAGTCGGCGACGAAGTGGAAGTCATGGTTCTGGACATCGACGAAGAGCGTCGTCGTATCTCCCTCGGCATCAAGCAGTGCAAGTCCAACCCATGGGAAGACTTCTCTGGCCAGTTCAACAAGGGCGATAAAATCTCCGGCACCATCAAGTCGATCACCGATTTCGGTATCTTCATTGGTCTGGACGGCGGCATCGACGGCCTGGTTCACCTGTCCGACATCTCCTGGAACGAAGTGGGCGAAGAAGCCGTACGCCGTTTCAAGAAGGGCGACGAGCTGGACACCGTTATCCTGTCGGTTGACCCAGAGCGCGAGCGTATCTCCCTGGGTATCAAGCAACTGGAAAGCGATCCGTTCTCCGAGTACGTTCAAGAGAACGACAAAGGCGCAATCGTTAAGGGCATCGTGAAAGAAGTTGACGCCAAAGGCGCCATCATCACCCTGGCCGACGATATCGAAGCGACTCTGAAAGCCTCCGAAATCAGCCGTGACCGCGTTGAAGACGCGCGCAACGTTCTGAAAGAAGGCGAAGAAGTAGAAGCCAAGATCATCAGCGTTGACCGCAAGAGCCGCGTAATCCAGCTCTCCATCAAGTCGAAAGACGATGCTGAAGAGAAAGAAGCAATCCAGAGCCTGCGCGACAAGCCAGCCGCTGACATTGCTGCTGGTCCTACCACTCTGGGCGACCTGCTGCGTGCACAAATGGAAAAACAGAACTGAGTTCTGTCAGACCATGAAAAAGGGCGACTTCGGTCGCCCTTTTTTGTGGGTGCGATATTTCAAAGCTCTTTGCTTCCTGTAAGCCCGTTGTCGATGATGGTGTTCATTTGGGGCATTGCGAAACCAATCCTGCGACCAAGATGTCTCTTTTATGAAGCCGATCACTCGTCTATTCAGGGCAAGGCGCCGGCTTGTATAAGTGATCGATCTGGGTCTTTGTCTAAAGGAATTGAATGAATAGGCTCTTTCTGGTGTTGAGTGTCCTGGTGGTGGCGGGTTGCTCTACGAGCGCCAAGACCCATGCAGTGCGTGGAGTCAGTGGTATCGAGGTCGACTGTTCGGGGCTGGGCTCTGGCTGGGAGAAGTGCCATAAGAGGGCTGCCAGGGAGTGCAAGGGGGCTGGCTACAAGGTCGTTACCCGGTCCGACGATGCGAAGGATGACGATCAGTACCCTTTTGGTTTTAATCCGGCTGGCTATTTGACTCGTACGATGCTGGTCATCTGTCGATAGCTTGAGGAAAACTTCCTGTCTGCATGGAAAGAAGCAACAAGGGAGTGGTGAAGAATGTCAATACTTGGGCTGTTCAAATCCCTCCGGTCATGCTAAAACCTTTTCAAGCGATTTTCCTAGCTGCTTGAAAAAGAAGGGAAAAATATGACGAAGTCGGAGTTGATCGAACGAATTGTCACCCATCAAGGGCTACTCTCATCCAAGGATGTGGAGCTGGCCATCAAGACCATGCTTGAACAAATGTCCCAGTGCCTGGCAACGGGGGATCGTATTGAAATCCGTGGTTTTGGCAGCTTTTCCCTGCATTACCGCGCCCCGCGTGTAGGTCGAAATCCAAAGACTGGTCAATCCGTCAGCCTCGATGGAAAGTTTGTCCCTCATTTCAAGCCGGGCAAAGAGCTTAGGGATCGTGTGAATGAGGAGGAGGGGGATGAGCTCTGACGCAGCACCTAAACAGAGGAGTCTTCATGCGGAACTTTAAGCGCTTGGCCCTTGTCGTACTGGCGCTACTTGTGGCCTCGACTATTGTCCTGTTCGTACTTGAAAACAACCAGCCGGTCGCACTCCTGTTTCTGGGCTGGTCAGCTCCACAGCTTCCCGTCTCGGTTTTCGTGATCCTGGCGCTTCTCGCTGGTATGATAGTCGGGCCGTCGCTTGCGTGGTTCCTGGGAATGCGTAGACGGCCGAAATAATGGATATGTGAGCCCAGTAGTCTTGGTGTAAGGATCACGGCCAACAATTTTTTCTGACTTTGGGTGCGTTTTGTTCAAATTTAACTTGATTCAGTCTATCGCTGTGCCCGTCTTGCCTTTTAGTGAGTTCGATGTGTCTGTAGACGCAATGCCAAAAAAGGGAGGCGGGATCACCCATGCCAAATAATCGTATTGAAACCCAGGGCGCCGATGAGATCGATCTGATCGCACTTGCGCGCGGGCTCTGGGGGCAAAAGTGGTTGATCCTTGCGGTCACCTTGTTGGTTACCGCGGGTGCAGCTGCTTATGCGTACCTCAGCAAACCGGTCTATCAAGCTCAGCTTTTTATCATGCCTCCTACTCAGAATGGTATTGCTGAGTTGAACTATGGTCGAGGGAAAAGCACTGAGCTGGATCCTTATTCCATCAAGCATGTCTATGACGTATTTGCCCGAAACTTACAGGGTGAATCTCTTCGTCAGACATTCTTCAATGAAGTTTATCTTCCTTCACTTGATGAGTCCCAACGAAAGGGCGCGCTCGACCGATTGTACGAACGTTTCTCTCGAGAGCTAATAATCAAGGGGCCTGGTAAGGATACGCCGGATCGCTATTCGGTAACGGTCCAGGGCGGAGATCCCGTTCGAGCTACGGAGTGGGCGAAGGCTTATGTGGCGCGCGCCAGTGAAGCGGCTGAGTCAGAGCTGATCAAGAACGTTACGGCTGAGGCTGCGGTAAGAGCGCGTAATCTGGAGCAGCGTATTGTCGGTTTGCGCGAGACTGCGCAGCGAATACGTGAGGATCGGATTCAACAGTTGCGCGAAGCGTTGAAGATCGCAGAAGCGATTGGTCTCACCAGTCCGAGTATAAACTCTACGGCGGCTGTTGATATAACGGTAGAAACTGGCAATAAAATGGATTACCAGCGAGGCAGCAAAGCCTTGGCTGCGGAAGTGAAAGCGCTGGAGTCGAGGGCTTCTGACGATGCCTTCATATCGGATTTGCGTTCGCTCCAAATGCGATATAGTTTTTATCGTAAGTTGAATATTGATCCAGACAGCATTTCGGTTTATCGACAAGATGGCAGCGTTGAGGTGCCGCAAAGCCCGATTAAACCAAGAAAGGCTTTGATTTTGCTGCTGGGCATTGTTGCTGGCGGGATGCTGGGTAGTTTCATGGCATTAATTCGATTTGCGGTTATCCGGAGTAGGGAGCAGCAATTGCAGGATTGAGATGATCAGTTTCTCGATTCTAAAGTGTTTGTGTGGCTCTTTAGAGAGAATTCCGAATGCTTGTTTGAGCCCGTCTTTATGAGGAACATCTTCGTAAGGCGGGTTTTTTATTGGTGTGGCGAATAACTCTAAGTGTTCATGGTTTTAATGTGTGCCGAGGCTCCATCGGTTGTAGTCACGAGGTGCGCCGTCGGGGCGGGCCTCAGGGGGTGGATGTCATAATGATGGCAAAAAACGAGCCGCTCAACTGAAGCAAGCCCTGCAAAAGCTAGTCAGAACTCAGTAAAGTACAATCCAGGAAAGCCATTTTGCTACACAACAGGCATAATGGCGGTTTGTGGGGGACGGGATGGCCGTCTCGTTCGGAGGTCGGTAGCAACAGGCCTGTGGTTGTATCGAAATTAGCGAGTGGTGGGGCATCTGGAGAGTCGGCGGTAGGCGCCGGAGGTGCTGCTCCACAATGAGTTTTGACAAGAACTGAAGTAAAGCGTCCAGTATCCGTTCGGCGGGCTGAGGCGGAGATTTGCCAGTTGTGCAATGGTAGGGGTCAGGCGGATTCAGGCTTGATTCATAGCTCTGATGAATTAGATGGTTTTGACAAGTTAAATGGAGAGTTGGATGTCGAGCATAAAGCAGGCGAGCGTCGCCAAATTTAAAGCAAAAGAGGCCGTCATCGGTATCGTCGGTCTTGGATACGTCGGCCTGCCTTTGATGCTGCGTTATAATGCGATCGGGTTTAAAGTCATTGGACTTGATATCGATAGTTCAAAAGTTGAACTTCTGAACTCAGGTAAAAGCTACATTGAGCACATTCCTGGCGAAAAAATCGAAGCCGCTTGCCGAAACGGCTTTGAAGCCACTACCGATTTTACTCGTGTGCCGGAATGTGATGCGCTGATTCTCTGCGTGCCGACACCATTGAATAAATATCGCGAACCCGATATGAGTTTCGTAATAAATACGACTGATGCGATAAAGCCCTATTTAAGGGCTGGTCAAGTCGTTTCTCTTGAAAGTACAACCTATCCGGGCACGACAGAAGAAGAGCTGCTGCCACGTGTCCAAGAGAATGGATTGCGTGTTGGTGAGAATATCTTCCTGGTCTATTCTCCGGAGCGCGAAGATCCGGGCAATCCCAACTTTGAAACCCGTACCATTCCAAAAGTAATCGGTGGGCATACGCCTGAGTGCCTCGAGGTCGGTGTCGCTCTCTATGAACACGCGATTGACCAAGTTGTACAAGTCAGCTCTACCAAAGCAGCTGAAATGACCAAGCTGCTGGAAAATATCCACCGTGCGGTCAATATCGGCTTGGTGAATGAGATGAAAGTGGTCGCTGACCGCATGGGCATCGATATTTTCGAAGTGGTCGACGCCGCTGCAACCAAGCCCTTCGGTTTTACTGCCTACTACCCTGGCCCTGGTCTCGGTGGTCACTGCATTCCAATCGACCCCTTCTACCTGACTTGGAAAGCCCGTGAGTATGGTTTGCATACACGGTTTATCGAGCTTTCGGGAGAGGTCAACCAGGCCATGCCGGAGTACGTCCTGAGCAAGTTGATGGACGGCTTGAATGAGCGCGGTAAACCTTTGAAAGGCAGCAAAATTCTAGTGCTTGGTATCGCCTACAAGAAGAACGTAGATGATATGCGTGAGTCGCCTTCGGTTGAAATCATGGAGCTGATCGAGGCCAAAGGCGGCGTCGTAGGGTACTCCGACCCGCATGTCTTGAAGTTTCCGAAGATGCGCGAGCACCACTTTGACCTTTCCAGCGAGCCTCTGACGGCTGAAGTTCTAAAAGCTTATGATGCTGTCATCCTGGCCACCGACCACGATAAGTTCGACTATGAGCTTATCAGCCAACATGCTCAACTGATCATCGATAGTCGTGGTAAATATCGCGCCCCTCAATCGAATATTATCAAAGCTTGATGACAGGAGAGTTCTGGATGAAACGTTTTGCTCTAATTGGTGCTGCCGGTTATATCGCCCCCCGCCATATGCGCGCCATTAAGGATACCGGCAATACATTGGTATCTGCTTATGACATCAATGATTCGGTAGGTATCATCGACAGCATTTCACCGCAAAGCGAATTCTTTACCGAGTTCGAGTTCTTCCTTGATCACGCTCACAGCCTCAAGCGCGACCCAGAGACCGCCTTGGATTATGTGTCGATCTGCTCGCCCAACTACCTGCACCAACCGCACATTGCCGCCGGTCTGCGCTTGGGCTGTGACGTGATCTGCGAAAAACCGCTAGTGCCGACCCCGCAGCAGTTGGACCAGTTGGCCCTGATCGAGCAGGAAACCGGCAAGCGCCTGTTCAACATCCTGCAGCTGCGCCATCACCAGGCAATCATTGCCTTGAAGGACAAGGTTGCCCGCGAGAACAACCCGCACAAGTATGAAGTCGACCTGACCTACATTACTTCCCGTGGCAAGTGGTACCTGCAAAGCTGGAAAGGTGACCCACGCAAGTCCTTCGGCGTAGCCACCAACATTGGCGTGCACTTCTACGACATGCTGCACTTCATCTTCGGCAAGTTGCAGCGCAACGTTGTGCACTTCACTTCCGAGCACAAGGCGGCCGGTTACCTGGAGTACGAGAAAGCACGTGTACGCTGGTTCCTGTCGGTCGACGCCAACGACCTGCCGGAGTCGGTAAAGGGCAAGAAGCCAACTTACCGTTCGATTACCGTCAACGGTGAGGAAATGGAGTTCTCCGAAGGCTTCACTGACCTGCACACCACCAGCTACGAGGAAATCCTGGCTGGGCGTGGTTATGGCATCGAGGATGCTCGCCACTGTGTGGAGACGGTCAACACCATTCGCAGTGCAGCCATCGTCGTTGCAGCGGACAACGAAGCGCATCCGTTCGTCCAAGCCCTTTCTCGCTGATCGGCGAGACAACACGGGTGGACTTGCGCCACCCGTTTCAAGTTTCCCAAGCAGGATCGCAAGCCAGCGTGTCGAACGATAATTTCAACAAGCCAAACGAAGCGGGTGCGATGCGCCGCGTGCGCAGCATTCGTCTCGATATTCAGGGCTTGCGTGCAATCGCGGTGCTGGCGGTCATGCTTTATCACGCCAATAGTGGCTGGCTGAAAGCCGGCTATGTCGGCGTCGACATCTTTTTTGTCATCTCTGGCTTCATCATAACGGCATTGTTGACCGAGCGAAGCGACAAGGTCGATCTCGTTTCATTCTATGCCAGCCGCATCAAGCGCATTCTGCCGGCGTATTTCGTCATGCTGGTGGTGGTGTCCGCGCTGTCCGCGCTCCTGTTTCTGCCTGATGACTTCGCATTTTTCCTCGACAGCCTGAAGTCCTCGGCGTTGTTTACCAGCAACCAGTACTTCTCTGGCTTCGGCAGTTATTTCGCGCCGCGGGCCGATGAATTGCCGCTTCTGCATACCTGGTCATTGGCCATCGAGATGCAGTTCTATCTGTTCTTCCCGGTGCTGGTCATTTGCTTGCCAAAGCAATGGCGTCTCATAACGTTTGCCTTGCTAGCCGCCAGTCTGTTTGCCTGGAGCGGCTACCGTGGACTGGGCGAATCGCAAGAAGGGATGTACTTTGCCCTGTCGGCACGGATTCCCGAATTCATGGTCGGTGCCATCGTTGCCTTGCTGATGCGCCAGCGCGAGCTGCCCATGTTAATTGCAAGCGTATTCGGTGGGCTGGGCGCAATCCTGCTGGCTTGGGCGGTGCTGGCTATCGATAAGCAACACTTTCCAGGCTTCTGGTCTATCCTGCCTTGTGTCGCGGCAGGGCTGCTCATCGTTGCCCGGCGTGGTCCGGTCAGCGCGTTGCTAGCCACTCGGCCGATGGTCTGGATCGGTGGTATTTCCTATTCGTTGTACCTGTGGCATTGGCCGGTGCTGGCGTTCATTCGCTATTACACGGGGCAGTACGAGCTGACGGCTGCATGGTTGCCGATTTTCGTGGCCAGCTCTGTACTGCTGGCATGGCTTTCCTATCGCTTGGTCGAAACACCCGCCAGAAACGCTTCCGGCATGATGCGCCAGCTGCCCAAGTGGGCTGTAACCGGTGCTGTGGTCGCGCTGGTGGCGTGGGGCGGACAACGTGTCAACGCCTCGCTGGTCGCTCCGTTGTCTGTGGAACTCACCCGTTATGCTGCTCCAGAGCTTATCTGCCATGGCACCCAAGTGGGCGCGTGCAAGCGAGGCAAGGCGGATGCCGAAGTGTCCGTTCTGGTAATTGGTGATAGCCATGCTGCCCAATTGAACTACTTCTTTGACCAGGTGGGCGAAGAGCAGGGCGTTGCTTACCGCGTGCTCACTGCCAGCAGTTGCGTGCCTATCCCCGGCTTTGACATTGAACGCCTGCCAGCCTGGGCGCAAAAACCTTGCCGCGCGCAGATCGAGGCCGTGGCTCGTGAGTTGCCGAAGGTGGAGCGGGTGATTGTCGCAGGCATGTGGCAGTACCAGATGCAGAGCCAAGCATTCGCCAAGGCGTTTGCCGAATTTCTCGTCGATACTGCAGGAGCCCATAAACATATCGTGGTGCTTGCTCAGGTACCAATGTTTGAAACAGACGTGCAGCGGGTAAGGCGCTTTACCGAGCTTGGCCTGCCGGCGCCATTGACATTCAATCGTGAGTGGCAGGTTGCCAACCAGCAAGTGCAGGCCATTGTCGACCGCACGCCGGGCGTGCGTTTCCTGGACCTTTCCAATAGCAGCTTCTTTGCCGCTGCGCCTTACCAGCAAGGTCTGCTCATCTACCGTGACAGCCACCACCTCAACGAGGTAGGTGCACGTCGTTATGGGCACTATGCTGCCGAGCCACTGCAGCGTGCTTTCGATCAACCTCAGTCTAATGTGAGTCTGAAGCCATGAGTTACTATCAGCACCCAAGCGCGATCGTCGATGAGGGCGCGCAGATCGGTGAAAACTCCCGTGTCTGGCACTTTGTCCATGTTTGCGCGGGCGCCCGCATCGGTGTTGGCGTTTCGCTCGGTCAGAATGTGTTCGTGGGCAACAAAGTCGTGATCGGCGACCGCTGTAAGATCCAGAACAATGTTTCGGTCTACGACAATGTCACGCTGGAAGAGGGCGTATTCTGTGGCCCCAGCATGGTCTTCACCAATGTCTATAATCCGCGTTCGCTGATCGAGCGCAAGGACCAGTACCTCGATACGCTGGTAAAAAAGGGCGCGACGCTTGGCGCCAATTGCACCATCGTCTGCGGCGTTACCATTGGTGAATATGCCTTCGTCGGTGCCGGCGCGGTCATCAACAAGGATGTACCGGCCTATGCATTGATGGTGGGTGTGCCCGCACGGCAGATTGGCTGGATGAGCGAATTTGGCGAGCAATTGCAGTTGAACGAGCAGGGTGAGGCCTTCTGCTCGCATACGGGAGCGCGCTACGTGCTGAACGGAAAACTTTTGAACAAGACGGATGCCTGAGCATGATTGAATTCATTGACCTGAAAACCCAGCAAGCACGTATCAAGGACAAGATCGATGCCGGCATCCAGCGCGTCTTGAGCCACGGCCAGTACATTCTCGGCCCAGAGGTAGCGGAACTCGAGGAAAAACTCGCTCAGTTTGTTGGCGCTAAACACTGCATAACTTGCGCCAATGGCACAGACGCCTTGCAAATCGCTCAAATGGCGCTGGGAATTGGCCCGGGTGACGAAGTTATAACACCTGGTTTCACCTATATTGCGACCGCCGAGACAGTTGCCTTACTCGGCGCAAAACCGGTGTATGTGGATATTGATCCACGCACATATAATCTTGACCCGCAAAAGCTGGAAGCAGCAATTACCCCGCGTACGAAAGCTATCATTCCGGTTTCTCTATACGGGCAATGTGCAGACTACGATGCGATTAATGCGATTGCCGTTAAATACTCAATCCCAGTAATCGAAGACGCAGCACAAAGCTTTGGGGCTACCTACAAAGGGAAACGCTCCTGCAACCTCACCACAATAGCGTGTACTAGCTTCTTTCCAAGCAAGCCGCTGGGATGCTATGGGGATGGTGGCGCGATTTTTACCAATGATGACGAATTGGCCAAAGTACTGCGTCAAATCGCCAGGCACGGGCAGGACCGCCGCTATCACCATGTGCGCGTGGGAGTTAATAGTCGCCTGGATACGCTGCAAGCGGCAATTCTTTTGCCCAAACTTGAAATTTTTGAAAAGGAGCTTGAGCAACGTCAGCGTGTTGCAAGGTTGTACGGTGAGTCACTCGAGGCCCTGGGAATAAAGACAGTCCCTTATGTGGAAGGATGGAACACCAGTGCCTATGCTCAATATACAATTCTTGTTGACGGGCGTGATCAGTTACAAGATAAGTTAAAGAAGCAGGGAATTCCGACGGCTGTTCATTATCCTATCCCGTTGAACAAGCAGCCTGCCGTAGCCGATGCAAATGTCCATTTACCCACGGGAGACCGCGTCGCAGAACAGGTCATGAGTTTGCCAATGCATCCGTATCTGGATGATGAGGCTGTGGCAATTATTTGTGCTGCGGTAGCTGGTTGAGCTATGTATATTTCTTTAAAAGTTGATAAAGCAACTTTTTTGAATGCTTTGTATTTTTTTATCTATTTTGTCCTGTTGCTATGGATGAATAATAATTATCTGTACTTGTTGTATGATTATATGGGGGCCTCCCAAAAAGATTTTGATGGCCTCCAGGTCGTTTACTTGTTGTTTTTAGCTGTGGGTAGCTCTCTTTTATGCGGTTCAAGTATAAGTAAGCCAGGAGATATTGTCGTAGCATTGCTGTTTTTGGTTATCGTGCCTCATGCGCTTGTTTTGAACGGGGCAAACGCATTTTACCCAGAGGCCAGTCCATTTTCTGGGCTGTGTTTGTCAGTGCTGATGGGTGTTGTTCTTGTCTCACTTCTTAATAAGATTAAATTTCGTCGTGACAGCGGTCAATCCAGCAGTGGTGAAAGATATCTGTTTATTGTTTCAGTAGTTAATATATTGGTTTTGGTGTTTATTCTGCTCAAAAGTATGTCGTTTTTTTCTCTTGATTTTTCTGGTCAATACCTTCGACGTGCTATCGCACGCGACGTTTTTTCAGCAGGATCTATAGATGGATATATTGCGTCGATAGGGACGCAGGCATTCTTTCCTGTTTTGTTTGCTTGGGGAGTCTACAAGAAGTCCAACTTTTTCTTTTGGCTTGGGGTCGTTAACGTTTTGATCCTGTGGGGAGCCTTTGGGCAGAAATATCCCTTTGTTGTTTTGTTTTTGGTTTATGTCCTGATGACCTATTTTAGATATTATGGGAAAGTCAATGTCTCTTGGTTGCTGTTTGGTGCAATAGGTTTGTTGCTTGCAGGCTTTCTTGAGTTCGAGCTTATGGGCTATTCTTACCTGAATGACTATCTTATTAGGCGCGCCTATACCGTGCCCTCTACAATGTTGGGGGCTGCGGAGTTATTTTACGACTCGTACGGGATTAATAATTATAGCGATACAGCTATAGGTCTTTTGTCTGGATTTAGTAAAAGTGAATCGATCACATTTCGAATTGGTGAGTATATTTATAATAATTCGGAAACTAATGCCAACGTCAATTTTTTTGCGGTGGCCTATCTGAGACTTGGATACACAGCAGTGATAATCGAAGCTTTTATTGTTGCTGCGATTGTCATGCTGCTGAATCTTCTTTACATGAAACGCTCCATGTTCATTGCGATGCCCGTTGCATTACTCTTCGTAACTAAGATTGTTGAGCAATCGTTACCAACAGTTTTGTTAGGTTCTGGTATTTTTTTCATGCTGTTGCTTTTGATGTTGATGGCGTTCTCCAGGGAGTCCAAAAGCAGGACTAGGAGCGTAGCTTGAAGAGCCAATTCTTTTCTCGAGTAAGAAGTGTGCTCGTCGGGACTTTAGGGGCCCAGTTGATATCGTTGGGTGTGATGCTGCTTCTGGTAAGGCTGTACTCTCCAGAAGAATTGGGCTCATTTAACGTTTGGCTTTCATTCGCTACGATAATGGCTGTTTTGGTCACGGGGCGTTATGAGTTGGCGTTGTTCAGCGGTGATACGAATGATGATTCGAAATCGATCATTAAACTGGTCTTGCTGATAACCGTTGCACTGTCGATTTTAGCTACCTTTTTAATCGCGGTTGCGAGTTCGTTTGTTGAGGAAATTCCGCCGATAGTCAAAAGTTACTCCCTTGTCCTGGCTTTTGTGGTCTTTGGGATGGGCGCTAATAAAGGACTCCTTTCGTTATTGGCTTTTCAACAAGCCTTTAACAAACTTGGCGTTGCCAGAATTGCTCTGGCGGGCGCTGTCGCGGTGGCACAGGTGGTGGCTGGTTATTTCGCGTTGGGAGTCAGCGGCCTGATCTACGGCCAAGCGGTTGGTGTGCTATTGGCTACGCTATTGGTATTTTTTTGGTTTGATCGCTCTTGGCTAAAAGCATGCTGGAGTGAAAGTATTGGTTCAGTTAGAAGCGTCGCGTACAGATACAGGGACTTTCCAAAGTTCTCGCTGCCCGCTGATCTGATCAACACCATCGCCAGCCAATTACCTGTCATCTTGATAGCCTCCCGATTTGGCGCGGAGGCTGCAGGTTGGTTCGCGCTGACAATAAAAATGATGGGGGCACCCATTACCCTGCTTGCTACTTCAGTCCTGGATGTGTTCAAAGAGCAAGCTGCTCGGGATTACAGGGTTACGGGCTCTTGCCGTTCCGTTTTCTTGCGTACTTTCATTGTCCTCTCCCTATTAGCCTTTCCGCCATTTCTTTTATTTTGGTGGTTGGGTGAGTGGGCGTTCATGTTTGTATTTGGTACAGAGTGGATTGAGTCAGGGAAGTATGCAATTTTACTTATTCCCATGTTTTATATGCGCTTTGTCGTGAGTCCTCTTAGTTACACTATCTATATTGCCCAACGACAAGGATTGGACCTGATTTGGCAACTGGGGTTACTGGTCATCACGGCGGCATGCTTTCTGCTCGCGGGGGAGGTGATGGAGGCCCTGTGGTGGTACTCGGCAAGCTATGCCATAATGTATGTTATTTATTTTGCGATGTCATATCGTTGTGCTAAAGGAGTTTCCTCATGATTGTAGTGGTCGATTATGGCGTGGGGAATATAGCCTCGGTGCTGAATATGTTGAAGCGAGTTGGGGCGAAGGCCAAGTCCTCCAACCTCGTCGACGATATTGTAAACGCAGAAAAGCTGATTTTGCCCGGTGTTGGTGCGTTTGATGCCGGAATGAAAACCCTGCGTGAGAGCGGTCTCATAGATGTACTTAATCAACAGGTGCTTGTCGCTCGTAAACCTGTGATGGGAGTATGCTTGGGGTCGCAGATGCTGGGGCGTCGTTCTGAGGAGGGTGTCGAGCCAGGGCTAGGCTGGATTGATATGGATATCAAGCGTTTTGAGAAGCGCCCAGAACGAAAAGTGCCTCACATGGGTTGGAGCCATGTCTCCTGTAATTATGAGCATCCATTGGTTCGAGGTCTGACAGAGGAAAGTCGCTATTATTTTGTTCATGGCTATTACATGTGCCCTGACAATGAGCACGACACGCTTCTGACGGCTGATTATGGGCAAAAGTTTACGGCTGCGGTCGCCAAAGATAATATTTTCGGTTTTCAGTTCCATCCTGAAAAGAGTCATCGCTTCGGCATGCAGCTTTTCAAGAATTTCGTCGAGTTAATCTGATGCAGAGAAAGCGCGTAATTCCATGTTTGCTGTTAAAGGACAGGGGACTGGTTAAAACGGTGAAGTTTAAGTCTCCGAAATATGTGGGCGACCCTGTTAATGCTATTCGTATTTTCAATGAAAAAGAAGTTGACGAGTTGGTTCTGCTGGATATAGAAGCGTCTATATTAGGTCGTGAACCTGACTATGAGCTGTTAGCGGAAGTGGCCGGCGAATGTTTCATGCCTATTTGTTATGGTGGTGGTATTCGTACGCTTGAGCACGCACAACGTGTTTTTGCTTTGGGCGTTGAAAAAATAGCCCTGAATACCGCAGCTTTGGCAGATGTCGAGCTTCTTCGAAAAATAGCTGATCAATTCGGTTCTCAAAGCGTCGTCTGTTCTATCGATTGTAAAAAAAGTTTACTCGGCCGCTATTCGGTCTATTCTCAATCAGGTACGAAAGATACAAAAGTTTCACCAGTTGAGTGGGCAAAGAGGGTCGAGGATGCCGGAGCCGGGGAAATATTCCTGAACTCCATAGATCGCGATGGAACTATGCAAGGGTTTGACATACCGCTCATCAAGTCGGTTGTTGCTGGGGTTCATATACCTGTCGTCGCATGTGGTGGGGCGGGTTCAATAGCTGATCTTAACGAACCCTTTGAAAAAGCGGGCGTGTCAGCGGTCGCAGCGGGAAGTTTTTTTGTTTTTCACGGAAAGCATAAAGCGGTTTTGATAAGTTATCCGGACCTTAATCAGTCCATGTCCGGAAGTAAATAAATTGCTTTTCTTGAGTCTTGATGAGTATCTAGAGCCTGCTCGTACCGTCATTATTGATTTGAAAGCGAAAAGTAGTTGTAATGAATTCGAGAGGGAAGACTGTGTATAAAGTATGTTCACGCTGTGTGATGGATGAGACTGACGCGAATATCAAGTTTGACGAACATGGCGTTTGCAATCATTGTCATAGATTTGATGAGGTACAGTCTCTTCAATTGTTTAGCGGGGTCGACGGAAAGACCCGGCTGCAAAACATTGTGGACAAGATAAAGAAGGAAGGGGCTGGTAAAGAATACGATTGCATTATCGGTTTGAGTGGTGGGGTTGACAGCTCTTATTTGGCTGTAAAGATCAAGGATTTCGGACTGCGTCCATTAGTCGTGCACGTCGATGCAGGTTGGAATAGCGAGCTTGCAGTTAGTAACATTGAGAAAATTATTAAGCATTGCGGATACGATCTTCATACCCACGTCATGAACTGGGAGGAGATGCGTGACTTGCAGCTTTCTTATATGAAGGCTGCAGTAGCCAATCAAGACGTTCCTCAAGATCATGCTTTTTTTTCGAGCATGTATCACTTTGCGGTAAAGAATGATATCAAATACATTCTGAGCGGTGGGAATCTTGCAACCGAGGCAGTATTTCCAGATTCTTGGCATGGAAGTGCGATGGATGCTATTAACCTAAAAGACATTCATAGAACGTACGGTTCCAAGCCTTTGCGTGATTATAAGACTATTAGCTTTTTTGAGTATTATTTTTGGTATCCTTTTGCTAAAGGAATGCGAACTGTAAGACCGCTGAACTTTATGGAATATGATAAGCGCGAAGCGGAAAAGTACCTTCAGGAAACAGTGGGGTATAGGTCATATGCTCGCAAGCATGGTGAGTCCATCTTCACCAAGCTGTTTCAGAACTACTATCTCCCTACCAAGTTCGGTTATGACAAGCGTAAGCTGCACTATTCCAGCATGATTCTTTCTGGGCAAATGTCACGTGAGGAGGCGGTTGTTAAGCTTGCAGAGCCTTTATATGCCGCCGATGAACTAGAGAATGATATTGACTATTTCTGTAAAAAAATGCGAGTCAACCGACAGCAATTCGATGAGCTAATGCAAGCCCCGATTCATGATTATTCTGACTTTAAGAGCTGGGATAAATTGCAGGGGGTTGCCAAAAAGTCTCAAGTCTTCCTACAAAAGCTTCTGGGACGGCGTCTCAGTGTTTATTCTTAAAAATAAAATAATGGAGACGACTTTTTGAAAGTGGCACATGTAACTTCAGCTCATTCTCGTTTCGATATTCGCATTTTTCAGAAAGAATGCAAGACATTGGCTGCGCATGGTTATGACGTTTCGTTAGTAGTCGCTGATGGTAAGGGCGACGAAAAGGCTGATGGAGTCAATATTGTGGATGTGGGATTCTTGCGTGGACGCTTGAATCGAATGTTCAAAACTACCAAGATGGTTTACAAAAAAGCTGCCTCTCTTCAGGCTGATATTTATCATTTGCACGATCCTGAATTGATTCCAGTCGGGTTGAAATTAAAGAAGCTTGGAAAAATTGTAATTTTTGACTCCCATGAGGATGTCCCCAAGCAAATATTAAGTAAGCCCTATTTGCGTCCGGTCTCGCGCAGAGTTATTTCTTTCCTGTTTTCCGTTTATGAACGTTTCGCCTGTCGTAAGATGGATGGCATTTTGACCGCGACGCCATATATACGAGATAAGTTTTTGTCTATCAATGCGAATGTTGTAGATATTAATAACTTTCCCTTGGTGGGCGAACTTGCTGCTGATGTCGCATGGGGCGAAAAGAAACAAGAAGTTTGCTATGTGGGCGGGATCACCTCGATCCGAGGTATTCGCGAAGTTGTTGAGGCGATGGGGCTTGTTCATACGGGTTCGCGGCTGAATCTGGTGGGTAATTTTTCTGAGCCCGGTGTTGAGGTCGATGTTAAGAGAAAGAATGGATGGTCTTCCGTTAATCAATGTGGCCAGTTGGGGCGTTCCGAGGTGCGTGATATTTTGGGGCGGTCGGCTGCAGGTTTGGTAACTTTTTATCCGTTGCCCAATCATGTCGATGCCCAGCCCAACAAGATGTTCGAGTATATGTCTTCGGGAATCCCGGTTATTGCTTCTAATTTTCCCCTGTGGCGTGAAATTATTGAAGGAAATGACTGTGGGGTTTGTGTAGACCCGCTGAATCCGCAGTCTATTGCCGACGCGATCGATTTTATTATAGAGAACCCTGAACGTGCCGAGCAGATGGGGCGTAACGGTCAGAAGGCCGTCACTGAGCGCTATAACTGGGACGTTGAAGGGCGTCGATTACTGAAATTCTACGCCGGCTTGGCCAAGGGATAATAATATTATGAAACTACTCACGATTATTGGTGCTCGACCTCAGTTTATCAAGGCCAGCGTTGTATCCAAGGCGATTATTGAGCAGGTCGGATTATCCGAAAAAATCATCCATACCGGGCAGCATTTTGATGCCAATATGTCGGAGATTTTTTTTGATCAACTGGGTATTCCTAGACCGGATTTTCAATTAGATATCCATGGCGGTTCGCATGGTGAAATGACTGGCCGAATGCTGATGGAAATTGAGCGGGTCATGATTCAGGAGAAGCCGGATCGGGTGCTGGTTTACGGTGATACGAACTCAACCCTGGCGGGTGCTTTGGCAGCGGCCAAGCTTCATATCCCGGTGGCCCATATTGAAGCCGGCCTGCGGAGTTTTAACATGCGCATGCCCGAGGAGATCAATCGTATTTTGACTGATCAGATGAGTGATCTTCTCTTTTGCCCTACGCAAACTGCGATTAATAATCTGGCTAAGGAAGGCTTTTCGGACAAGCCTGTAAAAATATGGAATTCGGGCGATGTCATGCAGGACAGCGCTATGTTCTTTGCTCGTCGTGCATCTAAGCCGGAGGGTTTCAATCTTTCCGACGGTTTTGTCCTGGCAACACTGCATAGAGCGGAAAATACCGATGACCCTGTTAGGTTGAAGTCTATCGTTGATGCACTGAATACTATTCATAATACAGTGGCACCGGTTGTATTACCTTTGCATCCTCGTACCCGGAACATGATCGAAAAAACAGGTCTCGCATTGGAAGTCAATGTGATTGATCCAGTCGGGTACCTGGAGATGATCTGGCTCCTTCAACGCTGTGGTTTGGTATTAACTGATAGCGGTGGTGTCCAGAAGGAGGCTTTTTTCTTTTCAAAACCTTGTGTAACCATGCGCGACCAAACCGAATGGGTCGAGCTCGTTGAGTCAGGGGCGAATGTGTTGTGCGGGGCTGACTCTGGTTTAATTACTGCTGCGGTACGTGATGGTATCAATCGCACCGTGCATGACAACGAAAACTTATACGGTGGTGGTCAGGCGGCGTCATTCATAGCTGATTGTCTTTCTCACTCATGAGCTGTCATGAGTTAGATAAGCGCTTATGGTCGTGTTGGGAAGCACAATGAATATTTGGTATATCAACCCTTATGCTGGCGGCCCTGGAGTCGGGCGCTATTGGCGCTCCTTTTATCTGGCGAACGCATGGCAGGCTCAGGGACATGATGTGGAGATAATCACGCCTGGCTATCACCATTTGATGGACGATGACTCAGGGAAGGCGGGGTGCCAGGTCCTGGAAGGCGTTTCATATAATTTTGTTCCAGCTCCTAAATATAAAGGGAATGGCCTGGGGCGATTTTTGTCCATGTTGTGTTTCGGCTTTTTTCTCTTCTTTTTTCTTCTGCGCTTGGGGTTGAAGAAAAGGCCGGATCTGGTTTTGTATTCTTCTGCGCATCCCTTTGGCTACCCTGCTGCCTTTCTATGTGCAAAATTATTCAGATCGAAGATTCTATTTGAGGTTAGGGATATCTGGCCTTTGAGTTTGGTGGAAATTGCTGGATTCAATAAATTCCACCCCGTCGTTGTGGTTTTGTCGTTTATTGAGAAGTTCGCATATTTTTCAGCGGATGCTGTGATTTCCCTTTTGCCGGGTGCCAAACAGCACATGGTGTCACGGGGAATGAAACCGGGGAAGTTCCGATACGTTCCTAATGGTTTTTCGCTTAATGATGTAAATGCAAGCGGTGAGTCTCAGGGCTCTAATTTATTAGATGACCTGACGAGATTTAAATCGCAAGGCGATTTTTTGTTTTTTTACGCCGGCGCCTTGGGTGAACCCAATGCGATGCACCTGTTTTTGGATGCGCTGCATTTTTTTGAGGTTCCAGAGGGTGTGTCAGTAAAATTTATCATCGTTGGTAAGGGGGAGCAAAGCGCTGAGCTTAATGCTCGCTGTCGTAAACTCGGTTACGATTTTGTTCTTTTTTACCCGCAGGTCGATAAAGCAGAGATCCAGCAAGCTCTTCGTGTTGTCGATGCCGGGTTTTTTGTTATGCATGACCTGCCTATTTACAGATTCGGTGTGAGTTTAAACAAACTATATGATTACATGGCTGCCGAGGTCCCTGTCATTGCTTCTTATCATGCCTTTAATGATCCAATAAAAGAGGCTGGTTGCGGCATGTCCGTGGTTCCCGGTCAACCTGAGCAGCTTGCACATACGTTCCAGGAAATGTTGTTACTTGATGAGACTGTTTTGCGTGAGATGGGCGCGAAAGGTCGCCTTTTCCTTGAGGCTAATTTTGAGTATACGTCTCTGGCTCGGCGGATTCTGGAAAATTAATTAAGGTGCATCGCATGCAGTTGGTAACCGGGGCGTCAGGTTATATAGGTAGTTTACTTTGTAAGGTTCTGAAGGAGCGCGGCTACACCGTAAAGGGCATAGGTCGTAGCTCCATTATTCCGTCACAAGATTTTGACTATGTTTGTCTGGATCTTGAAAGCGACCCTTTGGACGGGGTATGTCTTGGTGTTGAGACAATTGTACATCTTGCGGGAAGGGCACATATTCTGAATGACAAGGAAGAGGATCCTCTTTCGGCTTTCAGGCGTGCGAATGTGAACGCGACTCTTCGCTTAGCCAGAGAGGCAATGCGTCGGGGTGTCAAAAGGTTTGTTTTTGTCAGTTCAATTGGTGTCAACGCCACTGAGACAAAGAATTCAAAGGTTTCAGAGTTGAGTGGCAATAACCCAAGTACACCGTATGCGCTTTCAAAATTTGAAGCTGAAGAGGCGTTAAAGGAGTTGGTCAAAGATTCCTCCATGGAGCTGGTTATTATCCGTCCACCCTTGGTCTATGGTGGGAATGCTCCTGGGAACTTTCAACGCTTGCTAAAGATTGTTCGACTCGGTATGCCACTTCCCTTCTTGGCAGCCAATAACCAACGTAGCATGATAGCGCTGGATAATCTTATTGACTTTATCGTGCATTGCATTAAGCATCCTGCTGCGGCCGGGGAGCTATTTTTGATTTCCGATGGAGCGGATGTCTCTACTGTAGATATTGTGCGTACCATCGCCAATGGTATGGGGCGTAAACCTCGCTTGATTTATGTACCCGTTGGAGTCATCCGTGTGGCGGCGAAGCTATTAGGGCGAGAGAATATGTTTTCCCAATTGTTTGGTTCTTTGGTTATCGATTCCCGCAAAGCGCATCAGTTGCTTGACTGGACCCCGCCGCTTGGAACAACTGAAGCGTTGTCCAAAGCCGGCGCGGATTATATGACCCTTTCATCAAAAAAAGGTCGAGTTTGAATTCATGACAATTTTTTTTGTAGTGTTTGTTGTGTTTTTTGTTTCGTTGGTCTTAACCGGTGGCTTGCGACGTTACGCTTTGGCGCGAAGCCTGATGGATGTTCCGAACGCACGAAGTTCTCATTCGGTTCCAACCCCTCGCGGTGGTGGGGTGGCGATCGTATTGGGATTTCTATCGGTGTTGCCGATCCTGGCTTTTCTTGGGGGGCTCAGTTGGACATTCACCTGGGCTTTGTTAGGGGCGGGGTCAGGTATAGCGCTTCTGGGCTTTCTCGACGACCATGGCCACATCGCGGCACGCTGGAGATTGCTGGGACATTTCCTCGGTGCTATTTGGGCGCTTTTTTGGCTGGGTGGCTTGCCTGCATTGGAGCTGTTTGGTTTCGTATTGGATTTGGGCTGGCTAGGGCATGTGCTCGCGGCGATTTATCTGGTTTGGATGCTTAATCTTTATAACTTCATGGACGGGATCGACGGAATTGCTAGCGTCGAGGCGATTTGTGCTTGTCTTGGGGCCTGCCTGCTCTATTGGTTGGGAGGTTTTGAAAACCTGATCTTGGCTCCGCTGGTACTAGCGATGGCTGTAGCGGGGTTCCTGTATTGGAATTTTCCTCCCGCCCGTATCTTCATGGGCGATGCGGGTAGTGGATTTCTTGGCATTATCCTGGGGATGCTGTCGCTGCAGGCGGCTTGGAGTTCACCTAAGCTGCTGTGGGTCTGGCTGATTTTGCTGGGGGTCTTTATTGTCGATGCAACCCTTACATTGTTACGGCGCCTGCTACGTGGAGATAAGGTCTACGAGGCTCATCGCAGCCATGCCTATCAATTCGCTTCCCGTCATTATGGCCGCCACCTGCCGGTTACGCTGGTGGTGACAGCAATCAATCTGTTCTGGCTGCTGCCTTTGGCAGCTTGTGTCGTGTTGTGGAACATGGATGGAGCATTGGCTTTAATATTGGCTTACGTGCCACTGCTGGTGCTGGCGGTCAGGTTTCATGCCGGTGAGCTTGAGAAAGCCTGATTTCGCTGTAGGGTTCGCGTTTTTCGTTTATCGATTGTCCAACGGACGAAGATGTAACTGCGTGTATCGAAAATGGATTGGATTTAGGAGCTGGCCGAGGTGCGTGAAGGGTTTATGGACAAATTGAGAACCGTCCTGCTGGGGCTGCCGAGACGCCACAAGCGCGCTATCCAGGTGGCCACTGATGTCGTTCTGGTCTGGGTCGCCTTATGGTTGGCGTTCGTCGTGCGGCTGGGGGTCGAGGCTTTGGCCAGTCCGATCGAAACGCATCTTTGGCTTTTTGCCTCCGCGCCACTGATTGCCATCCCGATTTTCATCCGTTTTGGCATGTATCGCGCCGTCATGCGTTATTTCGGTAACGATGCGCTGATTACCATTTGCAAGGCTGTCAGCCTTTCGGCCTTGCTGCTGGCTCTTGTGGTGTATTGGTACAGCAATCATAAGACTGTAGTGCCACGCTCTATCATTTTTAACTACTGGTGGTTGAGCCTGATCATGATTGGCGGGCTGCGTCTGGTGATGCGTCAGTATTTTCTTGGGGATTGGTTTACCGCAGCCCAGCATGTGCCGTTTACCAGTCGTGACGATGGCCTGCCCAAGGTCGCTATTTATGGTGCTGGGGCCGCTGGTAACCAACTCGTTGCTGCATTGCGCATGGGGCGAGTGATGCGGCCGGTCGCGTTCATCGACGATGACAGTAGCATCGCCGATAGAGTCATTGCAGGGTTGCAGGTCTATCAACCTAAACATATTCAAAAAATGATTGATGCCACCGGCGCGCAAGAGATTTTGCTTGCTGTTCCGTCCTCCTCGCGAGGTCGCCGGCGAGAGATATTGACGCTGCTTGAAGGTTTTCCGCTGCATGTGCGTAGCGTCCCCGGCTTCATGGACCTGGCCAGCGGCCGAGTCAAAGTTGACGACATCCAGGAAGTCGATATCGCGGATCTCCTCGGGCGTGATCCGGTACCTGCCCAGGCTGATTTGCTTGAGCATTGCGTCGCGGGACAGTCGGTTTTAGTGACAGGGGCGGGTGGTTCGATCGGCTCCGAACTTTGTCGGCAAATCCTTGCTCTCAAGCCGACCACGCTGCTGTTATTCGAACATAGCGAATTCAATCTCTATAGCATTTTGTCCGAACTGGAGCCTCGAATTGCTCGTGAGTCGCTGTCGGTTCGATTATTACCTATCCTCGGATCGGTGCGGGATCAGGACAAGTTGCTGGACGTGATGAAGACATGGAATGTCGATACGGTCTATCACGCAGCCGCTTATAAACATGTGCCGATGGTGGAGCATAATATTGCCGAAGGCGTTTTGAACAATGTGATCGGCACGCTGAATACTGCGCAAGCCGCGCTTCAGGCAGGTGTATCGAATTTTGTATTGATTTCGACGGATAAGGCCGTACGTCCAACGAATGTGATGGGCAGTACCAAGCGCCTTGCCGAACTGACCTTGCAAGCCCTTAGCCGTGAATTGGCGCCCGTGCTGTTTGGCGACAACGCCAACGTATCACGCGTCAACAAAACCCGTTTTACGATGGTCCGTTTCGGTAATGTACTGGGGTCATCCGGTTCGGTTATTCCACTGTTTCATAAACAGATCAAATCAGGTGGACCATTAACCGTTACCCATCCGAAGATCACACGTTATTTCATGACGATCCCCGAGGCCGCTCAACTGGTCATTCAAGCGGGCTCTATGGGGCTGGGTGGGGACGTGTTTGTGCTGGATATGGGCGAGCCGGTGAAGATTGTCGAGCTGGCGGAAAAAATGATTCACTTATCCGGCTTGAGTGTGCGTTCGGAAAAAAACCCTCAAGGCGATATTTCAATCGAGTTCACAGGGTTGCGTCCTGGCGAGAAGCTCTACGAGGAGTTGCTGATCGGCGACAACGTTGTCGCAACCTCCCATCCGATGATCATGAGCGCCAACGAAGATCATCTGCCATGGGATGTGCTTAAGGCGAAGTTGGCTGAGTTGCTGGCCGCCATCGAGCATGATGACTACTCGAGAGTCCGTCAGTTGCTGCGGGACACGGTCAGTGGATACGCCCCTGACGGGGAGATTGTCGACTGGATCTATCAACAACGTCGTCTTGAGCCTTGACGAAGTGCGTATGCCTAGGGCCTGAGATCAGGCCCTAGGCATCTTAAGCTAATTGTTAATCCAGATTTCTCGCGACAGTTAATTTCTCCGGACTGAAAGCTTCATCGTCCTTTGACTTTTTCTCTTGCCAGGAATATTTTTTCTTTAGCTTCAATAGCGGTTTTTCAAAGAATATGTAGCTTAATGGGGCAACTACAAAAGTTAGCCATAAGCCGATGTCCACGCTGGGCGGAAAAACATGTTCTGTTCGATAAGGGCCGTTACCTGTAAAAATGCCTTGCCATACATACAGACCGTAGCTGATGACTCCAACGGCTGCTAAAGGTTTGAGCTCAAGTAGCTTCACCAGCAGAGAGTCCTGATTGTGATAGATATATAAAACTAAGGCGCCTACCGAGACAAGCCAGGCAGCTTCCGTTTTTATGAAGGCCGGTGCAGTGAGTCCAGCCAAAATCGAGATGAGTAATATTCCCGATGTGGCCGTATTTGTGAAGATGCTCTTGACCTTTTCAATGTTGCAAACAAAGGCAACCAGGCAGCCGACTAAAATCGGCAACATTGCCGGAAAAGTCCACCGGCTCAAATAATAGAGCGTTGTAGGTTCATAAAGACTGGTTCCGAAATAAAGGCAGCCGAGGACCAGCAGCGAAATCGTCGTGATCGCGGTTCGTTTGCCAAAAGCAAAAACTATTGGCCAGAACAAATAAAAATGTTCTTCAACGGACAGAGACCAGAAGTGTGACATTGCAGAAAACGCGCACGCCTTGGGGGCGAAGTTTATGGTGTATGTCAATGCATAGGGATAAATGCAATTGGTTATTCCGGCTTTTCCCGTTACATCCATGATTATCAGGAAGAAAATAGCCAGATAATAGAGTGGGAATATACGTAGGGCACGTCGTTTTATAAAGGAAAAGATGTCGACTCTTCCAGTAGTCTCTTTCTCTTTAATGAGCAAAAAGGTTATCAGGAAGCCAGATAGAACAAAGAAGGTGCTGACACCTACATGAGGACTCAAAACTGACAGGAAGGCAGGGTTCGTGACCCCTATGACAGGCCAGATGACCGCGTGGGACATAATAACAAGTAGCACCGAAATGCCCCGCAGACCGTCAAGTCCCTTTATCTTTAAACTCATCACTTTCCCCAAAATTAAAAGCGCGGCAAGTTTGCCGTATGGTCACGATGCGTGCAACCGCCAAGGCCGCTTCCCTGGCGCTTCCAGTTTTTAGCCCGATATTCAGGGTCATAAGGATGCCGCCGACCACGACTTCACCTCGATGGATTCGCGCTATTTCTTACGCTTTCTGTAACATTCTGATTTTTGACAAGCTATCTTCATGGCCTAAGTTTGAGAGGCAGCTTCGGAAAAGCTGCTTCTCTCTTAACGATGTCATGGAGCGTCATTTATGCGTACAGGCTATTTCTACTCTTTGATTTTTGCCCTTCTGACCAGCGCCTCTATAGCCACCATCGCTGCGCCGGCGGTCAAGCCACAGACCACGGCTGCGTCGCCTGCGACGGAAATGACGGCGAAGCCGCAAAGCGCCAAGGTGGATCTCAATGGGGCGGATGCCGCTACGTTGCAACGCGAGTTGTTGGGAATAGGCGAGGCCAAGGCCAAGGCAATTGTTGCATATCGTGAGGGTAATGGAGCTTTCTCGTCGGTAGAGGAATTGTTGGAAGTCAAGGGGATTGGCAAGGCGATCCTGGACAAGAATCGCGACAAGCTGGAAGTAAACTGAGGCATGACAAGAGGCCAGTCGAATGACTGGTCTCTTTTTGTTCTGAAGGATGAAAGCCTATCCTTGAGTGATTTCCGGAACCCAAATCGAAATTACCGCGCAAGATCACTTGGCACAGAACGTGATTACTCACAGCCAGTAGATTGTTGAACAATCATGAGGCCTGAGCGTGACCAACGGACTTTCCTTAGCCGACCAAATCACCCTGGAGCTGCGCGCCGACATCATCAGCGGCCGCTTGTTGCCAGGTATGGCCCTGATAGAGAACAACCTGGTTTCAGCCTACAACGCTTCGCGCAACACCATCCGCGAAGCGTTACACCGTCTGGGTCATGATGGGTTGACCCGTTACGTACGCAACAAAGGGGTGATGGTTCGCAGGTTGGGTGTCGATGATGTGCGAGATCTGTTCAGGGTCCGTCGCACCCTGGAGCTTCAAGCCATCTTGGGCAGCCAACCATTGCGTGAGTATCAATGCGACCGGATGATTGAAGCCCTTGAGGCGGCGGATTTGGCTCGGGAACGTGAGGACTGGCGTTCGGTCGGTACCCATGGCCTGGCTTTTCATCAGCACATCGTGGGCTTGATGCGCAGTCCGTTGCTCGATGAGTTTTTCACCAATGTGGTTGCACAACTGCGCCTGGTGTTCAGCTCCGCGCCCGATGAGGCGTGTTTCCAGGCTCCGTGGTTGGCTCGTGACCGGTACATCCATGATTCGCTGGCCGAAGGCGACAAGCTTGCGGCTCACGAAGCCATGGGCCTTTACCTCGACGATTCCGAGCAACTGCTTTTGCAGTGGCTGGCTCCCACCCATCACCCCTGATCAAGGACCTGCGCCATGTACAAAGACTATCCAGCCGCCTACCAGGTCAGCAAAGGTTCTGCCCTGCAGGTGGACAAACCCTTCTACGACCGCATCCGCACCCAGCAGGAAAAGCGCACCCTGATCGAACAGTTCGAGGTGCCGATCCGTACCGGTCGCGCCTGGCACGTACCGGCCGGGCATGTGTTCCGCGTCACGACGCCAGTGGGCCCGCAGGTGGGGGACTTCAATGTCTGGAACGCCCACGATTCGCGGGAGCGCCTGTGGGCGGCGCGTACGCGCCAGCTTCAGGGCGCCCACGTCAGCACCCATGATCGGTTGTGGTCGAACCTGCCATTCCTGCGACCCTTGGTGACCATCACCGATGACAGCCTGGCCGGCTATGGCATCGATGAGCATGGCGGACGACTGCACGATCTGCTGGGTACGCGCTGTGATCCGTATGTGAACAGGATGCTGACCGGCGAGGATTTCCACCATCACTGCCATTCGAACCTGACCCGTGCGGTGTTGCCCCACGGCCTGACCGAGTTCGACGTGCACGACGTGCTGAATATTTTCCAGTGCACCGGGCTCAACCATGACGACATGTACTTCATGAAGGCCTGTCCGGCGCAGAAGGGTGATTACCTGGAGTTCTTTGCCGAGATCGATCTGTTGTGTGCGCTGTCCACCTGCCCGGGGGGTGACCTGTCGCTGGCCATGTGGGGGCCGGATGCGCAGGATCCTCTCAGCGTCTGTCGTCCGCTGGGTGTGGAGATCTATCGGTTGGAGGATTCATTGCTGGAAGGCTGGAGCCAGCCTGAGCGGGCGGCGTACAAAGGGATGCATGGCTTGCACATCGCCAAGGCGGATTGGGAGAAGTAGTGCCATCGGCGCGGCAAGGCCCGGAGCTTGTGTGGCGAGGGAGCTTGCTCCCGCTGGGCTGCGCAGCGGCCCCAACAGTCACGACTCAATCAGCCTGGCACACCGAGCCAGTAGCTTTGAGGGCCGCTTCGCGCCCCAGCGGGAGCAAGCTCCCTCGCCACGAGATCGGTGTGTGAGGCCGCGGTTAACGATCCTTGGCTTCTTTCGCATCCATTTCCGCATTGCGCTCGGCAACACGTTTGCGCTGCTCGTCCGTCAATTCGACCTTGTTGGCGGTGTCGCGAAGCATCATCAGACCACCAACGATCGAGCCGATTGCAACAATCAGAATCAACCAGGCATACCAGGGCATAGGGCTCTCCTTGATGGCGCGATGGACGGACGAACATTCGTCGATCCATCGCACCTACCACTTATGAGCGAAGGTTGTTCGCAGTGGTTCAATACTACGCCCGTTCGGCTGGCTTCACCTCAAAGCCCGGTCAGCATCGCATCGGCGGGCGCGTCTGCGCGCAGTTGTGCGGTGAGGATGAAATAGACGAAGCCCACTGCCATGAACCCGAGGAAGATCAGCCCGATCAGCGCGTTGAACCAGGCCATCGCCACCAGGCACACCACCGCCAGCAACAGGGCGATCCCCGGCACGATCGGATAACCCGGTGCGCGGAAAGTACGTTCCAGGTTGGGTTCGGTTTTACGTAGCTTGAACAGGCTGAGCATGCTCATGATGTACATGACGATGGCACCGAATACGGCCATGGTGATCATTGCCGCGGTCAGGGTCATGCCGCCGAGGTTGATCAGACCGTCGCTGTAGATCGCGGCAATGCCGATCAGTCCACCGGCGATGATCGCCCGGTGCGGGGTCTGGAAACGTGACAGTTTGGCCAGGGAGGCGGGCAGGTAGCCGGCGCGGGCCAGGGCGAAGAACTGCCGCGAGTAGCCCAGGATGATCCCGTGGAAGCTCGCCACCAGGCCGAACAGGCCGATCCAGACCAGCATGTGCAGCCAGCCGGAGCTTTCGCCGACCACGGTTTTCATGGCTTGGGGCAGGGGATCGTTGATGTTCGACAGGGTGCGCCAATCGCCGACGCCGCCGGCAAAGAACATTACACCCATCGCCAGGAACACCAGCGTCAGGATGCCGCTGATATAGGCCTTGGGAATCGTGCGTTTCGGGTCCTTGGCTTCTTCGGCGGCCATGGCCGCACCTTCGATGGCCAGGAAGAACCAGATGGCGAAGGGAATCGCAGCGAACATCCCGGCAATGGCCGGTGCGCCAAATACATCGGAACCGGCCCAGCCGTTCAGGGCGAAGCTGCTGAAACTGAACGCCGGGGCCACGACGCCCATGAACACCAGCAATTCGGCCACCGCCAGGACGCAGACAATCAACTCGAACGTCGCCGCCAATTTGACCCCGAGGATATTCAAGCCCATGAACACGATATAGGCGCCGACCGCTGCGTGTTTCGGGTCCAGCGCCGGGAACTGCACGTTCAGGTAGGCGCCGATGGCCAGGGCAATGGCCGGCGGTGCGAAGACGAATTCGATCAGCGTCGCCAGCCCTGCAATCAATCCGCCTTTCTCGCCGAAGGCGCGACGGCTGTAGGCAAACGGCCCGCCGGCATGAGGGATGGCGGTGGTCAGTTCAGTGAAACTGAAAATGAAGCAGGTGTACATGGCCGCCACCATGAAGGACGTCACCAGGAACCCCAGCGTCCCGGCCACGCCCCAGCCATAGCTCCAGCCGAAATACTCGCCGGAAATCACCAGGCCGACGGCAATGCCCCATAAATGCAGGGTGCCCAGGGTGGGTTTGAGTTGTGTGTTCATCGGTGGCTCCCCTCGATCCATAGCAAAAGCGCTGGGGAGGGGCAGTGCAGTGGGCGTGCCAGTGTGGGGGGGGCGGTCGTAATGGGTGAAATCGTGTCGTATCGGGGATGTTCGCTACCGGATGGCCTGGTTTTGTGCCCCAGTTCGGAGCGTCGGTGCCTGTCCGGGCCTGATCGCGAGCAAGCTCGCTCCCACAGGGTGGACACAGATTCTGTATTCACAACAGATCAAAATGTGGGAGCGAGCGTGCTCGCGATAGGGCCAGCCCAGCCAACCAACCCCTCATTTTTTACACTTTCTTTATCCCCCAAGCCCTCTCTCGATCTCGTTCCTTTACAGCCTCCCTGCCGACAATCACTCCACACACGGCACGACGCCGTATCACGGAGAAATCCCATGAGTGTTCTGGACGGGGTGTCGCTGCTGCTGGCAGTGGCGCTGTTCATCTATCTGCTGGTTGCGCTGTTGCGCGCCGATCGGAACTAGGAGCGGCTATGCACGGTTATGACTACGGGCTGATCCTCGCCTTTTTCGCCCTGGTGCTGATTCCGGCACCGTTTCTGGGGCGTTTTTACTACCGGGTGATGGAAGGCCAGCGCACCTGGCTTTCCCCGATCCTCGGCCCGGTGGAGCGCGGTTGCTATCGCCTGGCCGGTGTCGATTCCAGGGCTGAGCAAAGCTGGCAGAAATACACCCTGGCCATGCTCGCGTTCAACCTGGCGGGTTTTGTGCTGCTGTTTGCGGTTCTGCTGCTGCAGGGCCATCTGCCCCTCAATACCGAGCAACTGCCCGGCATGGAGTGGACCCAGGCCTTCAATACGGCCGTGAGTTTCATGACCAACACCAACTGGCAGTCCTACAGCGGTGAAGCGTCCCTGAGTTACCTGAGCCAGATGGTCGGCCTGACCGTGCAGAACTTCGTCAGCGCCGCCACCGGCCTGGCCGTGCTGGTGGCGCTGTGTCGCGGGATCGGGCGCAAGTCCGCCACGACACTGGGTAATTTCTGGGTCGACATGACCCGTGCCACCCTCTACGGGTTGTTGCCGCTGTGCCTGCTGCTGGCGTTGTTCCTGGTCTGGCAGGGCGTGCCGCAGACCTTCGCGCACTATGTGCACGGGGTCACGATGCAGGGCGCCGACCAAGTCATCCCGCTGGGGCCGGCCGCCAGCCAGATCGCGATCAAGCAACTGGGTACCAACGGCGGCGGTTTCTTCGGCGTCAACTCGGCGCACCCGTTCGAAAACCCGACGGCATGGAGCAACTTGTTCGAAGTCGCTTCGATCATCCTGATTCCCGCCGCGCTGGTGTTCACCTTCGGCCATTACGTCAAGGACCTGCGTCAGAGCCGGGCGATCATCGCTTGCATGCTGGCGCTGTTCCTGATCGGTGGGGCGACGTCGCTGTGGGCCGAATACCAGCCCAACCCGGCCCTGAACGACCCAGCCGTCGAACAGACCGCGCCGCTGGAAGGCAAGGAGACGCGCTTCGGCACCACTGCCACGGTGCTGTGGTCGGTGACGACCACGGCAGCTTCCAACGGCTCGGTCAACGCCATGCATGACAGTCTCAACCCGCTCAGTGGCATGGTGGCCCTGGTGAACATGATGGTCGGCGAGGTGATCTTCGGCGGCGTCGGGGCTGGGCTCTACGGCATGCTGTTGAACGTGTTGATCGCGGTGTTCCTGGCCGGCTTGATGATCGGTCGCACCCCGGAATACCTGGGCAAGAAGCTGGGCGCCCGAGAGGTGCAACTGTTGGTGGCAACCCTGCTAGTGATGCCCGTCAGCGTGCTGGTGTTGGGAGCCGTCGCCGCGAGCCTGCCGGGGCCTGCCGCAGCGGTGAGCAACCCGGGTGCCCACGGCTTCAGCCAGTTGTTGTACGCCTACACCTCGGCGGGAGCGAACAACGGTTCGGCATTCGGCGGGTTCGGTGCCAACACACCTTTCCACAACCTGATGCTGGGCCTGGGCATGTTGATCGGCCGGTTCGGCTACATCCTGCCGGTACTGGCATTGGCTGGCAGCCTGGCCTTGAAGAAGACCGCGCCGATTGGCCAGAACAGCTTTCCCACCCATGGCCCGCTGTTCGTGACCCTGTTGACCGTGACCATCCTGCTGGTGGGCGGCTTGACCTTCCTGCCGACCCTGGCGCTGGGGCCGATTGCCGAACACCTGAGCATGGGCTTCTGAGGATCTGATAATGAATATGCCGATGAGCAAAACCGTCGCCGCCAAGGCGCCGGAACAACCGAAGACCCACCTGTCGGCCCTCTGGCGGCCAGCGTTGGTGCAAGCCTTCGTCAAGCTCGATCCTCGCCAGTTGCACCGTGCCCCGGTGATGCTGGTGGTGGAACTGACCGCGATCCTCACCACCGTGTTGTGCTTCATTCCCGACAGTACGGTGCCGACGTTCGTCGCCGCGCAGATTGCACTGTGGCTGTGGTTCACCGTGCTGTTCGCCAACTTCGCCGAAGCCTTGGCCGAAGGGCGCGGCAAGGCCCGGGCCGACAGCCTCAAGGCCGGCAGCGAAGGCCTCAACGCACGTCGCCAGACTGCCAGCGGGTTTGAAACAGTCCCCGCCACTCGTCTGCGCAAAGGCGATGTGGTACGCGTCGAGGCCGGCGACATGATCCCCGGCGACGGTGAGGTGATTGAAGGCATCGCCGCGGTCAACGAGGCGGCGATCACTGGCGAATCGGCGCCGGTCATCCGCGAGTCCGGCGGCGATCGCTCGGCTGTCACCGGCAATACGCGGCTGGTCTCTGACTGGCTGCTGATACGCATCACCAGCAATCCCGGCGAGTCCACCCTGGACCGCATGATCGCTTTGGTGGAAGGCGCCAAGCGTCAGAAAACGCCGAACGAGGTGGCGCTGGATATCCTGCTGATCGGCTTGACGCTGATCTTCCTGTTGGTGGTGGTGACGCTGCAACCGTTCGCCCATTTCGCCAACGCCAGCCTGCCGCTGGTGTTTCTGGTGGCGCTGTTGGTCACCTTGATTCCCACCACCATCGGCGGGCTGCTGTCGGCCATCGGCATCGCCGGGATGGATCGGTTGGTGCGCCTGAACGTGATCGCCAAATCCGGCCGTG
The DNA here is from genome assembly GCF_014851795.1 of Pseudomonas sp. Pdm06. Taxonomy (NCBI): domain Bacteria; kingdom Pseudomonadati; phylum Pseudomonadota; class Gammaproteobacteria; order Pseudomonadales; family Pseudomonadaceae; genus Pseudomonas; species Pseudomonas sp. Pdm06. Next base: position 178,496 of record NZ_JACVAH010000001.1, read on the forward strand.
CGGTCGAGGCGGCGGGAGACGTGCATGTGTTGATGCTGGACAAGACCGGCACCATCACCTTTGGCAATCGGCGTTGTACGGCGGTCTATGCCGCCCCAGGTGTGAGTGCCAAGGAGCTGGCCGAAGGCGCGCTGTTCGCCTCGTTGGCTGACGACACGGCCGAGGGCAAGTCCATCGTCGAGTACCTGCGAGGTTTGCACCCACAGCCCGAGCCGGGCGTCGACGCACTGACGGCCGTGCCGTTCAGTGCCGAAACCCGTCTGTCCGGGGTCGACTATCAGGGGCGCATCTACCGTAAGGGTGCCGTGGATTCCTTGCTGGATTTCATCGGTCTTGCACGCAATGAATTGCCGTCGGCCCTGGCGCGGGAGGTCGACAAGATCGCCCAGAGCGGCGGTACGCCGTTGCTGGTGTGTGTGGACGGCAAGCTGCTCGGCGCTATCCATCTCAAGGACGTGGTCAAGCCCGGCATCCGTGAGCGTTTTGCCGAGCTGCGCAAGCTGGGGATTCGCACGGTGATGGTCACCGGCGACAACCCGCTGACTGCCGCCGCGATTGCCGCCGAGGCCGGTGTCGACGACGTGCTGGCGGAGGCCACGCCGGAGAAAAAGCTGGCACGTATCCGTCACGAGCAAAATGACGGTCGGCTGGTGGCCATGTGCGGCGACGGCGCGAACGATGCCCCGGCCCTGGCCCAGGCTGATGTCGGCATGGCGATGAACGACGGCACCCAGGCCGCGCGGGAAGCGGCCAACATGGTCGACCTCGACAGCGACCCGACCAAATTGCTGGACGTGGTGCAGATCGGCAAGGAGCTGTTGGTGACCCGTGGGGCGCTGACCACCTTTTCCATCGCCAACGACATCGCCAAGTACTTCGCCATCCTGCCGGCACTGTTCGCGTCGATTTATCCACAGCTCGGCGTGCTGAACGTGATGCACCTGAGCAGCCCGCAGAGCGCGATTTTGTCGGCCATTGTCTTCAACGCCTTGATCATAGTCGTGCTCATTCCTCTGGCCCTGCGCGGCGTGCGCGTGCAAGCGGCAAGCGCGGCGGCGCTGTTGCGGCGCAATCTGTTGATCTATGGCCTGGGCGGGATCGTGGTGCCGTTCGTGGGGATCAAGGCGATCGATATGTTGCTGACGGCATTGCACCTGGTTTGAGCCTGATGTTCGGTGCACAGATTTTTTGTGCCAGGAGAGGTTTTGTGGCGAGGGAGCTTGCTCCCGCCGGGTTGCGAAGCAACCCCCAGGAAATTGACTCCAACCAGCCTGACACGCAGCTGGGGCTGGTTTTGGGTCTGCTTCGCAGCCCAGCGGGAGCAAGCTTCCTCGCCACGATGAATTTTTTGATTCGAGGATTTTGAAATGTCCACTCTGATTCGCCCGGCCTTGAGCCTGTTATTGCTGATGAGCCTGATCACCGGTGTCGCCTACCCATTGGTGGTCACCGGCGTGGCGCAAATCGCCTTTCCCGTCCAAGCCAACGGCAGCCTGATCGTCGATGCCGCCGGCAAGGTCCGTGGCTCGACGCTGATCGCCCAGGACTTCACCGGCGATGCCTGGTTTCATCCACGGCCATCGGCCGGTGCCTTCGCCACGGTCGCCAGCGGCGCCAGCAATTTCTCCCCGAGCAATCCGGCCCTGGCCACACGGGTGATCGATGACGCCCGCAAACTTCAGGTGCCGGGTCAGGGCCCGGTGCCGCTGGCATTGCTGACCACCTCCGGCAGCGGACTGGATCCGCACTTGCCTCCGGCGGCAATTGCCTATCAACTGGCGCGTGTCGCCGCCGCGCGCAACCTGCCGGCCTCGACCTTGCAGCAATTGCTCGACGACAACATCGAGCAACCCCTGGTGGGCCCACCGGTGGTGAATGTGCTGGCGCTGAACCTGGCCCTGGAAAAACTGTAGAACCTGTGGGAGTAGCGCCTGTGGGAGCAAAGCTTGCTCGCGATCAAGGCGACACGGTTCAACTGATGAACCGCGTTATCGTTCATCGCGAGCAAGCTTTGCTCCCACAGGTCCGGCTCCCACAGGGTGTTTGATCAATATTTGAAAGAGATTTCCACGCCATGAGCGACTCCGGCCGCGCCGACGCACTGTTAGCCAATCTGCCCCGTAGCGGCCGTGGCCGGCTCAAGGTCTTCCTGGGCGCGGCCCCCGGTGTCGGCAAGACCTACGCCATGCTGCAAGCGGCTCACACCCAGCTGCGCCAAGGCGTGACGGTCATCGCCGGGGTGGTGGAGACCCACGGTCGAAGCGAAACCGAAGCGCTGCTCGGCGGCCTGGCGCAGCAGCCGTTGGTGCGCTCGGAATATCGTGGCGTGATGCTCGAGGAAATGGATCTCGATGGCTTGCTCGCCGCTCGGCCGCGCCTGGTCCTGGTGGACGAACTGGCCCACAGCAACGCCCCCGGCAGCCGCCATGCCAAGCGCTGGCAGGACATTCAGGAACTGCTCGCGGCGGGCATCGACGTCTACACCACGGTCAATGTCCAGCATCTGGAAAGCCTCAACGACCAAGTGCGCGGCATCACCGGCGTGCAGGTACGCGAGACGTTGCCGGACTGGGTCCTGCAGGAAGCCGATGAACTGCTGCTGATCGACCTGCCACCCCGTGAGCTGCTGGAGCGTCTGCGCGACGGCAAGGTCTATGTGCCGGAACAGGCCCGGGCCGCGATCGATGCGTTTTTCTCCCAGACCAACCTGACCGCGTTGCGTGAGCTGGCGATGCAGACCGCCGCCGCCCAGGTCGACAATGACCTGGCCCTGGGCTATCGACAACTGGGCCAGGCCGCGCCGGCAGTGCGGGGACGCTTGCTGGTGGGGGTGGACGGTGATGTGCAGGCTGAACGCCTGGTGCGTCATGCCAGTCGCGTCGCCCAGCGTCGGCATTTGCCCTGGAGCCTGGTGCACGTGGACAACGGCAGCGCCCGTGACGAGGCCTCGCGCCAGCGCCTGCAGAATGCCCAGCAACTGGCTGAACGCCTCGGCGGCGAAGTGGTGCTGCTGCGGGCCGGCGAAGTGGCCAGGACGCTGATCCAGCACGCCAGCGAACGTCGCGCCACGTTGGTGCTGGTGGGCCAGTCCCGGCCGCGCCTGCGCCGACGGCTGTTTGGCGGCGGCCTCGCTTCGCGCCTGCTGCGCGGTGCCCGGGGCCTGGAAATCAACGTGTTGGACAGCGATGAGCAACCGCGTCCCGCCCGCGTGCACTCAGGCGCCGTCCAGACCAGGTTCGACTATGTGCTGGCGTTGCTGGCGACCGTGGTGGCCAGCGCATTGGCCTGGGGAATCTCGGGATTGCTGGCGTTGCCCAATATCTCCCTGGTGTTCCTGATGGCGGTGTTGCTGGTGGCCGTACGCAGCAGCCTCGGCCCGGCGCTGGCCTGCGCGGCGCTGTCGTTCCTGGCCTACGATTTCCTGTTCATCCCGCCGAATTTTTCCCTGACCATACAGCGCGAAGAAGACGTGCTGACGCTGGTGTTTTTCCTGCTCATGGCGGCCCTGACCGGCAACCTGGCCGCTCGCCAGCGCCGCCAGTTGCAGGCCCTGCGAGATACCCAACAGGAAACCGGCGAACTGCTGGATCTGTCGCGCAAACTCACTGCCGCCACCGACCGCCAGGCCGTGATCAGCGCCGCCGCGCAGCACCTCAACGGTTGGCACGACTTGCAGCTATGCCTGCTCGACCGCGACAGCCAGGGCGGTTGGAAGGTTGAAAGCGGTGAGCCGTTGACCCTCACCGAGGCTGAGCGCGCGGCGGCCGATTGGTCCTGGCAGCACGATCAGTCGGCCGGCGCCGGCACCGGGACACTGCCCTCCGGGCGCTGGTGGTGGTGGCCGTTGTCGGCGGAAGGCGGGCCGCTGGCCTTGCTGGGTGTCTGCCCGAAAGAAGGCCAGCCCCTGAGTGGTCAGCGTCGCCGTTTGCTGGCGGCCCTCAGTCAGCCATTGGCCCAGGCGCTGGCCCGTGCGCAACTGGCCCAGGACCTGGAAGCGGCGCGTCTGCACGGCGAAACCGAGCAACTGCGCAGCGCTTTGCTGGCTTCCGTGTCCCACGATCTGCGCACACCGCTGACCGCCATGCGCGGCAGCATCGACAGCCTGTTGGCGCTGGGGGAGGCGATCCCGCTGGCCGATCGTCGCGAGCTGCTCGAAGGCACCCGCGATGAAGCCGAGCGGTTGGATCGCTACATCCAGAACTTGCTGGACATGACTCGTCTCGGCCACGGCGCCCTGAAGCTGGCGCGGGACTGGGTGGCGCCGGCCGACATCGTTGGCAGTGCGCTGAATCGCCTGCGGGCGGTGTTGGCGCCCCTGGCGCTCACTGTCGAGGTGCCCGCTGAATTGCCCTTGCTCTATGTTCACGCCGCGTTGATCGAGCAGGCCTTGGTGAACGTGCTGGAGAACGCGGCGCGGTTCTCGCCAGCCCAAGGACGCCTGCTGCTGTGTGCCGGGGCGACCGCCAATGAGGTGTTTTTTGCCGTGGCCGATGAAGGCCCCGGGATTCCTGAAGAGGAGCGGGAGAAAATCTTCGATATGTTCTACACCGCCGCACGCGGTGATCGGGGCGGGCAGGGCACAGGGTTGGGATTGGCGATCTGCCAAGGCATGGTCGGTGCCCACGGTGGGCGAATCAGCGTGGCCGATGGCCTTGACGGACGCGGCACCTGCATCACGTTGCACTTGCCGTTGCAGGCGCAACCGGGCATGGACGATGAAGCTTGAGCCTGGCTGAGATACTCTCTTGTCACTTGCGTGCCTTTCCACCGGATTGCAACGAACGAACCCCATGAGCCAGACCGCGACCCTTTTGGTCATCGATGACGAACCGCAGATCCGCAAATTCCTGCGCATCAGCTTGAGCTCCCAAGGCTACAAGGTGCTGGAAGCCGGCACCGGCGCCGAAGGGCTTGCCCAAGCGGCGCTGAACAAACCCGATCTGCTGGTGCTCGACCTGGGCCTGCCGGACATGGACGGCCAACAGGTGTTGCGCGAGTTTCGCCAATGGTCGACGGTGCCGGTGCTCGTGCTCTCGGTGCGGGCCAGCGAAGCGCAGAAAGTCGAGGCGTTGGACAACGGTGCCAACGATTACGTGACCAAGCCGTTCGGCATCCAGGAGTTCCTCGCCCGCATCCGCGCCTTGTTGCGCCAGGCCCCGGCCGGCGAGCCACAGGAGGCCGCGCTGAAGTTCGGCCCGCTGACGGTGGACCTGGCCTATCGACGGGTGCTGCTGGACGGCACCGAAGTGGCGCTGACCCGTAAGGAATACGCCGTCCTGGCGCAACTGGCGCGGCACCCGGGGCGGGTCATCACCCAGCAGCAGTTGCTCAAGGACATCTGGGGGCCGACCCACACCGAAGACAGTCACTACCTGCGGATCGTGGTCGGTCACCTGCGCCAGAAGCTGGCCGACGATCCGACCCGTCCGCGGTTCATCGTGACCGAGGCGGGGGTGGGGTATCGGTTGTTGGGGGAGGGTGGGCTTTAGTTCTGTGTTGTCCGGGCTGCCGCCATCGCGAGCAAGCTCGCTCCCACAGGGTTCACCACAGATTCAGTGTGGGAGCGAGCTTGCTCGCGATGAGGCCCCCACAGCCAGCGCAAATGCCTAGTTCTGTTCACGCTCATAGCGATCCAGGGTATCGCTGGCAATCTCCCGCCCCAGGGCGATCAACTCCGGCGCCTTGTAGAACTCGAAAAACCGGCACACCCGTTTCGGCACGTTGATCAGCACATCCGGCGGGTAACCGGCGATCTTGTACTGGGCCAGTGAGGTCTGCATCACTTCGAAGCTCTGGTTGATCAAGTCCAGCAACGAAGCCGGGCCGACGTTATCGATGATGAATGAGCCGGTGGCGGATTTCGGTGCGCCTTCGTTCTCTGGCGCGGCAGCCGGTTGTTGGCCCTCGGGCTCGGCCGAATCGATCCACGGGTTGATGTCGGCGGCCTCGGCCTTCAAGGCTTCCTGCTCCAGCAGCAACAACTGCTCGGCCTGCTTGCGGCGAAACGGCAGGCGCGAGCCCAGGGAACTGACCAGGGTGTCGAAGCGGCGCCTGAACGCGGCGGGGCGCGGGATCACCGGTAATCGGTACTGTTTCTGGTTGGTGGCGTTGAGGTTGACCGCGATGATCAAGTCGCAGTGGCTCGACACCACCGGCACGATCGGCAACGGATTGAGCAGGCCGCCATCCACCAGCATGCGATTGCCTTGCATCACGGGTGTGAACAGGCTGGGAATCGCCGCTGAGGCGCGCATTGCCTGGTGCAGGCAGCCTTCCTGGAACCAGATTTCCTGCTGGTTGGTCAGGTCGGTCGCGACGGCGGTGTAGGGGATGCGCAACTCTTCAATGTTGAGTTCGCCGACGATCTTGCGGATCTGCCCAAAGACCTTCTCGCCGCGGATCGCCCCCAGGCGAAAACTGACGTCCACCAGGCGCAGGACATCCAGGTAATCCAGGCTTTCGATCCAGTTGCGGTACTCCTCGAGCTTGCCCGCCGCATAGATCCCACCCACGACAGCCCCCATGGAACAACCGGCGATGCAGGCAATGTCGTAGCCACGTCGTTCGATTTCTTCGATCACCCCGATATGGGCATAGCCCCGGGCGCCACCCGAGCCCAATACCAATGCGACACGTTTTGTCATGACCCGGCCTCTTGTCGAACAGACTTCAACAATGCACTCATCGACGGCTCGGCTCAATCGTTGTGGCGCAGACGTCGTTTTTTGACACGCTGCGACGGCATTTGCGTATGCTCGGCCACACTTGAATTTACGCGGTCAAGCAAGGCACTTTTCGCCGTTGCCACCGTCTTAACAGCACGACTGTTGACCTGACCTGAGGTGTTATTGATGAAAGCCCGGATCCGCCTGCCCTTGGTGGCATCTTTGATGATTTTGGCCCTGGCCGGTTGCGCAGGTAAAACCGCTTACCGCGACAGTTGCGGCAGCCAGCTCGACAGCGCCTGGCGTGAACTGGACCTGGCCAAGGCCGAAGGCTTTGCTGGCACCGTCAGCTACTCCAAGGCCTTGTCCCTGCTGACGGGCGCCAAGACCCAGCAGCAATTCGAAGCGTTCGAAGGCTGCTCCAAGAAAGCCGAGAAGGCGCGTTTCTACATTCGCGAATCCCGCGCGGGACGATAAAGGCCGCCGCAAGCTACAAGCGGCAAGAGGGCGATACCCACTGCTTCCACTTGCAGCTTGCAGCCCAAAGATGCGTACGGAGTACGTTCCATGATCAATCGGCTGGTGGCCCGCATATTGGGCCTGGAAGTCCGCCTGTTGGCCTGTCAGGCCCGCTTGAATGCCCACACCGACAGCGAAGCGCTGCATGACCTGCGGACCACGGTGCGCCGTTTGCGCAGCCTGCTTCGTCCGCTGCGTGGGCTGCCCGGCGTCGAACAACTGGAAACGGCGGCTTCGGCGGTGGGCACCCTGACCACGCCGCTGCGCGACCGGGAAGTGTTGGCGGCTTACCTTGAACAACATGGCCTGGCCGAGGCGGCGCGGCGACGCCAGATACAAATGGCCGATGCCTATCCCGCCGTGGCCGCGAGTGTTGAACTGGCCCAGTTGCTGATGATGCTCGATGCCTTTCCGCGCTTCGTTCGCGCCGCCCAGCGTGAGGGGCTGCTGAAGGGCTTGCGCAAACGCATCGAGAAGCGCCTGGACAAACAGTGGAAGAAACTCGGCGAAGCCCTGCGTGATCCCGCCCATGACCGCCACCGGTTGCGCCTGCTGATCAAGCGCGTGCGCTACGCCATCGAAGCTTACCCTGAGCTCGACCGCCTGCCCGAAGCCGCCATGCCACGGCTCAAGTCCGCCCAGGGCGCGCTGGGTGACTGGCACGATTGCTGGCAATGGCTGGCCAGGGCCAAGGAAGAAACCGATCTGCAAGCTTGCGTGCCCACCTGGCACACCACGATGGAAAAGGCCGAAGCCAAGTCCGACAAGGTGCTCGACAAGCTGATTGCCAGTTGCTTCGAAAAATCCTGAATCCACCCCAACCCACTGTGGGAGCGAGCTTGCTCGCGATGGCGGTGTATCAGTCAACCTGTATGCAAACTGACCCACCGCCATCGCGAGCAAGCTCGCTCCCACAAGGGGAAGTGGGGGTGGATTCAGGAATCCTCGGCTTTTCTGTCAGCCTCTTTGGCCGGAATGAGCCCTGTGCCGCCTGCCTGGGCTGGTTAAGATGCCTTCATCCTTTTCCCCTGTTTTCGAGGTCGTCATGCGCTTTTCCGAGTTGATCGATGCCGTGCGCCGGCAGCCAGGTGCAGTGACCATCGCGCCGGAATGGGGCCAGGGCCGGGCCAGTTTTGGCGGGTTGGTGGCGGCGCTGCAATATGAGGCGATGCGTGCCCAAGTGCCGGCTGATCGCCCGGTGCGTTCCCTGGCGATTACCTTTGTCGGCCCGGTCGAGCCCGACGTGCCGGTCAGTTTCGAAGTCGACGTGTTGCGAGAAGGCAAGGCGGTAAGCCAAGTGTTGGGGCGCGCGGTGCAGAACGGTCAGGTGGTGACCGTGGTGCAAGGCAGCTTTGGTGCCTCACGCTCGTCCGTGGTGGCGGTGCAGGCCGATCCCGCGCCGGAATTCAAGAGCGTGGAGCAATGCCAGGAGCTGCCTTACGTCAAGGGCATGACCCCGGAGTTCATGCGGCACCTGGCGATGCGCTGGAGCGTCGGCGGCGTGCCATTCAGCGGCAATAAATCCCGGAGCATGGGCGGCTGGGTGCGCTTGCGCGGCGATGTGCAGGAGGAGCCACTGAACGAAAGCCATATCCTGGCCTTGGTGGACGCCTGGCCCCCGGCGTTGTTGCCTCATCTCTCGCAAATGGCCCCGGGCAGCACGCTCACGTGGACCATCGAGTTCGTCCAGCCGCTGCTGGACCTCACGACGCTGGACTGGTGCAAATACCTGGCCGAGATCGAACATGCCCAGGACGGCTACGGCCATATTGCCGCGAAGTTCTGGAGCGCCGATGGCCGCTTGATCGCCTTGAGCCGGCAGACGGTAACGATCTTTGGGTAAGGCCGCTCCGGTTAAGGTTTACGGTTGTGACGGTGGCGATCACGCCAGGCGTGCCACCAGCCACCGCTGAGAAAGAACCGCGGAAAAGTCAGGAACTGCTCCACCAACAGGCGTGACACGGCATCCTTGCGATCGCTGAAGGGCTCGGAGGCCTGGGCCTCCAGGCTGTGTCCGTGACGCTGCAAGCCGAGTGCCGCGAGCAGGCCGATGACGCCGATGGCGACGTCTCCCAGGCTCAAGCTGAATACTCCCGTCACAATCAGCAGAAACGCGATGATGAACAGCGGCACGGCAATCAGGTGCAACACCAGGTTGGTGGGGTGGCGATGATTGTCGGGGTAGGCGCGCCATTGCCAGGCTGGAAGATTGGGGTGACGTTTGCCCATGATGCTATTCCTCGATTCGTGTGCACTTATGCTTGAAGAATAGGTGCCGCCCAGGGCGCCTGCGAATCGAGGTTGGTTATCGGGGCGATAGAGTTTCAAAGGTAACATTTGAGTTGACTGTACTGGCCTCTTCGCGAGCAAGCTCGCTCCCACATGGGGTCTGTCGGGTTCACAAACTTTTGTGTCCGACTCGATCCAATGTGGGAGCGAGCTTGCTCGCGAAGGCGTCCTCAAAGCTTGAGCTGCCCAATCGCCTTGCTCAACTCACCCGCCAATGTCGCCAGTTCATGGCTGGTGGTGGCTGAGTCGACGGTCTGGCGCACGGTGTTTTCGGTCACGTCGCGAATGCTCACCACCGCCCGGTTCATTTCCTCGGCGACGTGGCTTTGCTGCTCGGCCGCGACCGCGATCTGGGTGTTGCTCTCGCGCATTTGGGCCACGGCTGCGGTGATCTGTGCCAGCGCGTCGCCGGCCTCGCGGGCCTGTTGCACGCAATCGTCGGCCTTGAGCGAACTCTCCTGCATGAAGTCCACCGCGTCCCGGGTCCCGGCTTGCAGGGCCGAGACCATGGTGGTGATTTCATCCGTGGAGGCCTGTACCCGCTTGGCCAGGTTGCGCACCTCGTCGGCCACCACGGCAAAACCTCGGCCCATTTCCCCGGCCCGCGCCGCTTCGATGGCCGCGTTCAGGGCCAGCAGATTGGTTTGTTCGGCGATGCTGTGGATCACATTGACCACGCCGTTGATCTTCTGACTGTCTTCGGCCAGGCGCTGGATCATTTCGGCAGTCTGCTGCACCCCCGACGACAATCCGGTGATCGACAGCTGCACCCGACCGACCACTTCGTGACCGTTGCCGGCCAGGGTGTCGGCGGTTTTCGACAGGTCGCGGGTGGCGCCGGCGTGCTGGGCGATGTGATAAACCGTGGCGGACATTTCGTTGATCGCCGTGGCTGCCTGATCGGTTTCGCTTTGCTGGCCGAGCATGCCGCGGCGAACGTCGTTCATGCTCGACGCCAGGCGCGCCGCGCCACTGTCCAGCTGCCGGGCAGTGCTGGCGACGGTGTCGACCACCCGTTGATAACCGGCCTGCATGGCGTTGAACGCCGCCGCCATCTGGCCCACTTCGTCCTTGCAGGCCAGAGGCACGCGGGCGGACAGGTCACCGGTTTTTTCCACATGCAGCATCACGTCTTTGAGCGTGTTGAGCTGGCTGAGCAAAAAGCGGATCAGCAACTGCGACGCGCCCAACATTGCCAGCATCAACACAAACACGGCCATGGCGTATTGGCTGAAGCGTTCAGCGAACACTTGGCTCAGGCTTACACCTCGGGCCAACACCGCGAGTGCCTGTCCGTCATCTCGACGGATCACTTGGGCACCCAGCAACGGATCGTCGCCAAGCAGCGGCCCGGCATCGAGTTCGACCCAGCCATCGGCCTGAGCCAGCGAAGGCAACGGTCGTTCGTTGAACACCGGGACCTGGTCGCGCCGGAATGCCAAGAGATCGTCGGCCCCGGGCAAGGATTGCCCGGCAGGCCAGGCCTTGAGCACCTGTGCTTGGGCCTGGGCGTTCGCCTGGGCTGCGTGGTTGCGCGCCTGCTGTTCGAGGTGCACCGCGTAGAGCACCAGCAGCAGGGTGGTGATAAAGGCGACCGCATTGACCGCCCAGAATTTGTATTTCAACGAGATATTGCTAAGCCAGGCACCCATGGAAGGTTTTCTCTGATAGCGGAAACAGCATTGGCAAGGTGCCATTATTCTGCCGCTATTCAGGTGTCGGGATTTTGATGTGGGTCAACAGACAACAGAGTCCCAGGGTTTTGATGTGGGCCAACAGACAACGAAGTCCTCTTGTGGGAGCGAGCTTGCTCGCGATAGCGGTGTGTCAGTCAGCCAATGTGCAGGCTGATAGGCCACTATCGCGAGCAAGCTCGCTCCCACAGGGCTTTGCAGGGTTCAGGAGATCGTGGGCAACCCAAAGAACGCCCGGGCGCAGGCGCTGCTGTGGGCTGCCAGGTCTTCCTCGGTTTCGCCCCGGTGCAAGGCCACTTCGCGCAGGACTTCCGTCAGGTAGGCCGGCTCGTTGCGCCCGTTCTTGGGTTTGGGCCGCAGCGTGCGGGGCAGCAGGTAGGGCGCGTCGCTTTCGAGCATCAGCCGGCCACGGGGTATTTCGCGCACCAACGGGTGCAGGTGCGTGCCGCGGCGTTCGTCGCAGATCCAGCCAGTGATACCAATATGCAGGTCGAGATCGAGGTAGCTGAACAACGCCTTTTTTTCCCCGGTGAAGCAGTGCACCACGGCCGCTGGCAATTGATCGCGAAACTCCCGGAGGATGTCCAGCAAGCGCTGGTCGGCGTCGCGCTCATGCAGGAAGACCGGTAATTGCAACTGGACCGCCAGGGCGAGGTGTTCCTCCAGGACCTTTTCCTGTTGGGGACGGGGCGAGAAGTCTCGGTTGAAATCCAGCCCGCATTCGCCCACCGCGCGCACGCGGCTGTGCATCAGCAGGTCCTTGAGGTGCCGGGCGCTGTCGGCGGTCCACTCGCTGGCGCTGTGGGGATGAATGCCGGCGGTGGAAAACAGTCGTTCCCCGGTCTCGTCGAGGTGTTGGCACAACTCCAGGGCCTGTTCGCTGCCCTCGATGCTGGTGCCGGTCAAGACCAGTTGGCAGACCCCGGATGCATAGGCGCGCTCAAGCACCGCCTGGTGTTTGTCGGTGAAACTGGGGTTGGTCAGGTTGACGCCGATATCGATGAGTTGCATGGTGCTACCTCGGCCCAAAGGCCGGAAAGCATATCAGAGCTGTAGATTTATAAGAAAAGCCAAGAACTACAACGAGTTGAGGCTGTCTGTTAAGGCCGCGAGACACATAGGGTTGGTATAAAAGCCATCACTGTGCCAGTCTTCCGCACTTTTTCAGCGCCCCAGGCGCTCTGTTTCTGTCGACCCAGCCTCGTTTTTCACGGAGGCGGTCCGCAGTGTTCCTTCCGGAGAGTGGATGACACGTCCCCAGGTATTGTTACTGTTGTGTTGTTCGCTGCTGTTGCCGATACCGGCCGAGGCCCGGCTGCCCGGGCCGGTGCAGGCGGCGGCGCCGGGCACGGTGCGCGACCTGGCGCAGATCCGCAGCAGCCGTGTGTTGAAGGTGTTGGTCAACCAGAGCCGCAACAGCTCTGGTGAAGTCCAGGGGCAACCCATTGGCGTCGAATACCATCGGCTGCGCGCCTTCGAGCAATACCTCAACGGCCACGCCCGGGACGGCCAGGAAATTACCCTCAAGATCATTCCCAAGGCCAAGGACCAATTGCTCGGTGCCTTGCAGCGCGGGGAGGGCGACCTCGTCGCGCCGGGTGAGTTGCTTGAGCCTCAGGCCGGCCATGCTGTCAGTGCCAGCAACCCGATTCGTACCGAGGTGCCTTTGCTGTTGGTGGGCATCAAGGGAGAGAAGCGCTACACGCGCGTGGAGCAACTTTCCGGCAAGACCCTGGCACTGCCCAACGGCAGTGCGGCCGGGGATGCCGTGAGCCAGATCAACCAGAAACTGGCGCTGCTCAAGCTGCCGCCGGTGAAGATCGAATGGGTCGATCCTACCCTGGCTGTGGAAGATGTCCTGGAGATGGTCCAGGGCGGGATTTTCCATCTGACCATCGTCGAGCAACCCATTGCCGAGCGCTGGAGCAAGATCCTGCCCAAGCTGCGCTTCGACCGCCAGGTACTGATTGGCGAGCCGGGTGACGAGTATTGGTTCGTGCGCCGTGACGCCGCCATGCTGCGCGCGAGCATCGACCGGTTCCTGGTGACCTACAAGGTGCCCTCCAACCAGGACGCGGCGTTCCTGCGCATCTACCGGCGTTTGTATCAGGTCCACTATCCGCTGGCCCGGGCCAACCGCCAACGCCTGGAAAACTTGCGTCCGGTGCTGCAAAAGCATGCCGATGCCCAGGGCATGGACTGGCTCAACCTGGCGGCCCTGGCGTTCAAGGAGTCTGCCCTGCAACCCAATGCCCGCAGCGGTGCAGGCCCCACCGGCCTGATGCAGATCACCCCGGCGGCAGCCCAGCGGGTCGGGGTCGATAACATCCAGAATCTGGATGCCAACGTGCAGGCCGGTGCCAAGTACCTGGCCCTCATCCGCCGCAAGTTCTTTGCCAGCCCCAAGCTCAACGAGCGAGAGCGCATGGCTTTCGTCCTGGCGGCCTACAACATGGGCCCCGAGCGCGTCCAAGGCATGCGAGCCGAGGCCCGGCGGCGGGGGCTGAACCCCAACCAATGGTTTTTCCAGGTCGAACGCATTGCCATGGAGCAGGTAGGAATGGGCGCCGTCAGCTATGTTAATAGTGTGAATAAGTACTACCTGGCGTTTGATCGTGAACGGGAGTCCTTGGAACCGAAGGAGCAAAAGGTTGCATTGCGTAAGTGATCGAATAAACTGATTGGTATTACGGATTTTTTCCGCTTTTAACATGAGTTTTATTGATTAATATAGCGGCCACTCTCTACTACTCCCAAGGAATGACCTTATGAGCACTCTCATCAACAAAGTTCTGTTCACCCGCGCCGGCTATGGCTTGACTGTCCTGCGCATCGTCGTCGGTGTCATCTTTGCCGCCCACGGCTCGCAAAAACTCTTTGGCCTGTTCGGTGGCTACGGCCTGGCTGGCACGGCGCAGTGGATGGAAAGCATCGGCCTGACCCCGGGCTATGTGATGGCGACACTGGCGGGCGGTACGGAATTTTTCGCCGGGCTGGCGCTGATCGTCGGTCTGCTGGTGCGTCCAGCGGCACTGGGCCTGGCCTTCCTGTCGCTGGTGGCGATTTTCTCCGTGCACATCGGTAACGGCTTGTTCATGGCCAACAACGGTTATGAGTTCGCCCTGGCCTTGCTGGCGGGCAGTATTGCCGTGCTGATCGAAGGGGCGGGCAAGCTGTCGGTCGATCGCGCCATCGCGGGTTGAGTGCACGATTGGAACCCGAGGCCCGTCTTGCACGGGCCTTTTTTATGGGGAGTGATTCTTGACACTGGCCGGTCAGCTTCTCTAGGATGCCGCTCATGCGCCGATTTAAACAGCTACTTGCGGGGCGCCAGGTGACTCATCCCGTTGCCGATAGAAGCCGGAAAGACACGGCTTCGAAATACCGCTAAAGCGCTGGTTCGGTGTTGCCTCTCACCTGCCATGCAGACTTTCGAGGCAGAGACACGACACGATGAACGCACCCAGTCCCCTTGTACGTCTTGCGCCGATCACGGCGAACCTTGTGCAACGCAACCCGAAAATTCTCCTGGGCGGCACTCACCAGCCAACGCTCTTGCGTTACCTCGACGGCTGGCCGCGTCGCAACCACGGGCCTGCCGCTTTCCTGATCCAGTTTGTCGAAGACGGTGAGTCACTGGCGCGTTTTGCCAATGACAGCTTCGACCTGGCTGTCATCCAGTCCCCCAGCGCAGCGGACGCTCCTGAAATGATCCGGCAACTGACCCGTGTCGCACGGCAGGGCTTGATCACGCGCCGTTGAGGTGAGGTTACGGATAAGCGATGTCCACGATGTAGACCCGTTTCTCGCCTGTGGGCGTCTGGACGCTGACCTCGGCGTCCAGGGCCTTGCCAATCAGCGCCCGTGCCAACGGCGAGTCGATGCTGATCAGGTTCTGTTTCAGGTCCAGCTCGTCCGGGCCGACGATGCGGTAGCGTGATTCCTTGCCGTCCTCATCTTCAACCGTGACCCAGGCGCCAAAATACACCTTGTTCGGATCGCTGGGTTTTTCACTGACCACTTTGAGCGCTTCGAGGCGCTTGGTGAGGAAGCGCACGCGACTGTCGATTTCCCGCAGCATTTTCTTGCCGTAGGTGTATTCGGCATTTTCCGAACGATCACCCTGGGCCGCCGCCTCGCTGACCGCCTGGGTCACCTGGGGACGGCGCACATGCCACAGCTCATGGAATTCAGCGCGCATCCGCGCTTCACCCTCGGGGGTGATCAGCGCGGTGCCGGCGGTGCGGGGTGGGCGATAACGGCTCATGGCAACTTCTTGTGATAGCGAAGCCGGGAGTCTATCAACCCTCGCGCAATACTGTCAGCGGGCTGGCGTTGAGCGCCCGACGGGTGCCGAACACCCCGGCCGCGCCGATCAACAAAGCCCCCAGCAACGGCAATACCAACAGCCATGGATGCGGATGCCAGGGCAGGTCGAAGGCGTACCGGTAAAGCACCAGGCTCACCAGTTCCGAACCCAGGGCCGCCAGCAGGCCACTGACGGCGCCCAGCAGGCCGAACTCGATGCGCCGGGCCTTGACCAGCAGGGGCCGTTCGGCGCCCAGTGCGCGCAACAGCGCACCTTGGCGGATCCGTTCGTCGAGGGTCGCCTGCAGGCCGGAGAACAACACCGCCATTCCCGCCGCCAGCACGAACAGCAACACGTACTCCACGGCCAGGGTCACTTGGGCCAGGATGCTGCGCAGTTGTTCGAGCAGGGCCTCGACTTGCAGGATCGTCACCGCCGGAAAGGCCCGGGACAGGTCGACGATCTGTTGGTCGTGGCCCGGCGCCAGGTAGAAACTGGTGAGGTACGTCGCTGGCAGGTCTTTCAATGTACCGGGCTGGAAGATCATGAAGAAGTTGGGTTGGAAATTATCCCAGTTGATTTCCCGCAGGCTGGTGACCTTCGCTTCACGGTTGACCCCGCCCACGCTGAAGACCAGGCGGTCGCCCAACTTGATCTTGAGGTTCTCGGCCACTTTGCCTTCCACCGAAACCCCCGGGACATCGTCCGCAGGCTGCTGTGGCCACCAGGTCCCTGCGGTGACGACGTTGCCCGTCGGCAGGTCCGCAGCCCAGGTCAGGCTCAGGTCGCGCTGCAGTGCCCGGTCACCCGCCGAGTCCTTGGTGACGAACTCCGTGGCCGGTTCGCCATTGATGCTGATCAGACGCCCGGGTACCACGGGGTAGAGCGGGGCCGATTGTGCGGACAGTTCCAGCAGTTTGTCGGTGAAGGCCTGCTTGTCGTTGGGCAGGATGTTCAGGGCGAAATAGTTCGGCGCGTTTTTGGGCAACTGGTTTTGCCAGGTGTCCAGCAACTCACCGCGCAGTAGCGCGATCAACGCCATGGACAACAGGATCAGGCCGAACGCCAAGGCCTGGCCGGCGGCTGCCAAGGGATGACGCAGCAATTGGCCGAGGCCCAGCCGCCAGGGCAGGGCGGCGCGGGCCAGCAGGCGACGCAGGCTCTGGAGCAGCAGCAACAACAAGCCGCCGAGCACCAGCGCGGCAACGACGCCACCGCCCAGCAGGGCGAAGGTCAGGACCAGGTCCAGGCTCAGGCGCCACATGATCAGGCCCAGGGCACCCAGAGCGGCACCGTAGATCACCCAGGAGCTGGAGGGGATCGGCAGCATGTCCCGGCGCAGCACGCGCAACGGTGGCACCCGTCCCAGCGCAGCCAGTGGCGGCAGGGCGAACCCCGCCAGCGCCACCAGCCCGGTGCCGATCCCGGCGATCGCCGGCAGCAGGCCGCCCGGCGGAACGGTGGTGGGCAGCAGGTCATGCAGCAGGGCGAACAGGCCCAGTTGGGCGACCCAGCCGAGCAGGGCGCCGCTGATGCTGGCGAGCAGGCCCAGCACCGTCAATTGCAGGCTGAACAGCGCCATGGTTTCCCGACGTGAAAGGCCCAGGCAGCGTAGTAGCGCGCTGGCATCGAAGCGTCGGGTGGCAAAGCGGTTGGCCGAAAGCGCGACGGCGACCCCGGACAGCAACACCGCCACCAGGCTGGCCATGTTCAGGTAGCGCTCGGCCTTGCCCAGGGCGCCGCCGATCTGACGGTTGCCGTCGCGGGCATCCTGCAGGCGCTGGTTGGCTTCAAGGCCAGGCTTGACCAGGTCGCGGTAGGTTTGCAAGGCCGGTGCCGGACCGCGCCACAGGTCGCGATAGCTGACCCGGCTGCCCGGTTGCACCACGCCGGTGGCCTCCAGGTCCTTGAGGTTGATCAGCACGCGCGGGGTGAGGCTGTAGAAATTGCCGGCGCGATCCGGTTCATAGGTCAGCACTCGGGCCAGCCGCAGGGTTTGGTTGCCAACGTCGATGCTGTCGCCGATCTTCAGGTCCAGTGCCGTCAGCAGTCGTGCCTCGACCCAGGCCTCGCCAGGGTTCGGGCGTCCGCCGGTTTCTTCCGGGGCGAACGGGGCGGGGCTGCTTTTCAGCTCGCCGCGCAACGGGTAGGTGTCATCGGCCGCCTTGACGCTGGACAGCTGGATGCCATTGTCGGTGGCCACGACACTGGAGAACTCCACCACCCGGGCGTGTTCCAGCCCCAGTTCGGTGCCGCTGCGGATCTGCTCCGGGCGGGCCGGCGAGCTGCCTTCGAGCAGCAGGTCGGCGCCGAGGAATTCGGTGGCGCGCATCATCATCGCGCCGTTGAGGCGGGCACCGAAGTACCCGATGGCGGTACTCGCCGCCACCGCCACCAGCAGGGCGAAGAACAACACCCGCAACTCACCGGCGCGGGCATCGCGAAGCAATTGACGGACAGCGAGACTGAACAGGCGCAACAGCGGCAAGCGTGCCATCAAGGCTCCAGAGGGGCGACCATCTCGCCGGCTTCAAGTCGGATCAGGCGCCGGCAGCGATGGGCCAGGCGTTCATCATGGGTGACCAGCACCAGGGTCGTGCCGCGTTCCTTGTTCAGTTCGAACAGCAGGTCGCTGATGCGCTCGCCGGTGTGGCTGTCGAGGTTGCCGGTGGGTTCGTCGGCAAACAGCACGTCGGGCTCGGCGGCAAAGGCGCGGGCAATCGCCACCCGTTGCTGTTCGCCGCCGGAGAGCTGGCGCGGTGAATGGGTCAGGCGCTGGCCCAGGCCGACGCGCTGCAACAGTTGCGTGGCGCGTTCACGGGCATCCTTGCGACCGTCCAGTTCCAGCGGCAGCATGACGTTTTCCAGTGCATTGAGGCTGTCGAGCAACTGGAACGACTGGAAAACGAAACCGACATGCTCGGCGCGGATCCGCGCACGCTGGTCTTCATCCAGTGCGCTGAGGGCCTGGCCGGCGAGTGTGACTTCGCCGCTGCTGGGTAGGTCGAGGCCGGCCAGCAGGCCCAGGAGGGTGGATTTGCCGGAACCGGACGCGCCGACGATGGCCAGGCTATCGCCTTTGTTCAGTTCCAGGCTGAGTTCGTGCAGGATGGTCAGTTCACCTTCCGCGCTGGCGACCACTTTGCTAAGGTCCGTCGCGGTGAGAATGCTTGAGCCCATGGAGAATCCGATGCGTGTGTGGTTTTTGAGTGCTGGCCTGGCCTTGATGTGCATGGCCCAGAACGCAGCGGCGGGTACAGTCCTGATCGTTGGCGATAGTATCAGCGCGGCTTTCGGCCTGGATACCCGGCAAGGGTGGGTGTCGTTGCTCGAACAACGGCTCAAGGTCGAGGGTTTTGACGATAAAGTGGTCAATGCTTCCATCAGCGGCGACACCAGCGCCGGAGGCCAGGCGCGGCTGCCGGCGCTGCTCGCAGCCCATAAACCGGACCTGGTGATCCTGGAGCTGGGTGGCAACGATGGCTTGCGCGGACAACCACCAACACAATTGCAACAAAACCTTGCAGCGATGATCGACAGTTCCCGCGCAAGCGGTGCCAAGGTGTTGCTGCTGGGCATGCAACTGCCGCCCAATTACGGGCGCCGATACACCGATGCCTTCGCCCGGGTCTACAGCACCCTGGCCGAGGAGAAAAAAGTCCCGCTGGTGCCGTTTTTCCTCAAGGATATCGGAGGTGTTCCCGGAATGATGCAAGGCGACGGATTGCACCCGTCCGTCGCGGCCCAGGGCAAGTTGCTGGAAAATGTCTGGCCGACGCTAAAACCGCTGCTTTGACGCTTTTCTACAGGCGGGCTTTCGGCTAATGTGGCGCCCCCGATTTGGAGCCCCCGATGCCGCGTCCCGCCTGGTCCCTGTTTGCCTACCAACTGATCGAGCCTGACGAGCAGCTGGATCTGTTCGCCTGCCAGGAAGTAAGGGTGCATCTGGTGACCCGGCAACTGGAACTCGGTGGCTCGGCCGACCGGACCCTCTGCGGTAGCCTGCTGCCGGCCCAGCCGCGCTGGTCGAGTGTCGATCGCAAGATTTTCCAGGATCATCGCCTGTGCTCGCTGTGCCGGGCGATCCTGGAATCCCAGAAGCGCGGCACCTCGCCGATCTGGCCGGAGCTGCGGTTCGAGTTGTAATCCCTCAGCGCGTGCCATGACCCGCGCCCCTGTGGGAGCCGAGCTTGCTCGCGATAGCGGTGGCACTGCTTGCATCGAGGGTGAATGTACCGCCGTCATCGCGAGCAAGCTCGGCTCCCACAGGGCGCGCGGGGTGAATGCCCAAAAAAATGCTGTGCATCGGACGCCGCCTTGCCGCTCTCCCCGAAATAATGGGTGGCAGTGTACAATCGCCGTTTTCATACTCCTTGTTCGATCTGCGAAGGATTTTCCGGATGTTGCCGCGCTTGCCTGCCGTCGCCCGCTGCCTGTCTCTTGCCGCCCTGTGTATGGCGGGCCCCGTTGCCGCACTCGAGCTGCCTCTGCCACCGCCGGGTGAAGACATCATTGGCCAGGTGCAAGTCATCAAGGCCAAATACGAAGACACCTTCGCCGACCTGGGCACCACTTATGACCTGGGCTACAGCGAGATGGTCGCCGCCAACCCGGGGGTCGATCCCTGGTTGCCTGGCGCTGGCACCGAGATCGTGCTGCCCACCCGCTTTATCCTGCCGCCGGGCCCGCGCGAGGGCATCGTGATCAACCTGGCCGAGTACCGTCTCTACTATTTCCCCAAGGGGCGGAACGTGGTCTACACCTTCCCGCTGGGGATTGGTCGTGAGGGCTGGGGCTCGCCGATCGCCCACACCAGCATCATCGCCAAGACGCCGAACCCGACCTGGACTCCGCCCGCATCGATCAAGGCCGAACACGCTGCCGACGGCGACCCGTTACCGAATGTCGTGCCCGCCGGCCCGGATAACCCGCTGGGCCCTTTCAAGTTCACCCTGGGCACCCCGGGCTACCTGATCCATGGTTCGAACAAGAAGTTCGGCATCGGCATGCGGACCAGCCACGGTTGCTTCCGGATGTTCAACAACAACGTATTGGAAATGGCCGGCATGGTGCCGGTGGGCACGTCCGTGCGGATCATCAACGACCCCTACAAGCTGGGCTTGAGCGGTGGCAAGGTGTACCTCGAAGCGCATACGCCACTGGACGACAAGGGCAACCCGTCGGTGGTGGACAAGCACACCGCGGTGATCAATGCGATGCTCAAGCGTGAAGACATCACCAGTAACCTGCGCATGAACTGGGACGTGGTGCGGGACGTGGTGGCGGCGGAAGATGGCCTGCCAGTGGAAATTGCCGTTCCCAATACTTCGGCACCGATGGTCTCGAGCGCGCCGATCGACTTGCAGCAGTAAAACTCGAAAGCAACCCGCCGACGTTTCGCGATGTCGGCGGGTTTTTTATCGCCTGCTTAAACGCCAAGCAATAAAAAAGCCGACCCAAAAATGGGTCGGCTCGATAACAATCCCGAAGGACTATTACTTGCGGCTAGCTTTTTCCAGCATGCGCAGAGCACGCTCGTTAGCTTCGTCAGCAGTCTGTTGTGCTTTTTGAGCAGCAGCCAGAGCTTCATCAGCTTTACGGTAAGCTTCGTCTGCACGAGCCTGGGAGCGAGCTGCTGCGTCTTCGGTAGCAGTCAGACGTGCTTCGGTTTCTTTCGATGCGCTGCTGCAACCGGTAGCCAGAACTGCGGCCAGGGCCAGAGCAGAGAATTTCAGAACGTTGTTCATCGGTTTCCCCTTCAAGGACTTTCTATTAGTGACTGTCTCCCCAGACTGGGGAGTTAGCCGGCGTACATACTACCCATTACTTGTAGTAAGTAAACTGACGTAGCGCAAGAAGCAAAAAAATTGTAGGCGGTGATTCTTTTTCGAGCAACTTTTCTTAGGGTCGTTGAAAAAATATACAGCCCCAAGCCCATGGCAGGAGCGCGTCGACGAAGAAAAGTTCCGCCGCGGGGGAGAACTCTTGCAGCCCTCGCTAACGTCGTTGTTTATTGATTCACCTACACTTTTGTACATTTTTTGTGCAGCGTCCCAGGCATCTTTATTGGTATTGGCAGTGACTTTAACTACGCGCGCTCGTCTCAAGACTCAACAACTGGCGATGTTCAGCTATTGCACCGTGACTCACTACCGCTCGACGATGGCGCTCAATCGATAAACCCGACCAGGTTTACCCCTTCGATGACAGGCGTGCCTTGAGCATTTGCGTCATTGGTGCCTACTATTCACGACGTGCTCGGGTTTGAGCGGATCGGTTTTGGCGCTCGGTGACCAGGAAGGCACGGGGTGGCGTAGATGTTCCTTCGCCGGAAAAACATCGGTAAGGTAGGGGTCGGCATTCAGACCCGCGAGGAGTAGTGATGAGCGAGGCGGTTACCATCCACCATGACCAGGCTGGTCATCAGTTCGAGACCAATGTGGACGGTCATCGTGCCTATCTGACCTATATGGACCTGGGCAAGCAGACCCTGGATATCTATCGCACCTTCGTGCCCAACGCCTTGCGCGGCCGGGGTATCGCGGCGGCGCTGACCGAAAGGGCGCTGCAGTACGCTGAAGAGATGGGCTACACGGTGATCCCGTCCTGCTCCTACGTGGAGCGTTACATGGAGCGTCACCAGCGGCACGCGGCGAAGCTCTGAGAAAACGGATTCCCCAATAAAAAACGCCGGACTGAAAAGTCCGGCGTTTTTTTATGCCTTAAAGAGAGCAAAAGATCGCAGGCTTCGCCAGCTCCTACATCCCCAGCCTAAATACGTGTAGGAGCTGTGTAGGAGCTGTCGAGTGAAACGAGGCTGCGATCTTTTCAACCACGCTGCCGCTTCGGCAGCACGTCCTTGAGTTTGGCGTGCATGCTGCGCAGGGTGTTCTCGGTCGCGCTCCAGTCGATGCAGGCATCGGTGATGGAGACGCCGTACTGCAAGTCGGCGAGGTCTTTCGGGATTGCCTGGCAGCCCCAGTTCAAGTGGCTTTCGACCATCAGGCCGATAATCGACTGGTTGCCTTCCAGGATCTGGTTGGCCACGTTCTCCATCACCAACGGTTGCAGCGCCGGGTCCTTGTTGGAGTTGGCGTGGCTGCAATCGACCATGATGTTCGGCTTGATCCTGGCTTTGTTCAGCGCCTGTTCACACAGTGCGACGCTGACCGAGTCGTAGTTCGGCTTGCCGTTGCCACCGCGCAGCACCACGTGACCGTAGGCGTTGCCCTTGGTGGTGACGATCGACACGCCACCTTCCTGGTTGATGCCCAGGAAACGGTGCGGGCTGGAAACCGACTGCAAGGCGTTGATCGCCACGGTGAGACCGCCGTCGGTGCCGTTCTTGAAGCCCACCGCCGACGACAGGCCGGAGGCCATTTCGCGGTGGGTCTGGGATTCGGTGGTGCGCGCGCCGATGGCCGACCAACTGATCAGGTCCTGCAAGTACTGCGGCGAGATCGGGTCCAGGGCTTCGGTGGCGGTGGGCAGGCCCATTTCCGCCAGGTCCAGCAGCAACTGGCGACCGATGTGCAGACCGTCCTGGATCTTGAAGGAGTCATCCAGGTACGGGTCGTTGATCAGGCCTTTCCAGCCGACGGTGGTCCGCGGTTTCTCGAAATACACGCGCATGACCAGGTACAAGGTGTCGGAGACTTCCGCCGCCAGCACTTTCAGGCGCTCGGCGTATTCGTGGGCGGCCTTGATGTCATGGATCGAGCAGGGGCCGATGACCACGAACAGGCGATGGTCGGTGCCGTCCAGGATGTTGCGAATGACTTCCCGGCCCTTGGTCACGGTGCGCAGGGCAGCGTCGCTCAGGGGGATATCGCGCTTGAGCTGGTCAGGCGTGATGAGGGTCTCGTTGGAGGCGACGTTAAGGTCATTGATCGGTAAATCAGCCATCGTGTTACTCGTCAGGTCACGGGTGCCGGCCGCCAGCGATCCCCGCGCGGCGGTGCACAGCGAATTTTAAGCGCGTCGGGGAGCCGAACCTTATCGCGTTACGAGGTGGCTCGACAATGGGCTGGGCCCGGTTTAATGCCCTATAGGCCAGGGAAAAGGCCTTGGCGATGGCTCTGCAACAGATTCGTGAGCGGATGTAATGAAGATTGCATGCCATGCTGCTCGCGCCGATAGTGTGCAGGGGCTTTTTACTAGGAGAGTTGCAACGATGCAGGCAGGGGTTAAACCGCGGATCGGGATGATCGGCACCGGGGCGATTGGCGGGTTTTACGGCGTGATGCTGGCGCGCGCCGGTTTTGACGTGCACTTTCTACTGCGCAGCGAGTTTGCTGCCGTGGCCGAAGCCGGTTTGCGGATCGACAGCGCGGTCCATGGCACGCTGGCCCTCGACCCCGTCCAGGCCTATCGCTCGGCAGCCGATATGCCGCCCTGTGACTGGCTGCTGGTCGGTGCCAAGACCACCAGCAATGCCGACCTGGCTCCGGCCATTGCCCAGGCTGCCGCTGACGGGGCAAAAGTCCTGTTGCTGCAGAACGGCCTGGACGTCGAGGACGATCTTCGACCGTTGCTGCCCGATTCGCTGCATCTGCTGGGTGGCCTGTGCCTGATCTGCGTGCATCGCATCGGTCCTGGCGTCATCGCCCACCAGGCACTTGGCGCGGTCAACGTCGGTTATCACAGCGGTCCCTGTGCCGATCAGGCGCAACGCATGGCGATCGTCGAAGAGGCGGCGACCGTGTTCCGCAGCGCCGGTATCGAGGCCCAGGCCATGCCTGGCTTGCAACAGGCCCGCTGGCAGAAGCTGGTGTGGAATGTGCCGTACAACGGTCTTTCGGTTTTGTTGGGCGCCAGTACCACGCCGTTGATGGCCGACAGTCATAGCCGCGAATTGATCCAGGCGCTGATGGCGGAGGTGGTCCGTGGTGCACAAGCCTGCGGGCATCACATCGCGCCGGGTTATGCCGAGTATCTGTTCACGATGACCGAGAAGATGCCCGATTACTGGCCGAGCATGTACCACGATTATTCCCACAAGCGAGCGCTGGAACTGGACGCGATCTACGGCCGGCCATTGGCGGCGGCGAAAGCGGCAGGGTGTGAGCTGCCGAAAATCGAAGCCTTGTATCAGGCGTTGGCGTTCATGGATCGCTGTAACCGCTGAGCGGGGCGAAAGGGGAGTGGCATGGCAAACAACATCGACGACAAACTGGTGCTGGCGATTTCGTCGCGGGCGTTGTTCGACCTGAGGGAAAGCCACAAGGTGTACCTGTCGAGTGGCGTCGAGGCCTATCGGCAATACCAGATCGAGCATGAAGACGAAGTCCTGGCACCCGGTGACGCGTTCGCCCTCGTGCAGAAACTGCTGGACCTCAACGAACACCTGGGGCGTGCCCGGGTCGAGGTGATCCTGGTGTCGCGCAACAGTGCCGACACCGGCCTTCGGGTGTTCAACTCGATCCATCATTATGGGCTGGCGATTTCGCGTGCGGCCTTCGTTGGCGGTCGCAGTCCTTATCCGTACCTCAAGGCATTCGGCTGCGACCTGTTCTTGTCCACCCACGCTGAAGACGTGCGCAGCGCCCTGGACGCCGGATTTGCCGCGGCGACCATCCTGTCGGGTGGGGCCAGTCGCGCCGCCAGCGCAGAACTGCGCATTGCCTTCGACGGCGATGCCGTGCTGTTTTCCGATGAATCGGAGCGTGTCTATCAGACCGGTGGTCTGGAAGCCTTCCAGGCCAGCGAGCGACAGGCTGCCCGCGAGCCGCTGCGAGGCGGGCCGTTCAAGGGCTTCCTGGCGGCGCTCAACGCGCTGCAGCGCGAGTTCCCCGAGGACGCCTGCCCCATCCGCACGGCCTTGGTGACCGCCCGTTCGGCACCGGCCCATGAGCGGGTCATCCGGACTTTGCGTGAGTGGGATATCCGTTTGGACGAGTCGCTGTTTCTCGGCGGCCTGACCAAATCGGCTTTCCTGGAGGCCTTTGCCGCCGATGTGTTTTTCGATGACCAGACCGGCCACTGCGAACTGGCCCGGGAGGTGGTCGCCACCGGTCACGTGCCCCATGGCATCAGTAACGAAATAAAGCCCTGACTGCCTCTGGGTCGGGACGTCAGGCCGCACGTCGCAGTCCCCGAGGCGCTGCTAAGCTGAATCAATCTCCGCCATTCTGGCACGTGAGGAGGTCACATGATTCGTTCGATGCTGTACGCCACAGACCTGGGCCTTTATGCCCCTTATGTGATGCAGCATGCCTTGGCGCTGGCACGGACGTTTGAAGCCGAGTTGTATGTGGTGCATGCGGTGGAACCGATGGGGCTGTTCGCCGAATCGGTGTTGCAAAGCTATCTCGATGAGCAGGCGCTGAACGAATTCCATCGCCAAGGTCTGAATACGGTGATGGCCAATATCGAACAGCGGGTGCTCGACAGTTTTCGTGAGGAATTGGGGGAAGGGCAACAGGACCTGAAACTGATCAGGTCGGTCAGGGTGTACCAGGGCGATCCTTCCCAGGTCATCTTGGAGCAGGCTGCGAAACTCTCCGTTGATTTGCTGATCGTAGGCAGTCATTGCCAAGGGGCGAACGGTGAAACTCCCTTGGGCAGGACCGCTGCCCGGGTATTGCAGTTATCCCGGGTGCCGGTCTACCTGGTTCCGCTGGTCCAGCGTCGACGTCAGGGCGAGGCTTGAGGCTAAATGATGGCGTTTTATAAAAAGTTCTAGATTTATTGTCGTGACCTTCCATATAGTTATATACCGTCGCTGATGCCCGTGGCGTCCAACTGCTTTGAGGGATACATATGAAGCTTCAACAACTGCGCTACATCTGGGAAGTGGCGCACCACGACCTCAACGTTTCCGCTACTGCCCAAAGCCTCTACACGTCGCAACCCGGCATCAGCAAGCAGATCCGCCTGTTGGAAGACGAACTGGGCGTAGAAGTCTTCGCCCGCAGCGGCAAGCACCTGACCCGCGTGACCCCGGCCGGTGAGCGCATCATCACCACGGCTGGCGAGATCCTGCGCAAGGTCGAAAGCATCAAGCAGATCGCCCAGGAATTCTCCAACGAGAAAAAAGGCACCTTGTCGATCGCCACCACCCACACCCAGGCCCGCTATGCGCTGCCACCGGTGATCAGCAACTTCATCAAGCAATACCCCGACGTGGCGCTGCACATGCACCAGGGGTCGCCGATGCAGATCGCCGAGATGGCTGCCGACGGCACGGTGGATTTCGCCATTGCCACTGAGGCCCTGGAGCTGTTCGGGGACCTGGTGATGATGCCGTGCTACCGCTGGAATCGCTGCGTGGTCGTGCCCCAGGGCCATCCGTTGACCAAGCTGCCGAAGCTGACCCTCGAAGCCCTGGCCGAATACCCGATCGTCACCTACGTATTCGGTTTCACCGGTCGTTCCAAGCTCGACGAAGCCTTCAGCCATCGTGGCCTGACGCCGAAAGTGGTGTTCACCGCCGCCGACGCCGACGTGATCAAGACTTACGTCCGCCTGGGCCTGGGCGTGGGCATCGTCGCGAAGATGGCCGTCGATACCAAGCTCGACAGTGACCTGGTGGTGCTGGATGCCAGCGAATTGTTCGAATCCAGCGTGACCAAGATCGGTTTCCGCCGTGGCACTTTCCTGCGCGGTTTCATGTGCGATTTCATCGAGAAATTCGCGCCGCACCTGACCCGGGAAGTGATGGCCAAGGCCATCCAGTGCCACAACAAGCAGGAGCTCGAAGAGTTGTTCGACGGCGTCGAACTGCCGGTGCACTAAAAAACGTTACCTGCCTAGATCGCCTCGGTGACAGTGAACTGTTGCCGGGCGCCCGCGACCACGATCTCCACCTCATCCCCTTCGAACTTGCCCAGCAGGCCTCGGCCCAGCGGTGAGCGAGGGGTGATGACGGTGATCGGCTGGCCTACCAGCGAGACCTTCAAGCCTGCCGCATCCGGCCCGAGGAAGAGCCATTGCTGGCGGCCGTGCTCATCTTCCAGTCCGATCAATGTGCCGACCTGAACGCCGCGCTGCTCGTCGTAAGGCCTCAACGTCAGGTTTTGACAAAGGGTGAGGGCCTGGCGGATTTCTTCCACGCGCCTGGCTTGTCCGGCGGCGAGGTAGGACGCCTCGAGGCCCAGGGTGTCGTATTTGTTCTCGGCGATGTTTTCTTCGTGGGTCGCGGTTTCGTAGGCGGTTTGCGCGGCGCGTTCGGCGATATCGAGATCAATCTCGAGCTTGTCGAGAATCAACTGGTGGACGGTCTGTTTGTTCATGTCATTCGCAGAATTGCAGCACGTTGGCGCGGCTTTTTTCACTGGGCGCATTCTGGTCCTGTTGCAGCCAGAACTGGCACTTGGGGTTGGACAGGTTGCGAGGATTGCTGCGGGCCTGATCAAGCGCCTGACGCTGCTCGTTCCTCTGCAGGTTTTGCTGATACTGCTCGAACATCGGCGTGGGCGGCTCGGGGGCCGGTTGCACCGCCGGTGGTTGCGCCAGTTGATGGACGGCGGCGGCCACCGGTGCCAGTTGTTCGTTGAACAGGAATCTGGACAGCAGCCAGCCCGTCAACACGATGGCCAGGAACCCCAGCCACAGGCCCAGGGCAATGCTGAAGGTCAATTGCAACGCCGTAAGGCGCGAGGGTGTCGAGTGATCGGGCATGGCTGCTTCCTGGCAGGGTCATGGGCAGGCGCTGATTGTCGCATGAAGATTAATCGCCGTCGGCTCTTCTGCGCGATCGGTTTATTCGGGACAATCAGGCCTTTGTCACAGGGAGTTGGGAATGGCTGTGCGCTGGGATATTTTTTGCACCGTCGTCGATAACTATGGCGACATCGGTGTCACTTGGCGCCTGGCTCGGCAATTGGTGGCCGAGCACCAATGCGCGGTGCGGCTGTGGGTCGACGACCTGCGTGCCTTCGAACGGCTGTGCCCGCAAATCGATATCACCCTGTCCGAGCAATGGCAGCAGGGCGTGCAAGTGTGCCACTGGCCTGCGCACTGGCAGCCCACCGAGGCCGCCGAGGTGGTGATCGCCGCGTTTGCCTGCCAGTTGCCGAGTGCCTACATGGAAGCGATGGCCGAGCACCAGACAACGCCCCTGTGGATGAACCTCGATTATTTGAGTGCCGAGGACTGGGTGATCGGTTGCCATGGCTTACCGTCAGTCAAATACAAACACGTGCAGAAATATTTCTTTTTCCCGGGCTTTCGGGAGGGAACGGGTGGCTTGCTGCGGGAGGCCGGTCTGCTGCAGCGCTGTCGGCAATTCCAGCAGGATGCCGAAGCGCAACGCAGTTTCCTCCAAGGATTGGGCGTCGAGCGGGCGCCGCAGGCCTGCCTGATCTCGCTGTTTGCCTACGAAAACGCCGGGCTGGCGAGCTGGTTCGACGCGATGGCAACCGATACCCAGGCATTTCATGTACTGGTTCCCGAAGGGCGAGTGCTGGGCGACGTCGAGCGTTGGCTCGGTGTCGAAGGCCTGAAGGTCGGTGCGCTGCATCGACGCGGCGCACTGACGGTGCAGGTGCTGCCGTTCGTTCGCCAGGATCAGTACGACCAGTTGCTGTGGTGCTGTGATTTCAACGCCGTGCGTGGCGAAGACTCCTTCGTGCGCGCGCAATGGGCCGGTCGGCCGCTGCTCTGGCATATCTACCAGCAGGAAGAAGACGTCCACCTGGAAAAGCTCGAGGCATTTCTCAGGCTCTACAATCAGGGGCTTTCACCGGCCGCGCAAAAAGCGACCAGTGGTCTCTGGCGGGCCTGGAATGCCGGCCAGGACATGGCCGAGCATTGGAAAACCAGCCGCGAACAGCAGCAGGAACTGGCCGAACATGCCCAGGCGTGGTGTCTGGAACAAGCCTCGCGACCCGATCTTGCCGCAGCGCTGGTGAAGTTTTATGTAAATTGGATATGATACGCGGCCTAGATTTTTGTAAATCCCATCCAAATTCGGATATTCGCAATGAAAACTGGTAAAGAACTGAAACCCGGGACCGTGATCCGTCTCGAAAACGATCCTTGGCTGGTTCAGAAAGCTGAGTTCACCAAGTCGGGTCGTAACAGCGCGATCATGAAGACCAAGCTGAAGAACCTGCTGACCGGTTACAAGACCGAGATCGTCTACAGCGCCGACGACAAACTGGACGACGTGATCCTCGACCGCAAAGAAGCGACCCTGTCCTTCATCAGCGGCGACACCTACACGTTCATGGACACCACTGACTACACCATGTACGAGCTGAACGCCGAAGACATCGAAAGCGTTCTGCCGTTCATCGAAGAAGGCATGACCGACGTCTGCGAAGCCGTGTTCTTCGAAGAGCGCCTGGTTTCCGTAGAACTGCCGACCACCATCGTGCGTCAGGTTGACTACACCGAAGGTTCCGCTCGCGGTGACACTTCCGGCAAGGTCATGAAGCCTGCCAAACTGAAGAACGGTACCGAGCTGTCGGTCGCTGACTTCATCGAAATCGGCGACATGATCGAGATCGATACCCGCGAAGGCGGTTCCTACAAAGGTCGCGCCAAGTAAGCGAAGCCTTCTGTATGAAAAAGCCCGACCATTGAGTCGGGCTTTTTTATTTCAGGACTGAATACCAGATCCCTTGTGGTTCCATCATCACTTCAGGTGCTGCTTGAGCTCTTCGGACACCTGCAACATCGCCGAACGCACTGCTGGCACCTGGCTGACCACATTGAGCAAGCCATAGTCGTGGATCATGCCGTTGTAGCGCACGGCCGTGACGGGCACACCGGCCGCGTCCAGTTTGCGGGCATAGGCCTCGCCTTCATCGCGCAAGACATCGGCCTCGGCGGTCTGCACCAGCGCTGGCGGCAGGCCCTTGAGTTGTGCGGTGCTGGCCCGCAGCGGCGAGGCATAGATCTCGCCGCGTTGTCCGGCATCGGTGGTGTAGTTGTCCCAGAACCACTTCATCATGTTTTTACTGAGGAAGTGCCCTTCGGCGAACTGGTTGTAGGACGCCGTCTCGAAGCTGGCATCGGTCACCGGCCACAGCAATGCCTGGAAACGGATCGCCGGCGTGCCTTTGTCCTTCGCCATCAAGGCCACGACCGCCGCCATGTTGCCGCCGACGCTGTTGCCCACCACGGCCAGGCGCTTGCCGTCGACGTTGATCTGCTTGCCGTGCTCGGCCACCCATTTCGTTGCGGCGTAAGCCTGGTTGATCGCCACCGGGTAATGCGCCTCGGGTGAGGGCGTGTAGTTGACGAACACCGCGACGGCACCGGACCCCACCACCAGATCCCGGACCAGTCGTTCGTGGGTCGGGAAGTCGCCCAGTACCCAGCCACCGCCGTGGAAGAACATGAACACCGGCAACTCACCCTTGACCCCGGCGGGGCGAACGATGGTCAGGCTGATCGGCTGGCCATCGACCTGGATGGTTTTCTCGCTGACGTCGGCCTTGGGCAAGGTCAACTTTACCCCCGCCTGGGCGCCCACCAGGACGGCGCGGGCGTCCTTGGGCGACAGCTGCTCCAGTGGCTTGCCGGTGCCGGCATTGAGCGCGTCGAGAAACGCCTGGGTGTTGTGTTCGACGATACCGTCGGCGAAGGCGCTGCTGACGCTGAGGGCGAGAAGGGTGCCGGTCAGGGCTTTGCTGAATGTGTTCATGTGCATCTCCTTGAGTTCGGGGCCAGGGTTGGTGGTCAGACGGTCACGTGCAGGCGCACATCCACGTTGCCGCGGGTGGCGTTGGAGTACGGGCAGACGTGGTGAGCCGCGTCCACCAGGCTTTGCGCGTCGGCCTGGTCCAGCCTTGGCAGGTTGATGTGCAGGTCGATGTCGAGGCCGAAACCACCGGGGATCTGGCCGATGCCGACGTGGGCGGTAATCGAGGCGTCGTCCGGGATCTTGCGTTTGCTCTGGCTGGCCACGAATTTCAGGGCGCCGATGAAGCAGGCCGAGTAGCCGGCGGCGAACAATTGCTCAGGGTTGGTCGCCGCACCGCCCGCGCCGCCGAGTTCCTTGGGCGTGGCGAGTTTGACATCGAGAATGTTGTCACTGGAGATCGCACGACCATCACGGCCGCCGGTGGAAGTTGCGATTGCGGTATAGAGCGTTTGCATGATGGGAGCCTCGTTTCTGGGTTGATTTGTTTGCGCTAAATGTTTGCGCGCTAAGTAGGTGTGAGGCGAATGTATAGTGCTAATATTTTGTGCGCAAGATAAATTTTCGAGGCAGGTATGAAAATCCAGGCTGAAAGGGCTTTTAACCCTTGAGCTAGAGGGGTTTGGTGGTGTTAAAAATTTTTTAGTTGGTAGGCAGGGAGGCCGCTATCGCGAGCAAGCTCGCTCCCACGGAGGGGAGCGCCGCAACTTCAATGTGGGAGCGAACTTGTGCGCGATAGCTGTGGGTCAGTTGGCGGGGGAGATCGGATGTACCGGCGCCTTCGCGAGCAAGCCCGCTCCCACAGGGGGAGTCAGAGGCTGTCTTGCAAATGCCCGCGTAGCGCTTGCAGGTCATGTTGCAGTTTCTTCAACTGTTCCAGGGTCTGGCCGCTGGCGGCGAGGATGCATTGGGGGATGTCGAGGGCTTTTTCCCGCAGGGCACGGCCCTGTTCGGTGAGTTCGACAATGACCACACGTTCGTCCTCACGGCTGCGGGTGCGGCTCAACAGGCCTTCGGCCTCCAGACGCTTGAGCAAGGGGGTCAGCGAGCCGGGGTCGGTAAGCAGGCGTGTGCTGATTTCACCGACGGTCAATCCGTCCTTTTCCCACAGCACCATCATCGCCAGGTATTGCGGATAGGTCAGGCCCAGGGCCTGTAGCAGCGGCTTATAGACCTTGGTCATCAGCAGCGACGTGGAGTGCAGGGCGAAACAGACCTGGTTGTCGAGCAACAGGGCTTCGCAGGCTTCGGGGGTGTCGCGCAGGGTGTTCATGGCAAAACCTTCATTCAATGATCGTTACGAATCTAGCGGGCGAATCTTTAATGCGCCAGATAATTCTGACATTCCGGATAGATGTTACGTTTCCCCGCTGGCGCCGACTGCGTAGGATAAGCGCCCTGAGGAAAAGGGGAGTCTTCTGTGTTCGAATTTGCATTGTTCTTGGTGTTTGGTGCCGTGTTAGGCACCTTGGGGGGATTGTTCGGGATCGGTGGCGGCCTGATTGCCATTCCGGTGCTGGGCGTCTGGTTCGGCCTCGACCAGCAAATGGCCCAAGGGACGGCGCTGGTCATGGTGGTGCCCAATGTCATGCTGGCGTTGTGGCGTTACCACCAGCGCAATCGCATCGAATTGCGCCATGTCCTGCCGCTGGCTTCCATGGGGTTCTGCTTTGCCTGGCTTGGCTCGATCTGGGCCGTGGGGATCGATGCCGATAGCATGCGGATCGGCTTCGTGGCGTTCCTGATCGCGCTGACGCTCTACAACCTGGTTCGCATGTTTGCCGCCACCGCACCTGCTTCGGCGCAAATGCGGTATGGTTGGCCGTGGCTCGGCGTGCTGGGAGCCGCATCCGGCACCATGGGCGGTCTGTTCGGTGTCGGTGGGGCCGTTGTCGCCACCCCGATCCTGACCAGCATTTTTGGCACCAGCCAGGTGGTTGCCCAAGGCTTGTCCCTGGCGCTGGCCTTGCCCAGTACCGGCGTGACCCTCGCCACGTATGCGTTTCACCACGAAGTGGACTGGAGCATCGGCCTGCCGCTGGCCGTCGGTGGTCTGCTGAGCATCAGTTGGGGGGTGAAAGTCGCCCACGCCTTGCCGGAGCGGCTGTTGCGCGGGCTGTTCTGCGGTTTCCTGATGCTGTGCGCGGTGTTGCTCGCCTTTAAAGTTTGAAACCTTCGACGATGTGTTCGGCCAGGCACTCGGTGATCGGCGACGGGTTATGCAGGTTGCGGATCAGCATGATGCTGGCCTCGGGCAGCTCCGGCAGGTCTTCGGCCTCGCCCAGTACGCGCATGTCCGGGGTCAGCAGGCTTTCCAGTTGCGCCGTGATTGCCAGGCCGGCGCCCACCACCGCCATGAGCGCCGACAGGCTCGAGCTGTTGTACGCCACGCGATAATCGCGGCCCATGGCATCCAGCGCATTGCAGGCCCATTGCCGGCAGAAACAATCGCTGTTGAACATCGCCAGCGGCAGCGGTGTTTGTTCATGGACGTTGAAGCAGGCGGCTTCGGCCCAGACAAAACGCTCCTTGCGCAGCAACTGGCCGATTTCGTCCCCCGGTTTGCGGGTGACGATGGACAGGTCCAGGTCCTGGCGCAGCAGCAACTGCTTGGATGACTCGCAGTGCACTTCGATTTCGATCAGGGGATAGAACTGGGCGAAGCGTTGCAGGATGCCTGGCAGGAAGCGCATCACGTAATCGTCCGGCGTGCCGATGCGCACCGTGCCGACCATGTGCGGTTCGCGCAGGGTATTGAACACCTCGCTGTGCAGCTTGAGGATCCGCCGGGCGTAACCCAGCAGCACCTGGCCTTCGGCGGTGAGCTTGACCTGGCGCCCGTCGCGTTCGAACAGCCGTCGCTGCAAGACGTCTTCTTCCAGCCGCTTCATCTGCATGCTGACGGCAGACTGGGTGCGATTGACCAATTCCCCGGCCCGGGTGAAACCGCCCTGGTCGGCGATGGCGACAAAGGTACGCAGCACTTCCGTATCGATGCTCGGGTAACTCGACAATTGATCAATCTCCGAGATGTATTGCATAAGAAACATTCGTTGGATTGATCTTAGCGTTAGCGCGAGACTTGAGCCATCCCCAACGGAGGACATCACGATGAAAGGTCAAAAAGGTTATCTACTGATAGACAAACTCTCCCACGGCTTTTCCATCAGCGCCTTGCTGCACAAGTTTAGCCGCTGGTACGAATTGCACCATGAACGCGAACTGCTGGCCGGAATGAGCGACGAGGCGCTCAAGGACATCGGCGTGAGTCGTGCCGACGTGGAGCAGGAAGTGGTTCGGCCATTCTGGGATGACCCAATGCACAAATGAGCCATCCTTTCCTACACAAACCCCTTATTGGTGAGGTAGGTTGCGAGCAGACAAGGAGATCTCCATGCCCGCGACTGTGTCCTTTACCCTCAAACAGGCCCGGCGTCTGGCGTTGGCCGCCCAAGGATTCGATGGGCGGTCGCCGCCAGCTTCGGTGCAACCCTCGCGCCTCAACCGTCTGATCGAACGCCTCGGCGTCCTGCAGATCGACTCCGTCAATGCGCTGGTGCGCTCGCATTACCTCCCGTTGTTTTCCCGCCTCGGTCACTACCCTCGCGATTTGCTCGATCAAGCCGCCTGGAGCCAGGGCCGACGCCGTACGCTGTTCGAATATTGGGGCCATGAAGCGTCGCTGCTGCCGCTGTCCATGTATCCATTGATGCGCTGGCGCATGGATCGGGCGTCGCGTGGCGAGGGCATCTACCAGCAATTGGCGCGTTTCGGTCATGAACGCCAGGATGTCATCCGTCGCGTCCTGGCGTCGGTCCGGGAGCAGGGCGCCCTCGGTGCGGGCAGCTTGTCCACGCGCCAGGAGAAGGCCGGGCCGTGGTGGGACTGGAGCGCAGAGAAGCATGCGCTGGAATGGCTATTCGCGGCGGGCGAAGTGACGGTGGCGGGGCGGCGTGGGTTCGAGCGGCTCTACGACTTGCCGGAGCGGGTGTTCCCGGCCTCGGTCCTGCAACAGTCCCAGCCGGACGAGGCCCAGGCCCAGCGCGCCTTGTTGCTGCATGCCGCCGAGGCCTTGGGCGTGGCTACCGAGAAGGACCTGCGCGACTACTTTCGTCTGGGGCCGGCCGACAGTCGGGGGCGACTGGCCGAGTTGGAAGAGGCCGGCGAACTGTTGCGCTGTGAGGTGCAAGGTTGGAAGCAACCGGCGTGGTGCCGACCCACGGCGAAGATCCCTCGCAAAGTAGCGGCCAGCGCCTTGTTGTCGCCGTTCGATTCGCTGGTCTGGGAGCGCAGCCGTGCCGAACGACTGTTCGATTTCCGCTATCGGCTGGAGATCTACACCCCTGTCCACAAGCGGATGTACGGCTATTACGTATTGCCGTTCTTGCACAATGAACGCATCGCGGCTCGGGTGGACCTGCGGGCGGAGCGGGCCCTGGGCCGGTTGGCGGTGCATGCGGTGCACGAGGAAGAGCCGGGGTTGGACGAGGAGGGGGTGCAAGCCTTGGCGGTGAACCTGCGGCGCATGGCCGATTGGCTGGGGTTGGAGCAGGTCCAGCTTAACTGTCAGCGGGTGGGTGGGGTTCGGTTGGCGGTGGCGTTGGCTCAGTTCGGTGGTGACTGAGCTGGCCCTATCGCGAGCAGGCTCGCTCCCACATTGGATCTGCTGTGAACACAAAACCTGTGGTCACCCGGGACCCCCTATGGGAGCGAGCTTGCTCGCGATAACAGTCTAATCGGCGAAGAAGAACCTACCGCCGAACCTGCTTCAACGTCTCCGCAATCAGGAACGCCAGCTCCAGCGACTGATCGGCATTCATCCGCGGGTCGCAATGGGTGTGGTAGCGATCCGACAGCCCGTCCTCGGTAATCGGTCGCGCACCGCCGATGCATTCGGTGACGTTTTGCCCGGTCATTTCGATGTGAATCCCGCCGGCATAGGTGCCTTCGGCTTCGTGGGCCTGGAAGAACTGCTTCACTTCACCGAGGATCTGCGCGAAGTCCCGGGTCTTGTAGCCGCTGCTGGCCTTGATGGTGTTGCCGTGCATCGGGTCGGAGCTCCACAGCACCTGCTTGCCTTCACGTTGCACGGCGCGCAACAGTGGCGGCAGGTGTTCGCCGACCTTGTTGGCGCCCATCCGGGCGATCAGGTTCAGCCGGCCGGGGTCGTTGTCCGGATTGAGCACGTCGATCAGGCGGATCAGGTCGTCCGGGTCCATGCTCGGGCCGACCTTGACCCCGATCGGGTTGTTCACCCCACGCAGGAATTCGACATGGGCACCGTCCAACTGACGGGTGCGATCGCCGATCCAGAGCATGTGGGCCGAGCAGTCGTAATAGTCGTTGGTCAGGCTGTCACGGCGCACGAAGGCTTCTTCGTAATTGAGCAGCAGCGCTTCGTGGGCGGTGAAGAAACTGGTTTCGCGCAGTTGCGGCGAGCTGTCCATGCCGCAGGCGCGCATGAATGCCAGGGTTTCGTCGATGCGGTCGGCCAGGTGGCTGTATTTTTCCGCCAGGGCCGAGTTGGCGATGAAGTCCAGGTTCCACTTGTGCACCTGGTGCAGATCGGCGAAACCGCCCTGGGCGAAGGCGCGCAGCAGGTTCAAGGTGGCGGTGGACTGGTGATAGGACTGCAACAACCGCTCCGGGTCCGGTACGCGGCTTTTTTCGTCGAAACCGATACCGTTGACGATGTCGCCGCGGTAGGCCGGCAGGGTCACGCCGTCGATGGTTTCGTCGTTGGCCGAGCGCGGTTTGGCGAACTGTCCGGCCATGCGCCCGACCTTGACCACCGGGCAGCCGGCGGCAAAGGTCATGACGATCGCCATCTGCAAGAGCACCTTGAAGGTGTCGCGGATCTTGGCCGCCGAGAACTCGGCAAAGCTTTCGGCGCAATCGCCGCCTTGCAGCAGGAACGCTCGGCCCTGGGTGACTTCGGCGAACTGACGGCGCAACTCCCGGGCTTCACCGGCAAACACCAATGGCGGATAACTGGCCAGGGTCTGCTCCACCTGCAACAGGTGCGCGGCGTCGGGGTAGCGGGGTTGCTGCTGGATCGGCAGGGCACGCCAGCTGTCAGGGCTCCAGGGTTGGCTCATCATGATCTCTAGGTGATTTACGCTCGGACGGCCATGTTATCAGCAAATTAGTACGTGACCTGTTCCGGTTGCTTCGCGGACAATCGCGCCTTTGTCCCGTATCCGCAGGCTCATGCCGGCACGGCAACCATCAGGAGATGAAATGACAGAGGAGCGCGTCGAGCATTTGCTCGCCGAGGTGCACGACGAGTTCGGCATGATTCGCGTATTCGAAGTGGCCGATTACCGGTTTCTGGAGTTTGGCGATGCCATCGAGCAAAGCTGCGTGTTCACAGCCGATCCGAGCTGGCTCGAATATGACTACACCCGCGCCATGCTCATCGGTGCGTTGTGTCACGAGCAGCCGGAAAGCGCGCTGTTCCTGGGGCTGGGTGCCGGTACGCTGACCCAGGCCTGCCTCAAGTTCCTGCCACTGGAAGACGTCGAGGCCATCGAACTGCGTCCCGACGTGCCGCGCCTGGCCATCGAATACCTGGGCCTGGACGACGATCCGCGACTGTACATCCGCGTTGGCGATGCTTTGGAATTGCTTGAAACGGCGGAGCCGGCGGACCTGATTTTCGTCGACCTCTATACCGATGTCGGCCCAGGCGTCGGGCACCTGGCCTGGGGGTTCCTGGAAAACTGCCAGAAGCGCCTCAACCCGGGCGGCTGGCTGGTGATCAACCAATGGGCCACCGACGACGGCAAGCCATTGGGCGCGGCGCTCTTGCGCGGTTTGTACCACCGGCATTATTGGGAGCTGCCGGTGAAGGAGGGCAATGTGATCCTGATTGTGCCGGCGGACCTCGATCAGGAGCTGGACATGCAAGGACTGGTCGCCAGGGCCGAAGGGCTGGCGCCACGCTTGGGGTATTCGTTGCAATCACTGATCAAGGCGATCCGGCCGGCGACCTGATCAAAGGCCCCCAAAACCTTTTTACAAGTGAGTTCCCCTGTGGCGAGGGAGCTTGCTCCCGCTGGGTCGCGAAGCGGCCCCCTTCGATTTCAGATATCAACGCCCAGGCGTCTGCTTCGCAGCCGAGCGGGAGCAAGCGCCCTCGCCACAAGGGCAAAGTCGTCTGGAGGTGAAACGTTTTAGCTGGCTGCCCCAAGGCCTTCTGACAGCGAGCCCCATAACGGGGTTTGGCAATAAAAAAAGCTCCCTTTTCGGGCAAATTCCGGTATAGTGCGCGCCGGCCTTTAGCCGGGCCGCGTCAAGGTAGCGCAATTCTCCGAAGTCAGCTTCGGTTGCATGTCCGCACAACGGATGCTTCCACGACGTTCTTTTTCCATTCATTCGTTTTCGCAAATCCCCGCCGACAAAGCAGCCAGGGCGACTCTTGAGTCTCAACACGGCATGCGCAGCTTTGGAGCATGGGTCTTTGCGGATGCACTTAGAGGCAGACCCATGACCCAGGAAACCGGCGGCTTCGCCGCTTTTAATCTCAACCCGAACATTCTTGCTGCCGTCACCGCGACCGGCTACGAAGAACCTTCGGCGATTCAGCAGCAATCGATCCCGATCATCATGGCCGGCCACGACATGATTGGCCAGGCGCAAACCGGTACGGGTAAAACCGCTGCGTTCGCTCTGCCGATCCTGCATCGCATCGATCCTGCCAAGCGCGAACCGCAAGCCCTGATCCTGGCGCCAACTCGTGAGTTGGCGCTGCAAGTAGCCACCGCTTTCGAAACCTACTCCAAGCAAATGCCTGGCGTTACCGTTGTGGCCGTTTACGGCGGCGCCCCGATGGGCCCACAACTGAAAGCTATCCGTAATGGCGCGCAGATCGTTGTCGCCACTCCGGGTCGTCTGTGCGACCACCTGCGTCGTGACGAAAAAGTCCTGGCTACCGTGAACCACCTGGTTCTCGACGAAGCCGACGAGATGCTCAAGCTGGGCTTCATGGATGACCTGGAAGTCATCTTCAAGGCTCTGCCAGCGACCCGCCAGACTGTATTGTTCTCGGCCACCCTGCCGCAATCGATCCGTGCCATTGCCGAGCGCCACCTGCGCGATCCGCAACACGTGAAGATCCAGACCAAGACTCAGACCGTCACCGCGATCGAACAAGCTCACCTGCTGGTTCACGCCGACCAGAAGACTTCCGCCGTTCTCAGCTTGCTGGAAGTGGAAGACTTCGACGCCCTGATCATGTTCGTGCGCACCAAGCAAGCGACCCTGGACCTGGCCAGCGCCCTGGAAGCCAAAGGCTACAAAGCCGCCGCGCTGAACGGTGACATTGCCCAGAACCAGCGTGAGCGCGTGATCGACTCCCTCAAGGATGGCCGCCTGGACATCGTTGTGGCGACCGACGTCGCTGCCCGTGGCCTGGATGTTCCGCGCATCACCCACGTGTTCAACGTGGACATGCCGTACGATCCGGAATCCTACGTTCACCGTATCGGCCGTACCGGCCGTGCCGGTCGCGAAGGCCGCGCGCTGCTGCTGGTCACTCCCCGTGAGCGCCGCATGCTGCAAGTGATCGAGCGTGTGACTGGTCAGAAGGTGGCTGAAGTTCGCCTGCCGGACGCCCAGGCCGTTCTCGATGCCCGCATCAAGAAGCTGACCAACAGCCTGTCGCCCCTGGTGGCTGACGCCGAATCGACCCACGGTGATCTGCTCGATCGCCTGACCGCCGATATCGGTTGCACCCCACGTGCCTTGGCCGCGGCACTGCTGCGCAAGGCCACCAATGGCCAGGCGCTGAACCTGGCTGCGATCGAGAAGGAACGTCCCCTGGTGCCGAACAACGCACCGCGTGGCGATCGTCCCGAGCGCACCGGTGATCGTCCGGACCGTGGTGATCGCGAGCGTCGTGCACCGA
Organism: Pseudomonas sp. Pdm06; assembly: GCF_014851795.1. NCBI lineage: Bacteria > Pseudomonadati > Pseudomonadota > Gammaproteobacteria > Pseudomonadales > Pseudomonadaceae > Pseudomonas > Pseudomonas sp. Pdm06. Next base: position 218,472 of record NZ_JACVAH010000001.1, read on the forward strand.
TCCCGCTGGCCGAAGGTCGTGCGCGCTGCCGTACTGCGCTGGGTGCCCGTGACGGCATCGCCGCCAAGAACCTGCTGGGTGCCATTCTCAACGAAGGCGGCCTGGCCCGCGAAGCGATCGGCCGCATCCAGGTGCGTGACAGCTTCAGCCTGGTCGAGCTGCCGGAAGATGGTCTGGAGAAGTTGCTGACCAAGCTGAAAGACACCCGCGTCGCTGGCAAGCAGCTCAAGCTGCGTCGCTACCGCGAGGATTGATCGGCTCTTGGGCTGATTGATCGAACATGAAAAATCCCCGACTGGTTCGGGGATTTTTTTTGCCTGTTGTCTGGTGTGCTTTCAGGGTGGAGGCCAATCGCGAGCTCGCTCCCACATTGGACTTGCGGTGCTCACAAAACCCTGTGGGAGCGAGCTCGCTCGCGATTGAAGCGACGCGGTCCATCGGTCAATCGAACCGATAAATATCCATCCCCAGCGTCCCCATCGTGAACCCCGCATGGGCAACGCTGAATGTCCCACCGGCACCCCGGGCAAAATACAGCGGCAACAAGTGCTCATCGCTGGGGTGGCTGCGCACGGCGTTGGGGGCTTGGCGACGGTAATCGTGCAGCGTGGTCTCGTCGTCGGCCGCCAGTTGCTCGACCATCCAATCGCGAAAGGCCTTGGCCCAGGGTTCGATGCTGTCAGGGCCGGCGTTCCAGTCCAGGTCGCGCAGGTTATGGGTGATGCTGCCGGAGCCGATCAGCAAGACGCCCTCTTGGCGCAGGCTCGCCAGGGCCTGGCCGACCTGTGTCTGCAGCGCCGGTCCCTGCTGGCTGGGCAGGGAAACCTGCACCACCGGAATGTCAGCCTCGGGGTACATCAACGACAATGGCACCCAGACGCCATGGTCGGACGGCCTTTGAGGGTCGAGGCGGGCCGGCAGGTGCGCGGCGTTGAGCATGTTCGCTACTTGCGTCGCCAGTCGCGGATCGCCAGGCGCGGGGTACTGCACCTCATACAGCGCCGGTGGAAAGCCGCCGAAGTCGTGCCAGGTGCGCGGCTGCGGATTGGCGCTGACCAGCAGTTCGTTGCTTTCCCAGTGGGCGGACACGATGACAATAGCCTTGGGCTTGGGCAATTGACCGGCCAGGCGAGCCAGTGCCGGCCCGCTGGCGCCGGGTTCCAGGGCGAGCATTGGTGAGCCATGGGAGATAAACAGGCTGGGCAGCATGAACGGACTCCTGAGCGTTAAGATGGGCTCATCTTCCGTCAGGTCTATGATCTAAATCTAATATAAGTTTTAGCGCGTTTTGATCGAATTTTTGGAGCGAATCATGGAGCCCGAGTTTTGGCACAAGCGCTGGTCATCGAACCAGATCGGTTTTCATTTGCCGGAGGTGAACCCCTACCTGCAGCATTTCTGGCCGCAACTGGGGTTGGAGCGGGGCAGTCGAGTGCTGGTGCCGTTGTGTGGCAAAAGCCTGGATCTGCTATGGCTTGCCCATCAGGGGTATTCGGTGTTGGGCGTGGAGTTGTCGGAAAAAGCCGCAACCGATTTTTTCCTTGAGCATCAGCTTGAGCCGAGCGTGAGCGAGGAGGGCGTATTCAAGGTCTTTCGTGCGGCTGATATCGAGATTCGCTGCGGTGATTTCTTTGCCCTGGATCGGGAGGATGTGGCCGATTGCACGGCGTTGTACGACCGTGCGGCGCTGATCGCCTTGCCGGCGCCGATGCGGGAGCAGTATGCGGCTCATCTGCAGAGGATCTTGCCCAACGGTGTCGGGTTGTTGATTACCCTGGATTACCACCAGGATGAAATGCCTGGCCCGCCTTTCTCCGTGGGAAATGATGAGGTGCAGCGGCTGCTGGGGGATGCCTGGCGGCTGGAGATCCTGCAGGAGCATGATGTGCTGGGGGAAAGCTGGAAGTTCTTGCAGGCTGGGGTGACACGGCTGGATGAGCGGGTGTATCGGATTTCCAGTCGTTGATGCTGTGCGTCTATGCTGGCGCCATCGCGAGCAAGCTCGCTCCCACAGTTGATCGGCAGTGAATAAAGAGTCTGCGTCCACCGAAGATTCCTGTGGGAGCGAGCTTGCTCGCGATGACGCCAGACCTGACAGCTCATAGACCTGCAGACAAAAAAAGCCCACATCTCTGCGGGCTTTTCTTGACGCTCGAACCTGTCAGCCGCGACGACGCAGTGCGTCGATACGCTCTTCCAGCGGCGGGTGGCTCATGAACATGCGTGCCAGGCCCTGCTTGATGCCACCGTTGATGCCAAAGGCATTCAGGGTGTCGGGCATGTGCACCGGCAGGCCTTGCTCGGCGCGCAGGCGTTGCAGGGCGCCGATCATGGCGCTGGTGCCGGCCAGGCGTGCACCGGCGTCATCGGCGCGGAACTCGCGCTTGCGCGAGAACCACATGACGATGGCGCTGGCGAGGATGCCCAGTACCAGCTCGGCGAAGATCGTCGCCACGTAGTAGGCGATACCCTGGCCTTCTTCGTTCTTGAAGATCACCTTGTCGACGAAATTACCGATGATCCGGGCGAAGAACATCACGAAGGTGTTCACCACGCCCTGGATCAGCGCCAGGGTCACCATGTCGCCGTTGGCGACGTGGCCGATCTCGTGGGCCAGCACGGCCTTGACTTCATCGGGCGAGAACCGTTCGAGCAGACCCTGGCTGACGGCGACCAGGGCATCGTTCTTGTTCCAGCCGGTGGCGAAGGCGTTGGCCTCGTAGGCTGGGAAGATACCGACTTCCGGCATCTTGATACCGGCTTCGCGGGACAACTGCTCGACGGTCTGCAGCAGCCATTGTTCGTGACGCGTGCGCGGTTGGCTGATGATCTGGGTGCCGGTGCTCATCTTCGCCATCCACTTGGAGATGAACAGCGAGAACAGGGAACCGGCGAAACCGAACACCGCACAGAAGATCAGCAGCTGATTGAGGTTGAGGTCAACCCCATTGGCCGCCATGAACCCGTTGAAGCCAAAGAGGCTCAGGGTGATGCTGGCAATCAGCACGACCGCCAGGTTAGTGGCCAAGAACAGCAGGATGCGCATCATGGTTGTGAAAATCTCCTCATGCTAAAGATGTAGCGTTATGCGGGGTATATAAGGTGCTGCCGCAGGCTATTCAACTCGCCGACTATTTCAAACTGTGTCCTACAGGCGTCCTAAATGTTTGAAAGACTTTTCTGAAAGTGACCAGGGAAAAGAAATGCGCTGCCTGCCCCCCGTGAACGTTGAGCCCAGATGCATGTTGACCATCCAATCCCCAGTGTAGAAGGCCCGACGGAGTCGGCGGAACGGATATGTTGCTGAATCAAACAGCGTGCGAGGTGAGGATGCCTCGCACGCTGCCCGGCTTATTGACGGTAGGACTTGAGGAAGTTGCCGATCCGGCCAATGGCCTGGTCGAGGTCATCGACCCGCGGCAGGGTCACGACGCGGAAATGGTCCGGCCATGGCCAGTTGAACGCCGTACCCTGGACCACCAGCAGCTTCTCGGACAGCAGCAGGTCGAGGACGAACTTTTCATCGTTGTGGATCGGGCAGACCTTCGGGTCGATCCGTGGGAAGGCATACAGCGCGCCCATCGGCTTGACACAACTGACGCCGGGAATGTCGTTGAGCAATTCCCAGGTGCGATTGCGCTGTTCCAGCAACCGGCCCTGGGGCAGGACCAGGTCGTTGATGCTCTGGTAGCCGCCCAGCGCCGTCTGGATCGCATGCTGGCTCGGCACGTTGGCACACAGGCGCATGTTGGCCAGCATGTCGATGCCTTCGATGTAGCTCTGGGCATGGTGCTTGGGCCCGGAGATGGCGATCCAGCCGGAGCGGAAACCGGCGACCCGATAGGACTTGGACAGGCCGTTGAAGGTCAGGCACAGCAGATCCGGCGCCAGGGAAGCGGTGCACACGTGCACGGCGTCGTCGTAGAGGATCTTGTCGTAGATCTCGTCGGAGAACACCACCAGGTTGTGCTGGCGGGCCAGTTCCAGCATGCCCAGCAGCACTTCCCGTGAGTACACGGCGCCGGTCGGGTTGTTCGGGTTGATGATCACCAGTGCCTTGGTATTGGGCGTGATCTTGGCCTTGATGTCCGCCAGGTCGGGAAACCAGTTGGCCTGTTCGTCGCACAGGTAATGCACCGGGTTGCCGCCGGACAGGCTCACCGCGGCGGTCCACAGCGGATAGTCCGGTGCCGGCACCAGCACTTCGTCGCCGTTGTTGAGCAGGGCCTGCATCGACATCACGATCAGCTCGGACACGCCATTGCCCAGGTAGATGTCCTCGATGCCGATCCCTTCGACCTGCTTCTGCTGGTAATACTGCATCACGGCCTTGCGCGCACTGAACAGGCCTTTGGAGTCGCTGTAGCCCTGGGCGGTCGGCAGGTTGCGGATGACGTCCTGGAGGATTTCATCGGGCGCTTCGAAACCAAAGGGTGCCGGGTTGCCGATGTTCAGCTTGAGGATGCGATGACCTTCCTCTTCCAGGCGTTTGGCGTGCTTGAGCACCGGGCCGCGAATGTCGTAGCAGACGTTGGCGAGCTTGTTCGATTTGCTGACCTGCATGGCGATGTGTTCCCGAAAATGAACGATCCAGGCGGCGTATGAACTACCGTAACTGGGAATCCTGCGTCTGTGCCCAGGCCTGACGCGGTATAGGCGCCACAATCCGTTTGAATGCGCATGACGTGACTGCCAGACTGGCGCCTGACGAGGCGCAATCATACGTGCCGCCCGATCTGCGGAAAAGCGTCGGATCGGGCTTTTTCAATTGCCGAGGTAGGACGATGGAAAAGTTGGAAAAAACCCTTGAAGAATGGCGCGCCATGCTCGACCCGGAGCAGTACAACGTCTGTCGGTTGAAGGGCACCGAACGGCCATTCTCCGGTAAATACAACGCCACCAAGACCGACGGTGTGTATCACTGCATCTGCTGCAACGAGCCGTTGTTCGATTCGCAGACCAAATTCGATTCGGGCTGTGGCTGGCCGAGTTTCTACGCGCCGATCGAAGGCAGCGCGGTGGTGGAGGTGCGGGACGTCAGCCACGGCATGATTCGCACCGAGGTGGTCTGCGCCAAATGCGATGCCCACTTGGGCCACGTCTTCCCCGACGGCCCGCCGCCCACGGGGTTGCGGTATTGCATCAACTCGGTGTGCCTGGATCTCGTGCCTCGTTAGGCATTTGTGGCGAGGGAGCTTGCTCCCGCTGGGCGGCGCAGCCGCCCCAATAGGGGATGACGCGGTCTTGCAGGAAAATCGCACCAGCCGGGTTTACGACGGCTGCGCCGCCGAGCGGGAGCAAGCTCCCTCGCCACATAAATGCCTCCACTATCATTGCGCGCGGGGATGATCTCTATAATTAAATTGCACACAATTTAATTGGTCGCTATCTTCAGCATCCAACCTTTAACCGGAGCCTTGCCATGAGCGACAACCTGCTGAGCATCCCGTGCACCACCATCAAGGGTGAGCAAAAGACCCTCGCCGATTTCGCTGGCAAGGCCGTGCTGGTGGTCAACACGGCCAGCCAGTGCGGGTTCACCCCGCAATACAAGGGACTTGAGGCGTTGTGGCAGACCTACAAGGACCAGGGCCTGGTGGTGCTGGGCTTTCCCTGCAATCAGTTCGGCAAGCAGGAGCCGGGCACTGAAGGGGCGATCACCGAGTTCTGCGAGCTGAACTTCGGCGTGAGCTTTCCGCTGTTCAAGAAAATCGAAGTCAACGGCGCCAACGCCCATCCGCTGTTCGTCCAGCTTAAACAGCGTGCCCCCGGCGTGCTGGGGTCCAAAGGCATCAAATGGAATTTCACCAAGTTCCTGATCGGCAAGGACGGTCAGGTGGTCAAGCGGTTTGCCCCGACCACCAAGCCCCAGGACCTGACTGGCGAGATCGAAGCGCTGCTCAAATGAATGACCTGTCAGCCGATTCGCTGAAGCTCGACAGCCAGTTGTGCTTCAAGCTGTACGCCGCTTCACGTGCGGTGATCCGTGGCTACAAGCCGATGCTCGATCAGCTTGGCCTGACCTACCCGCAATACTTGGCAATGCTGGTGTTGTGGGAATGGCAGGACACGGCTCCGCCACAGCCAACGGTCAAGGCCCTGGGCGAACGTTTGCTGTTGGATTCCGGCACACTGACGCCGCTGCTCAAGCGCCTGGAACAGTTGGACCTGGTCCAACGCCAGCGTTCGGCCCGGGACGAGCGGGAGGTCCACTTGAGCCTGTCGGCTGCGGGATGGGCTTTGCGCGAACAGGTCGGCCCGCTCAAGGCCCGCCTGTTATGCGACAGCGGGGTCGATCTGGACCGCCTGGGCGCGTTGCGAGACGGTCTCGATCATCTGCTGGACCAGATCAAAGCGCTGACGTAGTGGGCACCCACTGGTCCAACACGGCTGCCAGCTCTTCGCGGCGGAACGGCTTGGACAGGTAGTCGTTCATGCCAGAGGCCCGGCAGCGCTCGCGTTCTTCGGGCATCGCGTTGGCCGTCAGCGCAACGATCGGCAGGTCCGACCAACGCCCGCTGCGGCGAATCTGCCGGCTGGCTTCGTAACCGTCCATCACCGGCATGTTGCAGTCCATCAACACCAGGTCGAACGCCCGCTGTTCCAGTTGATCCAGGGCTTCGACGCCGTGGGCCGCGACGGTGACCTCGCAGCCCAGTTTCACCAGCATGCCCTTGGCCACCAGTTGGTTGACCGGATTGTCCTCCACCAGCAGCACCCGTCCACGCTTGGATGGCGTCGGGGTTTCGATCTGTGCGTCGTTGATGGTGGTCGCCTCGCTCTGCATGGCGCGCCGCACAATCTGGTACAGCGCATGGCGTGCCAGCGGTCGGGCCTGTTGTATCAGCGGGGCGAGGGCGGCGGCCTCTTCGCCGGGCATGAAACTGCCATAGGCGGTCACCAGCAGGATCGGTGCGTCAAAGGTCGGCCGCAGGTTGAACAGGCATTCCGGACAGTCGGTGATCAGCACGTCAGGCTTGAGCCCCAGCAGCCCGTCATCGATGGAGCGCTGCACATAATCCAGGCCCCACCCCGGCAACAACATCCCCAGCAACTCGGCCAGGCCACTGCTGCTGGCGGTGATGGCGACGACGTTGCCGCGCAACGGCTCGACCGGCGTTGCAGGGAGATGGCAGGGCAGGGGCAGGTCTGCGCAGAACTGACTGCCGAAGCCGGCTTCGGAACTGATCGTCAATCGGCCCTGCATGGCTTCGCAGAGGTTGTAGGTCAGTGCCAGGCCCAACCCGGTGCCGCCAAACTGACGGGTAATCCCGGCGCCGGCCTGGGTGAACGGCTGCAGGATTCTCGCCTGGGCTTCCTGGGGAATGCCGATACCGGTGTCGCAGACTTCGATTCGCACGCCGCCTTCGTAATGGCTCAACTTCACGTCGACCCGGCCGAAGCGTGTGAACTTCAGTGCGTTGGACAGCAGGTTGCTGACGATCTGGCGCACCCGGGTCGGATCGCCGAGCACCTGCGCCGGGAACCGGGGATCGATCAGGCAGGCCAGCTCGACACTGGGGGCCGCGTTCTGGGAAAGCAGGTTGGCGGTATCCTCCACCAGGGCGCCGAGGTCGAACGGGATGCGTTCGAGCTCCAGTTGACCGGCGTCGAATTTCGACAGGTCGAGGATGTCGTTGAGCAACTCGACCAAGACCTTGCCCGAGTCATGGGCGATCGAGAGCTGCTGCTGTTGCTCGGCCGTCAGGGGACCGTCCAGGGACAGGGCGATCATTCCCAGCAGGCCGTTGAGCGGCGTGCGGATCTCGTGGCTCATGTTGGCGAGGAACACGGAGCGGGCTTCGGCCATGTCCAGGGCCGTGCGCCGGGCCACCTCCAGCTCTTCGTTGGACTGGCTGAGGCGGGCGTTGATGGCCTTGAGTTCGGCGGTGCGTGCCGAGACGATGTTTTCCAGTTGCGCCAGGTATTCGGTGAGGCGATTTTCGGCGGTGCGCCGCTGTTGGATTTCCGTGGAGATATTTTCGAACTGCTGGTTGGCGACGGACACCAGCACGCCGATTTCATCGGACTGGTGGCCGGAAGGGCATTCCAGGCGGTTCTGTTCGCTGCTGCTCGGGTCGCGGCTGCTCAGTTCGCGGATGACCCGCACCAGGGGTTTGGTCAGCATCACGTAGAACAGCGCCAGCAGCAGGCCGGTCAAGATCAGGCTGCGGGCGAAGCCGTTGAGCAAGGTGACCTCGGCGCGGCGCAGGAAACGACTGCCGAACGCATAGGTGTCGACGTCCAGTCGCAGCATGCCCAGGGATTCGCCGGGCAAGTGGTCCAGGTAGAGCCGGTCTTCGAACTGGCGCTGGGCACCGAACAGGAAGTCGCTGATGAACCGGTAGCTGCTTTGCAGCTCGGGCCGCTTGACGCTGGCCAGCACGGTATTGTTGTTGTCGATCAGCTCGGCGCCGATGATGGCCGGTGAGCGCAACAGGCCCATGGCCAGTTCCTGGGCGAGTTCGGCGTCGATGTTGTAGGCGATGCGCGAGGCCGGGTTGTGGCTGATTTCCAGCAGCGACAGGATTTCACGGTTGATCGACGCGTCTTCGCTGGCATAATCGATGCCGATCTGCATCAGGCTGAGCAAGGTGCCCAACACGAAGCCCACCAGGACGGTCAGGCGGGCCTGCTTATAGGAAAGCCGTTGGGTGAATCTGATGTCCATTGAGTGATGAACCACTTACGTTTCCCTTCGCCGGTCAAGCATAGCTGATCATCTCTGAATACCGGTGCGGCCGGTGTGTATTGTGTGAAGTAGACCCGCCATTGGATAAGGCGTTTCGTTGTTGGAGCGCCATCATTACTGTGAACCTGCCCGAGGAAAAGACGTGGACCCGCGATTGAATGCTTTTCTTGAGCGTGCCGATGCCGTGCTGGCCCGGATCGAGCCTTTGCTGCCGGCGCTCCGGCCCGACATCGATTGGACCCAGACCCTGGCCGCCCGCTGGCAGCGTGATGGCCGCAGTGGCTACCTGTTGCCGCTGCACGTCAGCCTCGACATGCGCCTGTCGGACCTGATCGGCGTGGATCGCCAGGTCGAACAGCTGGGCCGCAACACCCGGCAGTTCCTCGATGGCATGCCCGCCAACCATGCCTTGCTCTGGGGCTCGCGTGGCACCGGCAAGTCGTCTCTGGTGCGCGCCCTGTTGGCCGAACATGCCTCGCATGGCCTGCGGTTGATCGAGATCGAACGCGATCACCTGGCCGATCTGCCCCGGGTGGTCGAGCAGGTTGCGAAACTGCCGCAGCGCTTCGTGTTGTTCTGCGATGACTTGTCGTTCGAGTCCGGCGAAGGCGATTACCGCGTGCTCAAGAGTGTGTTGGATGGCTCCTTGGAGCAGGCGCCGGACAACGTGCTGCTGTATGCAACCTCCAACCGTCGCCACCTGGTGCCGGAAAAGGAGAGCGACAACGAGAATTGGAAACGGGTCGATGGCGAACTTCACCCCAGCGAAGCGGTGGAGGACAAGATCGCCTTGTCCGACCGCTTCGGCTTGTGGCTGTCGTTCTATCCGTTTACCCAAGAGCATTTCCTCAACGTCGTGGAGCACTGGATCGGCGAACTGGCGGCCAAGGCCGGGCTGGCCTGGCAGCGCGACGAAGCGCTGGATGTGCTGGCGGTGCGCTGGGCAACCGGTCGCGGCAACCGCAACGGACGTTGCGCTTATCAGTTTGCCCGTTATTGGGTAGGCCTGAAATTGTTGGAGCACAAGGCATGATCGATTTGAAGGGCACCGGTGTTGGCCTCGATGGCTACGATTTGTTATCGGCACAGTTGGAATCCTTGCTGGCCGATGAGCGTGACTTCATCGCCAACGCCGCGCAGTTCTCGGCCTTCCTGTCCAGTCAGCTGGACGACCTGAACTGGGCCGGCTTCTACCTCAATCGCAACGAAGAGCTGGTCCTGGGACCGTTCCAGGGCCAGATCGCCTGTGTGCGGATTCCCTTTGGCCGTGGTGTGTGTGGCACGGCAGCAGCGACCCGGCAGACCCAGCGCGTCGAAGATGTCCATGCCTTCGCCGGACACATCGCCTGCGACAGCGCGTCGAACAGTGAGCTGGTGGTGCCGCTGGTCAAGGACGGGCGCCTGATCGGCGTGCTTGACCTGGACAGTCCGAAACTGGCGCGTTTTACCGAGCATGATCAAGCTGGCATTGAAGCATTGGCTGCGATATTCCTGCGCCTGACGGATTGCTGATCATGCCTTCAGCCCGGCCTTGACCAGCAGGCTGTCGGGGTCGACCTCATCGATCTGGCGCGGGGCGAGGAACTGTTCGGCGTAGCTCAGGTAGATCTTTTCTTCGATGAACAGCCAGAACAGCTCGGGATCGATATGGGCGTCACGGCACATGGTGGCCATGATGCCCAGGGCCTCGCTCAGCGTCTTGGCTTTCTTGTAGGGGCGGTCGGCCGCCGTCAGTGCTTCGAAAATGTCGGCGATGGCCATCATCCGTGCCGGCAGGCTCATCTCCTCGCGCTTGAGGCGCTTGGGGTAACCGCTGCCGTCCATTTTCTCGTGATGACCGCCGGCGATCTCCGCCACGTTGTTCAGGTGGCTAGGGAAGGGCAGCTGACTGAGCATCAGGATCGTCTGCACCATGTGGTGATTGATGACGTAGCGTTCCTCTCGAGTCAGCGTGCCTCGCGTGATGCTCAGGTTGTAGAGCTCGCCGCGGTTGTATTTCCAGGCCGGCACATCGAGCTGGAAGCCCCATGGGTTGTCCGCCGGGATCAGCTCGGCCGCGTGGCGCTCGAACAAGTGTTCGGGCTTGTCCGCCAACAGCGGCTCGGTGACCGGCAATGTCGGCTTGGGCGTGCGGGCCTGGCGCCGATTTTCTTCCCAGGAAACCCCCAGGCGATCATCGAGGGTCCGGGTCCACGGGCGTTGCGCGATGTGTCGCAGGCGTTGCAGATCGGCCTCGGCCATGGCTTCGGAGCCCAGGTTGCAGCGGGCGACGAAAGCAAAGTCGTCATCCAGTGCCGTCAATGTCGCATCACGCTGTCGCGCCAGGGATGACGACTCGCCGCCGTTTGCCACGGCCTGCCAGTAGTCGACCCAGGCGTCGCGCTTGAGTACTTCGAAACGGGTGCGTATCTCGTGGATCCGGTCGTTCAGGGTTTCCAGCTTGGTGGCTTTGTCGACGACGTACTCGGGGGTGGTGACCTTGCCGCAATCGTGCAGCCAGGCGGCGATGTGCAGGGCTTCCCATTCATCCTCCGTGGGCCGGTAGGCGCTGAACGCCGGGGCCTGGCTGGCAGCGGCGGCCTGGGCGAGCATCAGCGTCAGGACCGGCACCCGCTGGCAATGGCCACCGGTGTAGGGACTCTTGGCATCGATCGCGCCGGCCAGCAGCTGGATGAAGGCGTCCAGTAGCTGCTTTTGCTTGGCTTGCAGGCGCTGGCCCTCGATGCTCACGGTGGCGGCGCCGGACACGGCTTGCAGGAAGGCGATGCGGTCGGGCTGGAGTTTTTCCAGGTCGGCTTCGGTGCCGCTGTCGGTGATCAGCAACACCAATACGCCGACGGTTTCCTGGTGGCGATTGCGCAGGCGGATGCCGATCAGGTGGACCCGAGGCGAGTCCAGTGCCTGCAGGATGCCTTGCAGGTCGGCCGCCTGCTCGAAGCCCAGGGAGGTCACGAGATTGTCCGCAACGACCAGTTGTTGGAGCCATTGCGGGCTGTCGCCCGCCTGTAGCTCATGACTGCGCAGCTTGAAGGCGGCGAGGTCCCTGGGGGTTCCATCGATCACCAGCCCATAGGGCTTGAGCCGGTTTTCGTCGTTCTCGCGCAGGTAGATCAGGCCGGCCTGGGCCTGGCCGATTTTCACGGTTTCGAACAACATCCGTTCCAGCAACGGGGCGAAGCGGGTTTCGGCGCGCAGGCTGGCGGTGATTTCAAAGAAGCTTGCCAGGGTCTCTTTCATGCGTGCCATCGAGACACTCAACTGATCGACCTCCAGCACCGGGGAGCGGCGGGACACCGGGTAGTTGAAGTCAAAGCTGCGAATGGCGTCGGCCTCCTGCACCAGTTCGCGCAAGGGCTTGACCAGGATCCTGGACGTCAGCCAGCCCAGGGGCAGGCACAGCAGCAGGGTGGCCAGGGTGATGAGCGCGCCTTGCCAGCGCATGCGATAAGCGTTGTCCAGCAGCTCGTCCTCAGGCACCAGCAGCGCCAGTTCCAGGCCTTGGGGCCCGCCTTCCTGCATATGGCTGCGCGACACGATCCACTGGCGTCCGGCCGCTTCCAGTCGGGTCGTGTCGGTGTTGTCGTCGAGGACGGCGGCGATGGCCGGGTTGAGGTCGCGGGCCTTGATCAGGCGCGCCGACTGGGCGTCGGCGAGCAGCCGGTCGCTGTCGGGATAACCCACCGCGTTGCCCTTGGGATCGAGCAACACGATCTCGGTGCCGGTGGTCACCTTGTGCTTGGCCAGGGTCTGGGACAGGGCTGCCAGGGTCAGGTCGGCGCCGATGACTGCCTGCTCGCCGCTGCGCCGGGCGAGGGTGGTGCCGACGTTATGCGTGGAGAAGAAAACGTAGGGCTCGGTGGTGATCTGCTCGGCGCTGCCGGCGGCACTGCGAAACCAGCCACGGCTGCGCGGATCGTAGGTTTCGTCGGCCATGTCCCGGCGATCGATGAGCGTCAGGGTCTCGTCGTAGAACAGCGACTGGGAGTGGACCGGGCCCTGCTCGGTGGCCCGCTCCACGGTCCAGACCTGATAGGCCGCCTCGGTGGGGGCCCGCAGGGCGGTTTTCAGGGCCGGGGTGCGCAATGGCCGGACCATCAGGAAATTGCCGTGCTGATCGCCCAGGTACAACGACGCCAGGTTCGGGTTGTCCCGCAATGCCTGGCTGAAGGGCACGAGCAGGGCCAGGCGTTGCGCCATCTGCGGTGTGCGTGTCGCCGGGTAGTCGGCCAGCAGGCTCAGCAGGTGGCGGATGGGTTCGTAGGTGTCATACAAGTCCAGGCGCACCTCCTGTTCAATGCGATTGAACAGTTTTTCACTGCTGGACAGGATGATTTGCGTGGTTTGCCGGTAGTTGAAAATACCCAGCACCACCCCGGTCAACAACAAAAGCAGGGTAAACATCACGCTGATGTGGACATGCAGGGGGAACCGGCGTTTGTCCGGACGCGGTGCGCTGGGCATTGCAGTCACTCCAAGTGTCAGGGGGTGTTCTCGATGGGTGTTCCCGCGTGCAAGGGAAACCGATCGAGAACACCCCAGGTACGCACTGCTGAGCGAATAGCATAGTAAACGCTGGATTATTTTGCCTTGGCGATCTCCGTTTCCAGGGCCCGCTCCAGTTCGCTCATGGCGCGGTCGAGGGCGTCGATGCAGGCGCTGATTCGTTCAGGGGCCTGTGCCAGATGACACGCCTGCTCCAGCCCCTCGCACCGCTGGATCAGCGTGGTCGCCTGGACGATGCGGGCGACGCCTTTTATCTTGTGCGCCGTTTCGGTCAGCGCTTGGCGGTTTGCGCCCTGGGCGACGTCGAGCAACTCCTGGCGGTCCGCGCGGCAGCTGTTGAGTAACTCCGCCAGCAGGCGCCGGTTGGACGAAGGGTCGCCGCCGGTCAACGCCTGGAGACTGTGCACGCTGAAAGCCGTTGGGTGACCGACGGGTTTGACCGTCTTGATCCACTGGCTCAAGGCGCTCAGGCTGATCGGTTTGAACAGGCAGTCATCCATTCCGGCGTCCTGGCAGCGTTGTTTTTCCTCCGGTTGAGCATTGGCGGTGAACCCCAGGAGGGTGCAGGGCGGCCGTCGCTGTTCGGACTCATCGCGACGAATCGAGCGGGCCAGTTCGTAACCGCTCATGATGGGCATGTTGCAATCGGCAATGACCAGATCGAAATGGCCTTTGCGCCAGACCTCGAGCCCGTGGGCACCATCGTGGGCGACCTGGTAGTGATGGCCGAGGTATTCCAATTGCTGGGACATCAGCAGGCGGTTGGCGGGATGATCGTCCACGATCAGGACGTTCAAGTCAGCCTGGGCCGTTTCGATGACCGGTTCGAGCGGGATGCTCACCGGCGCCGTCGACAGGACGGTCAGTTGCAGGTGGACCTGGACCTGGGTGCCGACGCCGGGTTGGCTGCTCATGTGCAGGCTGCCGCCCATCATCCGGCACAGGTTGCGACTGATCACCAACCCCAGCCCCGCGCCTTTGCGGGCCATTCGGCTGGTGTTATCGACCTGGGCAAACGGCTCGAACAAGCGTTGCAAGTCTGCCGGGCCGATACCGATGCCGCTGTCGTTGACCTCCAGATGCATGTGCAGGACGTCGTCCCGCTCGGTTGGCGCTAGCCGGACCTTGACCACGACCTGGCCCTGCTCGGTAAATTTGAGGGCATTGCTGATCAGGTTCGACAGCACCTGCTTGAATCGCAAGGGGTCTATCAACACGTCAGGGTTGCCCTCGGCCGCATCGAACTGCAGCGACAACGCCAGGTTCTTCTGCCGGGCCACGCCCTCGAAGACCCGTATGACCGATTGCAGCAGGGCCCTGAGATTGACGCGTTCGGGGGCCAGGCTCAGATGGCCGGATTCGATACGGGCGATGTCCAGGATATCGCCGATCAGTTCGAGCATGCCGGAGGCCGATTCGTAGGCGACTGCGATGGTCGAGCGATCCACGTGGCCCTTGTCGGCGTGTTTCAGGGCCAGCTCGAGCATGCCGATCACCGCGTTCATCGGGGTGCGGATTTCATGGCTCATGGTGGCCAGGAACGTGCTTTTGGCGCGGTTCGCGTCATCGGCTCGTTGCTTGGATGCGCGCAGCTCCTCGAACAGCTGCCGTCGTTCACTGATGTCGATCCAGCCGCCGATGATGCCTTGCACTTGCGCGGCGGAGTTTCGGTAGGGAAGGATCCAGTGATAGATCGTCAGTTTCCGGTCGCCGATGTGCAGGGGACGGTCCACGATCAGCGCGGTGCCTTCGGCCATGACGCGCTGGTAGTCCGCCTGGTATTCCTGCGCTTCGAAGGCATTGCTCATGGAACCTGGCATCGAGTCCTTGCCGATGACGTCTTCGTGCCTGGCGTTGAACGTTTCCAGGTAACTGTCGTTGCAGCTCTGCAGGATGCCGTTGCGATCCCTCACGTAGATAGGGTGGGGGGTGCCATTGAGCAGCGAATGCATGAATTCGAGTTGATCGTTGAGGGCCAGTTCCGCCCGTTGACGTTGCCTGATCTGGCGCTGCATGTAGGCATTCCATGTCAGGGAAAGCAGCAGCAACAGGCCGACGCCCGCGACGACCTGGAAGAACAGGCGGTTATACGTGCGCCAGGTGTGTTCCGAGGGCGAGACGTAACCGCGCCAGCGGTTGTTGATGATGCCCAGTTCGTCGGGGTCGATGCTGGTCAGGGCCTTGTCGAGGATGGCGTTCAACTCGCTGGCGTGTTTGGCCGTGGCCAGCGCGAACAGCGCCTGTTGGGTGCCTACCGTGCTGCTGATCTGCAACCTGTCCCGCCACGCCTGGGAGGAGATGAAGTAGTTGGCCATCACCTGCGAGTTCACGCTGCCGTCGACCTGGCCATGGGCGAGCATTTCCACGGCGCGCAAGGGGCCGTCCGTTTCGATGATCCGGATGTTGGGGTACTGGCTGCGTAGCCATTCAATGAGTGGGTTGCCCTTGGCGATCGCCAGGCTGGCGTGGCCGAACTGATCGAGCGTGGTGGGCGTGTCGGACGGCTTGCGGGTCAGCAGGACGAACGAGCTGTCGACGTAGGGGCGGCTGAATTTCAACTGGCGTTGCCGTTCACTGCTGGGCAACAGCGCGGCGATCATGTCGGCTTGATCGTTGAGGACCGCGGCAATCATTTCACTGTCGTTCTGGCGGCGCTGGATGTCCAGGCGCAGGCCGGTGCGCAGCCGGATCAGCTCCAGCAGGTCGGCGCTGATGCCGCGAAAATCGCCGTCCGGATCGAAGAAGGTGAAGGGGGCGGAGGTTTCGTTCACCACCACCCTGACCACCGGATGCCTGGCCAGCCAGCGTTGCTCGCGGTCGGTCAGTTGTACCCGGTGGTCCGTGAGGTACAGGTCGCTGCCTGCACTCCAGCGCTTGGCAATGGCCGTCTGTTCGGCGATGGGGATCTGGTTCAGCGTCGCGTTGATGACCTCCAGCAAGCGGGTATCGCCACGGCGTACGGCGAAACCGAAGCCATAGGATTCATGTTTGCCGAAGCTGGCCATGCGGATATTGCTCAAGTAACCCTTGCTGATCATGTAGTGGGTGGACAGGGTATCGCCGAGAAATACATCGGCCTGGCCAAAAGCGACGGCATTGATGGCGTTCTGGTAGGAAGGATAGGTGGTGATGATTGCCTTTGGGTAGAGTTTTTCGATTTCCCGCAGCGGCAGGTAGTGATAGACCATGCTCAGCCGCAAACCCTTGAGGTCTTCATTCAGGGATCGGCTTTCATTCGTTCGGGTGACGAGAACGGGTTGGTCCACTGCGTACGGCGTTGAAAGCGCAATGTCGGGGTCGCGGGCTTCGAAACCGTTGGCGGTGCCAAGCATGTCGATTTGCCCGTCCTTGAGCGCCGCCATGGCTGCCTCACGGGAGGCGAAGCGCAGGACTCTCATGGGCAAGCCGGTGGACTTGGCGAGGATGTCGGCATAGTCGGCGGTCAGGCCTTCGTAGTCGCGTCCGCTGGCTGAGAGATCGAAGGGCGGGTAATCCGGTGCGGAAGTGCCCAGGACCAGTTCTTGCCGGTTTTTTAGCCAGGCGCGGTGAACATCATCGAGCTTGATCTCGGCCTGGGCCATGGACGAGCGCCCCAGCAGCGCGTATTGCCCGGGCGCATCCGGTGTCGCCGCGAGCACTCCGGTATATAACGCTGCGCTGATCAGCAGGAGACATTCGGTTATGCGTCTGAGCATCCTGTTTTCTCACACCAGCGCGTTGCGCTTCGCCATTTCAATCAGCTCGACCAAGGACTTGACCTTGAGTTTCTGCATCAGGCGTTTTTTGTAGATATTTCACACATGTAGAATTAGATTGATATCTACATTAGGGGGAAATATGGCTACCGCATTCAGCTACGCACGCTTCTCAAGCGCCCCACAGGCAAAGGGTTCAAGCCTGGAGCGCCAGAAATCCATGGTTGCTAACTGGCTGGCCCAAAACCCCGGCTACACCCTTAGCGAGTTGACGTTTCAAGACCTGGGTAAAAGCGGCTGGAAGGGGGAACACATCAAGGAGGGCGGGGGCTTCGCAAATCTATTGGCTGCCGTCGAAGCTGGCGCGATTGCATCGGGAGACGCGGTTTTAGTCGAGTCGGTAGATAGAGCTGGCCGTCTGGATACCCTAGGAATGTTGGACATCTTAGGTCCGATACTCCGTAAAGGCGTCGAGATCATCACTCTAGACGATGGCATAAGATACACACGCCAGAGTCTGGATGGCGGGCATATCTACATCCTGTTGGGGAAGATTCAGTCAGCCCGCCAGTACAGTGACAACCTCAGTCGTCGCCTCACCGGATCTTACGATTCCCGCCGTAGGCTGGCGAAGGAGGGTAAGACGCCCAAGCGGAATACCCCTGTTTGGCTCACCTCGAATGGTGTAGTGATTCCAGAGATTGCAGCCCAGGTAAAGCGGGCATTTGAGCTTTACATCTCGGGTCTAGGTAAAGCTGTCATCGCAAGACGCATGCGTGAGAGTGGCCTTGCCGCGCTTGCTAAGTGCTCCGGGCCGGGTGTTGAAGGATGGCTTCGAAATGAAGCGGCGATAGGCCGCTGGGACGGTTCGGAGGTGTATCCGCCAATCGTGGACATATCCACATTTCACTTGGCTCAGATTGAAGGCGAGAAACGTAAGACCCTCCCAAGGGAGAAAACTGCTGCTCACTTCTATGTCGGTTTGGTGAAATGCGGGAGTTGTGGTCACAACTACATCATGAGAACCATTCGAGGCGTGCAGGTATCGATGCGGTGCCGGAGGCGCCAGGAACTGAAGGGTTGTGAAAACAAGAAAGTGATTCCAAAGGAAATCATCGATACGGTTTATCGTCACACTAGTGTAAAGGCTGCACGGGAGGCGGTAGCCCGACAGAGCGTGGGCGTAAACGAGAAAGCAATTATCGCAGCCGAGGCGAGGTTACTAGAGCTTTCGCGGGGAATCGAATCCCTAGGGGCTGCCATACGTTCCACGGGCCCTATTGCGGAGCTTATAGAACAGGTCAGTCGGGCTAATGAAGAGAGGGAGGCGCTCAAGCGTAATCTCGCCTTGCTTAAAGCTACCGTAGTGCCCTCCCAGGGGCAGGTATGGCAAAAGCAGGGGGACGTCTGGAACCTAGAGCGGGGCGACCCCCAACGGCTTGCAGCGATGCTGCGCAATGTTGGTTACGCCATCACCATATACGCGGATCGCCGTATCACTTCGTCTCATTCGGATGCTGTTTACCGTTATGCCGGTGTTGATCGGAAATCGAACCGGTATCGGCTCTATGTAGGGGAAAAGCTATTGCTCGTCCTTAAAGCGGCTGATGAACATCTAGAAGCGGAACCACTTGAAGGGGACACTATGACGGGCGAGGCGATTTGGACGGAGGCAGACTACGAAAGTCTTCAATCCCAACGTTAGATATCCTTAAATGTGATAAAAGCGACAAAATATAAGATATATAAGACAATTGCATAAGATTGCTTGCTATTTAAGTGTAATTGTGCTTGACAGTTTGCTGAAGTCATGTTACCATAAGGCACAAGGGATGAGAAAAGTTTGCCTTTGTCATCCCCTCTCTCCCCAACACCAATTACACCCCCATTCCAAACACTAAGACCGACCCAGTCCGCTGAGGTTGGTTTTCGCGTGGCCGAAGGTTTTAGGATGCCTTCCACACCGGTTAGCAAGTCCGGGGCCGAACACTTGCTAGACCAAGGCTGTGGAGCCTTAGGGCCGTCCGATGGGGTACGGTGGTCGATACTCCGTCACCAATTCAAACGAACGATGTAACTACTTCGGCCAGAGCCTAAAAAATCTGGCCTTTTTTACGTGCCCTATTAACCGCGTAACCAAACCCAACAATCAAAAACACAGGAATCAACTATGGCGAGAGTCACCTATCAGCCCTGCGCTGTTTGCACCACAAAATTTCCAGTAAGACCCCAAGCACCACATGCGAAGTTCTGTTCTACCAAGTGCAGAATGCAGCATCATCGACAAGAAAAGAAAGAACAACAAATCAAAACAGAAGGGAATAACACCATGAGTAGTGCATCAAAACAAACGTCTGCAACACTTCCAATGCAGTTCGTCTTTTCCGAGTCTGAATTCCAAGCTCGCTGCCAAAATGAAAAAGCATTCTACGAAAGCCGAATCGAGAAACCACATACAGGCATTCTCGGTGCAATCGTCGAGTTCACTCCTGCCACTTTGGTAGAAGCACTTGAAGTTTATCACCAGCAGCGTGCAGTCGGTTGGACTCCGCTTGATCCGATGTCCGCTTATCCCGGAGCAATGTTAATCGAGAGTGGACAGGCATCGTTCATCACAATGCATCTGAGAAAGCCAGAATGCGAACAAGAGAAAGATCTCGCCAAGATTTGCAATAAGGTAAAAGCTGATTACGAGGCCGAACTTGCAGCGGCGTTGGATGCCGAGGTAGATCGTCAAGTCATAATGTCACTTGCCAAAGATGAACGTGACCGTCAGCAGGCCGAACAAAAACACCGCTTGAGCCGTGAGCAACAAGTTCGAGATGAACTCGCTGCAAGTCGTGCAAAGCTCCGTGAAGAGCTAATCAAGTCCGGCAAGCTAAACGCCGATGGAAGTGCAGCATGACACTCGATGCAACTACCAGGATCTTACTTGAGAAGTATGATCCAACTAATAAGCTCCTACAAGCCCCTGTAAGCGCTTCTAATGGCGAGGCGCCACATACGCATCAGCAGCCTAACATAACGCCTCCTACAGGCTCTCAAGAAGCCGTATATAAGGCCGCGAGCGGTCGCACTGGTGTAATTACTGTTTTGATGGATTCAACCAAATATAGCGACGCTGTTATTACCAAGGCTTGCACCGAGTTTAACAAGGTTCACCCCGAACAGATGATCAACAGCTTTCAATTGCCAGCAACATTCGAAGGTATTCCCGCTGGTACGTGGGTCTACCTTTCATACGAGGATATTTAATGGAAAAAGCCGCTACACTGCAACAAGCTCTGAATAAAGAGCCCGAATACTTTCTTCTTCTCCGTGTCCATCACCCAGCAAATGTGCCAAATTTCGTTGGACTTGTCTCGATGTATGTCCAGCGTCGTGGCGAGAGCAACTTTGGATATCACTGGTTTGTTTACGACGAAAACTCAACCGTTGTCGCTATGCACGGCAGTCGTAACAGTCTAACGTTCATTGCTGAATATATCTCTCAGTATCGGCACCCCCTTCCTAATGGACATGAAGTTATTTATCGTGGGCGTGGGGCTAAAACCTTTAAAAGCCACGTTGATTATTTTTACGGTCGCCGTCTAAGTCTTCGTGAAGGGGCCTCACGATGAACGAAGAGATTATTGCTCAGCTCGTTGGCGTCCTTAAGTTCGCTGTAGACTCAAGCGGCTTACAGCGTTTCACGCAGATGATGAAAACAGCCGAAAGCCAGATGGCTAGATTGGGTAAACAGGCTGAACAACTCCAAACTAAACTTGGTAAGGCATTTAATGTCACTGGCAAGAACGCAGGTAAACTTAAGCTTGATGCTGATATTCGTAGATCTCTCGACAAAGAGCTGGCTACAGAAACGAAGTTGTCTAAGCTTCGCCGTCAACAGTTTACAACCGAGCTTCAACATCAGAAGCTAATTTCCGCTGGCACCAAACAAGAGGCATGGCTACAAAGTGCTGCACTCAAAGATCAAATTCAACGTGCAGTAGTTGCGGCTAAACAGCAACGTATCCAACAAGAGAATCTTAAAACAAAGTTAGGCGAAGCTAAGCTGCAAGGGGCTGCTGAGCAATCCCAACTCCGTCAGGCTCGGTTGGCCGATATACTCCAGAAGCGACAGGCTCGGACTGTGCAGCTTCAGCAACAAGCCATGCTCCAGCAAACCAAGTTTCAGCGTGCCGAAATGGCATTAAACAATGCCCGTCAAGCTGGCATTCGTCAGGCTGAGCGTTGGGCAACAACTAAAGCCACGACCGCTGCTCGTGAAGCTCGTGCTACTGAGCGTCACCAACAACAGGCTCAGCGATTCAGCTTTGCTGCTGAGCGCCACGAGGCTTGGAAGGCTCGTCAGGCTGAGCCAAAGAGTATGGACTTCGGTGGTCTCGCTGTAGGCGTTACAGCGGCTTCAGCAGCGTTGTACGGGCTTGTCCGGGGTGTTAGCTATCTGAGTGAGCGAGTCAAACAACGCCAGGAAGATGCAAGTGGTGCGGAGCAGTTTGATACCGCTCTTCAACAGTCTGGTGGTAAGAATCCAATTAATCAGAAGTTTGCTCGTGATCGCTATATCGATATTTCAAACAAATATGGTCAAGAAATCAGCGTGGAAAGCGCTAAAGCATTTGCATTGTTTGTACAGGGGCAGCTTGCACTTGGTAAAAGTCTAACTCAAGCTACCAAGATGTTTGAAGATCAATCAGCAACATTCCGTGCTGCTGCACTCGATAAAGAAGCCCAAAAGCGGGCTGCTTACCAGCTCAATCAGATCCGTGCAAAAGGAAAGCCGGAAGGAAGCGACGTCAACGATTTGTTTGATGCGGTTGGTGGTGTAGTTGCTGCTTCCATTCGTCAAGCTGCTGCAACTCGCTTGGGCTTTAAGGGGAAGATAGAAGAGCAAGCAGGATGGTTCAAGAAAGCTGTTACTGACGGGAAGATCCTAGCTAAGGATTTTGACACGGGTATGTCTAATTTCCTAAAGGCTAACCAAGACATTCTTGCTCAGCAAATGGGATCTATTTCAGCGGCTCAACAACGTGCAGAGAATCAAAGCTATTTGAATGACAATGCTATCAACTCAAGCCAAGAGTTAAAGGGTGTGATTCTGGAAAGGATTCAGGCTGAACGTGATTTGAATACAGCAATGCAGCCATTCAAAGAAACCCTGGCGCTGTTTGACCTCGGGTTGACTAAAGTAGCTACGTCAATGCTTCGCCTTGCAGCTAATCGTAACGTGGATGGCACAGAGAAGACAGATCAGCAACAGCTACAAGACCGAATGTCAACCAGTGACATTGCCGTCGATACAAAGATGGTGGGAGTGGGCGACTACAGCGGTATCAATGGGGATGTTCAGCATCAGGGCGGGCCAATTGGTAAATTTTGGAACTGGCTGCTAAGCGTTGAAGATTATAGTAAAGGCGGCGAAGCCAATAAATTGAAAGCTTTGGAAATGAATATTGCCGGTCTTCAGTTTTCATCGTTAGATGCTTCAAAGTTTGGTGCTGAACCACCGGACGAAACCGGAAAGATGAAACAGTTTCGTTTACCTCCTGCGTATACAGCTGAAGACATTATGGATGCAGCAACCCAGCAACAGCGTAGACAAACAGCGTTGCCAAGTGACTGGTTATTGCCCTCTGATCCCAACAGTAACGTCCTCAATAAGCCTATTGGCAACGTTGATCAATCCACGCACACAGATATCAAAGTTGATGTCACTGTCAATGCTCTTGATCCAAATGGCAGGGAGCTTGGTAATGCTATCGGCGATGCTGTTTCTGAAAAGGTCGATGCGAGACTTAAACAGGTGCTGCTGACAGCACGAGCAAATCAACAGGAGACGCAGTGATGAAATACGATGAAATTGCCAGCCAAACAGACTATAGGGCCGCTTGCGGCCTCTATATCTCAGAGGTGTACGGAGATGCTGTAGTGCATCAATTACCGGGTGTGTTAGATACGTTGTGGGATTGTGTTCTGTTTCGTATGCCAGAGGAGATGGCACATATCGCCATCTTCACTGATCACCGTTTACCACCACCAAAGCAAGGAGATTAATAATGCAGCGAGTTTATACAAGTGCAATGGAGGCAATGAAAGCTGCTCACAATATATCTTGTCTTCTACGACGTCCTGTGATGCGTTACATCGCAGCTAACAGGCGCGGCCTGCCAGTCTGGGTGGTAAGCCTGGATAAAGTCGCCCAGAACGCACTGTAGGGGCTTGTAGCGGTAGTTTGATGGGGCGTAACTAAACAGCTTGACAAATTTGGTCAAAAGGCGTATAAAGACGCTCTTTCCAGCAGTCCCCAACGAACGCTCTCGACATACCCGCAAGGTAACGTCAGGCGGCGGTTTTGTGCTGTCTGGGATTTGACCCAAGCGTTTGCACCAGATATCAACGCAGGGGAAATTCCCCTATGTACACGGTGGAAATTCCCCTATGTACACGGTGGAAATTCCCCTATGTACACGGTGGAAAATCCACTACGTACACGGTGGAAAATCCACTACTAATAAGATTGATAGTAACAAGAATGAAATAACAAGATTGAATATTGAATGCTGTGCGTGAGTTCGCTCACTGCGTTCGTTGCACCGAGTAATCCCTTCGGGATTTTTTGCACTGTAAAAGCAGAAGAGCTTTTCTTGTTTTGTGTAGGGTAATTGATTTTACCGTGCAAGGATCTTGATTCATCGGTGTGCATACCCCTGTTGGAGTTAGATTGAATCACATCGGTCATCCTGACCTCTGTGAGATTTTACCGTGCAAGGAGAAAATGAAATGAACATTCAGTTCCGTCAACACAGTCTTGAATGGCTTAAGGCCGGTAATGGCAATGGTGGTCCCAGTGCAGCCGCTCGTGTTGCACAGATGGTTGAAATGATTGCCCTCTACCGAACTGGGGCAATGGAAGAGTCCAAATTCTTGGACCAAATAAAGAAACTATAATGGAGAATACGAGGAATACGATGACCGAGACATTTTGCAAGCTTACACATGAAATTATGCGTGCTACACACTGGATAAGCAGAACCACTGGAAAGCTATTTAAACTATCTGGAACGCAGAAGATTATTTGGGTGCACATGAGCAGTCGCTACGAGTTCTTCCGCTCTTTAGGGAAAGAATGGTTCGATGATCAAAACGATATTGCAAGGGATACAGGGTGCGACGTTAGCACCGTAAAAGCTTTCATAAGGCTGCTAGTGGACCATGGATATATCGTGGTGCAGCGTAAGAAGCTTAGAGGCTATGTGCACTCTAATAGTTACAACATCGTTGCCCCGCTAGAACTACATAACAAATATGCCGCTAATACCGCCTCCGTACGGCCTCTAGAGAGCGATGAGGCTATGGGTGCGGCTTCGGTGTCTTTGTCTTCTAGCGTGCCTGCAATCGCCGCTCATGATGTTCCAAGAAAGCTAGAGCCGATGTTTGAAGATATTCCGCTAGAGGCGTATATCGATAAGCCAGCGAAGCCTGCTGTAATCGTACATGAAACGCTGCGTGGATTTGCTGATACATTGGACGAAGAAATTGCGTACGCTGTTCCTGTGCTACCTAAGGGCCTCCCTGTTAGTTTGAATGATCCAGATCTATGGGGGTAAAGTTCGTGGCATGTTCCTGGCCCTACGTTGTAGGGCCTACATCCTGCCTTTTCAGTCCTCAATACTGTCTATAGCGAAGTTGATGAACGCCGAGCAACAAATAAGCATAAACCGAGCGTCAGCTTTGGTTGGTGCAGTGGCATTATCTAACAGTGCATGCCTGATGCCACTAGCATCGCTGGTATAGCCGTAGAGAGTAAGGAAAGCTGACTTCAAGCTTCCGTGAAGGTTGTGCTTGGTCTCAAGGATCTTGAGGGCCTGCCCTAGCGTAGCCTTGTCATCACCAACGAGCTTTTTCGCTAGAGACTCAACAGCACTGATGCTTTCTTTGATTGAGTTGCGATAGTCAGGATTCTGTCTATCGGTCAGGAGGGTCAATGAAGTTTGAAGGTGTGTAGTAACTCCGGCGTATTTGGATGTCCCAGATATCGCTGTTTCAATTGCTTCAATTTCTTCAGGCGATGTAATCTCTGTTAGCTTTCCCGCTACAAAGCGATATGCTGAGTTCTCTCTAGTAAAGGCTTCGTTGCACATGTTGATGCAGTACTCATGAACTTCAGCGCCGTTAGGAGCGTTTTCAATTATGAACTCTAGTAGGCTGTATGTTCTGTGCCAGACTCCCGAGATTATCTCTTTTTTTAGTTGATCGAGAATTGTTTGCCACCCCCAAGGCAGATCATCAAGAGTGGTTTTATAGAATTTTGAATATAGTAACCTAGAGAATTCTTCGAAGTTCGATCCTCTAAGTATTTTGTGTCCGCTAAAGTCTGGGTAGAACGTATTCCAATAGCATTCTGACAAAATGTTCCAGACGGTATTGCGCAGATCCATGTCTATTGAGTCGCTTTGTATGACTTTAGATGCCGGCAATAAGCCCATGCGCTGTGAGAAATCCATTGTCACCTCGTTATTATTCGCCATTGCCTAATTGATCACATGACGTGATTGTACATGGTGGCGGGTCGCTATAGGTGGTCAGTAACCTCGGAAAACCCACCCGAAACCCCTTCTAAAACGTGCTCCTGTAGCCGGTTATAAGCACATTGAAAAGTAGATCACTAGCTTATAAGCCAGCATTTCCGGGGCTTCCCTTATCCCATGGATAAGCTGGACACGGTGAGGACGTCTCGATTTTAAGTTTCGCACCAAAACGTCAGTTTTGAGCCGGAATCATCGACTTCTTCAAAATAAGCCCACCCAGCGTCAGCCTGTTCAGAGCTGGTCTAGGCTTCCTGCACTACTCTCAGGGAGGCCACCATGAACGACCAAAATGCTCAAACCGTTGCTGATGCGTTAGAACTGATCATCCTCAACCAAGAGGCGCTGTCGGCGTGCGTTGAGGAAATAGCTCTTCACCTCATGGGAACAGGTGAGCAGGAGTTACACGCTAACATTGAGGGTGCGCTAACCACGCTCGATACCAACGCCCAGGGCATTAACAGTGCAATCAGAATTCTCCGTGGTCACTGACCCTTTAACGCGAATTCAACTCTGACAGGCGGTCGTTCCACTGGTCTTAACATATTGCAGTCGAACGTCAACGATATGTTAAGATGTGCTCTCACTAGGTTGATTGAGGGCTCAGACGATGAAACAGGTAATCGCTTACGCACGGATGAGCACCGACGACCAGTGTCTTTCGGTAGCTGGGCAGTTCGCCGCTATCGGGATCGCCGCTGAGGCAAACGGCTGGGAGATAGTTGCCCAGTTCACCGACGATGGTGTGTCAGGTAGTATCGATCCTCTTGAACGTCAGCAGTGCCGATTGGCTCTCAACATGGCAAAGTCGCTGGGCTGTCCTATTGTCGTGCATCGTGTTGATCGTCTCACGCGTGATCACGCCCACTTCGTCACCTTGCAAAAGAAATACACCTTCATCGAAGCCGAAGACGTGCATGGCACTGGCCTCGTTCGTAACATCAAGAGTCTTCTCGCTGAGGAGGAACTACTCAAGATTCGCAAGAGGACAAAGGATGGTCTGGCCCAACTGAAGGTGCTGGCTGCCAATGGCGATAGTGAGGCTCAGGCCAAGATCGCCCGCCGTGATGCTGGCCGAGAGGCCGCATGGGCTGTTGGCAACGGCGCTGCTGTAGCTGCTAAGGCCGCCAACGCAACCAATCGTGCAAAGTCTCTGGAAGCTGAGTTGAAAGCTTGTCTCTACGATGGCACTCCGTCTTACAGCGCAATCGCCAAATGCCTGAATGCAAGAGGTGTGGTAACGGAGCGGGGTAGTGCCTTCCAGCCTATGACAGTATCGCGCTTGATGGCCCGCCTAGGTTTGTCTCTTCCTGCGTAACCACCACTCATAACGCCTCAAGAGGCTGCCCAGTGCGGGTTTCGTCTTCTTTGCATACTTGGCGAAGCTGAGCCGATTGCTGGTCTGAATCAGCCTCTGAGAGCGACCTGAGGCCCAGGGTTATTTTGGAAAAGCTGGCGCTTCCATTGACCCGGGTTGCACACCGTTAAGCACCACGGGCAAAACTGAGCCAATCTTATTTTTCAGACGGAAACGCGGAAACTGAGCAAGTGTGCTCAGTGGATTTTGGCGGGGGCCAGTTTCTGAAAAACGTGGTCTGTCACTTTTGGCAAGGGAAAGCTCGTTGAAGCGCACCAATGGTCAAAACAGTGCTATTCAAATGCAGATTTGACGGATGCTCTTGCATGTCTTTAACCACGATACGAATTATCTGTTTGTTTGTAGTCGATGGCGGTAGGCAGATTCTGTGCTCTTCCATGCTTGCGTTTGCTAAAGGTATTGTATCGCTAGTTGCTTGAATGGCACCGACACAGTATCCAGATGTGAATGTAACTTTCTGGGAAGCCTCATTGGATAAAGCAGTTTCGCACCAGTCAAGGAACTCATTTCCAGTTAGCGCCATTACACGGTCGCATCCCAGTACCGCCACCAAAGCAACCGCCATGGCAATCCTTGGTTTCATGTTGTCCTCCTAGCCCGAGAAACTTTCAGCGTAGCTGCTACGGGCCGTTAAACCAGTATCCAGCCATTATTTTGGTAGGTGGCCCACACCTTCGTAGCTAAGTAGCAAAGGAGGCCGGTAGCTAAGAGAATATTTCGGGCGTGATAGTACCAACTCGCTCTTAGGGTGATCTGTTGGGTGATCAGTAATTTCAAATCCCTGTTGAGTGGCACTTCTTCCTTTAAGGCAAGGGCATTCGCACGCAATGCCCGAACAACTACCTCAAGTCTTTTGAAGCCACATACAGCGCTTGCGGCAAATATCAGCAGGCTTACGAGCAGGAAGGTTTCCTTGTTGATGCCAAGCTTTGCGTATGGGTTTGTTTGAGCAAGGTATGCGCAGATAGCTAACGTGGCACCGAGGGTAAAGTAGTCGAGTTTGCTAGACGCATCTAGATGCTGGGTCGAGAGCCTTTCGATTTTTGCGTTCAGTGGGTCCATATCCTGTCCATTTTCCAAGGTTAGGCGCTGCTTACTGTGGTCATAACCTCTCACCCCTGGCACCCGGTCCTGATGCAGCCAATACTTTGCTATTGGACAGGTGAGCTATCACCCTGACATCATAATGCTTTTCAAATCGCAGGAAAGCTCGATATGTCGATAAAACGTCCCATAGGCATAGTCCTCGCCCTAGGCTTGGCGTTTTTAGTCATCAAAGGAATTTCGAACAACCCTCCGGCTGGTAAGGCTTCGCCGGAGCCAGATTATCCGATCAGCGATGCCACGTATGAGCAGGTCAACGCTGACGTGGGTTGTAAAAGCAAATTTAGCGATGAGAAGAAAGAAGACATCTTCAATTCCAAGTACAAAAATCACTGGATGACTTGGCAAGGAAAAGCGGTAATCGTTGAAGCCGATAAGGTCGCATTGAATGTTGATGGCATTGGAACCCAGGATATTAGCGTCACCTTCATGCGTAAGGGGGATGGCTATGACCTGACCAAGGGGAGCGTGATGAAGGTTCGGTTTTTGATGAAGTCGATGGGAGGATGCATCCTCCCATTTGGTGGCGTTCAAGCGCTGCTAACGAAGTAAGAGTGCTAACACGCTTGGAAGCGTTAGGCTGTGGGGGACCTTAGAGCGTATGGTCCCCATATTTATACCCGATCCGCGATGTTTCTTCCTCGCTCCGCTGTCGGTAAATGTCGCTCAGCGTCCATCGAAGCCTCTCATTCTCAACCCTGAGGGTGCCTATCTCTTTAAGCGATGCTCGGTACATGACGATCAACCCAGCAAGCTCCCTATGGACTGCTCTGAGGTTGCGGCGTGTTAGCTCCAAGTCGCTGCACAGGAGGTCGCACTGATGTTTCAGCAACTCCTCATAGGTGGGCATCCCCAGCTCAAAGCCTGAATCGTCCACCAAATCATCAATCAAATCATCGTGCATTGCCGTTACACCAAATACTGTACAAATGTACAGTATAGGTACAAGGGTTGGTTTTCAATTGGTGGGCGATGGGTGGCGCCTTCAGTCGAGGCGAGGGGCTAATGGGCGTGGTGTCGCCTATCCCAGCAGCTTTTTCAAAAGGTGTACTAATGAAAATGTTGCTTATAAGTACTGACGGTCTTATTGCTGAGAAACATCCCCTTGGCTATTTCCTTGTTGGTTCGGCCCTGGGCAAAAAGTTGCAGTACCATCAGTTCCCGATCGTTGACGCTTTTGAAAAGGTCCAGCTCTATACTGCGTGGATCATCCGGGCGTATCGGGTTCAGCGCCTGGCTGGGGAAATAGTTATAGCCGGACAGTACCGCTTTGATCGCGCTGACAAGTTCGCTGAGGTCTTCCTGTTTGCAAACGTAACCGGAGGCACCGGATTGCATGCATCGGATACCGAAGAGCGTCGGTGACTGTGCCGTGAGCACCAGTGTCTTGAGCGGCGTGGTCATGGCGTTGAAGCGTGACAGAATTTCCAGCCCGTCAAGTTTGGGGATGCTGATGTCCAGGATAACCAGGTCTGGCATGCATTCGCGCACCATTTGCATCGCGTCGACGCCGTTGTCAGTTTCTCCTACGACCTTATAGCCCTCATGTTCCAGGAGCATGCGAACGGCGAGGCGGATGACCGGATGATCGTCGACAATGAAAACGGAGTTCATGAATAAATTACCCTGCGAACTTGAATAAAGCGCGCACCTTAGCCCACTTACAGCCAGGGTCGTACGAAGAGACGGGCATGCAACTTCAATTTCAGAAGTTTCCTACAAAAAAAGAGGCAAGATATTACGACGTAATCGGTTTTTTAGTCGGTGGATGACAGTAAGAGGGGGGAGGTGTTGGCAGTGTGTGAAGGGATATTTCTTTGAATGTGTTGTTTATGCAAACAAAGAAAACATTCTAATCGCGGTTTGTGTAAACCATACATTTATTTATCTACTTCAAACTCCTTGTGGATGGCGCTACAAAACCCACATGCACCGCCAGTCCCCTGTGGGAGCGAGGTGGCTGCACGATCCATATCCACCGCAATCCGTGTGGGAGCGCGCTTGCTCGCGATGGCGGTGGACCTGTGCGCATCGATGCTGGATGTGCCTGCGTCATCGCGAGCAAGCTCGCTCCCACATTTTTCGAGGTGCTGCAAAGGGTGCTTTTATTGGCGCGTGCGGCCTGTCATCTCCTGGGCCATTTCGCTGGCGTAGCTGTCGGTCATGCCGGCGATGAAGTCGATCATTCGCAGGAACGCGCCATGCAAAGGGCCATTGGGATCCGGCGCATTGTTTCCCAGCAGGTCGAGAATGCGGCGATTCTTGAACGAAGGCGTGCGGCCGCCGTGCTGTTCGAGGGCCGCGCCGCAAAAGCCGTTGAGCAGGATTTCCAACGTGGTGTAGGCGCCGATTTCATGCAGGGTCTTGCGCTTGTCCTGGAAGATTTTCCGGCGCGCCATGTCCTTGGCATTCAACACGCAGCGTTTGGCCGGGCCGTGCATGTGTTCCACCAGGTCGCCTGGCAGCGTGCCGGCAAGCAACGCTTCCTGCTGCTCGACAAACGCCCGGGCGGCGGCGTTGGTCAGGTGTTCGATGGCCTTGCCTCGCAGGATCGCCAGTTTGCGCCGTCGCGAGTCCAGCGGCCCCAGTTGCCGGTAGGTGTCCGGAAGATCGTCGCCCACCAGGTCCAGGAGCAGCGATTCCACCTGTGGGTATTCCAGAAGATCCATCTCCACACCGTCTTCCAGGTCGATCAGCGCGTAGCAGATGTCATCGGCGGCCTCCATCAGGTACACCAGTGGATGCCGCGCCCAACGTTGATCCTCGATCTGTGGCAAACCGAGCTTGTGGGCAATCTGCTCCAGCAGTGGCAGTTCGCTCTGGTAGCAACCGAACTTGTGCTTCTTGTAGCCCAGGGAATCGGCGTGGCGGGCGGTCCAGGGGTATTTCAGATACGTACCGAGGGTGGCATAGGTCAGCCGGGTTCCGCCGTCGAACTGATGGTATTCAAGCTGGGTGAGGACGCGAAAGCCTTGGGCGTTGCCTTCGAAATTGAGGAAGTCGTTGCGCTCGGCTTCGCTCATCGCATCAAGCCAACCCCGTCCGGCGGCCTGCTGGAACCAATAGCGAATGGCGTCCTCGCCGGAATGACCGAACGGCGGGTTGCCAATGTCGTGGGCCAGGCAAGCCGATTGCACCACCATGCCCAGGTCGCTGGGCTCGCACCAGTCGGGCAGGGCATTGCGGATGGTCTCTCCCACGCGCATGCCCAGGGAGCGCCCGACGCAACTGACTTCCAGGGAATGGGTCAGGCGCGTGTGGATGTGGTCGTTGCTGGAAACCGGATGTACTTGCGTCTTGCGCCCCAGGCGGCGGAAGGCCCCGGAAAAGATGATGCGGTCGTGGTCCTTGTGGAAGGGACTACGGCCCAGTTCTTGCGGGCTGTGCAGCGGTTTTCCGAGACGTTCGCGAGTCAGCAGGGTATGCCAATCCAAGGCCGGTTGCTCCGTTCGATGATGTCGATGCCCTAGCTTCCCGGTTCGTGGGCCGCCCTGCAAGGCCTATGGGCCTGCCAAACCGGATACGTAACCCTGTGGCCCTCGCCACAGGGTGTCGGTCGTCAGGGTTTGCGCAGGTCCTTGGCCAGCTTGACCAACGGCAGCAATGTCGTTGCCAGGCGGATCAGGCCTGTCAAGCCACCGCCACCGCCATGGCGAGTCCGTTTGCCGGTAAGGAAGCCGAGCAGGGACACCGCCGCCACGCCCCACAGCGGCGCATGCTTGATGCCGAAACCTTCGTGCCAGCTTTGCGTCAAGCCGCGCACCCGATGCAAGGGTTGCAGCAATTGGCGTGTCTCCTGACGGATTTCCTGGCGATGCATTTCCATGCGCAGGCGCACCAGTGCCTTGCGCATTTCCTGTCGTGTCCGGGCTTGAGGAATATCAGGCAGGCTCATGGCAGCAGGCGCTCCCGGTCATTGGCCAGTTCTTCGAGGGTGGCATTGAAAGGAGAGGACTCGTCGTAGATCGCGGCCTTGAGCCGCAGACCGCAGAACAGGGCCGCCAGCAGGTAGAACAGGCACAGGCCGATAATGCCCGACAGACGATAGGTGTCCCATACCAGGATCAGCACCAGCGCCGAAAGCCCGACCAACAGCAGCAAGCCGAACACCAGCGCAAGGCCGGCGAACAGCAGGAGGCTGACGGTGCGTGCCTTCTGTTCCTGCAACTCCATGCCGAACAATTCGACGTGGCTGTGCAGCAAGCCAAGAAATGCCGCGCCCAGGCGGCGTGCTGTGGGTTGTGTGCCCGCTTCGGACGAGCCGGATTCGTCGATACCCATGATCAGCGCCGTGTCGCCAACAGACCGATCAGAAAACCAACGCCCGCGGCAATGCCTACCGATTGCCAAGGGTTGGCCTGTACGTATTCCTCGGTGGCCACTACAGCAGCCTGGCCCCGTTCGCGCATGGAGTCTTCGGTCAGCTTGAGTGTTTCGCGGGCGCGCAGGAGGGTTTCATGGATCTGGCCGCGCAGCGCATCGGCTTGATCGCCTGCCAGCGTCGCGGTGTGATCGAGCAAGCGCTCCGTGTCGCTGACCAGCGTCTGAAAATCTTCCATCAGGATTTCTTGAGCAGTCTTTGCCTGGGTTCTGGCCATGGGTGAATCTCCGTAAGTGACGTCTGAAGCGTTCGAGTATGAGCCTTGCCGGAAGGTTCAGTGCAAGTGGCTGGTACAACTTTTGCTCAGGCTTCTGCCATGTACTGGTGCGTCAGCCTGTTCCAGTGCGCTGAAGCTGGGCGAAAGCCCGTAAAACCTTAACCAAATAATCAAAACCCGCGAAGCACCTCGAAGCGGGACTTCGTTTTGCCCGATCTACGCACCAAAGCAGTTCAATGGCCTGTTTGCGGCCAATGAGTCGTTTCAACTTGGTGCGTCCGTGGGGCGAGCGAACCGGTTTGGTGCTTTTTTCAACTTTTTCAGGTCTGCCAACACCATGGAAAATATGCAAAGTGCCGTGGACAGTCTGGTCCACAGCTCCAATACGCTGTTCATCCTGCTCGGCGCAGTCATGGTCCTGGCCATGCATGCCGGCTTCGCGTTCCTTGAAGTGGGAACGGTCCGGCAGAAGAACCAGGTCAATGCGCTGTCGAAAATCCTCAGCGATTTCGCGGTCTCGACCCTGGCCTATTTCTTTGTCGGTTACTGGATTTCCTACGGTGTGACCTTCCTGCAGCCGGCAGCGGTACTCAGCACCGATCATGGCTACAGCCTGGTGAAGTTCTTCTTCCTGTTGACCTTTGCCGCCGCGATCCCGGCCATCATTTCCGGCGGTATAGCCGAGCGTGCACGGTTCGCGCCGCAGTTGTGCGCCACGGTGTTGATCGTGGCGTTTGTCTACCCGTTTTTCGAAGGCTTGGTCTGGAACGGCAATTTTGGCTTGCAGGCTTGGCTGCAAGCTCGGTTCGGCGCCAGTTTCCATGACTTCGCCGGTTCCGTGGTGGTGCACGCCATGGGCGGCTGGCTGGCGTTGGCCGCAGTGCTTTTGCTCGGGCCGCGTAATGGTCGCTACCGGGACGGTCGCCTGGTGGCGTTCGCGCCTTCGAGCATTCCATTCCTGGCCTTGGGCTCTTGGATCCTGATTGTCGGCTGGTTCGGTTTCAACGTGATGAGTGCCCAGACCCTGCCTGGGGTGAGCGGGCTGGTGGCGGTCAATTCGTTGATGGCCATGGTGGGCGGTACCGTGGCGGCATTGATTGTCGGGCGCAACGACCCAGGCTTCCTGCACAACGGTCCGCTGGCCGGGTTGGTGGCGGTCTGTGCCGGTTCCGACCTGATGCACCCGGTGGGGGCGCTGGCCACCGGTGCCATTGCCGGTGCCTTGTTTGTCTGGTGCTTCACGGCGGCCCAAGGCAAGTGGAAGATCGACGACGTGCTCGGCGTCTGGCCGCTGCACGGGTTGTGCGGGGTCTGGGGTGGCATTGCCTGTGGCATCTTTGGCCAGGCTGCCCTGGGCGGCCTGGGTGGGGTCAGCCTGATCAGCCAGTTGATCGGCACGGCGCTGGGTGTTGTCGTCGCCCTGGCCGGTGGGTTCGCGGTCTATGGCGCGATCAAGGCCGTGCTGGGGCTGCGCCTGACCCAGGAAGAAGAGTATTACGGCGCCGACCTGTCGATTCACAAGATCGGCGCGGTCAGCCAGGACTGATCGTTGCACAGTATTTGTGATACAGGACACTAGGGCTCCTTGTCCTGGTTGCCAGGGTAAAAACCGTGGAGCAGGCGATAACGGTCGTGACGGACCTGATCCACATGATGCCGGACTTGTTGTTCGGGCAGGCCGAGCATGATCAGGGCGTGGGACGCCAACATCAGGCTCGATTCCAACAGTTCCGGGACCACTTCGCTGGCCCCGGCGGCCTGCAACTCGGCCAGTTGGCTGTCGTCACGGGTGCGCACCAGGATCGGCACCTGTTGGTTGACCCGCCGGGCGGCCTTGAGCACGGTGATGGCGATGTCGGTCTTGTCCACCGCGATCACCAATAGCCTGGCGCGGCTCAAACCAACGGCGGCGAGCAGGTCGCCCCGTCGCGAATCGCCGTAATGCACGCAGTTTTCCCCGACGGTGGCTTCCTGGATGATCACCGGGTCGTCATCCAGGGCGACGAACGCCTGGCCTTCGCGGCGCAGGAAGCGCCCGATGGACTGGCCGACGCGCCCGTAGCCGCAAATCACCACGTGATCCGACAAGCCGGCATTGAGTGCGCTGATCTGGTCCAGTTGCGCCTCTTCGTTGGGTTTGCGATGCAGGCGCGCGGCGATGCGTGGTGCCGCACGCAGCAACAGCGGGGTCAGCAGCATCGAGCAGAATGTCGCGGCCAGCAGCAGGCCGCTGATGTTGGCGGGCATGAGACTGTTCTGTTGCATCAGCGCCATCAAGGCAAAACAGAATTCGCCGCCCTGGGCCAGGGCCAGGCCGCTGCGCCAGGCGGTTTCCCCATCACTGCCGCGCCATTTCACCAGGGCGGCGACCACGCAGCCCTTGAGGAGCATCAAGCCGAGGGTCAATCCCAGGATCAAAAGGCCGTCATCGCGGAACAGTTGCAGATCGATCAGCATGCCGATGCTGACGAAAAACAGCCCCAGCAGGATGTCGCGGAACGGGCGTATGTCGGCTTCGATCTGATGCCGGTAGTGGCTTTCCCCCAGCAACATGCCCGCCAGGAAAGCCCCCAGGGCCGGCGACAAGCCGAGCAAGTGGGTCAGCCATGCCGTCAGCAGCACGATCACCAGGGCTAGCAGCACGAACAGTTCTGCGGACCGGGACGCCGCCACCTCATGGAACAGCCGGGGCAACAGCAGCCGGCTGGCCAGCAGCAGGCCACCGAACAACACCAGGGTCTTGCCCAGGGTCAGCGGTAGCGCCCAGTACCACGGGTGCTCGCTGCTGCCGGCGAAGACCGGCACCAGGGTCAACAGCAGTACCGCGACGACGTCCTGGAACAACAACACGCCAATGGCGTTCTGGCCATGGCTGCTGAAGATCTCGCCCAGGCTGGTCAACTCCTTGCTGACAATGGCGGTGGAGGACAAGGCCAGCCCCGCGCCGAGCAGCAGCGCGGCGATCACCGGCGCGCCGCACACGGCCAGCAATCCCGCCAGCAGCGCCCCCGAACACAACACCTGCAGGCTGCCGAGGCCGAACACGACCCGACGCAGTTCGAGCATTTTCGACAGGGAAAACTCCAGCCCCAACGAGAACAACAGGAACACCACCCCGAGCTCGGCCAGGTCTGGCAGTTCTTCGCTGTCGTTGACCCAGTCCAGCGCGGTAGGCCCGACCGCCAGCCCGACACACAGATAACCCAGTACGGGCGGCAGGCGCAGCCGCCTGAAGAGGGCGATGACCACCAGGGACGAGGCAAGGATGATCAGCAGGTTGGCAAACAAGGGGAACTCCGTTTCAAGGCTACAACGCACAGCGTAGAGGGGAAAACGTGACCAGCGTCGCTGGAAAAGCATTTATGTTCAGTGATTTGCATCAGCGTTTTACCGAAACACCCGGAAGCGAGCCAGCGACTCGACGGTTTTCCGAGGCGGGCCTAGAATGACCGTCTATCTTTTTTGGGTCTACCCGCCATGCTTCCTGAATGCCAGTTGTTCGGCACCCTGGGGTGTCATCTTTGTGAGGTCGCCGAAGCTGAACTGATACCTTTCGTCGAACATGGATTGTTGGTGGAACTGGTGGACATTTCGGAACGTCAAGCCTGGGTGGACGATTATGGCCTGCGTATCCCCGTGCTGCGCAGGCTGGATACCGGTGCCGAGCTGGACTGGCCCTTCGAGGCTGAACAGATCGTGACCTTCCTCCGTTGAACGGTTCGTCCTTCGGTTCCCAAGACAGCGGTTGGCGAAAGTAGCGAGCTTCGGTTACTGTATGTTCATACAGCTATCTGGAGTGCACCCCCTTGGTCAATGTCGAACAACTGAAAAGCAGCGTAAACAGGATGTCCGCGGACGTTGTGCGTGAGGCGGTCCTGGAGCTACGCCTGGATGGCTTGGTGACCGAAGGCAAGACGCCCTTCAATAAACTGCATTTCAACACCTGTTTCGCCGAGATCGAAGCGTTGTTCCAGCGTGCCGGCTATCACAAACAGTTGGATGTGGTGGGTTACCAGGGGTTGCTGTACGCGCTGTACGATCCAGGCCGCTGGGAGGCGGTGGACGTGCTGCGCTGGTTGAAGGAGTTCACCGAAGCGGCGGCCAAATCGACGTCAGTCACGGCGTAAAGCAATCATCGCTGGGCTGACCGGTGCGACTGTCGGATAATGCCGCCCTGCAAAAACGCCTGAGAGTTTTCAATGTCCGGTTCATCGTTTTCCGCCGCTCATCATCAGGCCAGTACGCTGTATTTGCCACCCGGGTCCTGGCCGACGGTGCTGGAGTGCCTGTGCGAGCATTTCAGCGCCATCAGTCGCGAGCAGTGGCTGGACCGGATCGCCCGGGGCCGGGTACTGGACGGGGAGGGCAAGGCCATCCATGTCGACTTGCCGTACCGCGAAGGCCTGCGCATCCACTATTTTCGTGAAGTAGCCGACGAGAAGCCGATCCCGGTGGTGGAGTCGATCCTGTACGCCGACGAACATCTGGTGGTGGCAGACAAACCGCATTTTCTGCCTGTCACTCCGGCAGGCGAATACGTCGAGCAAACCTTGTTGCGACGGCTGATCCGGCGGCTGGACAACCCGCATCTGGTGCCCCTGCACCGCATCGACCGGCACACGGCCGGGCTGGTGTTGTTTTCCGCCAATCCGCACACCCGTTCGGCGTATCAGTCGTTATTCCCGACGCGGCAGATCGAGAAGCGCTACCAGGCCATTGCCCGTGCGTTGCCTGGGTTGACCTTTCCCCGGGTGCATAGAAGCCGGATGATCGACGGTGAACCTTTCTTTCGGATGCAGGAAGGCCCTGGCGAGCCCAATACCGAAACGGCCATCGAAGTCCTGGAAAGACACGGTGACCTGTGGCGCTACGGGTTGTCTCCGGTCACGGGCAAGAAACACCAGTTGCGGGTGCATATGAATGCCCTGGGAGCGGGCATCTGCAACGATCCGTTTTACCCTGACGTGCTTCGGGACACCGAGGACGACTACGCCAACCCGCTCAAGCTACTGGCACAGGGGCTGCGTTTCATCGACCCGGTCACTGGCCAGGAACGTGTATTCCAGAGCGAGATTACATTGCAGTGGTAGTGCCCATGGTTTTCGACCAGGCATAAAAAAGCCCGCAAATGCTGCGGGCTTTTCGTATCTGGCGGTA
The DNA here is from genome assembly GCF_014851795.1 of Pseudomonas sp. Pdm06. Lineage (NCBI taxonomy): Bacteria > Pseudomonadati > Pseudomonadota > Gammaproteobacteria > Pseudomonadales > Pseudomonadaceae > Pseudomonas > Pseudomonas sp. Pdm06. The sequence continues at coordinate 256,187 of NZ_JACVAH010000001.1, forward strand.
GCGTTGAAGATTAGAGGTCTTTAACGGTACGAACCTGATCCTTGTTCACGCGAGTCTGCTTGCCATCCAGTTGCTCGAATTCGTAGAAGCCGCTTTCTTCATCGTAATGAGGGGTATCGACGGCCTGGATTTCGCGACCGTCATTCAAGGTGATCACTGTTGGCGAAGCGCACCCGGCAAGGGTGGCGAGGCCCAGAGCGAGCATGAACGTGGCGAGGGTCCGTTGTATCATGGTGTTTCTCCGAATGGATTCTTCAAGTTACTGACCTTCAGACGTATACATTGCGCGCAAGTTCCTGGCTAGTGTCAATCTGACACGCCTTTATGTCGGGCCAGTAACTCCGGGGTGTTCAGATTGGCCAGCCGCGGATCGTCGGCAGGGCATTGCAAGGCAACGGCGTGCAGCGCGCGCATAACCCGACCGGGGCTGCGCTCGCCTTCGCTCCAGGCTTTTTCGAAGCTCGCTGCCAGGGCCAACGGGATGACACACAGCAGCGGTTCCCAATGCTCGCCGTGCCGCACCATCAACGGCTGATCGGGGTGCTGGCTGGCCGTCCTGCGCATGTTGTCGAGCAGGCTAGCGTCGACCTGCGGCACGTCGCACGGCAGCACCAGCAAATACGGATGCCTCGCAGCCTTGAGACCTGCCCGGATGCCCGCCAGTGGCCCGGGAAAGTCACCTTCCTCGTCATGCACCAACTGATCGGCATACGCAGCATAACGTTGCGCATTACGGTTGCAGGAAATGATCAGGTCATCGCTCATGGCGCGAGTCTGGCGATGGATATGGGCAATCAGCGGTTCGCCTTGCCAGTGCACCAGGCCTTTGTCCTGACCGCCCATGCGTTGCCCGCGGCCACCCGCCAAGAGCAGAATGGAGCAGGATGGCAGCGGCGTAATCGAGGTCATGGCGTGTCTCCGCACGGGCGAAAAAATGAAGCGCTGTGATATAACACCGGGCTGTTTCCTCCACAACTGGACGAGCCTATGAAAGCCAAGGCTGATGTACCTTTCGTGCCGCTCAATATCGCGGTGCTGACAGTCAGTGACACCCGTACCCTGGAAACCGATACGTCCGGGCAGGTCTTCGTCGATCGGCTCACGGCGGCCGGCCACAACCTGGCGGCGCGGGTCCTGCTCAAAGATGATTTGTACAAGATCCGGGCGCAAGTCGCGACCTGGATTGCCGAAGACGTGGTGCAAGTGGTGCTGATCACCGGCGGCACCGGCTTCACGGGGCGTGATAGCACGCCGGAAGCCGTCACGTGTCTGCTGGACAAGCAGGTCGATGGGTTTGGCGAGTTGTTCCGGCAAATATCAGTGGCCGACATCGGTACTTCCACTGTGCAGTCCCGCGCGCTGGCGGGCCTGGCCAATGGCACGCTGGTATGTTGCCTGCCGGGGTCGACCAACGCGGTGCGTACCGGATGGGATGGGATCCTGGCCGAACAATTGGATGTGCGGCATCGTCCGTGCAACTTCGTGGCCCATTTGAAACAGGCAGCCCCTTGTGAATCCCGTGGGTAAACCGGGCAAGGCCGGCGCCTTGATGGCCGTTGAGGTGGCGTTGGAGCGGCTGCTCGAGATGGCTGCGGCCACACCGATCGCTCAGCGCGAACATTTGCCTTTGGCCGCGGCGTCAGGGCGAGTGCTCGCCGAGGACCTGGTATCGACCCTTGATTTGCCGCCATGGCCCAACAGCGCCATGGATGGTTATGCCTTGCGGCTGGCGGACTGGAATGGCGAGCCGTTGGTGGTCAGCCAGCGGATTTTCGCCGGCCAGGCTCCGGAGCCGTTGGCCGTTGGTACCTGCGCGCGGATCTTCACGGGGGCGCCAGTCCCTGCCGGAGCCGATTGCGTCGAGATGCAGGAAAACGCCGTGGTTGAAGGCGACCAGCGGGTGCGGTTTACCGAGCCCATGGTCAGTGGGCAGAACATTCGTCCCCAGGGACAGGAGACCACCGTTGGCGAGCAAGTCCTTTCTGCCGGGACTCGCCTGGGGCCGATCGAGCTGGGCTTGGCGGCATCCTTGGGCTGTGCATCGCTGGACGTGGTGCGCAAGGCCCGCGTCGCCGTCCTGTCCACGGGCGATGAACTGGTCGAGCCCGGTCAGGCGTTGGGTCCTGGCCAGATCTACAACAGCAACCGCGTGCTGTTGTGTGGCTGGCTGCAACGCATGGGCTGTGAAGTGGTTGACGCGGGTATCCTGCCCGACGATTTGTCGGCCACCCGCGAGCGCCTGGCACAGTTATCGGATGTCGATCTGATCCTGTCCACCGGGGGGGTATCGGTGGGAGAGGCGGACTTCCTGGGGATCGCCTTGCGCGAGGACGGCGAGCTGGCGCTGTGGAAACTCGCCATCAAACCGGGTAAGCCGCTGACGTTCGGGCATTACCGTGGCGTGCCGGTCATAGGCCTGCCTGGAAACCCCGCTTCGACCCTCGTGACGTTTGCCCTGCTGGCAAGGCCTTACCTATTGAGACGCCAAGGCGTTCAGTCGGTGGCGCCACTCAAGTTCAAGGTGCCGGCCGGTTTCGCCTGGCCAAAGGCGGGTAGTCGCCGAGAATACCTGCGAGGCCGTATGGAGAATGGTCGAGCGATCATCTACCGAAACCAGAGCTCGGGTGTCCTGCGCAGCGCGGCCTGGGCCGATGGGTTGGTCGAGGTGCTCGAAGGGCAGACGCTGGTGGAGGGCGACGAAGTGGGCTTCATTCCCTTGAGCGAAGTCCTGGGCTAGCACCTGGCAGGTGTTCTCCGGCCCGGGTTGGACGCCCGGGCCTTTGCGCGCCTCACCTTTATCGCGTGAGCAGCGTCACCAACTGATCGAATCGATTGTTGGCAATCCAGCCCAGCAAACCGAGCACCACCGCCGCGGCGCCAGCCGAATAGGCCAGCCTGTGGCGGATCACCTTGACGTCGGTGCGTATTTCATCCATGTCTTTGCGGATGTATTTGAGGTGGGTTTCCAGTTCAACGACGCGCGGTTCCAAATCAATTCCTCCAACGGGATTACTGCAACTTTTGCATTCGTTTCGAGTATCGGCCCGCCCGCTTCCAAAGGACGCGAGCTGCCGGGGCGACAGCTTGTATTCACGGTTATGCATGGGACGGTCCATCCCCTTGGCCATAACTGTTCGAGCGACTGATCCGGCCCCTGCGGGCCGTGACGTATCCATCCATGGGAGAATGCTTCCTTGTGTGATGAGGGTTTAAGCGATCCAGCAAAACATGAAGCCAAGGTGTCTCAATACCGCTAGAGGGTCAATTGAGCTGATTCGCCAGATCTTGTAAGAAAACTCTTCGAATCAGGGCGTGTCGATCGGACCAGTCGTCCTGCTCGTTTAATAAATTGAGACGCGCCGGGCTTTTTCGCGCCAATGAGCGGTCCCATGCCTGAACCTTCCAATGACGGAGACCACGATGAGCAAAGGCAAGGCGCTGTTGATTCTGCATGGCAAGCAAGCGCTCAACGAAGAGGTTCGCTCGGCAGTGATGCTCAAGCGCGAACAGGGCTGGGAGCTGGCGGTACGGTTGACCTGGGAAGCCGGTGATGCCCAGCGATGCGTCGATGAAGCCCTGGATGCCGGTTATACGCGACTGATCGCCGGCGGCGGTGATGGAACCTTGCGTGATATCGCCGAGGCGATCGTCCACAAGTCCAGCGATGCCAGCCTGGTACTGCTGCCGCTGGGCACGGCCAATGATTTCGCCCGGGCGGCTGGTGTTCCGTTGGAACCCGCGCAGGCCCTGGATCTATTGGACGTTGCGCCCCAGGCCGTTGATGTGGGTGACGTCGGCGGGCGGATTTTCCTGAACATGGCCACCGGCGGTTTTGGCAGCCAGGTGACGGCGAACACCTCCGAGGATCTCAAGAAGGTCTTGGGCGGCGCCGCCTACCTGTTCACGGGCCTGTCTCGATTCAGTGAACTGAGTACCGCCTATGGTGAGTTGCAGGGCCCCGATTTTTACTGGCAGGGCGATTTGCTCGCGCTGGGCATCGGTAATGGCCGGCAGGCGGGGGGAGGCCATGTGCTGTGCCCGCAAGCGTTGGCTGATGATGGGTTGCTGGACATCAGCATCCTGCCGGCGCCCCAGGAAGTGGTCAGTACGTTGAAGGACTTGCTGGCAGGCGGCCTGGGCATCGACAACATGTTTGTCCGCGCGCGCTTGCCATGGGTGGAAATCAAGGTCGCGCAAGGCCTGGACATCAATCTCGATGGCGAGCCGTTGCAGGTCGATACCCTGCGCTTCACTGTCCGCCCGAAGGCGCTGCGGCTGCACCTGCCGTCCGATTCGCCGCTGTTGGGCGGCGCGACGGCGCTCAGTCATCCAGGCTGATGATTTGCTCACGCACCGCGAACAGCACAAGGCCGGCCACGTCATGGATCTGCAAGCGCTTCATGACTTGCGCCCGGTGGGTTTCCACGGTCTTGACGCTCAGGTTCAGCCCATTGGCAATTTCCCGAGTGGACTTGCCGCGTACGATCAGTCGCAGAATTTCTAGCTGGCGTGCCGTCAGGTTATGGGCCTGGGCAGGGTCCTGCTGGTGTTTCTGGACGCGGGTCAGCGCCTGGTTGATCACCGTGTGGGCGATGGCCGGGCTCAGGTAGCGTTCGTCATTGCGCAGCGCTTCCAGGGCGTGTTTCAGCTCGGTGGCGGTGGTGTCCTTGAGCAGGTAGCCATGGGCGCCTGATTCCAGCGCCTGCATGATCAGCGCAGGATCCGTATGCATCGACAGGATCAGCACCTTGCTGTGGGGGCGCACCCGCTTGAGCTGTTGCAAGGCATCCAGGCCGCTGGTGTCCTTCATGGAAATGTCCAGCAGCACGATGTCGGGGTTCAGTCGTTCTACCAGCTCCACCAATTGTGTGCCGTCATTGGCTTCGCCGATCACGGCATAGTCCGGGATATCCATGACCAGAGCTCGTACGCCGGCCCTGATCAGGGAGTGGTCATCTACCAGGAGCAAATTACAAATCAAAGGAGAACCTTATTCTTACTGGCTCGCTCCAGGGCACGTGGCGCCCAGGGAAAGCGTGCTTCGATGTGCGTGCCTTTGCCGGCCTCGCTCACGACCTTGAGGGTGCCGCCCAGTTGTTCGACCCGCTCCGACATGCCGGCCATGCCCCGTTGACCTTCGCGAGCGGGGTGGCTGGCCGGGACAAATCCCTGGCCGTCGTCGCTGATCAGCAGGGTCAGGCCGTCGGGCTGGCGTTGCAGGCGTACCAGCAGATTCGTCGCCCGGGCATGGCGCAAGATATTGGTGACCGCTTCCTGGGTGATCCGGAACACCGCGACCGACATCTCCTCCGGGATACCCGTCATACGCTGCTGGCAATCGAGGCTCCACTTCACCGGGACGTTGGCCAGGGTCTTGAGCAGGTGCGCCCGCAGGCTGGCCTCAAGCCCGAGGCTGGTCAGTTCCCTGGGGTTGAGGATCGCCGATACGTCGCGGACCTTGTTGAGGGTTTCGTCCAGGGTTTCGCACAGGAGTGCGCACTGACCTTGCAATTCTTCCGGCATCCGCCGCTTGAGCCATTCGCCTTGCAGTTTCGCTGCGGTCAGCAATTGGCCAATGTCGTCGTGCAATTCGCGGCTGAGCCGATGGCGCTCATTCTCCTGGACCTCGAGCAACCGCTCGGCCAGCTCCTGGGGCTGGAACTTGATGGACTTGCGTGACAATCGATGATGGATCCAGACACAGCTCAAGGCCGCGACATTCACGGCCAGCAGGCCCAGCGGCACCGTGTGGGCGTACAGGTAGGTCAGCAGGCAGCCGAGGGTCGAGCACATGCACAATAATAATGTGAAGCGACGGGCGTTTTCTCGGGAGGGAGGCCAGGTGATGAATGACTTGAGGCTGGCGTGCATAGCGGATGGAGCCAATGAATGTTCGCTGCGGGCAGGCCGGTCAGCTCATCTGACAGGCCGGGTCGGGTAAACGTTTCAGGTCGAAGGCAGCTTCGGTTGGCGGCTATTACGGCACTGCCTGGAAGTGGCTGACGCGGGAGATAGTACCACTTCGCCTATCGTTGGTCGCGCTCGGGATGGTGCGGTGAAAGCACTAGAGAGCAGGCGTATTGCCATCGTATCAGGCTTGTTTCTGGGGATAAGACACCAACGCCAGCGGACGTGACGCGGCCAATGCCTGGTCGGGACTCTGGCCGACCTGGAAAGCGAATGCCTCGATCAAGGACGTTTGTTCGCTGTTGTCCAGGCTCAACTGGCCGGTGGTGTGATCGACCAGTTCCAATTGCCAGGCCATCAGGGTGAAGCAATCCTTCAAGGCATCCAGGGCCTGGTCATGCAATTCCATGTGGTTTTGCGCATGGCTGAGCAAGCCATGGATATGCAGGGAAAACTCCGAAACGGCTTCCAGCGCCAGGGCATTGGTCTTGTTTGCCAGTTTCAGCAAGGTGCTGAGCATGCAATCGATGGCGTCCTTGTCATTGTTGATCAATTGCAGATGGCTCAGGCATTCCTCCGACTTGGCCAGCAGTGTCTCGGCCTCGATCAGAAGTTCGGGAAGACGTTGACTCCAGTTCCTACGATCGTTCGGCATGCTTATCTCCACAACATCATGTCAGGCGAAAGGAAACCGCGTATGGCGAACGGCTGGATCTCAAGGTCGACCGCGGACGGACGTGCGACGACACGCCCGTGCCGTTTAGCGAAGGTGAATTCGTAAACGATTGCACGGGTGGGATCGGCCGAAAGGCTGCAGGTCCGATGTCCTGTGGTCGCGCACAAAAGCCTGACTCCGTTCAGCAATGAGAATGGCGTCACATTAATGGCTATTGGATAACGGGAATATCAGGTTGGACCTGATTGTGCCTAGGGGAATCCCTTAGACAGGGGAACTTAGTGCGCAAACCGGAGTCGCGCAGCGGGATAAACAGCAGATGAAATCGTGAAGCCAGTAAAGCATGATGTTAATGTGATATCAATTCCCGTGCTGTATTTTATCCGGGGTCAAGATTCGGCTTGTGCAGCCGATATCGGTTTTATTGGATTCATCCGAACAAGCCCAGGAGTCATCGATGGCCGGCATTCTCGACACAGTAGATCAACGAACCCAACTGGTGGGTGAGAATCGCCTGGAAATTCTCATGTTTCGCCTGGCGGGTCGGCAGTTGTTTGCCATTAACGTATTCAAGGTCCAGGAAGTCCTGCAACTGCCGAAGTTGACCCTGATGCCGCAACGCCACCCGTTCGTGTGCGGCGTGGTCAATCTGCGAGGCCAGACGCTGCCGGTGATTGACCTGTCCCAGGCCATTGGCATGCGGCCGCTGGTGCCGGGTGCCAACAGCACCATCATCGTGACCGAATACAACCGTTCGGTTCAGGCGTTCCTGGTGGGCGGCGTCGACCGCATCGTCAACATGAACTGGGAAGCCATCCTGCCACCGCCGACCAGCGCCGGCCGCGAGCACTACCTGACCGCCATCAGCAAGGTGGACGATCAGTTGGTGGAAATCATCGACGTGGAAAAAGTCCTGGCCGAAATCGTGCCGTACAACGCCAAGGTCTCCCGGGACAAACTCGAAGACCCGGTGCTGGAACGCGCCCGTGGCCGCGAAGTGCTGCTGGTGGACGACTCCAACGTTGCGCTCTCGCAATTGCGCGACACCCTGGGTCAACTGGGTGTGAAAATGCACATCGCCAGCGACGGCCTGAAGGCCCTGAACATGCTCAAGGCCTGGGCCGATACCGGCGAGGTCATGACCGACAAATTGCTGATGATCTTCACCGATGCCGAAATGCCGGAAATGGACGGCTACCGCTTGACCACCGAAATCCGCAACGACCCGCGTCTGCGTGGGCTCTATGTCGTGTTGCACACCTCGCTGTCCGGTAGCTTCAACGATTCGATGGTCAAGAAGGTCGGTTGCGACAACTTCCTCTCCAAATTCCAGCCGGACAAACTGGTCGACGTGGTGCGCCAGCGGCTGATGCTCGACTGAAACCGATGGTGGTTTGCTTCAATGGCCGGCTCGTATAAGGTGGCATTTTTTTGCCACCGGGGAAGTTGACCATGTTGCGGCTGAGCGCGCTGTATCGGTATCCGTTGAAGTCCGGCAAGGGCCAGCCCCTGCAGCAGATTGGCCTGGACAAGCTAGGGCTGGACGGTGATCGGCGCTGGATGCTGGTGGATGAGGGCACGGGGCGGTTCCTGACCCAGCGCGCCGTGGCGAAGATGAGTCAGCTTTCGGCCTTGTGGAACGAGGCGGGTGGCCTGACGCTCAGCGCACCGGGCCATGGTGCCATCGACGTGCCGCTGCCACCCACCCAGCAAGAGCGACGGCGCGGCGTGATCATCTGGCGTGACACCTTGCGTGTACCGGATGCCGGTGATGAGGCGGCGGCCTGGGTCAGCGAATTCATCGGCAGCCCCACGCGGTTGGTGCATGTGCCGGTGGAATTGGCGCGCACCACCGCCGCCGGTTATGGCAAGGATGACGACAAGGTCGCCTTTGCCGATGGTTTCCCCCTGCTGCTGATTGGCCAGGCCTCATTGCAGGACCTGTCGACCCGGGTCGGCCGCTCGCTGGAGATGTTGCGCTTTCGTCCCAACCTGGTGGTGGAGGGCGGCGAGGCGTTTGCCGAGGACGGTTGGAAGCGTATTCGTATCGGCGAGGTGGAGTTCCGGCTGGTCAAGCCCTGCTCGCGTTGCATCATGACCACGGTCGATCCGCACACCGGCGAACGCGATCCGAATCGCGAACCCTTTGCCACGTTGCAGCAATACCGTTCGACGCCGGACGGTGCGATGTTCGGCCAGAACCTGGTCAACGACAGCAACGGTCGGCTTGAAGTCGGCATGCCGGTTGAAGTGCTCGAATAAAAAGAACCGTGAACAAAAATGCCCGTGTCCAATGACCCGGGCATTTTTGTTTATCAGGTAACAGCTTTTCTGGCTTTTGTGGCGAGGGAACTGTGTCCCCGCTTTGTAGTGCGCTTAATCAGCCGCGATACTCACACAGGTAAGCGGTGTCGACGGCCACTTTGAGCTGGAACTTGCTGTTGGCCGGTACATTGAACTGGCTGCCGGCCGCGAAGGTTTCCCAATCGGTGCTGTCGGGCAGCTTCACGGTCAGGGCGCCGGAGACGACGTGCATGATTTCCCGTTGGGCCGTGCCGAACTCATATTCGCCCGGTGCCATGACGCCGATGGTCGCGGGGCCTTCGGCAGTGCCAAAAGCGATCGACTTGACGGTGCCGTCGAAGTACTCGTTGACTTTAAACATGGGCGATTCCTCGAAAAAGGGGCTGAAAAAGGCCGGCCAGTATGCACAAGGCTGCAACATTCGTCATCTGCCGCGCCGGGAAGTGGACGCCGCTCAACCCGGAAGCACCAGGGGCAACAATCGCGCGGTATTGCGGGCATCTTCCAGGGCGCGGTGCTGTTGCCCGCAAAATTGCAGGCCCGCCAGTTGCAGCGCGCCATTGAGGCCCAGCGGTCGTTCCAGTCGACGGGCCTTGGCGAAGCGTTGCTTGAGGTTCATGTGCGACACCTGGGCGAGGACACTGTGCAACTGCTGGCGCTGCCATTCCTGAAGCAGTTGCTTGCGGTCGTAGTCGCCCCAACTGACCCAGCTTTCCAGCTTCGGATGATACGGCGCCAGCCAGCGCTCGAACGCCGGCCAGACCTCGGTCAAGGGCGCGGCGCCGTCGATATTGGCCTGGGTGATGTGGGTCAGTTCGCGACAGAAAGGCGTGAGCAGCGGTCGTCTCAGGGGCCGCACGAAGCGCTGGAAGTGATCCACTTCGCGGCCGTCACGATTCACCAGCGTGGCGCCGATTTCGATAATTTCCATTTCGGTTACCGGCCAGCCACCCTCATCGGTGGTGGCCTCCAGATCAATCACCAGCCAGTGAGGCATTGCAGGGTTCCCGGTATCGGCGTGCTGATGGGTTTGAGCGTAGTCAAACCCCAGGCATCCGACTAGTGGGCTGTTTCAACGCGCAACAAAAGCTGGCGTTTTCTCACCTGATCACCTTGTGTGACCTGCAATTGCCTGACCACCCCGTCGATGCCTGCCTTGAGTGGGTGCTCCATTTTCATCGCTTCGAGCACCATCAGCAGTTGGCCTTGGCGCACCGGGCTGCCTTCGCTGACCAGTACCTCGACAATGGCACCGTCCATGGGCGCCAGGAGCGTACTGGCACTGGCACTGGCCTTGCTGGCGACGGGGGCCAGGGTCCGGTCTTGCAGGTGCAGGCCGCCGGGGCGGGTGGACAGCCAGAGATCGTGGCCTTCGAGGCGCCAGGCATGGCGCTGGCCAATCCCGTCGATGACCAGCGTTGCGCCCTGCGCATCAACGTCGAGCAGCCTCAGCTCGATCAAGCGCCCGGCGCTGCGGATGTTCAGTGTCCCGTCGGTTTCGGTTTCAAGGCTCAGCACCCAGTCGCGCTCCCCGACGCCGATCCGATAATGCAGCGCCGTGCCGATGCTGTTGCGCCACCCGCCCAGGCCGGGTGCATGCCGTGCCTGCGATGCCTGATAAAACGCCGCGGTGGCGATGGCCAGTTGTTCGACCGAGGGCTCAAGGGGTAGAAGCGCCGCATGATTGGCAAAATGCTGGCCGATGAAGCCGGTGTTGAAGTCGCCGTCGATGAACCGCGGATGCGCCAGCAAGCCGGCGAGCAAGCGCTGGTTGCTCTGGACCCCAAGCAGCACGCAATCCTCCACCGCTCGCAACAGTTTGCGGCGTGCTTCGTCGCGGGTGGCGCCGTGGACGATGAGTTTGCCCAGCATCGAATCGTAGAACGGCGTGATGGCCTGGCCCTGCTGCAGGCCATGGTCGACTCGTACACCGTCGCGGATGGGGGGCTCCCAGCCAACCAAGCGCCCGGTCTGGGGCAGGAAATCCGCCGCTGGGTCCTCGGCGTACAACCGCACTTGCAGGGCATGGCCGCTGAGCGTCACCTGCTCCTGGCACAGGGGCAGCGGCCTGCCGGCGGCGACGTCCAATTGCCAGGCCACCAGGTCCAGGCCGGTGATCAACTCGGTGACCGGGTGCTCGACCTGCAGGCGCGTGTTCATCTCCAGGAAGTAAAACCGACCGTCCGCCGCGAGCAGGAACTCCACGGTCCCGGCACCGACGTAATGCACTGCGCGCCCCGCCTTGAGTGCCGCCTCGCCCATGGCCCGGCGCAGGTCGGCGGTCATGACCGGGCAGGGCGCTTCCTCGATGATTTTCTGGTGGCGCCGCTGGATCGAGCAGTCCCGTTCACCCAGGTGGATCAACTGGCCGTGGTGGTCGCCGAAGATCTGCACTTCCACATGCCGCGGATCGATCAAGGCTTGTTCGAGGATCAACTCGTCGCTGCCGAAGCCGTGCAGGGCTTCCGAGCGTGCGCTGCGCAACTGCTCCAGCAGGTCCTCGGCGCGCTGGACCAGGCGCATGCCGCGGCCGCCGCCACCGGCACTGGCCTTGATCATCAGCGGGTAGCCGATGCGCCCGGCTTCGCGCTGCAGCGTGTCGTCGTCCTGGGCGGCGCCCTGGTAACCGGCGATGCAGGGAACACCGGCCTGGATCATGGCGATTTTTGCCCGGCGCTTGCTGCCCATCAGTTCGATGGCCTCGGGGCTGGGGCCGATGAAAACCAGGCTAGCCTGCGCGCAGGCGTGGGCGAACCGCGCATTTTCCGAAAGAAAGCCGTAGCCGGGGTGGATCGCATCGGCGCCGCTGCGCCGGGCCGCCTCGAGAATGGCCAAGGGGTCGAGGTAGGACTGCTGCACCGGGGCCGGGCCGATCAGCACGGCTTCATCGGCCATGCGCACGTGCAGCGCATCGGCGTCGGCCTCGCTGAACACCGCCACCGTGCGATAACCCTGGGCCTGGGCGGTGCGCTGGATGCGACAGGCGATTTCGCCGCGGTTGGCGATGAGGATTTTGCTGAAGGCGGGCATGGGGGCATTCCTGGAGTCTTGTGGTGTCTGTTTGGGCCTCATCGCGAGCAAGCTTTGCTCCCACAATACCCAGTGAGTGCATTAGCCTGTGGGAGCAAAGCTTGCTCGCGATGGCGGTCTGACAGGCGATGTACTCAGTTTTTCTTCCCTGGCAAAATGCCCATGAGCTTGCAGATGATGCCCAGCATGATTTCGTCCGCGCCGGCGCCGATGGACACCAGCCGTACGTCGCGATAGGCGCGGGCGACCGGGTTGTCCCACATGAAGCCCATGCCGCCCCAGTATTGCAGGCAACTGTCGGTGGTTTCCCGGGCCAGGCGTCCGGCCTTGAGCTTGGCCATCGAGGCCAGTCGCGTGACATCCTGGCCGTGGATGTACTGCTCGGTGGCCTGGTAGACCAGCGCCCGCAGGGATTCGATTTCGCTGGCCAGTTCCGCCAGGCGGAAGTGGATCACCTGGTTGTCGATCAGGGCCGTGCCGAAGGTCTTGCGCTCCTTGCAGTACTCGATGGTGCTGTCGATGCAATGCTCCAGGCCCTTGAGCATGTTGGCCGCGCCGAACAGGCGTTCTTCCTGGAATTGCAGCATCTGCATCATGAACCCGGCACCTTCCTGGCCGATGCGATTGCGTTGTGGCACCCGCACGTCGTCGAAAAACACCTGGGCGGTTTCCGAGCTGCGCATGCCGAGTTTGTCCAGATGCTGGCCGAGGCTGATGCCGGCGCTGCGCATCGGCACCATGATCAGCGATTTGTTGATGTGGGGCTTGTCGTCCGAGGTATTCGCCAACAGGCAAATGAAGTCAGCGCTCGGCGCATTGGTGATCCACATCTTGCTGCCGTTGATGACGTAGTCGTCGCCGTCCTTGCGCGCCGTGGTCTTGAGGCCGGCGACGTCGGAGCCGGCACCGACTTCCGAGACGCCGATGCAGCCCACCTGTTCGCCGCGAATAGCCGGGCGCAGGAACGCTTCGCGCAACTCGTCGGAGCCGAAACGGGCCAGGGCCGGGGTGCACATGTCGGTCTGCACGCCGATGGACATTGGCACGCCGCCGCAATGAATAGTGCCGAATTCCTCGGCCGCGACGATCGAATAGCTGTAGTCCAGGCCCATGCCGCCGAAGGCCTGCAGCTTGGAAATACCCAGCAGGCCCAACTCGCCGGCCTTGCGGAAAATCTCGTGGATGGGAAAACGTCCGGCCCGCTCCCATTCGTCGACGTAGGGATTGATGTCGTGGTCGACAAACTGGCGGACGGTGCGCCGCAGCGCTTCGTGTTCCTGGGTGAAGATCATTTTTATTGTTCTCCTGGAGGTTGCGCTCAGAAGCGGGCCACGCCGAAGCTGTTGGCTTGCAGTGGCCGCTGCTCGGACTCGTGACAGATGTCCAGTAGCAAGCCCAGCAAGGTGCGGGTGTCGCGCGGGTCGATGAGCCCGTCGTCCCACAGGCTGGCGCTGCCGTAGAGGGCGGTGGATTGGCTGTCGAGTTTCTGCGCGGTGGTTTGCTCGAGCAGGTCCAGCATCTTCGGGTCGGGGCTCAGGCCGTTCTTGAGTTGCGTGGCCTCGGTGACCATCCGCAGGACCTTGCCGGCCTGGGCGCCGCCCATCACGGCGGTGTGACTGTTGGGCCAGGCGAAGATGAAGCGCGGGTCAAGCCCGCGGCCGCACATGGCGTAGTTGCCAGCACCATAGGAGCCGCCTACCACGACGGTCAGCTTGGGCACTCGGGCATTGGCCACGGCCTGGATCATCTTGGCGCCATGCTTGATCACCCCTTGTCGCTCCGACTCGGTGCCGACCATGAACCCGGTGGTGTTGTGCAAAAACAGCAACGGCGTGCGGCTCTGATCGCACAACTGGATGAACTGCGCCGCCTTGGCCGCTCCCTGTGGCGTGATGGGGCCGTTGTTGCCGATCAGGCCGCAGGCATGGCCGCGAATGTGCAGGTGACCGCAAATCGTCTGGGTGTCGAATTCGCTTTTGAAGGCCAGGAAATACGAGCCGTCGGCGATGCGGGCGATGATTTCCCCCACGTCATAGGGTTTCTTCGGGTCGTCGGGCACCAGTCCCAATAATTCGTCGGCGGGGTAGAGCGGCTCCGTCCAGGTCCGTTCGGGCTGTGGCGGCAATTGTGCATTCCAGGGCAGCAAGTCGAGGATTTCCCGGGCCAGGCGTATGCCATCGGCGTCGTTCTCCGCCAGGTATTCGGCAGTGCCGGCCACCTGCACGTGCATCAGCGCACCGCCCAGTTCCTCTTCGCTGGCCACTTCGCCGGTCGCGGCCTTGAGCAACGGCGGCCCGGCCAGGAACAGCCGCGCCTTGTCGCGCACCACCACCACGTAATCCGACAAACCCGGCTGATAAGCGCCGCCGGCCGTGGCCGAGCCATGCACTACGGTGATCTGCGGCAGGCCCATGGCCGACATACGTGCCTGATTGGCGAAGCAGCGCGCGCCTTCGACGAAAATCCGCGCCGCGTAATTGAGATTGGCGCCGCCACTTTCGGCGAGGGTGATGACCGGCAGTTTGTTTTCCATGGCGATCTGTTGCAGGCGCAGGGTCTTGTGCAAACCGCTGGGGGAAATCGTGCCGCCCTTGATCGCGCTGTTGTTGGCCACCACCAGTGCCCGCACCCCGGACACGTAGCCGATCCCGGCGATCAGGCCGCCGCCGGCCTGGCTGCCGTCCTTGTCGTCATGGAGTTTGTAGCCGGCCAGGCTCGCCAACTCGAGGAACGGTGCGCCGGGGTCCAGCAGCAGGTTCAGGCGCTGGCGTGGCAACAGTTGGCCGCGCTGGTCGAACTTGTCCTGGGCCTGGGCGGCTTTCGCCAGCACGGCCCGTTCGAGTTGGCGCAGTTGTTCGACACCGGCCAGCATCGCCGCGTGGTTGCGTGCGAAGTCAGCGCTGTGGGGATCCAGGTGCGATTCGATGACCGGCATGCAGACTCCTCGTGTTGGAACGGATCAGCGAAGCCCTGTGGCAAGGGAGCTTGCTCCCGCTCGATTGCGCCGCAATCGCAAAAGCCGGGGTCGCTGCGCAACCCAGCGGGAGCAAGCTCCCTCGCCACAGGGGCTGCTGATCGTTTATTTGCCATGGCGACCGCCCTTAGCCGACCTGATCGGCAATGCTTTGCGGCACCGGTATCTGAATCTCCAGCAACTGCTGGGCGAACGCCTTGCCCTGGGGATCGATGCGCAGGCTGGCGACACCGCCGCCACCGAGGGCGTTTTCCAGCAGGAAATTCAAACTGTGGGTGCCTGGCAGGTACCAGCGTTCGACCCGGCCCAGCAGCGGGTCGAGCACGTGGCTCATCCAGTCGACCATCACCTCCGGGGTCAGCGCCTCGGCGATCCAGGGCAGGTATTCGGGTTCCCGGGCGATCACGCCAATGTTGCTGTGGTTGCCTTTGTCGCCGGAGCGCGCCACCGCCAGTTTGATCAGCGGCACGCTGGCGTCGGCCTGACCCTGGGGTTTGGGCGGGGCCGGGGCGATCGGCAGATCGGTGGTGTGCAGCGGTTCGAAAGCGGGCAGGGAGCAAGGGTGGTGCTGGCCGTCGAGTTCGATGGCGAGCCGACAGGTGGTTTTGTCGATCAGGAACGAGAACAGGCGAATCAACGGCGACACCGTCGGCCGGCCACCGACCAGGCCGGTCAGTCCCGGCGCCATGCCAGTGGCGGCCTGGGCGATTTCCCTGGAAAACAGCACCAGCGGCTGTTTATCCGGGTGCCGTACCGCCAGCTTGATCACCACCTCACGGCTGTCCCGGCGCTGGCCGTGCTGGCCATAAGTGGCTTCGCTGCCCAGCAGTTCGATGTTCACGTCGCTGTAGGGCGCCCAGCCACGTTGGCGCAACAGCTGTGAGGTCTTGGCGACGATCGCCTGGCTGACCCGTTCAGCCTTGGCCACCGCATCGATGCCGGCGATCAGGCAGGTGGCGGTGCAGCGCCAGCCGTCCAGCCAGGTGGCGCAGACCTTGTACCGGTCGCTGGGCGGCAGGCCCCTGGCCCCGTGGACGCGCACGGCGTGCTTGCCCTGCTGGATCAACCTGACCTGGCTGAAATCGCAGATCACGTCGGGCAGCAGGTAACCTTGCGGGTCGCCGATTTCGTAGAGCAACTGCTCGCCGACGGTCAACGGCGTGACCAGCCCGCCGCTGCCTTCGGTCTTGGTGACAATGAACTGGCCATCGGCGCTGACCTCGACGATGGGAAAGCCGATGTGCTCGTAATCCGGCACAGCCCGCCAGTCGGTAAAATTACCGCCCGTGCACTGGGCGCCACACTCGATGAGATGGCCCGCGAGCGCGGCCTGGGCCAATCTGTCGTAATCGTCCCAGGCCCAGCCGAACTCATGCACCAGGGCGGCGCTGACCACGGCACTGTCCACCACGCGGCCGGTGATCACTACATCGGCGCCCAGGCGCAACGCCTCGACGATGCCGGGTGCGCCGAGGTAGGCGTTGATGGACACACACGCGGGAGGCAGGGGCTCGCCGCTGAACATCTCGTCGATGCCCTGGGCGGCGAGCCGTTCGTGTTGCGGTTGCAGGTCATCGCCCAGCAGCACGGCAATCTTCAGCGCTACGCCGGCCTGATCGCAGGCTGCTTGCAGAGCCTTCGCACAGGCCTGGGGATTGACCCCGCCGGCGTTGCTGATGACTCGGATCCTGTCGTCATGCAAACGCTGGAGCAGCGGGGTGAGGACCTCGATGAAGTCCGTGGCATAGCCGCTCGAAGCATCTTTCAGGCGCGTCCCGGCCATGATCGACATCGTGACTTCGGCCAGATAGTCGAACACCAGGTAATCCAGCGCACCGCCCTCGACCAGTTGCGCCGCCGCGGTGCAGGTGTCGCCCCAAAAGGCGCTGGCGCAACCGATTCGGATCGTTTTGGGCATGGCGTTCCCTCCGGCAAAGGTGGCTCGAGACTACCAAGCAAGCGCTTGGTTTGTAAACGGTTGCCGGTTCTTCTGGCCGAGCGCTTGCTTGGTTGCTTCGCTCGGCTTAAATTGCCCGCGCCACCGATGGTTTGCTGTGCAGTGGCGATGCGTTGGTTGATCGACTGTAGGAGAGAATGGGTGGACGAGCAAAAAGCCCAGGGCGTGATGCGTGAGCTGGTCGACAACGGGCAACTGACCGACCCGGACAGTGCGCGCGGCAAACTGCTCCAGACTGCCGCCCACCTGTTTCGCAACAAGGGCTTCGAGCGCACCACGGTGCGCGACCTGGCCAGCGCCGTGGGCATCCAGTCGGGCAGCATCTTTCACCATTTCAAGAGCAAGGACGACATCCTGCGGGCGGTGATGGAAGAAACCATCCGCTACAACACCGCATTGATGCGCGCTGCCCTGGCCGAGGCCGACAACGTGCGCGAACGGGTGCTGGCGCTGATTCGCTGCGAATTGCAGTCGATCATGGGTGGCACTGGCGAGGCCATGGCGGTGCTGGTCTATGAATGGCGTTCGCTCTCGCCGGACGGACAGCGGCACGTGCTGGCCCTGCGTGATACATATGAAGACTTGTGGCTCGAGGTCTTGGGCCAGGCCAAGGAGGCCGGGTATATTCGCGGGGACGTGCCCATTACCCGGCGGTTCCTCACGGGGGCGTTGTCCTGGACCACCACCTGGTTTCGCGCCGAAGGCAGCCTGAGCCTCGATGAACTGGCCGAGCAGGCCCTGATCCTGGTGCTTGAAGAAAAACAATAATCGAACGGCGCTTTAAATGGCCGCATGGCTGGCTAAGCGGCTGAAACCGCCTAGCTTGATTGTAGTGATGGGGACTTTTGGGGAGTGGGTTATCTTGACGTTTTCGCCGATGGGGATGACCTCCCGTGTACTGCTGGCCACCCTGGCCGTTTTCCTGGCGTTGCCGATCGAGGCGGCGCAACTGGTGCGGATCGGCGCGGCACACTTTCCACCCTATACCGTTCGTCCCGAGAACGGTGCCGACACCGGCCTGCTGCCGCAGATGGTGGAGGCCTTGAACCAGTCGCAAAGCGACTACCAGTTCGTCCTGGTGCCGACGTCGATCCCGCGCCGGTTCAATGATTTCAAGCAGGGCCGGGTCGACATGGCCATTTTCGAGAACCCCGAATGGGGTTGGCAGGATGTGCCACACACGTCGGTGGACATGGGCCTGGAAGATGCGGAAGTCTTCGTCGCCCAGCGCCAGCCGGAGCGCCAGCAAAGTTATTTCGCCGACCTCAGGGGCAAGCGCCTGGCGTTGTTCAGCGGCTATCACTACGCCTTTGCCGAATTCAACGCCGACCCCAAGTTTCTCGCCGGTCAATACAACGCCACGCTGACGTATTCCCACGACAGCAATCTGCTGATGGTCTTGCGTGGGCGGGCGGATATCGCCCTGGTGACCCGTTCGTACCTCAACGATTACGTGCTGCGCAATCCCGAAGTCGGCCCGCAGCTGCTGGTGTCTGAGCGCATCGATCAGGTTTACCACCATTACGCGCTGATCCGGCCACAGGCGCCCATTTCCAGTGAAGCGTTCGCACAGTTGCTGCAAACGCTGCGGGATAACGGTCAGATGCTGAAGATTTTCCAGCCTTATCAGATCCAACTGGTCTCCATGCATTCCCATTGAAGGCGACCCTAAATTTCCCGCCCCGGCTCACGTCACACGTTGACTACCGACGAATACGCGAGCCGCTCCCATGTCCAACCTCAACCACCCGACGACACTGCCTTTGCCCGGTGGTCGTCGCCTCGGCGCCGATGAAACCGAACGCCACCTGAGCCTGATGCTTGAAGGCGCGCCGCTGATCCGGCTGCGCCTTGTGCGTGGCCCCGAGTTGCATGTGCATTTGCAGGAAATCAACGACCGCCCGGTGGGGCCGGCGCTGTGGGCGGCCTGCTATTGGCTGTTTGCCCGCGATCCCGAGTGTCAGCACCTGACCTGGCACCTCGACGAGCGCCCCGGCGAAGCCTTGCTCAGCGGTTTATTGACGGTCACGGAGCGTGCCGGTGAATACCGCTGCGAGCGCACGATGTTCTGGCAATTGCCGCAGCCCTGGCTGGGGGAGTCGTTCAGCGGCAGTTACCCGCAACAGATGGTCATCACCGATGGCCGCCGCCATCCACGCCGGCCCATGAAGCCGCGTGGCGAGGTGTATCGACGTTTCGATGCGCGGCTGGGGGCCTGGGTGTCGTTGCGCACCCTGGAAATCGAGCAGGACCTGGAGCGTTTCAACCGCTGGCAGAACAGCCCGCGAGTGGCGAGCTTCTGGCAGGAGGAGGGCAGTCTGGAACAGCATCGCGAGTACCTGGGCAAGCTGCAGGCCGATCCCCGAGTCTTGACCTTGATCGGTTGCTTCGATGACCAGCCGTTCGCTTACTTCGAAGCCTATTGGGCCAAGGAGGATCGGATCGCGCCGTTCTATGAAGCCGACCACTACGATCGCGGCATCCACATGCTGGTGGGCGAAGAGCAGCACCGCGGGCCGCACAAGGTGGCGAGCTGGTTGTCGGCGCTGGTGCATTACCTGTTCCTGGACGACC
Organism: Pseudomonas sp. Pdm06; assembly: GCF_014851795.1. Lineage (NCBI taxonomy): Bacteria > Pseudomonadati > Pseudomonadota > Gammaproteobacteria > Pseudomonadales > Pseudomonadaceae > Pseudomonas > Pseudomonas sp. Pdm06. The sequence goes on from NZ_JACVAH010000001.1 coordinate 275,609, forward strand.
CGCGCACCCAGCGCGTGGTCGCCGAGCCCCGGGCCGACAATGCGCGGATGATCGGGCACCTGCACAACCAGTGCTTCCATTGTGAAAAGGAATTCGATTTCCCTCACAAGCGCGCGGCGCTGATGATCCTGGGGCGTGAGCGGTTTTTTGATCGGTGTGGGTTGATGTAAGGGGAGGGGCGGTCATCAGGCCGCCATCGCGGGCAAGCCTTGCTCCCACAGGCTCCGGGCTTCACAAACTATCTGCCTGCCAGAAAAAACTGTGGGAGCAAGGCTTGCCCGCGATGGGGCCGCAACTAACACCCCCTATCACCGCCGGGCGAAAGTATCCCCCCGAACCCCCGACACCTTGCGGCAATGCACCAGTGCGTCGCGGATCATGAAGTTCACCAGGGTCGGCGAGACCCCCAGTTCCTTGGCGATGTCCTTCTGTGGCACGCCGTGCAGGCGGTACATCTCGAAGGCATAGCGGGTGCGGCTGGGCAGTTCGGTCAGCGCGTCGGCGATGTGCTCCAGCGTGGAGAAGTTGATATGGGAGGTTTCTGGCGAAGCACCCTGGATCACCACGTTCAACCCTTCCTCCTCCGGCCCCGAGTATTTCTGTTCCAGCGCCTGCTTGCGGTAGTGGTCGATCGCCAGGTTGCGCACGATCTGGAACAGATAACTGAGTTGCGCCTTGAACGAGGAGGTGATCTGTGGTGCCGATTGCAGCCGGAAAAAGGCGTCCTGCACCACATCTTCCGCGCGGGACCGGCAACCGGTAATGCGCGCCGCGATCTTGACCAGGATCAGTCGGTTATCGACGAACGCCTGGAGTAACGGTGAGTCGCACCTGCTTGTGGATACTTGTTCCGTCATGGAATTCACCTTGCTGCAAAAAGTTAGCGGGACGTCCGGATGCCGGACCCGTCCTACACATCGAGCGCCAAATTAGGCTTAATGATAATGATTGTCAATTGAGAAAAAGAATTATTGATGTAATAAAGTCCAGCTTCGGCGCCGCGACCCATTGTCGCGGTGCCTGGTAGCTGGCTGCTTGGCTGCATGCCTCGGTGAGTCGGCTGCCGGACTAATTATTTGCCGCGGCTATCCGTTCCATGGGGGACAACTTGCAAGCCGAATTCAGGCAGGAAACCCCCATGACCGACGCGTTCGAACTCCCCAGCACCCTGGCTCATGCCCTCCAGCGCCGCGCCGCGTTGACGCCGGACCGGGTGGCCCTGCGCTTCCTTGCCGACACCCCAGGGCAGGGTGTGGTGTTGAGTTATCGCGACCTGGACCTGCGCGCCCGGACCATCGCCGGCGCCTTGCAGGGCGAAGCGGCGCTGGGTGATCGCGCCGTGCTGTTGTTCCCCAGTGGTCCGGATTACGTCGCGGCGTTCTTTGGCTGCCTCTACGCCGGGGTGATCGCGGTGCCGGCCTATCCGCCGGAGTCCGCCCGTCGCCACCATCAGGAGCGCCTGCTGTCGATCATCGCCGACGCCGAACCGCGCCTGCTGCTCACCAGCAGCGATCTGCGCGAGCCGTTGCAAGCCATCGAGTCGGCGCCGCCGGTGTTGTGCGTCGATACCCTCGACCCGGCCCACGCCGGGCAATGGCGGATGCCGACGCTGCAGGGCGATGACATTGCCTTCCTGCAATACACCTCCGGTTCCACTGCGCTGCCCAAGGGTGTGCAGGTCAGCCACGGCAACCTGGTGGCCAACGAATTGTTGATTCGCCACGGCTTTGGCATCGATCTGAACCCCGACGATGTCATCGTCAGTTGGCTGCCGCTGTACCACGACATGGGCCTGATCGGCGGTCTGTTGCAGCCGGTGTTCAGCGGCGTCCCCTGCGTATTGATGTCCCCGGCTTATTTCCTGGCCCGCCCCGTGCGTTGGCTCGAAGCGATCAGCGAGTACGGCGGCACCATCAGCGGCGGTCCGGATTTCGCCTATCGGTTGTGCAGCGAGCGGGTCAGTGATTCGGCCCTGGAACGTCTCGACCTGAGCGGCTGGCGCGTGGCTTATTCCGGCTCCGAGCCGATCCGCCTCGACACCCTGGAGCGTTTTGCCGAGAAATTCGCTCCGTGCGGCTTCACGCCGGACAATTTCATGGCCTCCTATGGCCTGGCCGAAGCGACTTTGTTCGTCGCCGGCACGCCGCGCCGCCACGGCATTCCTTCGTTGCGAGTGGATGACGCGGCGTTGGCACAAAACCGGGCCGAGCCGGGGCAGGGCAGCGCGGTGATGAGTTGCGGTGTCAGCCAGCCCGGGCACGCGGTGCTGATCGTCGAGCCCACCACGTTGCAGCCGTTGGCCGACAATCAGGTCGGTGAAGTCTGGGCCGCCGGGCCGAGCATCGCCCTGGGTTACTGGCGCAACCCTGAAGCCAGCGCCAAAACCTTTGTCCAGCACGACGGCCAGACCTGGCTGCGCACCGGCGACCTGGGTTTCCGGTGCGACGGCGAACTTTTCATCACCGGTCGCCTGAAAGACCTGCTGATCGTGCGCGGGCACAATCTCTATCCCCAGGACATCGAGCAAACCATCGAGCGCGAAGTGGAGGTGGTGCGCAAGGGCCGGGTGGCGGCGTTCGCGGTCAACGACAGCGGCGAGGAGGGCATCGGCATCGCCGCGGAAATCAGCCGCAGCGTGCAGAAAATCCTGCCGCCCGAAGCCGTGATCAACGCCATTCGCCAGGCCGTGGCCGAGGCCTGCCAGCAAGCCCCGAGCGTGGTGGTGCTGCTCAATCCCGGCGCGCTGCCCAAGACCTCCAGCGGCAAGTTGCAGCGCTCGGCCTGCCGCATCCGGTTGGCCGACGGCAGTTTGGACAGTTACGCACAGTTCCCGTCAGCCGCAGCAGATGTGGCTGACGAATCCGCGCCGTCCTCCGCGTTGCAAGCCCTCATCGGCCAGGTCTGGCGGGAGCAATTGCAGGTCGGGCAGGTCCGGGCCGACGATCATTTCTTCCTGCTGGGCGGTAACTCCATCGCCGCCACCCAGGTGATCGCACGCTTGAGCGAAACCCTCGGGCTGGCGCTCAACCTGCGCCTGCTGTTCGAAGCGCCGACCCTGGCTGCGTTCGCGGCGACGGTGGCGAACCAGCAGCGGGACGGCGGCCAGGCCCAGGGCGCGATCAGCCCATTGCCGCGCCATGCGCCACTGCCGCAATCCCTGGCGCAGAACCGTTTGTGGATCACCTGGCAGCTCGACCCGGCGAGCCGTGCCTACAACATTCCCGGCGCTTTGCACCTGCGCGGTGAGCTGGACGAAGACGCGCTGCGGGCCGGTTTCCAGCAACTGATCGAGCGTCACGAGTCCTTGCGCACGCGGTTCCTGGAGCGGGATGGGGTGGCCTTGCAACAGGTCGATCCGGCCGGCGAATTCAAGCTGCAGGTGATCGATCTCAGTGACGAACCTGCCAACCGGCGCGAAGCCCGGGCGCGGCAGGTTCGAGAAGACGAAGCGGCCACGCGGTTCGATCTGGAGAAGGGGCCGCTGCTGCGGGTCACCCTGTTGCGCCTCGACGAGGATGACCATCAACTGCTGGTGACGCTGCACCACATCATCGCCGACGGCTGGTCGATGAATGTATTGATCGAAGAATTCTCCCGCGTGTACGCCGCCGCCTCCCAAGGCCAGGTTGCTGAACTGGCGCCATTGCCTTTGCAATACGCCGACTACGGCAGTTGGCAACGCCAGTGGCTCGCCCAGGGCGAGGCCGAGCGCCAACTGAGCTACTGGAAGCAGCAACTGGGCGCTGAACAATCGGCCCTGGTGCTGGGCACGGATCATCCACGCAGCGCTCAACGCCAGCGCAGCGCCGCGCGGCACAGCCTGCGCCTGGACAAGGACCTCGGCGAGGCCCTGCGCCACGTAGCCCAGGCCCATGACGCGACGCCGTTCATGCTGTTGCTGGCGGCTTTCCAGGCGCTGTTGCAGCGTTACACCGGGCAATCCGACATCCGCGTCGGTGTACCCAACGCCAACCGTCCGCGCCTGGAAACCCAGGGGCTGATCGGCTTCTTCATCAACACCCAGGTCCTGCGCGGGCAGGTCGATTCCCGTCAACCGTTTGCCGCGTTGCTGGCCCAGGCCCGGGAAGCCACGCTCGGGGCCCAGGCCCACCAGGACCTGCCATTCGAGCAACTGCTCGAAGCGTTTCCCGAGGCGCGCGAGCAAGGTCTGTTCCAGGTGATGTTCAACCACCAGCAGCGTGACCTGAGTGCCTTGCGCCGTCTGCCGGGGCTGCTGGCCGAGGAGTTGCCGTGGCACAGCCGCGAAGCCAAGTTCGACCTGCAATTGCACAGCGAAGAAGATCGCAACGGCCGGTTGACCCTGTCGTTCGACTACGCCGACGAACTGTTCGAGGCGGCGACCATCGAGCGGCTGGCAGCGCATTACTGCAACCTGTTGCGGGCGGTCTGTGCCGATCCGCAGCAAGCCATCGGCGATGTACCGTTATTGACCGCCGATGAACACAGCCAACAGCAGCACTGGAGCGCGGCCCCGTGCGCGCCGGCCAGCCAATGGCTGCCGGAGCTGTTGAACGAGCAGGCCCGCAGCACGCCGCAACGGATCGCCCTGCGCTGGGACGGTGGTCAACTCGATTATGCCGAGCTGCACGCCCAGGCCAACCGCCTGGCCCATTACCTGCGGGACAAGGGCGTTGGCCCGGACGTGTGCGTGGCGATTGCCGCCGAGCGTTCGCCACAGTTGCTTATCGGCGTGTTGGCCATCATCAAGGCCGGCGGTGCCTATGTGCCGCTGGATGCGGACTACCCGGCCGAACGCCTGGCCTACATGCTCGACGACAGCGGCGTCGACCTACTGCTGACCCAGACCGCGTTGCTGGAGCGTTTGCCAGCCTGCGACGGCGTCAGTGTCATCGCCATGGACGCCTTGCACCTGGAACAATGGCCGAGCAACCCGCCGGGCCTGCACCTGCACGGCGATCACCTGGCCTACGTGATCTACACCTCCGGCTCCACCGGCCAGCCCAAAGGCGTCGGCAACACCCACGCGGCCCTGGCCGAGCGCCTGCAATGGATGCAAGCGACCTATGGGCTGGATGCCACCGATGTGCTGATGCAAAAGGCCCCCATCAGTTTCGACGTGTCGGTCTGGGAGTGCTTCTGGCCGCTGATCACCGGCAGTCAACTGCTCCTGGCTGGCCCCGGCGAGCACCGTGACCCGCACCGCATCGCCCAGTTGGTGCAGCAGTTTGGCGTCACCACGCTGCACTTCGTACCGCCGCTGCTCAGCCTGTTTGTCGAAGAGCCGCTGAGCGCCCGCTGCACCAGCCTGCGCCGGCTGTTCTGCGGTGGCGAAGCCTTGTCGGCCGAGTTGCGCAACCGGGTGTTGGTGCAACTGCCGTCGGCGCAATTGCACAACCGCTACGGCCCGACCGAAACCGCGATCAACGTCACCCATTGGCATTGCACCGAAGCTGATGGCGAGCGCTCGCCCATCGGTCGTCCCCTGGGCAACGTGCTGTGCCGGGTGCTCGACAGCGACCTCAATCCCGTGCCTGCCGGTGTGCCGGGCGAGCTGTGCATTGGCGGCCTGGGCCTGGCCCGGGGTTACCTCGGGCGTCCGGGCCTGAGCGCCGAGCGTTTCGTCGCCGACCCAATGGGGCCGGCCGGTGCGCGGTTGTACCGCACCGGCGACCGGGCGCGTTGGGGCGCCGACGGCGTGATCGAATACCTCGGCCGCCTCGACCAGCAGGTCAAGCTGCGCGGCTTCCGGGTCGAACCGCAGGAAATCGAAGCGCGCCTGCTGGCCCAGGACGGCGTCGCCCAAGTGGCGGTGCTGGTGCGCGACACCTCGGCCGGCCCGCAGTTGATCGGTTATTACACCGCGCCGGAGGTCACCCACGGCCAGGACGAATTGAACACCCGGCTCAAGGCCGCCCTGGCCGCCGAACTACCGGACTACATGGTGCCCGCCCAACTGCTGCGCCTGGACGCCATGCCCTTGAGCCCGAGCGGCAAGCTCGATCGCCGCGCCTTGCCTGAACCGCAATGGCAGGTGCGCGAGCATGTCGAGCCGGTCAGCGCCCTCCAACAGCAAATCGCCGGCATCTGGCGCGACGTGCTGGGACTGGCGCGCATCGGCCTGCGGGACGATTTTTTTGCCCTCGGCGGTCATTCGCTGCTGGCGACCCAGATCATTTCCCGCACTCGCCAGGCCTGTGACGTGGAACTGCCGTTGCGAGCGCTGTTCGAGGCGAGTGAACTGGGTGCTTTCGCCGAGCAAGTGCGCTTGATCCAGGCCAGCGGCCAGACCAATCGCCAGCCGCCCATCGAGAAGGTCGACCGCAGCCAACCGGTGCCGCTGTCGTATTCCCAGCAGCGCATGTGGTTCCTCTGGCAGATGGAGCCGGACAGCCCGGCCTACAACGTCGGCGGTATGGCGCGGTTGCGCGGGGTGCTGGATGTCGGGCGCTTCGAGGCGGCCTTGCAGGCGTTAATCCTGCGCCACGAAACCCTGCGCACCACGTTCCCGAGCGTCGACGGCGTGGCCTGCCAACAGGTGCACGGCGAGACGGGCCTGCGCATGGACTGGAAGGACTTCTCGATGCTGGCCGCTGACATTCGTCAGCAGCGGGTGCAGCAACTGGCCGACAGCGAGGCGCACAAGCCCTTCGACCTGGAAACCGGACCGCTGCTGCGGGCCTGCCTGGTCAAGACCGCCGAGCATGAGCATTACTTTGTGCTGACGCTGCACCACATCGTCACCGAAGGCTGGGCGATGGACATTTTCGCCCGTGAACTGAGCGCGCTGTACGAAGCCTTTGTCGACGACCGTGAATCACCCCTGGAACCCTTGCCGGTGCAGTACCTGGACTACAGCGTCTGGCAGCGCCAGTGGCTGGAATCCGGTGAGCGCCAACGGCAGCTGGACTACTGGACCGCGCAACTGGGCCGCGAGCATCCGCTGCTGGAGCTGCCCGGCGACCGCCCGCGTCCGTCGGTGCAGAGCCATCGCGGTGAACTGTTCCGTTTCGATCTCAGTGATGAGCTGGCCGCGCGGGTCCGCGCCTTCAACGCGCAACAGGGCCTGACCCTGTTCATGACCATGACCGCCGCCCTGGCCGTGCTGCTCTACCGTTACAGCGGCCAGACCGACCTGCGCATCGGCGCGCCGGTGGCCAACCGCATCCGCCCGGAAAGTGAAGGGCTGATCGGTGCGTTCCTCAACACCCAAGTGCTGCGTTGCCAGCTCGACGGGCAGATGTCGGTGGGCGAACTGTTCGAACAGGTGCGCCACACCGTCATCGAAGGCCAGTCCCACCAGGACTTGCCGTTCGATCATCTGGTGGAAGCCCTGCAACCACCGCGCAGTGCGGCCTACAACCCGTTGTTCCAGGTGATGTGCAACGTGCAGCGCTGGGAATTCCAGCAGAGCCGCACGCTGGCCGGCATGACCGTCGAATACCTGGTCAACGATGCCCGGGCCACCAAGTTCGACCTCAACCTGGAAGTCACCGACCTGGATCAGCGCCTGGGTTGCTGCCTGACCTACAGCTCCGACCTGTTCGACGAGCCGCGCATCGCGCGCATGGCCGGGCACTGGCGCAATCTGTTGCAAGCGCTGCTGGACGATCCGGCCCGACGCCTGAGCGAACTGCCGTTGCTCGATGCCGGCGAGCAGCAACAACTGCTCGACAGCCTGGGTGTCGAGCCCGGTGAGCATCGCCTGGACCAATGCATTCACCCACTGTTCGCCGAACAGGCTCGGGCGCGTCCCGACGCACCGGCCCTGACCTTCGCCGGGCAGACCCTGACGTATGCGCAACTGGACAGCCGCGCCAATCGCCTGGCCTGGCGCCTGCGCGAGGCAGGCGTCGGGCCGCAGGTGCGGGTCGGCCTGGCCCTGGAGCGCTCGCTGGAAATGGTCATCGGCCTGCTGGCGATCCTCAAGGCCGGCGGCGCCTACGTGCCGCTGGACCCGGAATACCCGCTGGATCGCCTGCACTACATGATCGAAGACAGTGGCATCAGCCTGCTGCTCAGCGACCGGGCGATGCTCCAGGCCCTCGGTGCACTGCCCGAGGGTGTGGAGTGCTGGTGCCTGGAAGATGATTCGCCGGCCTTGGCGCAGTACCCGGATCACTCGCTGCCGCTGATCAACCTGCCGCAACACCAGGCCTATCTGATCTATACCTCCGGTTCCACCGGCAAGCCCAAGGGCGTGGTGGTGTCCCACGGTGAAATCGCCATGCATTGCCAGGCGGTGATCCAGCGCTTTGGCATGCGCCCGGACGACTGCGAGCTGCATTTCTATTCCATCAACTTCGATGCGGCCACCGAACGCTTGTTGGTGCCGTTGCTCAGTGGTGCCCACGTGGTGTTGCGGGCCCAGGGCCAGTGGGACGCCGAGGAAATCTGCGGGCTGATTCGCCAGCATCGCATCAACATCCTGGGGTTCACCCCCAGCTACGGCAGCCAGTTGGCGCAGTGGTTGGCGACCCAGGGCCAGACCTTGCCGGTGCGCATGTGCATCACCGGCGGCGAAGCCCTGACGGGCGAGCACTTGCAGCGCATTCGCGCGGCGTTCAGCCCGAGCCTGTTCTTCAATGCCTATGGCCCGACCGAAACCGTGGTCATGCCCCTGGCGAGCCTGGCCCCCGAGCAATTGGAGGAGGGCGCGGCCAGTGTGCCGATTGGCAGCGTGATCGGTGCCCGGGTGGCGTACATCCTCGACGCCGACCTGGCGTTGGTGCCGCCGGGTGCCACGGGCGAGTTGTATGTGGGCGGCGCCGGTCTGGCCCAGGGGTATCACCAGCGTCCGGGGATGACCGCCGAGCGTTTCGTCGCCGACCCGTTCGCCACCGACGGTGGACGCCTCTATCGCACCGGCGACCTGGTGCGCCAGCGTGCCGACGGGCTGGTGGAGTACCTGGGACGGATCGACCATCAGGTGAAAATCCGTGGTTTCCGCATCGAACTGGGGGAAATCGAAACCCGCCTGCTGGAACATGAGGCGGTGCGCGAGGCCGTGGTCCTGGCCCTCGACACGCCTGGCGGCAAGCAACTGGCCGGCTACCTGGTGAGCGACATCGCCAGCCAGGATGACGAGCGACAAGCGGCCCTGCGCGACGCCTTGAAAAACCACCTCAAGGCCCAGCTGCCGGACTACATGGTGCCCACGCACCTGATCCTGCTGGCGAGCATGCCGCTGACCGCCAACGGCAAGCTCGACCGCCGCGCCTTGCCGCTGCCCGATCCTGAACTCAATCGCCAACATTACGTGGCGCCGAGCAATGCCCTGGAACAGACCTTGGCGGCGATCTGGTGCGACGTGCTGAACGTGGCGCAGGTGGGCCTCAACGATAATTTCTTCGAGTTGGGCGGGGATTCGATCCTGTCCATCCAGGTGGTCAGCCGTGCCCGGCAACAGGGCATTCATTTCACGCCCCGGGACTTGTTCCAGCACCAGACCGTACAGACTCTGGCCGCCGTTGCCACGCGCAGCCAGCAAGTGCATGCCGAGCAGGGCCTGTTGCAGGGCGAGTCCGGGTTGACGCCGATCCAGCACTGGTTTTTCGACCGCCCGATCCCCAACCGCCATCACTGGAACCAGGCATTGCTGCTGGAACCGACCACGGCCCTGGACCCGCAACGGCTGGAGCAGGCGCTGCGTAGCGTCTTCCAGCACCACGATGCCTTGCGCCTGGGCTTCGACGAAAGCGCCGGACATTGGCGCGCCGAGCACCAGTCGCTGGCTGATGCTGTGCTGCTGCAGCAGGTCTGCGTGGACACTGCCCAGGCATGCGAAGCGTTGTTTGCCGAGGCGCAGAGCCGTTTCAATCTAGCCACCGGGCCGTTGCTGCGTGCCGTGCTGGCGCAGTTGCCGGATGGCCGGCAACGGTTGTTGATCGTCATTCATCACCTGGTGGTGGACGGTGTGTCGTGGCGGGTGCTGATGGACGATCTGCAAACCGTCTATCGCCAGCTCGTCGCCGGGCAGGCGGCGCAACTGCCGGCCAAGACCAGCCCGTTGCGCGACTGGGCCGCGCGCTTGCAGGCCTACGCCGGCAGCGAGTCCCTGCGCGAGGAGTTGGGTTGGTGGCAAGCGCAATTGAGCGGTGCGCCAGTGCAACTGCCGTGCGCGAATCCTGACGGCGGGCTTCAGGAGCGTCACGGGCAAACCGTCAGCGTGCGCCTGGACGCCGAGCGTACCCGGCAACTGCTGCAACAGGCGCCAAGTGCCTACCGCACCCAGGTCAATGACCTGCTGCTCACGGCGTTGGCCCGGGTGCTGTGCCGTTGGAGCGGCCATGATTCGGCCTTGGTCCAGCTCGAAGGCCACGGCCGCGAAGCGCTGTTCGACGACCTCGACCTGACCCGCACCGTCGGCTGGTTCACCAGCGTCTATCCCGTGCGCCTGAGTCCTGCGGTTGAAGATTTCAGCGTCTCGATCAAGGCCATCAAGGAGCAACTGCGCGCGGTGCCCCACAAGGGCCTCGGTTATGGTGTGCTGCGTTACCTGGCGGACGCGCCGACACGTGAGGCGATGGCCGGCCTGCCGCACGCGGCGATCACCTTCAACTACCTGGGCCAGCTTGACCAGACTCTGGGTCAGGAGGCGCTGTTCCAGCCGCTGGACGCGCCGCTGGGTGCCATCCACGATCCCGATGCGCCGCTACCCAACGCGTTGAGCGTCGACAGCCAGGTCAGCGGCGGCGAACTGGTGCTGCGCTGGACCTTCAGTGCCCAGCGCCATGAGCGCCAGGCCATCGCCGCCTTGGCCGAGGCTTACCTCGATGAGTTGCAACGCCTCATCGAACACTGCCTGACGGACGAGGCGGGCGGGCTGACGCCATCGGACTTCCCCCTGGCGAAGTTGACCCAGGGCCAGCTCGACAGCCTGCCGGTGCCGTCCGCGCAGATCGAAGACGTCTACCCGTTGACGCCCATGCAGGAAGGCATGCTGTTGCATACCCTGCTGGAGCCGGGCACCGGCCTGTACTACATGCAGGATCGCTACCGCATCAACAGCGCACTGGACCCGCAGCGTTTTGCCCAGGCCTGGCAGGCGGTCATCGCCCGTCACGAAGCCTTGCGCGCATCGTTCTGCTGGAACGTCGGCGAAGACATGCTGCAAATCATCCACAAGCCAGGCCGCACGCCAGTGGATTACCTCGACTGGTCCGAGGTGCCTGAAGACGCCCAGGAAGCCAAGCTCCAGGCCCTGCTCAAGGATGAACGCGAGGCCGGTTTCGATCTGTTGAACCAGGCGCCATTCCACCTGCGGCTGATTCGGGTCGGCGCGGCGCGCTACTGGTTCATGATGAGCAACCACCACATCCTCATCGATGCCTGGTGCCGTTCGCTGCTGATGGACGACTTCTTCGAGATCTACACCGCCCTGGGCGAGCAGCGCGAGCCGCAGTTGGCCGTGCCGCCGCGCTATCGCGACTACATCGGCTGGCTGCAACACCAGAGCCTGGACGCAGCCCGGCAGTGGTGGAAGCGCAACCTGCAAGGCTTCGAGCGGACCACGCCGATCCCTGGCGACCGACCGTTCCTGCGCGAGCACGCCGGTGACAGCGGCGGCATGATCGTCGGCGACTGCTACACCCGTCTCGATGCCCGGGACGGCGCACGGCTGCGGGAACTGGCCCAGGCCCATCAACTGACGGTCAACACCTTCGCCCAGGCGGCGTGGGCCCTGGTCCTGCGCCGGGTCAGCGGCGACCGCGACGTGCTGTTCGGCGTTACCGTGGCCGGGCGCCCGGTGGAGCTGCCACAGATGCAACGCACCGTCGGGCTGTTCATCAACAGTATCGCTTTGCGCGTGCAGATGCCCGAGGACCATCAGCGCTGTAGCGTACGGCAGTGGCTCAGCGATTTGCTGGACAGCAACATGCAACTGCGCGAGTACGAATACCTGCCGCTGGTGAGCATCCAGGAAGTCAGCGAACTGCCCAAGGGCCAACCGTTGTTCGACAGCCTGTTCGTGTTCGAGAACGCGCCGGTGGAAGTCTCGGTGCTGGACCGTGCCCAAAGCCTCAATGCCACCTCCGACTCGGGCCGCACCCACACCAACTTCCCGCTGACGGCGGTCTGCTACCCCGGGGATGACCTGGGGCTGCACCTTTCCTACGACCAGCGCTACTTCGATGAAGCCACCGTCCAGGGTTTGCTGAGTGAGTTCAAGCGGCTGCTGCTGGCGCTGATGGAGGGCTTGCACGGTGACATGAGCGAGTTGCCGCTGATCGGTGCCCAAGAGCAGGACTTCCTGATCGAAGGCTGCAACCAGAGCGAGCATGCCTATCCGCTGGAGCAGAGCTACGTCGAGCTGTTCGAGGCGCGGGTCGCGGTTCATCCGCAACGTCTTGCGCTCAGTTGCCTGGACACGACCTACAGCTACGCCGAGTTGAATGCGCGCAGCAACCGCCTCGGCCACGCGCTGATCGCGGCCGGGGTCGGTCTGGATCAGCCGGTGGCGTTGCTGGCTGAACGGGATGCGCAACTGCTGGGCATGATCATCGGCAGCTTCAAGGCCGGTGCCGGCTACTTGCCGCTGGATCCCGGCCTGCCGAGCCAGCGCCTGAGCCGCATCATCGAATTGAGCCGCACGCCTTTGCTGGTCTGCACCCAGGCCTGCCAGGCCCAGGCCCAGGCGTTGCTGGACGAGTTCGCCTGTTCCGGACGGCCGAAGTTGCTGGTGTGGGAAACCGTCCAGGCCAGCGACTTTTCGTCGCAAAACCCTGGCGTCTACAGCGGGCCGGACAACCTCGCCTACGTGATCTACACCTCCGGCTCCACCGGCCTGCCCAAAGGCGTGATGGTGGAACAGCGGGGCATGCTCAACAACCAGCTGAGCAAAGTGCCGTACCTGGCGCTGAGCGAGGCGGATGTCATCGCCCAGACGGCGTCCCAAAGCTTCGATATTTCGGTCTGGCAGTTCCTGGCCGCGCCGTTGTTCGGCGCCCGGGTCGACATCGTGCCCAACGCCATCGCCCACGACCCGCAAGGGCTGCTGGAGCATGTGCAGCAACAGGGCATCACCGTGCTGGAAAGCGTGCCGTCGCTGATCCAGGGCATGCTCGCCCAGGAGCGCATCGGTCTGGACGGCCTGCGCTGGATGCTGCCCACTGGCGAGGCGATGCCGCCGGAGCTGGCCCACCAGTGGTTGTTGCGTTACCCGGACATTGGTCTGGTGAATGCCTACGGGCCGGCGGAATGCTCCGATGACGTGGCGTTCTTCCGCGTCGACCAGGCGTCGACCCGTGGCACTTACCTGCCGATTGGTACGCCCACCGACAACAACCGTTTGTACCTGCTCGACGGCGCGCTGGACCTGGTGCCGCTGGGTGCGGTGGGTGAGTTGTGCGTGGCGGGCACCGGGGTCGGGCGCGGTTATGTCAGCGATCCGTTGCGCACCGCCCCGGTCTTTGTGCCGAACCCGTTCGGGGCACCGGGAGAGCGGCTGTACCGCACCGGCGACCTGGCGCGGCGGCGCAGCGACGGGGTATTGGAATACGTCGGACGCATCGACCATCAGGTGAAGATTCGTGGCTACCGCATCGAGCTGGGGGAAATCGAAGCGCGCTTGCATGAGCAGCCGGAAGTGCGCGATGGGGCGGTGGGCGTGCAGGAGGGCGCCAATGGCAAGCATCTGGTGGGCTACCTCGTGGCCACCGACTCGGCACTCAAACCCACCGAACGCCTGGAGCGCATCAAGCAGCGCCTGCGGGCCGAACTGCCGGAATACATGGTGCCGCTGCACTGGCTGTGGCTCGATCGCCTGCCCCTCAACGCCAATGGCAAGCTCGACCGCAAGGCCTTGCCGGCCCTGGAGATCGGCCAGTTGCAAAGCCAGGACTATCAGGCACCCGGTAATGAACTGGAGCAGACCCTGGCAGACATCTGGGCCCAGGTGCTGAAAGTCGAGCGGGTAGGGGTACGGGACAACTTCTTCGAGTTGGGCGGTCATTCCTTGCTGGCGACGCAAATCGCCTCACGGGTGCAAAAGGCCCTGCAACGCAACGTGCCGCTGAGGGCGATGTTCGAGTGCAGCACGGTGCTGGAACTGGCCGATTACATCGATGGGCTGGCGGCCAGCGAAATCACTGAGGAGAAGGTGGACCGGTTGAATGATTTGATGGCGGAGTTGGAAGGGTTGTAGTTTTGCGGCGCTTGTAGCGGCCTCATCGCGGGCAAGCCTTGCTCCCACAGGGATCGGCAGCGAACAGGTTATTTGTGTTCGAGCTTCACCCTGTGGGAGCAAGGCTTGCCCGCGATGGGGACAGCACAGGCACTGCTGGCTCAAAGGTTGACTGCTCAGCCCGCACGGCTCAGTCTTCCCAAGCTTTTTTCCAGACTCAAACAAGGAGGTCACCCATGCCCTTTGCAACGATCGACGGACAACCGCTTCACTACCTGGACCAAGGCCAGGGCCCGGTGGTGCTGCTGGGCAGCAGCTACCTGTGGGACCACAGCATGTGGGCGCCGCAGATCGAGGTGTTGTCGCGGGATTATCGGGTCATCGCCCTGGACTTATGGGGCCACGGCCAGTCCGGGCGATTGCCTGAGGGCATGACCTCCCTGGACGACCTGGCCCGCCAGGCACTGACATTGATGGATCACCTGGGCATCGACCGCTTCAACCTGGTCGGGCTTTCGGTGGGCGGGATGTGGGGGGCGCGGCTGGCGTTGGCGGCGCCTGGGCGTGTGCAGACGCTGGTATTGATGGACACCTACGTCGGCGTCGAGCCGGAGCCGACCCGCCAGTACTATTTCTCGCTGTTCGACAAGATCGAAGCCAGTGGCAGCATTCCCGAGCCATTGCTGGACATCGTCGTGCCGATCTTCTTCCGACCGGGTATCGACCCGCAGTCGGCGCTCTACCAGCAGTTTCGCGCCACATTGGCCGCGCTGCCGACCGATCGCCTGCGCGCCAGCATCGTGCCGCTGGGGCGGATCATTTTCGGTCGGGACGACATCCTGCCGCGCCTGCATGCACTGGATGCCAAGGGCACAGTGGTGATGTGCGGCGACCAGGACAAACCGCGTCCGCCGTCCGAGGCCAAGGAAATGGCCGAACTGATCGGTTGCCCTTGTCTGCTGATACCGGAAGCGGGGCACATTTCCAATCTTGAGAATCCGGAGTTCGTGACTGAGGCGTTGCTGAAGGTCTTGCGCAGCTGATCCACCGCATCGCGAGCAGGCTCGCTCCTACTGGAATTTTGTGACCGATGCAAATCCACTGTGGGAGCGAGCCTGCTCGCGATTGCTGTGTGTCTGCCACATCAATGCTGACTGATCTGCCGTCATCGCGAGCAAGCTCGCTCCCACCGGGGGCCGCAATGGTTGTCGGTCACTTCGGCCCGAGAATCTTCACCAGCTTGTCCGGTGACGGCGCGCCTTGCTGCTGTTGCAGGTCGCCTTTGTCATCCAGATAGAAAATCGCCGGGGTGGCGGACAGCTCCAGTTCGTCCATCAACTGCTGGTTGGCGTCCAGTTTGGCCTGGATGGCGGGCGGTATGTCCTTGAGCGGCTTGAGCGGGCTGCCCTTGCCGGCCTTTTCATGCTCGGCCAGGGTTTTTTCCGGGTCCTTGGCGGCCAGCAAGGCGGCGGATTTACCCGGGCTGTCTTCGCGGATGATGCCCACCATGATGTGGCGCAACTGCACCTTGCCGGCCTTGACCCAAGGCCGGGCCTGTTCCCAGAACATGTTGCAGTACGGGCAGTTCGGGTCGCTGAACAGGTACACCGTGCGCGGTGCGTCCTTGTTGCCGTCGGCGATCCAGTTGCTCGCTTCCATCTTCGTCCAGATGGCCTTGGCCATCGGTGCATAGACCATTTTTTGCAGCGGCTCGACGCTCAGGTCCTTGCCCTCGGCGTCGTACAGGTTGCCCAGCAGGACGTGCTGCCCATCCGGGGTCAGGTACAGCGCCATGCCGCGGTTCTGGTATTGCGCCGCGTAACCGCGCAACCCGTCCGGGGCCTCGAAAGTGCCGACGATTTTCGCGCCCTTGGCTTCGATCTTCTTGATGGCCGCAGGCAATTCTTCGGCCTGCAGCAGCGGGGCCTGCGACAGTGCGGCGGCGACGGCCAGGGTCAGCAGGTGGCGGAGGCGGGGCATGGCGGTTTCCTTGTGGCGGAGTGGGGCGTCGTGGACGAATCCGGCGTTTCGAAGTTTTCCAGGGCGCGGGCCAGGCTCGCTTCCGACAATTCACCCAGGTGGCTGCCCAGCAGGCGACCGTCGGCGCTGTAGAACAGGGTGGTCGGCAGGGCCATGGAACCCACGGCCTGGCCGAGGCGGCCGCTGCCATCGAACAATACGTTGGTCAGGCTCAGGCCCTGGGTGGCCAGGTAGGTGCTGACGCTTTGCATGCTTTCGGCCTGGTTGACGAACAGGAAGGTCAGGTCCGGACGCTGTTGCTGGGCTTCTTCGAGCACCGGCATTTCACGTCGGCAGGGCGGGCACCAGGTGGCCCAGAGGTTGATCACCAGGGGCCCGCCCTGGTAGTCGGTGAGTTTCACGGTCTGGCCGTCGGCGGTGCGCAGGGTGATGTCCGGCAACCGGGTGCCCTGTTCATAAATCGTCAACGACAGGCTCGCCACCAGCCAGAACAGCAAGCCGCTGCCGACGCCGAAGCCCAACGGACGGCGCAGGGCCGGGCGGCGCCGGGCCCACAACAAGGCGCCCATCAGCAGCGCCACGATCCCCGGCCAGGCGAGGAAACCGCCGTCCCGCAGGTCGACGATCTGCCACGGGTCGTCCCGGTAATGTTGCCAATAGGCGACGACGAAGCCGATCCGTGCGGCCAAAAGCCCCAGTAGGAACAGCACGAACAGCACCGACTCAGGGTTCTCGCCACCGCGCCTGGCCACCCGCCAGCCGACGAAGGTCGCCAGGGCCAGGGCGCTGATCAGCAACAGATGGTTAAGGGCGATGGCGAAGGTGCCCAGGGTGAGCGTCAGCATCAGCGCGCGTCCCGGGTGAGGTTCCAGCGCTCCAGGAACGCCTTGGCGTCGACTTCCCCGGTGATCCGCTGGCTGCGGCGCTCTTCACCGTCGGCGCCGATCCACAGCAGGCTCGGCGGCCCCGGTACCTGGTAACGGCTCAGCAACGCGCGGCTGGCGGGGCTGTCGGCGGTGACGTCGAGGCGCAGCAGGCGCACGCCTTGCAGGGCGTCCAGCACCTCGGCGCGGCCGAATACCTGTTTTTCCATGATCTTGCAGGACACGCACCAGTCGGCGTAATAGTCCAGCAGCACCCACTGGCCCTGGGCCTTGGCGGCGTCCAGTTCCCGTTGCAGGGCGGCGGGTTCGCTGACGGTGACGAATGTGTCGTGGGCTTTGACGGTCGCGCTAGCCTCGCTGCCGGCGTAGACCTTCAGGGGGTGGAAGAGATCATCGCCACCGCCCGCTGCGCCAATCACCAGCAGGCTGCCCCACAGGCCGAACAGCAACGAAGCGCTGCCGCAGAGGTAGGCCATGCGGCCGAAGCCTTCGGTCTGGCGCCAGGCGCTGTAGGCGGCGATCAACAGCAGCACGCCCCACAGTCCGATCCACAGCGAGCTGTCGATGATCGGGCGAATCATCAGCAGTGCGGTGCCCAGGAACAGGAAGCCGAACACGCCCTTGAGCAGGTTCATCCAGGCGCCGGGCTTGGGCAGGAAGCGGTTGCCCACGGTCACCAGGAGCAACAGTGGCAGGCCCATGCCGATGCCCATGGTGAACAGGATCAACCCGCCGTGCAGTGCATTGCCGCTCTGGGCGATATACAGCAGGGCGCCGGCCAGCGGGGCGGTCATGCACGGGCCCACCAACAGGCCGGACAGGGCGCCGAGCACGCCGGCGCCCACAAGGCTGCCACCGCGTCGCTGGCGTCCGGCGTTTTCCAGGCGGTCACGCAGCGCCGCCGGCAATTGCAATTCGAAGAAGCCGAACATCGGCAGCGCCAGCAACACGAATACGGCCGCGAAGCTGCCCAGCAGCCACGGTTGTTGCAGCAGTGCCTGGAGGTTGGCCCCCAGCAGAGCGGCGAGCACGCCCATGGCCGCATACACCAGGGCCATGCTGATCACGTAGCTGCCGGCCAAGGCCAGGCCACGTCTCGGCCCGGCGCCGCTGCCCACCACCAGCCCGGCCAGGATCGGCAGCATCGGCAGGGAACAAGGGGTGAACGCCAGCAGCAGGCCCAGGCCGAAGAACACCAGCAGGCTCCAGCCCAAGGCCCGTTGTTGCAGGCCGCTGGCCAGGGCCTGGTCCGGCGCCTCGCCGGTGGCCGCCGCCGGTGCGCTGCCGCCCAGGTCAATCACCTGGGTCTGGGGCGGATAGCACAGGCCGGCGTCGGCACAGCCCTGGAAACCCACCTTGATCTTGCCCGTGGCACCGGCGGGGATCTTCAGTTCCAGCGCCTGGCGATAGACTTGCTGGTCGCCGAAAAACTCGTCGCTGTGGGCCTCGCCCTCCGGCAACTTGGGTTTCTGCGCCTCGGCCAGGCCATCGAACTTGAGCCGCTGCTTATACAGGTAGTACCCATCGGCGATCTGCCAGAACAGCTGCGTTTCACCGGAGTCCAGGCGTTCGGAGGTCAACACGAACGCCTTTTCCACCGGCAGGAAATCGGGTTTGGTTTCGAAGGGATTGGCGGCCTGGGCCAGGCCCGAGATCAGAAACAGCCACAGCAAAAACAATCGACGCATGGATAAAGCCTTAGAACGAAGCGAGTGGAAAACACAATGGCGACTGGCGATTAACCGTCGATTAACCCGGCGGCGACCGGCAGGCCGTAATGATCGCCCATGTTTGCCGTACTCGTCGCATAATGTCGGCTTAATCGGCCGGCGGCTTAATGTACCTTTTTCCACGGGGCTTACCATGCGCGTACTGGTCTGCGAAGACGATGAGTTGATTGCCAGCGGGATCGTTGCCGGCCTCACGGCGCAGGGCCTGACGGTCGAGCACGTGGCCACCGCATCGGCGGCGCGGGCGATGGTCGGCGTGGCGGAGTTCGATGTCATGGTGCTGGACCTGGGATTGCCCGATGAGGACGGTCTCAAGCTGCTGCGGCAACTGCGCCAGCAGGGGCTGGAGACGCCGGTGCTGATCCTCACCGCCCGTGACTCGGTGACCGACCGGGTCGACGGCTTGCAGGCCGGGGCCGATGACTATCTGCTCAAACCCTTCGACCTGCGCGAGCTTGCGGCGCGCCTGCACACGTTGCTGCGGCGCGTGGCGGGGCGCAGCGTCAACCTGATCGAGCACGGTCGCCTGACCTACGACCCCAGCAGCCGGGAAACCACCCTGGACGGCCAGCCGGTGGATCTGTCCCGGCGCGAACAATCGCTGTTGCAGGCGCTCTTGCACAGTCGCGGCCGGGTGCTGTCCACCGAGCAACTCAAGGACAGCGTCTACGGGTTCAACGACGAGCTGGAAAGCAATGCCCTCAACGTCCATATCCATCACCTGCGGCGCAAGCTGGGTAACGGCATTGTCGAGACCGTGCGCGGCCTGGGCTATCGCCTGGGGCCGGCCGACGGCGCAGAGTCCTCCAAGTGATGAGCCTGCGACTGCGCCTGAGCCTGACCCTCGGCGCCGCCTTCGCCCTGATCTGGGCCCTGGCCGCGGCGTGGATGCTCAGCGACCTGCGCAACCAGATGATGTTCTCCCTCGACCAGCGCCTGGTGGCCTCGGCGCGGATGGTTGCCGGGTTGCTGGAGCAGATGCCGCCGTTGCCCAGCAAGGGCGACGGCACGCACTTGAGTTCCGAGCAATTGAGCATTCCCGGCGGCATGGCCTGTCAGGTCAGTTCCTTGCGCGGCGAGATTCTGGCCCGCAGCCACGGGACCCCGGAACAGGCCCTGGAAGCCGAGAAAATGGGCTTCCACGACCAGATGATCGACGGTGCGCCCTGGCGCAGCTTTACCCTGGCCCGAGGGGACTTGCGCATCACCACCGCCGACCGCCAGATCGAGCGCGAAGCCCTGAACATGTCGATACTGCTGGCTGCCTCGGTGCCGGTGGGCGTGGCGTTGCTCGGTTGCCTGTGCCTGTTGTGGCTGGGCATCGGCCAGGGCCTGGCGCCGCTCAATCGCATGCGCGATGCGCTGATGCGGCGCAATGCCGATTCCCTGGAGCCTTTGCAGATCCATCCGCTGCCCAGCGAGTTGCGACCGTTGCTGGAGACCCAGAACCAGCTGTTCCAGCGTATCGGCAAGACCATCGAGCGCGAGCGACGGCTGACCGGCGACGCTGCCCACGAGCTGCGCAGCCCGTTGACCGCCATCAAGACGCACCTGCAAGTGGCGCGCATGACCGAGGGCGCCGCCCGCGACCAATCCTTGGCCCGGGCCGAGGAGGGCGCTGACCGCATGCATCGCACACTCGAACAGTTGCTGCTGCTGGCTCGGGTCGAAGGCAGCCTGTCGTTCGACGATGGCGTGCACTGCAACGCCGAGCAGGTTGCGCGACTGGCGATCCAGGACGCGGCCAGCAGTGAGTCCCGGCGAATCAAATTGCACTTGGCCCCAGGGCTGTCCGACGCGCCGGTGCAAATGCCGGCGGTGCTCTCCATCGCCGCCTTGCGCAACCTGCTGGATAACGCCCTGCGCCATACTCCGGACGATACCGATGTGGAACTGAGCCTGGAAATGATCGGCCAGCGCGTGCGTTTCCAGGTCCGCGACCATGGCCCCGGCATCGCCGCCGACGACATCCAGCACTTGACCCAACGCTTCTGGCGCAACGGCCAGAGCACCGGCTGCGGGCTGGGGCTGGCGATCGTCCAGGCCATCGTCCAGCGTTGCGGTTGCGGCCTGCATTTCGACAGCCGCCCGGATGGATTGCGGGTCGAATTGACGATGCCGGTGCAGCATCCCTGATCAAACGAGGGGTTCCGTGGCGAGGGAGCTTGCTCCCGCTGGGTCTGTAGGAGCTGGCGAAGCCTGCGATCTTTTGATCTTGAACTTTCGCTTGAGATCTAACTGTCTGGGACAAGATCGCAGCCTCGTTGCACTCGTCAGCTCCTACAGGCGCACTCGGCGGGAGGTCGTTGTACATCTGCTGTAACGACCTGCCATTGGCGCCCCGGCCTTATCCGGGTCTATGTTTTTTTCAGCTCGACTCAAGGACTGAGGAAAACCGCGCCATGGACACCTTCATCGAAATCTGCACGGCCACGCCCAGCGATGCCGGCATCATCAGCCGCATCGCCGAACGCTCCATCCGGGTCGGGTGTGCCGCCGAACATCGCAACGATCCCACTGTCGTCGCCGCGTGGGTACGCAACAACACCCTCGCGCATATCCGCCCCTGGCTGGTCGACCCACGCTTGCGCCTGACCCTGGCCCGTTTGCAGGGGCGGCCGGCGGGTGTCGCCATGGCCTCTGCCAGTGGCCGGATCGCCTTCTGCTACGTACAGCCGGAGTCCTTCCGCCGCGGTGTCGGCCAGGCGCTGGTGCGGGACATCGAGGCCTGGCTGCGCGGGCGCGGGGTGGTCCGGGTGCGCCTCAACAGCACCCGTAGCAGCCAGGCTTTCTATCGACACCTGGGGTTCGAGCAAAGCGCTGATGCCTTCGCCATCGGCGGGGTCAAGGCCATTGCGATGCACAAGCCACTGATCGCGCCACAGGAGAAAGTGCTGCCCGCGAGTAAATCCCCCCGTGGCTGATGCGTTTCCACTACAGGAAACCTGCATGTGCGCCCCGACCGGATGCGCACCTGCCCGGTGTGTCGTTTTGGGTCACTACGTACTGCGGGGTCGAGAGATGTCAGTCGCCAACAGCCTTATCGAAGCACAGCCGGCCCGGGTCAGCCCCGTGCCGGCCGAGACGCTCTACCAGTTCAATGAGTCGCCGCTGCTCGCTCGCCAGAGTCGGCAGGAGTCCAATGCCCGCAGCTATCCACGGCGCATACCCCTGGCGCTCAAGCGCGCCAAGGGGTTGTATGTCGAAGACGTCGAGGGCCGCACCTTCATCGATTGCCTGGCCGGCGCCGGCACGCTGGCGCTGGGGCATAACCACCCGGTGGTGATCGACGCGATCCAGCAGGTGCTGGCCGACGAGCTGCCGTTGCACACCCTGGACCTGACCACGCCGGTCAAGGACCGCTTCGTCCAGGACCTGTTCGGCCTGTTGCCGGTGGAGCTGGCCGCCGAGGCGAAGATCCAGTTCTGCGGCCCCACCGGGACCGACGCGGTGGAAGCCGCCCTCAAGCTGGTGCGTACCGCTACCGGACGCAGCACCGTGCTGTCGTTCCAGGGCGGTTATCACGGCATGAGTCAGGGGGCATTGAGCCTGATGGGCAGCCTGGGGCCGAAGAAACCCTTGGGCGCCTTGCTCAGCAGCGGCGTGCAGTTCATGCCATACCCCTACGAATACCGCTGCCCGTTCGGGCTGGGCGGTGTCGAGGGCGTGAAGGCCAATCTGCATTACCTGGAAAACCTGCTGAACGACCCGGAGGCTGGCGTGCAATTGCCGGCGGCGGTCATCGTCGAAGTGGTGCAGGGCGAGGGCGGAGTCATTCCCGCCGACCTGGACTGGCTGCGCGGCTTGCGGCGGATCACCGAGCAGGCAGGGGTGGCGTTGATCGTCGATGAAATCCAGAGCGGCTTCGGCCGTACCGGCAAAATGTTTGCCTTCGAGCATGCCGGGATCATCCCGGACGTGGTGGTGTTGTCCAAGGCCATTGGCGGCAGCCTGCCGCTGGCGGTGGTGGTTTACCGCGACTGGCTCGACACCTGGTTACCGGGTGCTCACGCGGGGACCTTCCGTGGCAATCAGATGGCCATGGCCGCCGGCTCCGCGGTAATGCGCTACCTGCGTGAGCACGACCTGCCGGCCCACGCCGCCGCCATGGGCGAACGCCTGAGCGAACACCTGCACATCCTGCAGCGGGACTACCCGCAACTGGGCGATATCCGCGGTCGCGGGCTGATGCTCGGTGTCGAGTTGGTGGATCCGGCGGGCAAGCCGGACGCCCTGGGCCATCCACCAGTGCATGCACAGCTGGCGCCACGGCTGCAACGCGAATGCCTCAAGCGCGGGCTGACCCTGGAACTGGGCGGTCGCCAGGGCGGCGTGGTGCGGTTCCTGCCGCCGTTGATCATCACCCGGGCCGAAATCGACCGGGTCGCCGAGATTTTCGGGCGAGCCCTGCATGCGGCGGTCACCGACAGCTAATTTTCAGCAGGCCCCGTACGTTCCTTTCATATCCTGGCTGCGCATGTGACGCAGCGAACCTCGAGCAAAGATGGAGAGACAACCATGACTTCAGTATTCGACCGCGAGGACATCGTCTTTCAGGTCGTGGTCAACCACGAAGAGCAATATTCGATCTGGCCAGACTACAAGGCCATCCCCGAGGGCTGGCGTACCGTCGGTAAAAGCGGCTTCAAGAAGGAGTGCCTGGCCTACATCGAAGAAGTCTGGACCGACATGCGCCCGCTGAGCCTGCGCAAGAAAATGGACGAGCAGGCGGCTGCGGCCCACTAAATGTAGAGCCTGTGGCAGCAAGAAAGCTTTCCACAGGAAGGCTGTGGGAGAATGCAAATCTTGCAGTCACATCAGAACAGCTGTGGGAGCGAGCTTGCTCGCGATAGCGGTGGATCGGCAACATTAATGCCGGCTGACACTCCGCAATCGCGAGCAAGCTCGCTCCCACAGAGGTCGGCCGGCGTTACCAGCTATTGCTCGATCAAAAAATCAATCAACGCCCGTGCCGCCGCCGGCAATTGCCGATGGGGCGGGTAGATGATTGAAAAGGGTCGGCTGCGCCCGCCAAAGTCCTCCAGCAAAGCCACCAGTTCCCCACGCTCGATTCGTTCCCGGATAATGAATTCATAGGTCTGGCAGATCCCCATCCCGGCCTGTGCCAGGGACACGATACCCAATACATCATCGGACACTTGCACATTGCCCGCCGGCAGCCATTCCCGGTCTTCATGATTGTCGCGAAACAGCCAGGGTGCGATACGTCCGCTGCTGGGCATTACGAAGGGCAGGCAGGCGTGGGCAGCCAGTTCATCGACGTGCCGGGGCATCCCGGCGCGTTCCAGGTAGTGCGGCGCGGCCACCAGGCACAGGCGGGCGTCTTCGAGCTTGCGTCCGACCAGGCCGCTGTCCGGCAGCGGCCCAAGGCGGATCGCCAGGTCATACCCCTCGGCCACCAGATCGACATTGCGGTTGGTGATACTCAGCTCGACCCGAACTTGCGGGTAAGCCTCGGCGAAACGCGACAGCAGCGATGGCAGGCGGTAATGACCGTAGGTGGTCGGTACGCTCAAGCGCACACGACCGGTCAAGACACCATCCTGGCCCTGGATTCGCCGCTCGGCGTCGTCAATCAGGGCAAAGGCCGAGCGCGACTGTTCCAGGTACAAGGTGCCGGCATCGGTCAGGTTCAGGCGCCGGGTCGTGCGTCGCAACAGTTGCACGCCGAGCCGGGCTTCGAGGCGGGAGATGGCACGGCTCAGGACCGAAGGCGTAGTGCCCAGCGCCACGGCACCGGCGCTGAGCGTGCCTTTTTCCACGACCGTGACGAAGGCTTCCACGTCGGCCAGATAATCGAATCGACGGGCCATTGTTGCCTCCAGGGGCCAAGTGATGTTCCGGTGCGCCAGTTTATCGCCGGTGAGCGCATCAATACAGTGAGCGCATCTTTTATCGAAACAGCCTGGAGTCATCATGAAAAAGCTCACGACCTTGGCAACGTCTGTTGTTCTGGCGGGTATTGGCGTCGCGGCCCATGCCGATAACGTGCTGGTGGTCCTGTCGGATTCCGATCATCTGGATCTGAACAATGGCAAGGTCTTCTCCACCGGGTTTTACCTCAACGAATTGCTGCAACCGGTGAAGCTGTTGCTGGATGCCGGTCACCACGTGACGTTCGCCACCCCGGAGGGCAAGGCGCCGACGCTGGACCGGTCCTCGGTGGACAAGATGTACTTCAACAATGATCCGGCGGAGCTAGAGCGCTACCAGGCGTTGCTGGCGCAACTGAACATCACTTCGGCCAAGGACTCGCCGGTGATCAGCCTGGCCCGTGTCGAGCAGATCGGTCTGGAGCAGTTCGATGCCCTGTATATTCCCGGCGGGCATGCGCCCATGCAGGATTTGCTCACGAGCGCACCGCTGGGGCGGGTGTTGACGCACTTCCATGACAAGGGCAAGACCACCGCGCTGGTCTGCCACGGGCCGATCGCGTTGCTGTCGACCCTGCCTGATGCCAAGGGCTTCGTTGGTCAGTTGACTACCAAAGGCCAGGCCTCGGCCCCGTCGAATTGGATCTACGCCGGGTACAAAATGACCGTGATCAGCAATCAGGAAGAAGAACTGGCCAAGGGGCTGCTGGGCGGTGGGAGCATGAAATTCTACCCACAGACCGCGTTGCAGCAGGCTGGCGGGCAGTACAGCAGCAACACCGCGCCGTGGACTGCCCATGTGGTGACGGATCGGGAACTGATTACCGGCCAGAACCCGGCGTCGGCGCTGGCGGTGGGGCAGGCGTTGGTTGAGCGGTTGAAACCATAGGCCGGAAGACTTCCCAACCCTTGTGGGAGCGAGCTTGCTCGCGATTGCGGCGGGTCAGCAAGATCAATGTTGGCTGACACTCCGTCATCGCGAGCAAGCTCGCTCCCACAGGTTTTGTGGCACACCGTCTGGTTATTTGAACCGCCGCTCCACCCCTTTCTCCACCAGGATCTTCGCCGAAATCTCTTCCACGGAAAAATGCGTGGAGTTGATATGGGGAATGTTCTCCCGCCGGAACAGGTTTTCCACCTCACGCACTTCGAACTCGCACTGGGCGTAGCTTGAATAACGACTGTTGGGCTTGCGCTCGTTGCGGATCGCCGTGAGGCGGTCCGGGTCGATGGTCAGGCCGAACAGCTTGTGCTGGTGGGCGCGCAGGGCGCTGGGCAGTTGCAGGCGCTCCATGTCGTCTTCGGTCAGCGGATAGTTGGCCGCGCGGATGCCGAATTGCATCGCCATGTACAGGCACGTCGGTGTCTTACCACAACGCGACACGCCCACTAGGATCAGGTCGGCCTTGTCGTAATAATGCGTGCGGGCGCCGTCATCGTTGTCCAGCGCGAAGTTGACCGCCTCGATCCGCTCCATGTAGTTGGAGTTGTGGCCAATGGAATGGGACTTGCCGACCGAGTAGGAAGAGTGCTCGCTCAGTTCCTGTTCCAGGGGCGCCAGGAAGGTGGAAAAAATGTCGATCATGAAACCATTGGACGTTGCAAGAATCTCACGGATGTCCTGATTGACGATGGTATCGAAGATGATCGGGCGGAAACCGTCGGTTTCGGCGGCTTTATTGATTTGCTGTACCATGGCCCGCGCCTTGTCGACGCTGTCGATGTACGGACGTATGAATTTGGCGAAGGTAATGTTTTCGAACTGTGCCAACAGGCTTTGGCCTAGCGTTTCGGCCGTGATGCCGGTGCCGTCGGAGATAAAGAAAGCAGATCGTTTCATTTGCGCCTTGGGCCTTAAGCTAGTGAGCTAGTGACGATTCTTGGATATGATAGGCGCGATTTGCCGGCCGCCAGTGGCCCGCATTCTCACTTATTTTCCAGGTCCAGGCCATATCGCCGGCAAGCGCTCCCCTGGAGCCGCCGGTGCCTTGAGCTTTTCCAACACAGTTAGTGGAGAGATCACCTTGGTAGAGTACGTAGTTTCCCTCGATAAGCTCGGCGTCCATGATGTGGAGCATGTGGGGGGCAAGAACGCATCCCTGGGCGAGATGATCAGCAACCTCGCCGGTGCCGGCGTATCGGTGCCAGGTGGCTTCGCCACGACCGCCCAGGCTTATCGTGATTTCCTGGAACTGAGCGGCCTGAACAAGCAGATCCACGATGCGCTCGATGCCCTGGACGTCGATGACGTCAACGCCCTGGCCAAGACCGGTGCCCAGATCCGTCAATGGATCATGGAAGCCGAGTTCCCCGAGAAACTGAACGCCGAGATCCGCACCGCTTTCGCCAAGCTGTCCGAAGGCAATCCCGATATCGCCGTCGCCGTGCGTTCCTCGGCCACCGCCGAAGACCTGCCGGATGCCTCCTTCGCCGGCCAGCAGGAAACCTTCCTGAACATCCGTGGCGTGGAAAACGTCATCCGTGCCGCCAAGGAAGTCTTCGCCTCCCTTTTCAACGACCGTGCCATTTCCTACCGCGTGCACCAGGGCTTCGACCACAAGCTGGTCGCCCTGTCCGCCGGTGTGCAGCGCATGGTCCGCTCCGAAACCGGCACCGCCGGCGTGATGTTCACCCTCGACACCGAGTCCGGCTTCCGTGACGTGGTGTTCATCACCGGCGCCTACGGCCTGGGTGAAACCGTCGTGCAGGGCGCGGTGAACCCGGATGAGTTCTACGTTCACAAGGGCACGCTGCAAGCCGGTCGCCCGGCCATCCTGCGCCGCAACCTGGGCAGCAAGGCCATCAAGATGATCTACGGCGACGAAGCCAAGGCCGGTCGCTCGGTGAAGACCGTCGACGTGGACAAGGCCGAGCGCGCGCGTTTCTGCCTGAGCGACGCCGAGGTCAGCGAGCTGGCCAAGCAGGCGATGATTATCGAGCAGCACTACAAGTGCCCGATGGACATCGAGTGGGCCAAGGACGGTGACGACGGCAAGCTGTATATCGTGCAGGCCCGTCCGGAAACCGTGAAAAGCCGCACCCAGGCCAATGTCATGGAGCGCTACCTGCTCAAGGAAACCGGCACCGTGCTGGTGGAAGGCCGGGCCATTGGCCAGCGCATCGGCGCGGGCAAGGTGCGGATCATCAAGGACGTCTCGGAGATGGACAAGGTCCAGGCCGGCGACGTACTGGTCTCCGACATGACCGACCCGGACTGGGAACCGGTGATGAAGCGCGCCAGCGCCATTGTCACCAACCGCGGCGGGCGTACCTGTCACGCGGCGATCATCGCCCGTGAACTGGGGATCCCGGCCGTGGTCGGTTGCGGCAACGCCACCCAACTGCTCAAGGATGGCCAGGGCGTGACTGTTTCCTGCGCCGAAGGCGATACCGGCTACATCTTCGAGGGCGAACTGGGCTTCGACATCAAGAAGAACTCCGTGGACGCCATGCCCGAGCTGCCGTTCAAGATCATGATGAACGTCGGCAACCCGGACCGCGCCTTCGACTTCGCCCAGTTGCCGAACGCCGGTGTGGGCCTGGCCCGCCTGGAGTTCATCATCAACCGCATGATCGGCGTGCACCCCAAGGCACTGCTGAACTACGACGGCCTGCCCCAGGAAATCAAGGACAGCGTCGACAAGCGCATTGCCGGCTACGACGATCCGGTCGGTTTCTACGTCGAGAAGCTGGTGGAAGGCATCAGCACCCTGGCGGCGGCGTTCTGGCCGAAAAAGGTCATCGTGCGCCTGTCGGACTTCAAGTCCAACGAATACGCCAACCTGATCGGCGGCAAGCTCTACGAGCCGGAAGAAGAGAACCCGATGCTGGGCTTCCGTGGCGCGTCGCGCTACATCAGCGAATCGTTCCGCGACTGCTTCGAGCTCGAGTGCCGCGCCCTCAAGCGCGTGCGCAACGAGATGGGCCTGACCAACGTCGAGATCATGGTGCCGTTCGTGCGGACCCTGGGCGAAGCGAGCCAGGTCGTCGACCTGCTGGCGGAAAACGGCCTGGCCCGTGGCGACAATGGCCTGCGCGTGATCATGATGTGCGAACTGCCGTCCAACGCCATCCTGGCTGAAGAGTTCCTCGAGTTCTTCGACGGTTTCTCCATCGGTTCCAACGACCTGACCCAGCTGACCCTGGGCCTGGACCGCGATTCCGGGATCATCGCCCACCTGTTCGACGAGCGGAACCCGGCGGTCAAGAAGCTGCTGGCCAATGCCATCGCCGCCTGCAACAAGGCTGGCAAGTACATCGGCATCTGCGGCCAGGGTCCTTCGGACCACCCGGACCTGGCCAAGTGGCTGATGGAACAGGGCATCGAAAGCGTTTCGTTGAACCCCGACTCCGTGCTGGAAACCTGGTTCTTCCTGGCCGAGGGTCAGGCGGCGGTCTGATCGAGTGAAGGGACCTCACCGGTAATGTAAGCCGGGTAACCTTTGTGGGAGCGAGCTTGCTCGCGATAGCGAAGTGTCAGCCAAGATTATTTTGCTGATCCAACGCAATCGCGAGCAAGCTCGCTCCCACAGTCGTCTTTTTTTGTGCAAGAAGATTATGCAAAGCAGCAGCGACCTATTTCCTGTCGCCCTGATCAGCGCCGAGCGGCGCGGTGATCTGAGCGAAGATGTCTATCGCTTGAAACCCGGCAACAGCCCGGACTACAGCGTCGAACTGGCCGTGACCCGGCTGGGCATGGCCGATGCCGGCCAGACCCGCGGCGTCCCGGTGATCCTGTTGCACGGCAGTTTTTCCAACCGGCGCTTCTGGTATTCACCCAAGGGCCTGGGCCTGGGGGCGTACCTGGCACGCCTGGGATTCGATGTCTGGATCCCCGAGATGCGCGGCCATGGGCTCTCCCAGCGCAACCAGGGCTATCGCCACAATCGAGTGGCCGACTACGCCCGCTACGACTTGCCGGCCATTGGCGCCTTCGTGCGTGAGCAGAGCGGGCA
The DNA here is from genome assembly GCF_014851795.1 of Pseudomonas sp. Pdm06. Lineage (NCBI taxonomy): Bacteria > Pseudomonadati > Pseudomonadota > Gammaproteobacteria > Pseudomonadales > Pseudomonadaceae > Pseudomonas > Pseudomonas sp. Pdm06. The sequence continues at coordinate 305,156 of NZ_JACVAH010000001.1, forward strand.
GGTTCCCCACTGGATCGGTCATTCCCTGGGGGGCATCACCCTGGCGGCAGCCTTGGGCGGCCACTACCTGGGCGAGCCTGCCGTGGCGTCGGCGGCATTTTTCGGCACCCAGGTCAGCCGCACCTACTGGCCGCTGAAGATCCCTCCGGTGGAATGGAGTGGCCGCTTCATTCTCAAACGCTTTGCCCAATTGTCCGGCTCAAGGCTCAAGCGCGGCCCCGAGGACGAGCCCATCGGCCTGGCCCTGGAAAGCATGCGTTGGTACGGTTTGTTCGGGCGTTTCGGCGATGCAGAGAAGAACTGGTGGGCCGGGTTGGCCGATGTCCAGTTGCCGGTGCTGGCGGTGAGTGCCGCGGGTGATCACCAGGACCCGACCTGGGCTTGCCGCAAACTTTTCGATCAGCTCGGCTCCGTGCACAAGCAGTTTGTCTGCCTGGGCCGGAAACAGGGTTTCACTGACGATTTCGGTCATGTCGAGATGCTGGTCAGCAAGGCCGCCCACCTTGAGGTCTGGCCGTTGGTGGCGCGTTGGCTCGAGGATCAACAGGCCCCCCTGCTGGCAGAGCAGCCCCAGTTGGCCGAGGCGGTTTGAGGCGAAGGCTCTGACAAGGGCATTTCGCTCTGGTCGGCTTGCGGCTAAGATATGACGCTTCAAGCAGTTCCAGTCACAAACGGTTGCTCATTCAGTCTGACGTTCCAGCCTTCCAGGAGTTGTTCGATGAACCATTACCTCACGCCCGACCTGTGCGACACCTATCCGGAACTGGTGCAGGTGTTGGAACCGATGTTCAGCAATTTCGGTGGCCGCGATTCCTTCGGCGGCGAAATCGTGACCATCAAGTGCTTCGAGGACAACTCGCGGGTCAAGGAGCAGGTTGAACTCAAGGGCAACGGCAAGGTGCTGGTGGTCGACGGCGGCGGTTCCCTGCGCCGGGCACTGCTGGGGGACATGCTGGCGGAAAAAGCCGCGAAAAATGGCTGGGAAGGGCTGGTGATCTACGGTTGCATCCGCGACGTCGATGTCATCGCCCAGACCGACCTCGGGGTTCAGGCCCTGGCCAGCCATCCGATGAAGACCGACCGGCGTGGTGTCGGCGAGCTCAATGTGGCAGTGACCTTTGCCGGCGTGACGTTCCGCCCGGGCGAGTATGTCTATGCCGACAACAACGGCGTGATCGTTTCGCCAAGCCCGCTGAAAATGCCTGAATGAAGCGCCACAGCCATAAGGGATGAGGATGTTCGAGGAAGAAAACGCGCAATGGGGGCTGGTGCATGCCCTGGTGCTGGACGGTAAAGGCGGCGCGCGTTCCATAGCCCGGACCGAACTCGACGATTTGCAGTTGCAGGCCCACGAAAGCCTGTGGCTGCACTGGGATCGCAGTCATCCGCAAACCCACACCTGGCTGCGCAAATCCAGCGGCCTGAGCGAATTCAACTGCGACCTGCTGCTCGAAGAGAACACCCGGCCGCGCTTGTTGCCGTTGCCCAATGCCGAACTGCTGCTGTTCCTGCGGGGGATCAACCTCAACCCGGGCGCCGAGCCGGAAGACATGGTGTCGGTACGGATCTTCGCGTCCGCCCAGCGGGTGATCTCCCTGCGCCTGCGTCCGTTGCGTGCCACCGATGAACTGTTGGCGCAACTGGCCGAGGGCAAGGGGCCGAAAACAGCGTCCGAACTCATCCTTTATATGGCGCAATACCTCACCAACAAGGTGCAGGACCTGGTCACTTGCCTGTCCGAAATCGTCGATGGCGAGGAAGAAAAGCTTGATACCGACGAACGGTATACCCCCGAGCACGACGCCATTTTGCACATCCGTCGAAGGGCCGCCGGACTCAAGCGATTCCTGGCGCCACAGCGGGACATCTTCGGCCAGATGACGCGGCTCAAGCTGCCCTGGTTTTTCGATGATGACGGTGACTATTGGAACGAATTGAACAACAGCCTGACCCGTTACCTCGAGGAGCTGGAATTGACTCGAGAGCGCGTGGGGCTTGTGCTGGAGGCCGAAGACCGACGCCTTTCGGTACGCATGAACCGCACCATGTACCGCTTCGGCATCGTCACCGGGATTTTCCTGCCGATGAGTTTTCTCACCGGCCTTTTAGGTATCAACGTGGGCGGCATTCCGTTTTCCGAAAGCCCCTACGGTTTCATGGTCGCGTGCCTGCTGATGATCTGCGTGGCACTGGGGCAGTGGTGGTTGTTCCGCCGTTTGCGCTGGGTGTGACAGGGGTTTCATGTGACCCGACGAAATTTGATCGCGTCTTCCACAGACATCACGAGAGGTGCGTATGCACGATCCGTTTGAACAGTCTTTGCGCGACATGCTCAAGGCTTCGCCGTCCAGCCGGGACGACGATGCATGCCTGGGACGTGTACTGAAAACCGCCAACCGCCAGGTCGGCGCGGGCGATCTGTTCAGTCTGCTGGGCCGCTGGTTGCCCGCACTGATGATCGCCCTGAATAACGGATCGGCCCATGTCTCGCCGGTTTCCCGTCGTAAACCTGTTACTCGCACCGCTGATAAGGCTGATTGAATATGGAACTTGATCTCTGGACCCAGAGCCTCGTCACGGCAATGACTGCGTTGTGGACCAAGGTAGCCAACTTCATCCCGAACCTCTTCGGGGCGCTGGTGGTGCTGTTGCTGGGTTTTGTCGTGGCCAAGCTGCTGGACACGCTGCTGTCCAAGCTGCTCGCCAAGCTGGGCCTCGATCGCCTGATGGGCGGCACCGGCCTGACCAAGTTGCTGTCCCGTGGCGGCATCCAGGTGCCGATCTCGACCTTGGTCGGCAAGATCGTCTATTGGTTCGTATTGCTGATTTTCCTGGTTTCCGCAGCAGAATCCCTTGGCCTTGAGCGAGTTTCAGCTACGCTCGATATGCTTGCATTGTATTTGCCGAAGGTTTTTGGTGCTGCGCTGGTATTGCTGGTGGGGGTCCTGCTGGCACAACTGGCCAATGGGCTGGTACGCGGTGCGGCCGAAGGCGTCGGGCTGGACTATGCCGCTGGCGTGGGGCGTATCGCCCAGGGCCTGGTGATTATCATCAGTATTTCGGTGGCGATCAGCCAGTTGGAGGTCAAGACTGACCTGCTCAACCACGTGATCGTGATCGTATTAATTACCGTTGGTCTGGCGGTTGCGCTGGCAATGGGATTGGGAAGCCGGGAAATCGCCGGTCAGATTCTTGCGGGAATCTATGTGCGTGAATTGTATGAGGTTGGGCAACAAGTGCGTGTTGGCGAGGTCGAAGGCCAGATCGAGGAGATCGGCACGGTGAAAACCACATTGCTGACCGAGGAGGGCGAGTTGGTGTCGCTTTCCAATCGGATCCTGCTGGAACAGCATGTGAGTAGCCGCTAACCCGGCAAATCCTGCTAATGTATGCCGCCGCGAAATGCCTGCTACCACAGGCTGCGGCGCACATTGACCTAGACTGTCGGCCCGACTTGTTTTGAACAAACCCCAATCGCTATCCACGCGCTACGACCCCCGTGATCTCTCCGATGAGGAGTTGGTCGCGCGGGCGCATACGGAGCTGTTCCACGTAACACGCGCCTATGAAGAGTTGATGCGTCGCTATCAGAGAACTTTATTTAACGTTTGTGCGCGTTATCTCGGGAACGATCGTGATGCTGACGATGTCTGTCAGGAGGTGATGTTGAAGGTGCTGTATGGCCTGAAGAACTTCGAGGGGAAATCGAAGTTCAAGACGTGGCTCTACAGCATCACGTACAACGAATGCATCACGCAGTATCGCAAGGAACGGCGAAAGCGTCGCTTGATGGACGCGTTGAGCCTGGACCCTCTCGAGGAAGCGTCGGAAGATAAGGCGCCCAAGCCCGAGGAAAAGGGTGGACTCGATCGCTGGCTGGTCTATGTAAACCCGATCGACCGGGAAATTCTGGTGCTACGATTTGTCGCAGAGCTGGAATTCCAGGAGATCGCAGACATAATGCACATGGGTTTGAGCGCGACAAAAATGCGTTACAAGCGCGCTCTTGACAAATTGCGTGAGAAATTTGCGGGCATTGCTGAAACTTAGTTCGGCGCAAATATCTCTTACGTGTAGGCAAGTTCTGATAGACTTGCCGCCGAGTTGTCCCCCGGTTTGCGGGACTGCTTCACAATCACCAGATGGGGATTTAACGGATGAAACTGAAAAACACCTTGGGCTTTGCCATTGGTTCTTTGATTGCTGCCACTTCGTTCGGCGCTCTGGCACAAGGCCAAGGCGCAGTTGAAATCGAAGGCTTCGCCAAGAAAGAACAATTCGACAGCGCTCGTAACTTCAAGAACAACGGCAACCTGTTCGGCGGTTCGGTTGGTTACTTTCTGACCGACGACGTTGAACTGCGTCTGGCCTACGACGAAGTGCACAACGCACGTACCGACGACGGCACTAACGTCAAGGGCGCCAACACCGCTCTGGACGCCCTGTACCACTTCAACAACCCAGGCGACATGCTGCGTCCTTACGTTTCGGCCGGCTTCTCCGACCAGAGCATCGACCAGAATGGCAGCAACGGTCGTAACCGTTCTACCTTCGCCAACGTTGGTGGCGGCGCCAAGCTGTATTTCACCGAGAACTTCTACGCCCGTGCCGGCGTTGAAGCTCAGTACAACATCGACCAGGGCGACACCGAGTGGGCGCCAAGCGTTGGTATCGGTGTGAACTTCGGTGGCGGCTCCAAGCCTGCTGCTGCTCCAGTTCCAGCTCCGGCTGAAGTCTGCTCCGACAGCGACAACGACGGCGTGTGCGACAACGTCGACAAGTGCCCTGACACCCCAGCCAACGTAACCGTTGACGCTGATGGCTGCCCAGCAGTTGCCGAAGTCGTTCGTGTTGAGCTGGACGTCAAGTTCGACTTCGACAAGTCGGTCGTCAAGCCTAACAGCTACGGCGACATCAAGAACCTGGCTGACTTCATGAAGCAGTACCCATCCACCAGCACCACTGTTGAAGGTCACACTGACTCCGTCGGTCCTGACGCTTACAACCAGAAACTGTCCGAGCGTCGTGCAAACGCCGTTAAGCAAGTTCTGACCAACCAGTACGGTGTTGAATCGTCCCGCGTTCAGTCTGTTGGCTACGGCGAAACCCGCCCAGTTGCCGACAACGCCACTGAAGCTGGTCGTGCAGTTAACCGTCGCGTAGAAGCGCAGGTTGAAGCTCAAGCTAAGTAATTAGCCCACAGCTTTGGAAAAGCCCGGCCTAGGCCGGGCTTTTCTTTGCCTGCGATTTATGAAAATGAGGGGGGGCGTTGCCGCAAGACCGTTGGTTAAACACAACACCTGTGGGAGCGAGCTTGCTCGCGATAGCGGTGTGTCAGCCAGTATTGATGCTGCTGACCCGACGCTATCGCGAGCAAGCTCGCTCCCACATTGGGTTGGGTGTTGTTTGTTACAGCGCCGAAGCCTGAACCCACGCAGGCTGTGACGCGGCCAGTTCGGCGGCACCGGCCACCGCACCGATCACCAGGATCGCCGGGCTCTTGAGCTGGAAGGCGCTGGCATCGGCTTCCATCGAGGCCAGGTCGCTGCGGCAATCACGCTGGTGGGGCAGGGAGGCGTTTTCGATCATGGCCACGGGTGTGTTCGCCGCCAGGCCACCGGCCAGCAACTGCTCACGGATCTCGCTCAGTTTCGCCACGCCCATGTACACCACCAGCGTTGTGCCGCTTTGAGCCAAGGCTTGCCAGTTCAGGCTGCTACCGTCCTGAGTGTGGGCCGTGACGAGGGTCACGCCCCGGGCAATCCCGCGCAGGGTCAGTGGAATATCGCACTGGGTCGCCCCCGCGAGGCCGGCGGTGATGCCGTTGACCAGCTCCACCTCGACGCCATGCTCGCGCAACCACTGTGCCTCTTCGCCGCCGCGGCCGAAGATGCACGGGTCGCCGCCCTTGAGACGCACCACGCATTTGCCCTGGCGGGCATAACGCAGCATCAGCCGATGAATGAAGGCCTGGGGGGTGGAACGGCAGCCGCCGCGCTTGCCCACGGCAATGATGCGCGCAGCGGGGCAGTGTTCCAGCACCGCGGCATTGACCAGGTCGTCGATCAACACCACGTCGGCCTCGCCCAAGGCGCGCACGGCTTTGAGGGTCAGCAATTCAGGGTCACCGGGACCTGCACCCACCAGCCAGACTTTTGCGTTCATAGTGTTTTCCTCACGAGATAGCCGCCAGCGGTTGCGCAGTGGCAACCAGCAGGCGTTTGATTTCCGGTACGCAGGAACCGCATTGCGTGCCACAGCCCAATTCCTGTTTAAGCCCCTGCAAGTCCAAGCCACGTTCAATGCCTGCGCAGATCGCACGCTGGCTGACGTTCATGCAGTTGCACAGGGTTTTGCTGCCACCCGTTGCGGCGCCGACATTGCCCGGCGGCGCGCTCAAAGGCGCCAGCAGCCAGCGCCGCAGTTGTTCATCGGCACGGCCTTCCAGCCACAGGTTCTGCAGCCAGTGCCGAGCCAGGGTTTCGCCGGCCAGGCGAATGGCGGTGATGCGGCCGTTTTCGATGCGCACCCGTTTGCCGATGGCACGACGCGGGTCGTCATAGGCCAGCACCGGCCCGTCGATCAGGCCCAATTGCTCGTCGATGGCCTGGAGCAGTTGCGGTTCGGGTGCGACGGCGCTGGCAGCGCGAATCAGCAACGCGGGACGCTCACGGCCGGTCAGGCTCAGGCTGACGTAGGAAAACGCCTCGCACAGGGGGCGCAGCGCCTCCAGATGCTGTTGAACATCGCCTTCGATCAAGGCGAAAAGCTGCCAAGGCAGGTTCACCGGTTCCAGGCGCACGCCGCTGTGCTTGAGTTCCGGTTGTTTCGACAAGGGGTCGAAAGCCGGTTGAGTCAGGGTATTCACGCCGCCCTTGAGGAATCGATCACCCCAGTGCATGGGCAGGAACGCTTGGCCGGGGCGCACGCTGTCGTCGCTGTCCACCGCCACGATCACGCTGCCGCGACGGCTCTTGAGGTTGACCAGGTCGCCCGCTTGCAGGCGATGCCGCTGCAGTTCATCGGGATGCAGGCTGAGTACGGCTTCGTTCACATGCCCAAACAGCTGCGCGGCGGTACCGGTGCGGCTCATGCCGTGCCACTGGTCACGCAAGCGGCCAGTGTTGAGGGTCAATGGGTAGCGGGCGTCACGCAGTTCCTGGGCGGCGCGATAGGGATCGGCCACGAAGCGCGCTCGGCCACTGTCGGTCGGGAAAATCCCGTCCACGTACAGGCGCGCCGTCCCGACCGTGGCGCCGTCCGGGAAGGGCCATTGCTGAGGGCCGAGGCGGTCGATCAGGGCATGGCTGATGCCGGACAAGTCCAGGTCGCGGCCACGGGTCAGTTGCTTGTACTCATCGAACAGTTGGGCCGGGGTGTCGAAGGCGAACAGGCTGGGTTGGCCTGGGCGCAGACGTTTCTCCAGGCGTTGTGCGAAATCCACTGTGATTGCCCAGTCCGGCCGTGCTTCACCCGGTGCGCCGATGGCCCGACGGACGTGGGAAATACGCCGTTCGGAGTTGGTCACCGAGCCTTCTTTCTCGCCCCAGCTGGCTGCCGGCAGCAGCAGGTCGGCAAAGGCGGCGGTCTCTGTGGTCCGGAAGGCTTCCTGCAACACCACGAACGGACAGGCTTGCAGGGCCTTGCGTACCGCTGTCTGGTCCGGCATCGACTGGGCCGGGTTGGTGCAGGCGATCCACAAGGCCTTGATCTTGCCGCTGCGCACTTGCTCGAACAGCTCGATGGCGCTCAAACCGGTGGTGGCGGGCAATTGCTCAACCCCCCAGTAACGGGCGACGTCGGCACGATGCTCCGGGTTGGCCGCTTCGCGGTGGCCCGGCAACAGGTTCGACAGGCTACCGGTTTCCCGTCCGCCCATGGCATTGGGTTGGCCGGTCAGCGAGAAGGGGCCCGCCCCCGGCCGGCCGATTTGCCCGGTGGCCAGGTGCAGGTTGATCAGTGCGCTGTTCTTGGCGCTGCCGGCGGTGGACTGGTTCAGGCCCATGCACCACAGCGACAGGAAGCTCGGCGAGGTGCCGACCCATTCGGCGCACTGGTGCAGTTGTTCGACGCTGATGCCGCACAACTGGGCGACCATTGCCGGGGTGTAGTCGCGTACCAGGTTCTTCAGGTCCGCCAAACCTTCGGTGTGGGCCTTGATGAAGTCGCGGTCGACCCAGTCTTCCCACAGCAGCAGGTGCAAAATCCCATGGAACAAGGCGACATCGGTGCCCGGCAGGATCGCCAGGTGCAGGTCCGCCAGGTCGCAGGTGTCGGTGCGCCGGGGATCGATGACGATGATTTTCATCTGCGGCCGGCGGGATTTGGCCTCTTCGAGGCGGCGAAAGAGGATGGGATGGGCGTAGGCCATGTTACTGCCGACGATCATCACGCAGTCGCTCAGTTCCAGGTCTTCGTAGCTGCAGGGCGGGGCGTCGGCGCCGAGGCTGCGTTTGTAGCCCACCACGGCGGAGGACATGCACAGCCGGGAATTGCTGTCGATGTTGTTGGTGCCCACCAACGCCCGGGCGAGTTTGTTGAAGGCGTAGTAATCCTCGGTCAGTAACTGGCCGGAGATGTAGAACGCCACGCTGTCGGGACCGTGTTCGGCGATGGTCGCCGCGAAGACGCTGGCGGCGTGATCCAGGGCGCTGTCCCAGTCGGTACGGGCCCGGGCCAGGCCTTTGCCCAGGCGCAGTTCCGGGTACAGGGCGCGGGCGGCGAGGTCGCCGGTCAGGTGCAGGGTGGACCCCTTGCTGCACAGTTTGCCGAAGTTGGCCGGGTGGGCGGGATCGCCGCTGACGCCGAGGATGCGCTCGCCGTTATGCTCGATCAGGACGCCGCAACCGACCCCGCAATAACAGCAGGTCGAGGCAGTGATCTGGCGGTTCATCAGCTTGCGTCCCGCAGGGCCAACTGCACCCGGCCGTTTTCGACCCGGGCCGAATGATGATGGGCGCAGCCCACGTCGGGGGCTTGGGCCTGGCCGCTTTCCAGGTCGATCTGCCAGTTGTGCAGCGGGCAGGCCACGCGTTTGCCGTAGACCAAGCCTTGTGACAACGGGCCGCCCTTGTGCGGGCAACGGTCATCGAGGGCGAACACTTCATCGTCGCTGGTGCGGAAAATCGCGATATCGCCTTTGGGGCCATTGATGATGCGCGAACCGAGGATATTGATCTCTTCCAGTGCGCAGATATCCAACCAGTTCATGCCGGCACCTCCAGGTTTTTCACGGGGATGACCTCGAACTCTTTCTTCAACTGAGGCTGTTCCAGGCGTTGCTTCCAAGGGTCCTGTTCCAGCGACAGGGAAAACTTCAGGCGTTCGTGGAGGGCCTTGCGCCGCTCGGGGTCTTCCAGCACGGCTTTCTTGATGTGCTCCATGCCAACTCGCTGCATGTAATGCACAGTGCGTTCGAGGTAGAAGGCTTCCTCGCGGTACAACTGCAGGAAGGCGCCGTTGTATTCACGCACTTCTTCAGCGGTCTTGAGCTTGACGAAAAACTCGGCGACCTCGGTCTTGATCCCGCCGTTGCCACCGATGTACATCTCCCAGCCGGAGTCGACGCCAATGATGCCGACGTCCTTGATCCCGGCTTCCGAGCAGTTGCGTGGGCAACCGGAGACGGCCAGCTTGACCTTGTGGGGGGACCACATGTTGAACAGGTCGTGTTCCAGCTCGATGCCCAGTTGCGTCGAGTTCTGCGTGCCGAAGCGGCAGAACTCACTGCCCACGCAGGTCTTCACGGTGCGGATGGACTTGCCGTAGGCGTGGCCGGACGGCATATCGAGGTCTTTCCAGACGCCGGGCAGGTCCTGCTTCTTGATGCCCAGCAGGTCGATACGCTGGCCGCCGGTAACCTTGACCATGGGTACGTTGTACTTGTCGGCCACGTCGGCGATGCGCCGCAGTTCCGAAGGATTGGTCACGCCGCCCCACATCCGCGGAACCACGGAGTAGGTGCCGTCTTTCTGGATGTTGGCGTGGGCGCGTTCGTTGATCAGGCGCGACTGCGGGTCGTCCTGGGCTTCGCCGGGCCAGGTGGAGATCAGGTAGTAGTTCAGCGCCGGGCGGCAGGTGGCGCAGCCGTTCGGGGTGCGCCAGTTCAGGTAGCTCATGGCCCCGGCGATGGTCAGCAGGTGCTGGTCGCGGATCGCCTGGCGGATCTGGCCGTGGTTGAGGTCGCTGCAACCGCAGATGGCTTTTTCGCTCTTGGGTTTGACGTCCGCCGCGCCGCCGACGGTGTTGATCAGGATCTGCTCCACCAGGCCGGCGCAGGAGCCGCAGGAGCTGGCGGCCTTGGTGTGTTTTTTCACGTCATCGACGCTGAACAGCCCGTGCTCCTGGATCGCCTTGACGATGGCGCCCTTGCACACGCCGTTGCAGCCGCAGACTTCGGCGCTGTCGGCCATGCTCATGGCTTTGTCCTGGCCTTGGTGGCCGACGTCGCCCAAAGCGTTTTCCCCGAACATCAGGTGATCGCGGATCTCGCTGATGCCGTGGTTTTCACGGATCTGGCGGAAGTACCAGCCGCCGTCCGCCGTATCGCCATACAGGCAGGCACCGACCAGCACGTCATCCTTGATCACCAGTTTTTTGTAGACGCCGCCGATGGGGTCGGAAAGGGTGATGGTCTCGGTGCCTTCGCCGCCCATGAAGTCGCCGGCGGAGAACAGGTCGATGCCGGTGACTTTCAGCTTGGTCGACGTGACCGAGCCCTTGTAAGTGGCGAAGCCCAGTTGGGCGAGGTGGTTGGCGCAGACCTTGGCCTGTTCGAACAGCGGTGCGACCAAACCGTAGGCAGTGCCGCGGTGGTTGGCGCATTCACCGATGGCGTAGATGCGCGGGTCGTAGGTTTGCATCGTGTCGTTGACCAGGATCCCACGGTTGCACGGGATGCCGGATTTTTCCGCCAGCGCGGTGTTGGGACGGATGCCGGCGGCCATCACCACCAGGTCGGCGGGGATGATGTCGCCATTCTTGAACTGGACCGAGCCGACCCGGCCATTGCCGGCGTCGTGCAAGGCCTGGGTCTGCTCGCTGAGGCGGAATTTCAGGCCACGGTTTTCCAGGGCGGTCTGCAGCAATTGGCCGCTGGTCTTGTCCAGTTGCCGTTCCAGCAACCATTCGCCCAGGTGCACCACGGTCACGTCCATGCCCCGCAGCTTCAAGCCGTTGGCGGCTTCCAGGCCCAGCAGGCCGCCGCCGATGACCACGGCGTGCTTGTGGGTCTTGGCGGTGTCGATCATCGCTTGGGTGTCGGCGATGTCGCGGTAGCCGATCACGCCGTCCAAGGTATTGCCGGGGATCGGCAGGATGAACGGGGTGGAGCCGGTGGCGATGAGCAGGCGGTCGTATTCGGCTTCGCTGCCGTCTTCGGCGATGACCCGGCGCTTGACCCGGTCGATTTCCACCACTTTGCGGTTGAGCAGCAGCTTGATGTTGTTGTCCAGGTACCAGCTCAGGTCGTTGAGCACGATCTCTTCGAACGTCTGCTCACCGGCCAGCACCGGCGAGAGCAGGATGCGGTTGTAGTTGGTGTGGGGCTCGGCGCCGAACACCGTGATGTCGTACAGCTCGTTGCTCAGCTTGAGCAGTTCCTCGAGGGTTCGAACCCCGGCCATGCCGTTGCCGATCATTACCAGTTTGAGTTTTTTCATCAGGGTTCTCCGCAAGCCAGGCCCGTTTCATCACGGCGATCGGACTGGCTCGGCAATTTTTACGAAAACAAAAAAAGGCGTCCCGCTAGCAAGCTAGCGAGGACGCCTTTGTCCTGGTCCCGTTCTCTCGGGAAGCACCGCCTTCATCGTTGGAGGCGTTGCTTTATGTATGGTGAGAGAGGTTATGCAGTGGTTGTGCCAAGTGGCTGGAAGGCGCGTATTTATTGAGGGGGGGGCGGGTGAATGGAGTTGAAGAGGGATTTATTGCACCGAATCAAAGCGGGTTGCCCGGTATTGGAGCGTCTTGCAGGAGCAGTTGTATGGACGATCAGGCCGCCATCGCGAGCAAGCTCGCTCCCACATTGAATCTGCGGTGGACACAAAACCTGTGGGAGCGAGCTTGCTCGCGATAGGCGCGACCGGATATCAGCTGTGAAACACCAAAAACAGCAGCACAACATTCACCACCAACGACACCAGCGCCAAGGTCCGCCAGACCTTCAGCGGTTCGCGCTCCAGCAATGGCCTGGGCCTTACGCTCAAGCTGCGGCGCTCGCCCTGTTCCAGCAGCAACAGCCATTCCTCGGCGGTTTCAAAGCGCTGGCCCGGGTCCGCCGCGACGGCGCGTTCCAGGCTTTGCCCGAGCCATTCGGGCAGGTCCGGCCGATAGCGGCTGGCACTGATCGGCACACCGAAGCGCGGGCGCTGGAAGGCTTCGATCTCGCCGTAGGGATAATGCCCGGTCAGCAGGAAATACACGGTCACGCCGACGGCATACAAATCCTGTTGGGCCGTGGGCGCGGTGCCGCCGAAGGCTTCCGGGGCGATGTAGCTGGGGGTGCCGGGCAACACGTTGGCCTGGTCTTCGGACAGGCCCGGGCAGTACGCCAACCCAAAGTCCAGCAAGCGCAATTCCCCGTCGTCGCCCAGGTGCAGGTTTTCCGGCTTGATGTCGCGGTGGTAGATCTGCCTTCGATGCAACAGGCCCACGGCCCGCACCAGCCGTTGCGCCAGGTCCAGCCATTGCGCCAGAGGCAGCGGTCCACCCTGGTTGAACAGTTCGGCCAGGGTCGCCCCCGGATATTCCCGCATCACGTAGTACAAATGCTGCCGCTGGGGAACGCCATGGACCTCGGGAAACTGTCGTCCGGCGACCCGCTTGAGAAACCATTCTTCCGAGAGCAAGGCCTGTCCGGCCCGGCTGTCGTCCCGTAGGTGCACGGGCAGGGTTTTCAGCAGCCAGGGTTGGCCTTGGCCGTCGCGTACCCGGTAGAGCAACGATTGCTGGCTGTGGCCGAGCAGGCTTTCGATCTGCCAACCCTCGAAGACCTGGCCCGGTTTCAGCGCAGGTGGCAGGGGCCATTGCTGCAACTGGATCAGGGCATCGCCGATGCTGGCTTCGCCCACCGCATCGACCCGCACCAACAAGGCGCTGGCGTTGTCCTGGCTACCGGCCAGGTGCGCGGCGTTGACCAGCGTCTGCGCGGCCAGGTCCAGGTCCGGCTGGTCGCGCAGGATGCCGGCGATGGCCGTGTCCCCCAAGACTGCCCAGACGCCGTCGCTGAGCAATACGAAAGTTTCGTCGATGCGCAGTTCACCGTCGAGAAAGTCGAGGATCAGGTGTTGATCCAGGCCCAGGGCTCGCTTGAGCACATGTTGCATGCCCTGCTGTTCCCAGACGTGATCCTCGCTGACCCGTTGCAGATGATCGGCGTGCCAGCGGTAGACCCGGCAATCGCCGACATGTGCGAGGGTGAAGCGCCGGCCCCGCAGGACCAGCGCACTGACGGTGGTGAGCAGCGGTTGCCCGCCACCGTTGGCTTGCAGCCAACGGTTCTGTGCCAGCAACAGCCGGTCCAGGGCCTGGGCCACGCCCCAGGTTTGCGGCGTGGAGTAGTAGTCCAGGGCCAGGGCCTGCAAGGTCGAACGGGCGGCCAGCCCGCCATCGGCGCATTGGCTAACGCCGTCGGCGATGGCGAACAGGTAACCCTTGCTGGCGGCCAGGGCCGGGGCGGGGGTGACCAGGCGCAGGGCGTCCTGGTTTTCCTCCCGCGGGCCAATGGCACTGGCTTCGGCGAAGCTCAATTGCAGGCTCATGGTTGCAGGTTATACCCGAGCAGCGGTGACGGCGGCCGAACCCCAAGTAGTTCTCCAGCGACGCTTGACGCCGTGCAGGCCGAACCAGGCCAGGACACCGAGGCTGGCGAACAACCACAGCGCCAGTTGATAGCTGCCGGTGCTTTGCTTGATCGCCCCCATGCCCGCCGCCAGGGCGAAGCCACCGATGCCGCCGGCCATGCCGATCAGCCCGGTCATCACGCCGATTTCGCGACGGAAGCGTTGTGGCACCAGTTGGAACACCGCGCCGTTACCCGCACCCAAACCGAGCATGGTGCAGACGAACAGGGCCAGGGCCGCATAGGAACTCGGCAGGTTGAAGCCCACCGCCGCGATGCAGACCGCCGCTACGGTGTACATGCCCAGCAAGGTGCGGATGCCGCCGAAACGGTCCGCCAGGGCACCGCCCAAGGGCCGCATCAGGCTGCCACCGAAGACGCAGGCGGCGGTGTAGTAGCCGGCGGTGACCGGGCTCAGGCCGTATTGGTCGTTGAAATAGCCGGGCAGGGCGCTGGCCAGGCCGATGAAACCGCCGAAGGTCACGCTGTAGAAGAACATGAACCACCAGCTGTCACGATCGCCCAGGGCCTTGAGGTAGTCGGCCATGGATTTGGCTTTCGGCCGCTCGGGGGCGTTCTTGGCCAGCCAGGCGAAGAGCACCAGGGTCAGCACCAGGGGGATCAGCGCGAAGCCGAACACGTTGGTCCAGCCGAAGGCCACCGCCATCACTGGAGCGATCAACGCTGCGAGCACGGTGCCCGAGTTACCGGCACCAGCGATGCCCATGGCCTTGCCCTGGTGCTGTGGCGGATACCACTGGGAGGCCAGCGGCAGGGCCACGGCGAACGACGCGCCAGCCACGCCCAGGAACAAGCCCAGCAACAAGGCTTGCTCGTAGCTGTGGATGCCCAGTTTCCAGGCGCAGAACAGCGCACCGATCACAATCACTTGGCCGACCATGCCGGCGGTCTTCGGTGAAATCCGGTCGGCCAGCAGGCCCATGAACAGGCGCAGCACGGCGCCGGCCAGGATCGGTGTCGCCACCATCAGGCCGCGTTGTTGGGTGGTCAGGTGCAGGTCGGCGGAGATCTGCACCGCCAGTGGACCGAGCAGGTACCAGACCATGAAGCTCAGGTCGAAGTAGAGGAAGGCCGCGAACAGTGTCGGGGTGTGGCCGGATTTCCAGAAGCTTGAATTCATCGCGCACCTCAGCTGTAAAAGTCTCGAGAAATGAGTCAGTGCTTAGAGCAGTGCGCCGTCTGTGGTCGCACCACCGGCTCCGAAGAGCCAAAACAAAAAAACGCCGCAACCCGGATCGCCAGAGAGGCAAGGAGGGTGTGCGACGTCTTTGTCGTAGGTGGGGCAACCGCCGTTGGTTACCTGTAGGTTTGTTTAAGCGAGATCTGTGCCAACAGTAGGGATTGGCGTAAGGGCTATCGCGAGCAGGCTCGCTCCCACAGTGGATTTGCGGTGTCCACAGAAGCTGCGGTCACCCTCGGATCTTTTGGGAGCGAGCCTGCTCGCGATAGCGGTAGGTCAGTCAAAGGTGATGTTGAATGCAGGGCCGCCATCGCGAGCAAGCTCGGCTCCCACAGTTGGTTGGGGGTGTTCGCAAATATTGTGTTCACCCCTGGACCTGTGGGAGCGAGCTTGCTCGCGATAGCGCCAGGCCAGGCGCTACAAGGCTTTCAGCCGAGCAACTCGTTCATGGCAATGATCTGCTCCGCCACCTGGATCAGCTTCTGCTGGCGGCTCATGGCCTGGCGGCGCATCAAGGTGTAGGCCTGTTCTTCGTTGCAGTCCTTCATCTTCATCAACATGCCCTTGGCCAGTTCGATGCGCTTGCGTTCGGCCAGTTGCTGGTCCCGGGCCAGGAGTTGGGCGCGCAGGGCCTGGTCGCTTTCGAAGCGGGCCATGGCCACGTCGAGGATCGGCTGCAGGCGCGCGGCGTGGATGCCTTCGACGATATAGGCACTGACGCCCGACTTGATCGCCTGGCGCATCACATTGGGGTCGTGCTCGTCGGTAAACATGACGATCGGTCGTGGTTGGTCGCGACTGACCAGCACCACTTGCTCCATCACATCGCGTCCGGGTGACTCGGTATCGATCAGGATCACATCCGGACGCACCGTTTCGACGCGCGCCGGCAGGTCGATGGTCAGGCCGGATTCGTCGATCACTTCGAAACCGGCTTCAATCAGGGCAGCCTTGAGGCGGCCGACTTTTTTCGCGGTGTCGTTGATCAGCAGGATACGCAGCATGGTCTTGGCTCCTGTCAGCGGCTGGCGAGAAGGGGAGCCGCATCGCTCAAGGCGTGCAGTTTGAAGCTGCGGGCGTACCCGACCGGGTCCGAGCCGTCCCAGGTGATGCCGTCGATCAGTTGGCTGCTGCGCATGTCCTGGCCCGGGGACGCGATGTCCAGCGCCGCACAGGCTTCACGGTACAACTTGAGCTGCTGGACGTCCCGGGCCACGGCCAGGTAATCCGGGTCCTCGCGCAGCAGGCCCCAGCGGCGGAACTGGGTCATGAACCACATGCCGTCGGACAGGTATGGCAGGTTCACCTCGCCATTGCCGTGGAAACGCATGGCGTGGGGATCTTGCCAACTGTTGCCCAAGCCATCGGCGTAGATCCCCAGCAGGCGCGGCTCGATGCAGTCCAGCGGGGCGTCGAGGTATTCGGGGGCGCTCAACAGTTGCGCGGTGCTGCGACGGTTTTCGCTGTTTTGTTCGATGAAGCGGCTGGCTTCGAGGATCGCCATCACCAAGGCCCGGGCGGTATTGGGGTATTGCTCGACGAACGCCCGGGTGCAGCCCAGGACTTTTTCCGGGTGGTCGGGCCAGATGGTCTGGGTGGTCGCCAGGGTAAAACCGAGGTTCTGCTTCACCGCGCTGGCGCACCACGGCTCGCCGACACAAAAGCCGTCGATGCGCCCGGCTTGCAGGTGCGCAATCATTTGCGGCGGCGGCACCACCACGCTGTCGACGTCCGACAAGGGGTGGATGCCCTGGGCGGCGAGCCAGTAATAGAGCCACATGGCGTGGGTGCCGGTGGGGAAGGTCTGGGCGAAGGTCAGTTTCGGGCGAGTTTGGTGCACGTGCCGTTCCAGTGCTTCAGGACTGGTCACGCCCTGGGCCTGCAAGCCATGGGACAGGTTGATGCTCTGGCCGTTCTGGTTCAGCCCCATCAGCACCGCCATGTCGGTCGGTGCGACCCCGCCGATGCCCAGGTGCACGGCGTAGACCAGGCCATACAGGCTGTGGGCGGCATCGATTTCACCGCTGACCAGTTTGTCCCGCAGGTTGGCCCAGGATGCCTGGCGCTTGAGGTTCAGGGTCAGGCCGTAGGGTTGGGCGAAGCCCTGGGTGGCGGCGACCACCACTGGGGCGCAGTCGCTCAAGGCCATGAAACCGAGGTTGACCGCGCTCTTTTCCGGGGCATCGCTGCCATTGACCCAGGCCAGGGGGTTGGCTGGAACTTCATTCATCGCGCTTCACCTTTACACATAAAAAAAGCGCCGTGTCCGAGCCAATTGCCAGAGCCGGGCTGGAGACGCCGCCGTTGTCCCTTTAATCAGTCTGGCACTCATTTGGCCATCGGCATGGGCGCCGATGAACAGTAATGGTGCAAGGCATATGCCAGCCCGGCCCTCATCACCTTTCCATCAAGATTCCCGGCGTCGGGTCTTTCATCCTGTCGTTCCTTCCAACGCCACGTAGCAAAGGAGACGGTATGCAGGACAAATCAATTCGCGCCACGGCCTTGCCTGATCTGGGCGAACGCGTGCTGCACCTGCGCGTGGCCCAGGCCCCGGTTCAGTTGAACGCTGCGCGGTTGGGTCGCAGCCACTGCCTGCCCGTCGGTTGGGAGGGTTTGGTGGTACAGCGCGATTCCCTGCGGTTCAGTGGCGGCAAGTTGCATGTCACGCCGGTTTGCGAAGCGACGCTGGTCAAGCTGCAGGCGTTCCTGGATATGAGCGATGCCCTGGTGGATGTCGGGCAACGGCTGGACGCGCTGCCATGGGCCTTGTTGCCGGTGGTCGGCGAAACCGTCCGCTCGCCCCAACGGCTCGAACGCTGGTACATCGGGCAAGCGATGGATGGCACCGAGGCCTATCACGCTGTCGCTCGCCTGTTGCGGCATCACGAGAGCTACGGGCTCGTGCGTTTTTTGCTGGAGCAAGGTACTCGCAGTGAAAAGCTGACCACCCTGGCGCAGCGTTATGGCGTGTCGGTTTCGCATTTTCGCCGGCTCTGCCACCAGGCCCTGGGCAGTGCGGCCAAGCCGGCCTTGCGCGGTTGGCGCACGGCCCAGGCGTTGTTGAACATGAGCCTTGGGGACGGCTCGCTGACCGATGTCGCGCTGGAGTTCGGCTTCGCCTCTTCGTCACATTTCTCCAAGGAGATTCGCGAGCTGGTGGGTTTCACCCCCAGCAGCCTGGCCGATATCACCTACCTGCCAGGCAAGTGAGTCGATGATCCCTCGTTCGTTATCCCGGGTCCTGTTATCCCTCTGCTTGAACGGCGCGTGGCTGTTTGCGCCCGTTGCCGCAGCCGCCAATGTCTATACCTTCGAGGCCCGGGAACAGAGCGCGCGCACGTTTTTCAGCGAGTTGTCCGGGGCCTTGGGCAAACCGGTCATCGTCAGCAAGGCCGCAGCGGCCAAGCGCATTGGCGGGACGTTCGATCTGCGCACGCCGCAACGGACGTTCGAGCGAGTCAGCGCGCAGATGGGGTTGATCTGGTACAGCGATGGCCAGGCGATCTACCTGTATGACGCCTCGGAAATCAAGAGCGCGATGATGTCGTTGCAGACCTTGACCGTCGCCAAGCTCCAGGCGTTCCTCGGGCGTTCGGGCTTGCACGATGGGCGTTATCCGTTGCGCCACGACGGGCTGCGGACGTTCCATGTGTCGGGGCCGCCGATGTATGTCGACCTGGTGGTGCAAGCGGCCGGGTTGATGGACAACCAGCGCTCGGAACTGCTGCTGGGCAAGCAACAGATTGGCGTCATTCATGTGCGCAACACCTTCGTCAGCGACCGCCAATATGAGCTGCGCGACGACAAGGTGACCATCCCCGGGCTGGCCACCGTGATCGAAGCGTTGTTGCGCGGTGAGCAGCAACAGGTCGAGCCGTCGGTGGCGCAAACCCCCGAACCGCGACCGCGGGGGACGATGCCGGTGTTTCCCCTCGAAGGCCTGGCGAACACCTCATCGGACCAGGACCCGACGGCCCCACGCATCATTGCCCGCGAGGTAGCCGCCGGCAACATTCGGGTGGTGGCCTACCCGGATACCAACAGCCTGCTGGTCAAGGGGCTGCCGGAGCAGGTGCGTTTCATCGAGAACCTGGTCAATGCCCTCGACACACCGAAACGCCACGTCGAGTTGTCGCTGTGGATCATCGATCTGCACAAGGATGAGCTCAACCAGTTGGGCATCAACTGGCAGGGCGCGGTGAAGTCTGGCGGGCAGTTCAGCGCCTCGCTCAACGCCGGCTCGGCCACCACCCTCGACGGCGCCTCGTTCGTGACCCAGGTCATGGCGCTGGAACGTACCCACCGGGCGAACGTGGTCTCGCGACCGGTGATCCTGACGCAGGAAAACGTGCCGGCGATCTTCGACAACAACCGCACGTTCTACGCCCCGCTGGTGGGGGAGCGCAGCGTCGATCTGCAGCACATCACCTACGGCACCCTGGTCAACGTGCTGCCGCGTTTCGCCCAGGCCGACGAGATCGAGATGTCGCTCAATATCGAGGACGGCAACGAAGTCGAGAATCCCGGCCGGGGTGAGCAGCACAGTGCGTTGCCGACGGTCGGGCGCACCCGCATCAGTACCGTGGCGCGGGTGCCCCAGGGCAAGAGCCTGCTGGTGGGCGGCTTCACCCGTGACGATCACGGCGAGCAGATCGGCCGCGTGCCGGTGCTGGGGTCGATTCCGTGGATCGGCCGTTTGTTCAGCTATCGCCAGGGCCGCTCGGCCAACACGGTGCGGGTGTTTCTGATCCAGCCCAAGGAGATCCGCGACGCCCTTGAGTCCGCCACGGTAGAGTTGGGCATGCCGTTGCTGACCCCTGAGCAGCACGAGCGCGTGCGGCGAATGTACTTCCGGATGTCCGAGCAATGATCCTGCCACCGGTTTCCATGGGTGGCCGGGCCGCCCAGGCCCGGTTGAATGCCGAGAAGGCCGCCGAACATCCACAACCGCAAGTCGACGCCGAGGCGACGCTGGACGACAGTGCAACGGCGGCCGTGGCGCAGCGCATCGTGCAGATCAGCGACGAGTTGTCGGCGGCGCTGACGCAGTTCCGTGCCCGACGGTTGTTCGAGCTCAAGTCCGAAACCCTGACCGACACCTTCGAACGCGTGCTGGAGGACGACACCGTGCCCAAGGCCCGGCAGGTGCTGAGCCTGGCGCGGCTGGCGGACAAGCCCGTGGCCTGGTTGCTGCAGATGGCGCGCCGCCTGTTCCCCGATGACAGCGACCTGGCGCTGGTGCTGCGGGCGTTGTTGCGCCGCCGCAACCTGGAAACCCACACCCGCCAGCGCCTCGAAACACTCTTGCAGACGGTGGTTGCCCAAGGCTCCCCCAAGCGCATGAACGCCGGGATCAACGCCGCGCTCAAGGCCAGGATGTTCGGCAAGAGCATGGCCGTCAGGGCCGGCCTGTTGCGCGAGACCTACCGGGATTTTCTCGAGTCTGACGAAGGCCCGCTCGGTTGCTACCAAGACTGGATCGCCCTGTATGGCCCGGCACAGCGCATGAATGTGCTGGCCTTCATCGAAGCCGCGTTGCTGACTGATATCAGCGCCCAGGACCCCAGTTGCTCGCGCCTTGAGTTCGGTCAACTGTTGACCCGGGTGACCGACCTGAAGCGCTTGCGTTCGGCCGATGGGCTGTTTATCGGCGCCGTGCTCGGCGATGCACTGGTCTGTCGGCACAACCCCCATGAGACCGAATGGCTGGTGTTCCTGCTCGGCGTGTTGACCTACCCCGACGACCTCGACCAGCTACTGCTCGGGGCGTTGGGCGAGCAGGTGCTGCTCAGTGCCCACCGCGAGCGTTCGACGTTGCTGCAAACCCTGCGGAGGCTCAGCCTGCAATTGCCGCCGCCATTGTTTGCCGATGAAGAGGCGCCACAACGCCTGGCCATTGAGTTCACCCGCCTGGCCGACGTCGCCTATGCCCACGAATGCATCGAACAGCGCCAGTCCGGCGGTCAGCCATGATCTTGTCGCGGAGCCTGGCCTGAAATGCTTAATGTGTTCCTGCGAAGTGTCGGCGCGCGTCCGGAGCTGCTGATCCTGACCTTGATGGTGATGATCATCGCCATGCTGATCATCCCCCTGCCGACAGTGCTGGTGGATTTTCTCATCGGCCTGAACATCGTCATCTCGTTGTTGGTGTTCATGGGCTCGTTCTACATCGAGCGCATCCTCAGCTATTCGACGTTCCCGGCGCTGCTGCTGTTGACGACCTTGTTTCGCCTGGCCCTGTCGATCAGTACCAGCCGGCTGATTCTCAGCCAGGCCGATGCCGGCGAGATCATCGCTTCCTTCGGTGACTTCGTGATCGGCGAAAGCCTGGTGGTGGGCTTCGTGATTTTTTCCATCGTCACCATTGTCCAGTTCATCGTGATTACCAAAGGCTCGGAACGGGTGGCCGAAGTGGCGGCGCGTTTCTCCCTGGACGGCATGCCCGGCAAGCAAATGAGCATCGACGGCGACCTCAAGGCCGGCGCCATCGATGCGGCCCAGGCGCGGGAAAAACGCAGCGTGCTGGAACGTGAAAGCCAGCTGTACGGTTCTTTCGACGGGGCGATGAAATTCATCAAGGGCGATGCCATCGCCGGCATCATCATTATCTTCGTCAACTTCATCGGCGGCATGGCCATCGGCGTCGGGCAACTGGGCATGGACCTGTCCACGGCCCTGTCGACCTACACCCTGTTGACCATCGGCGATGGCCTGGTCGCCCAGATCCCCGCGCTGCTGATCGCCATCGGCGCCGGTTTCATCGTCACCCGCGTCAATGGCGATGACAGCAACCTGGGGCGCAACATGCTCACCCAGATGCTGGGCAACCCGTTCGTCCTGGGCGTCACCGCGTTGCTAGCGGTGGGCGTGGGCCTGCTGCCCGGTTTTCCACTGCTGACATTTCTCTCGATCGCCGCGGTGCTGGGTCTGGTGGTGTTCGTGCGCCATCGCCGTGCCTCGCGCCCGGCTGGATCGGGGGAAAGCCGCAGCGAACCTGCCGAGGCCGGCGCGGGGCCGGGGGAGTCGGGATTGATCGATGACGTCGACAACGTTGCGACCGAAACCATCGCCCTGATGCTGCTGGTGCCCCCGGCGCGCCTGCAAGCGTTGGAGAAGGATCGTTGGGCGGCGCGCTTTCGCAGCCAGTTTTTCGTCGATTACGGGCTGCGTATTCCCGAACCGCGGCTGCGGGCCAGCGAGGTGCTGCCGGTCCATCAAGTGGCGGTGCTGATCAATGAAGTGCGCGCCGAGCAGTTCGATATTCATTTCGATCACTGGCGCCTGCTGGATTACTCCCCCGAATTGGAACCGTTGGGCTTTGCCCTGGTGCGCGGCACCGACAGCAATCGCCTGGGTGGCGTCTGGGTTACGGCCACCGACCGGGAGCGGGTGCAGCAGTTGGGTTATCACCTGCGGCCTGCCGACGAAGAGTGTTATCGCTGCCTGGTCACGCTGCTGGCGCGCAACATCCAGGAGTTTTTCGGCGTGCAGGAAACCAAGCAGTTGCTCGACGAAATGGAAGCGCGTTACCCCGACCTGCTCAAGGAAGTCTATCGCCACGTCACGGTGCAGAAGATCGCCGAGGTGCTGCAACGCTTGATCGGCGAGCGCATCTCCGTGCGCAACATGAAGCTCATCCTCGAATCCCTCGCCCATTGGGCCTCCCGGGAAAAGGATGTGCTGGCGCTGGTGGAACACGTTCGCGGCGCGATGGCTCGTTACATCAGCAACAAGTTCGCCCAGGGCAACGATCTGCGGGTCTTGCTGTTGTCGGCGGAGTTCGAAGACGTGGTCCGCCGGGGCGTCCGGCAAACCTCGGGCGGCAATTTCCTCAACCTGGAGCCGGCCGACTCGGAAGAGCTGATGGACCGTCTCAGTGTCGGCCTGGACAGCGTGCACATCGCCCACAAGGACATGGTGCTGCTGTGTTCGGTCGACGTGCGGCGCTACATCAAGAAACTGATCGAGGGACGTTTCCGGGAGCTGGACGTCATGTCGTTCGGCGAGGTTTCCGAGAATGTCTCGGTCAATGTCATCAAGACGCTTTGAGGAGATCTGCCCCATGTCGCACGTCTTTTTGCAGGTTGTTGAAACGCTGGCTGAGCAGCCGTGACGATGAATGTCCAGCTGGAAAGACGGGCGGCCCATCCCTTGCGTTTGAGCGGTCCATTGATCGAAGCGGCGTTGAGTGAGGTGGTGGTCGGCGAAATCTGTGAAGTGCGCCGGCATTGGCGTTCGCCCCAGGTCGCAGCCAGGGCGCAGGTCATCGGCTTCAAGCCCGGCGCGGTGCTGCTCAGTTTGCTGGGCGAGGCGAAAGGCTTGTCCCGGGAATCGATGATCGTGCCCACCGGCTCGACTTTGCAGTTGACGTGCAGTGACGCCTTGCTCGGCAGCGTGGTCGATCCCCAGGGCGTTATCGTCGAGCGCCTGGCGCCGTCGACGGCGGTCGCCCAGCGCGATTGTGCGGTGGATGCCGACCCACCGTCGTACCAGCAGCGGCGCCCGGTGGTGGAGCCGCTGCGCACCGGCATTCGCGTCATCGACGGCTTGCTGACCTGCGGCGTCGGCCAGCGTATCGGCATTTTTGCCGCCGCCGGTTCCGGCAAGACCACCTTGATCAACATGCTGATCGAACACACGGACGCGGAGGTTTTTGTCATTGGCCTGATTGGCGAACGCGGGCGCGAAGTCACCGAGTTCATCGAGCATTTGCGCCAGTCGCCCAAGCATTCCCGTTGCGTGGTGGTGTACGCCACGTCGGATTTTTCCTCGGTGGATCGCTGCAACTCGGCGCTGCAGGCCACCACCATCGCCGAGTATTTTCGCGACCAGGGCCGGCGCGTGGTGCTGTTGCTGGATTCGTTGACCCGCTACGCCCGCGCGCGCCGCGACCTGGCCTTGGCCGCCGGTGAAGCACCGGCGCGGCGGGGTTATCCGGCCTCGGTGTTCGATGCCTTGCCGCGCCTGCTGGAACGTCCGGGCGTGACCGCGTCGGGCAGCATCACGGCCTGGTACACGGTGCTGCTGGAAAGTGACGACGAGCCGGATCCGATCGCCGAGGAGATTCGCTCCATTCTCGACGGCCACGTCTACCTTAGCCGGGCCTTGGCCGCCAAGGGGCATTACCCGGCCATCGATGTCTTGCGCAGCGTCAGCCGGGTGGCGACGCAGGTCACCACGCCAGAGGTCCGGCAATTGGCGGCCGCGACTCGCGACACCCTGGCACGCCTTGAACAGCTGCAGGTGTTTCTCGACATGGGCGAGTACAGCCCGGGCGCGGACGCGACCAATGACCACGCGCTGCAACGTCGCGAAGCCCTCGACCAATGGTTGCGCCAGCCGACGGATCAATCCAGTGAGCCAGATGAAACCCTGCGGAGCCTGCATGAAATCATTGCTTGATCGACGACGCCTGCTGGCCTTCAGTCTGTTCCGCCGGCAACGCGGCGAGCAGGCCGTGTTGCGTGTCCAGCGTCAATTGCAGCCGCTGCGCCAGGAACAGTCCGCTTTCGAGGAACAAGAGGCGGCGCTGCAACGTTTGTTGAGCAGCCATCAAGCCAATGATTGTGTGCTGGATCACGGCCAGTTGTTGGCGCTGTTGCGCACCCAGGCGGTCATCCGGCGACGCATCGATCTGCTGCGTGTCGAGCGTGATCGCGTGGATCAGCAGTACCGGCAGGTCGAGCAACAGTTGCAGGCGCAGCGCGAGCAACTGCGTGGGCTGCAACGCAGACACGACAAGTATGCGCGCGGCGTCCAACAGCTGTTGCGTGGGCAGCGGCTTGAGGCGGTGCGCCGCGAAGAACGGGAGCTGGAAGAGATGATCGGAGTGCGGCGATGAACGAGGTCTTTGCAGTGCCCACGGGGTCGGTCCAGGCCCTGGAGCCCGTCGACGAAGGTCCGCTGGATGAGCTGCTGGACCAACTCGTCCCGGTGCAAGAGGATGAACTGCCACAAGGTGTGCTGGACCTGGTGACGGCGCTGATTCTGCCTCGGCGCCCCCTGATGGAAGCCGCTCGGACGTTGGCCTGGCAGGCGATGAAGGTGGGGCAGGAGACGCTGGCGGTTGAGCGCGATGAAGCCCGGCCGGTTGTCCGGGGCACGGAGGGGGTTGAGCCTGCTGGCAAACGGTGGGTTGCCAGGCAAACCCTGGCTTTTCCACAGGCAGGCGCGCCGTTCGGCTTGACCCAATACGCGTTGCCGCAACGCCTGGAGCCTGTGGCCTCTGGCGTCGATAAAGCGGCGGTGTCGGCATCGGTTGAGTCGCTGGCGGTGGAGCCTTTCACTGCACCCCGTCTCGACGAACAACCGTTGCCCCAGGCGCCGATGAGTGCTCAAGGCCCGCGCCAGACGCCGGCCGTTGCCCCAGCGGCCCTCCCTTCAGCGGCACTACCACCAGCGCCGCCAATGCTTGAGGTGATGGTCGAGGCGTTGCCGGACACGGGCCGGAGCGTGCTGCAAGTACCGTTCAATAGAGGTGCTGCCAGTGGACAGATAACGATTACCCGGGTGCCCGAAGAATCCACCCGGAGCCTGACGCTCAGCCCCAGCAATACCCTGGTGTTCGAGCAACTCAAGGCGCCTTTCGAACTGGCCCGGGAACCGGCCTGGCGGCTGGCCGACAGTGGCGGCGAGCAGTCGCGCCAGGGCTCGCATCAGGCGCCGGATGAGGAGCAGGACGAACAGGTCGAGCGTCCGGCATGAGCGCCTTGCCGCTACGACGGGTCGAGCCGTTGGCCCATGCCCAGGCCCAGGCGACTCAACGTTGGCGACGGGCCGGTCGTGGTACGGGGTTGGGCCAGGTGCCAGGGCATGACGGCTACTTGCGTTTTTGCGCCCACGGCGACGGCGGCCACTGGCAAGGGTTGATCGCGGCCCATGACTGGCTGTATCGCGCGCTTCCACAGTTGCAATCGTTACTGAAGGTGGAGACGTCGTTGATGAATATCGTCGAGTTGTTTCGGGCGCTGCCACGTCCCTTGCTGCTGGAGGTGGAGGAGCTGCAGTACCGGGCGTTGTCCGACATCGAATGCGTCGCCCCGGCGCGATTACCCACCTGCGAGCTGCCCTGGCTCGAAACCCCACGGGGGCGCCTGTGGTTGCTGCAACTACCGCCGACACCCGTTGCCAGCGAGCGCGTGGGTGTCGATTCATGGCTGGACGAATTGCCGTTGCGCCTGGAGTTGATGCTTGGCGTCAGCCACCTGAGCCGTGCCAGCCGGATGCGCCTGGAAGAGGGCGATGTCGTGCGCATCGTCCAGGGTTCTCAGCGCTGTTGGCTGGCCGACTACAGCCTTGGCACTTTCACCTTTACCCAGGAGGGTCTACACATGCAACCGAGCGTGACCGATGCCAATGCGGATAACCCGCCAGAAACCGACGCGACGATCGACCTGGGAGCGCTGCCGGTGCGCCTGGAGTTCCTGCTCCCCAGCCATGAAACCGACCTGGCCACGTTGTCGCGCATCATCGACGGGCAACTGATCCCGTTGACCGAGGACGCGGCGCGGCACATCGAGGTGCGGGCCAACGGCAAGCCGGTGGCCCGTGGGGAGCTGGTGCGGTTGGACGGTCAGTTGGGGGTCGAATTGCTCCAGGTCTATCGGGCCAGCGCCGATGAATGATGTCTCGCTGATCGCGCTGTTGGCGTTCGCGTCGCTGCTGCCGTTCCTGGTGGCGGCGGGCACGTGCTACCTCAAGTTTTCCATTGTGTTCATCATCGTGCGCAACGCGTTGGGCCTGCAGCAGGTGCCGTCGAACATGGCGCTCAATGCGATTGCGTTGATGCTGGCGATTTTCGTCATGACGCCGGTCATGAAGCAAGGCCATGACTACTACAAGCGCGAGGCGGTGGCCTTTACCGATATCGAGTCGGTGGTGAACTTCGCCGAGAACGGCCTGGGCAGTTACAAGGATTACCTGCGCACCTACACCGACCCGGAACTGGCGCAGTTTTTCGAGCGGGCCCAGGCGCTCCAGGATGAAACCGACGCGGACCTGCCTGCCGATGAAGAACTTGTGCCCTCGCTGTTTGCGCTGTTGCCGGCCTATGCCCTGAGTGAAATCAAGAGTGCCTTCAAGATTGGCTTCTACCTGTACTTGCCCTTCGTGATCGTCGACCTGGTGATCTCCAGCATCCTGCTGGCGCTGGGCATGATGATGATGAGCCCGGTGATCATTTCCGTGCCGATCAAACTGGTGTTGTTTGTCGCGCTGGACGGTTGGGCGCTGCTGTCGACCGGGCTGGTCAAGCAATACCTGACCTTGCTGGCATAGGCGCACCGATGAACGATCTGGTCTATGCCGGCAACAAAACCCTGTACCTGATCCTGCTGATGGTGGCCTGGCCGATCATCGTCGCCACCGTGGTCGGCCTGGTGGTCGGGTTGATCCAGACCGTGACCCAGTTGCAGGAACAGACGCTGCCGTTCGGTTTCAAGTTGTTGGCGGTGGCGGCGTGCCTGTTCCTGCTGTCGGGCTGGTACGGCGAAACGCTGCTGGATTTCAGTCGTGAAGTCATCCGCCTGGCGTTGAGCTAGCCGATGTCGGTGGCGTTGTTTTTCGACTTGTACGCCTGGTTCGCCGCAGCGGTCCTGGGTGTGGCGCGCCTGGCACCGATTTTTTTCATGTTGCCGTTTCTCAACAGCGGCGTGCTCACCGGTGTCCCGCGTCAGGCGGTGATTGTGCTGGTGGCGCTGGGGTTCTGGCGTTACATCGGTGTGCCCACAGCCGCTCTCGACAGCCTGGCGTTTCTCGGCCTGGTGCTGCGCGAGGCGAGTATCGGCGTGTTGTTGGGGATGCTGTTGGGCTGGCCGTTCTGGGTGTTGCACGCCATGGGCAACCTGATCGACAACCAGCGCGGGGCCATGCTCAGCAGCACCATGGATCCGGCCAACGGTGTCGACACCTCGGAACTGGCGAATTTTCTCCAGTTGTTTGCGGCGGCGGTGTATCTCGCCGGTGGCGGGATGCTGTTGATGCTCGAAACCGTTGGCCACAGTTATCGCCTGTGTGCACCGGTGAGCGGCTGTCAGCTGCACTTGCCGGCGGTCCTGGGGTTGCTGGATGCGCTGGTGAGCAAGACGCTGGTCATCAGTGCGCCGGTGGTGGCGACCTTGCTGGTCAGCGAGGCGCTGCTGGGTTTGCTTTCGCGCTATGCGCCGCAGATGAACGCCTTCTCCGTGTCGCTGACGGTCAAGAGCCTGGTGGCGTTGGTGGTGCTGATGCTGTACTTCGGCGTGCATCTGCCGGACGAAGTCTTGCGCATGGGCACGATGGCCGACGGCGTGGCGCAGGCGCTGGGCGGTGGGGAGGAGGGTGATGTCATCCAGCGCCTCGAAGACTGAGAAACCCACCGCCAAGCGCCTCCGGGATGCCGCCCGCAAAGGCCAGACGTTCAAGGCCAAGGACCTGGTCATCACCTGCCTGACCCTCTGCGGCATCACCTACATGGTGTTCAACAGCTCGTTGATCGAGATCATGGAGGTCTACCGGCGCATCATCGCCAGCGATTTTGACACGCAGCTGCAATCCTACTCGGCGATGCTGGTGCTGGTCGGTCTCAAGGCGTTGCTGCCGTTGTTGCTGGTGTGCGTGCTGACCAGTGCCTTGCCGGCCTTGCTGCAAAGTGGTTTTGCCTTGGCCAGTGAGGCGTTGAAGTTGAATCTGGGGGCGTTGAACCCGGTCAACGGTTTCAAAAAACTGTTCAGCCTGCGCACGGTCAAGGACACGCTCAAGGCGCTGTTGTACCTGGGCAGTTTCGCCACGGCGCTGTGGATCGTCTGGATCACCCAGCGGCAATTGATCTTCGCCCAACTGTTCGTCCAGGCACCGGCGCTGTTCGCGATCTGGGGGCGTTTGTTGCTGGTGTTGGTGCTGGCATTTCTCGCCTGTGTCCTGCTGATCGTCGTGCTCGATGCACTCAGCGAGTACTGGTTGTTCATGAAAGACCAGATGATGGACAAGGATTCGGTCAAGCGTGAACACAAGGAGCAGGACGGCAACCCACAGATCAAGGGGCGCCGCCGCGACCTGCACATGGAGCTGTTGTCGGAGCAGGTCAAGTCCGATGTGCGCAGCTCGCGGATGATCATCGCCAACCCGACCCACATTGCCATCGGCGTGTATTTCCGCCCGGAAATCACCCTGCTGCCGTTCATTTCCCTGATGGAGACCAACCAGCGTGCCCTGGCGGTCCGGGCGTACGCCAAGGAGGTCGGGGTGCCGGTGATCAACGACGTCGCTTTGGCCCGACGGATCTTCAAGACCCACCAGCGCTACAGCTTTTTGCAGGTGCAGGAAGTCGAGGAGGTGCTGCGCCTGTTGATCTGGCTGGAGCAGGTCGAACAGGCCTGAAGCCAAGCAAAGCCCCTGTGGCGAGGGAGCAAGCTCGCGCTGGGCCTGTAGGAGCTGTCGAGCGGAGCGAGGCTGCGATCTTTCCCCTGGCACTTGAGTCTCAAGCGAAAGATCAAAAGATCGCAGGCTTCGCCAGCTCCTACACAGCCCAGCGCGAGCTTGCTCCCTCGCCACAAAGGTATTGATGAGCGCAATTTGGCAGCGTGGCCTATCGGTGTTTTGGCCCAATGCACCGGTCAGCGACGCTGACGTTTTTTCAGGAGTGTGGCTGATGAGTCGTGACAACAAACAAGACGAGCAGGTGGCCCTGGACGTCGTCGACGCGGTGCTTGGTGGCGCAGCGTTGAAGGACGTGCAAGGCCTCAGTGACGAGCACATGGACAGTCTCTATGCCTTCGCCTTCCAGTTCTACGAACAGGGGCGGCTGGACGATGCCGAGAAGTTCTTTCACTTCCTGTGCATCTACGACTTCTACAACAGCCATTACTGGATGGGACTGGCGGCGGTGCACCAGCTCAAGCAAAACCACCAAAAGGCAATCGACCTGTATGCCATCGCCTTTGCCCAAGGCAGCAACGACTACCGGCCGATGCTCTACACCGGCCAATGTCATCTGGCCCTGGGCAAGGTCGGCAAGGCTCGGTTGTGTTTCGAGTACGTGCTTGAGCAAGCCCCGCAAGACGACCTGCGCGAGCAGGCCAAGGTGTATCTCGACACCCTGGCCCACATGGAACAGCACTGTTCGGAGGACTGAACATGAGTGAAATAAGGGCTACTTTCAACCCGGCGCTTCACGGCGCGATGAGCCGCAGCGAGGCCTTTGAAAAATACGCCGCGGCGGCCAGCAAGGCCGCTCGGACCGCGGACTTCCAGGAGGCCGGCCAGAAAGCGCTGGCGGACCTGATGTCAGTGAAATACGAAGGTCAAACCGGCACATCCGCCGCCTCTACAGGCCGGCCCATGCTACATGCGCCGCCACCGCGCGCCGATGGCAACAAACAGGAAACCAACGGCGACCTGTTCACCCTGTTGATGGCGATGATCAGCGAGCTGATCGGCGAGGTCGACGTCAAAAAGCTGAAAAATCGCCTGGCCATGCTGCAGAGCATGGCCGGCGCCAGGCAACAGGCCCATGAAAACCTGTCGGCTGAATACACCGCCGCCGTCGAGGCCATGACGGCGGCCGAGGGCAGCGTCGGGAGCAGCCAGGAACACCTCGATCAATTGCAGGAGCGGGTCCTGCATTTCCAGGCATTGCTTCAAGAAAGCGAGGCGCGACTGGCGCAGCTGGACCCGGAGTCCCCCGAATATGCCCAGGAGCTGGCCCGGCGCGACCAGATCCGCGGCGACTTGACCAGCCAGGTCCAGACCCTGCAGACCGCCACCGATGCGCATCTGAAACTGATCGAGGTCGCCAACGCCTGCGCGAAAACGGTGAGCGTGGTGTTCGGCAAAGTGCTGGTGTTCAGCGCCACCAGCTCGACCCCCAAGCAAACCGACGAAAAGGCCCTCAGCAGCAGTGCGCTGGCGCTATTGAACCGCTTGAAAATCATCGAGTTGCTCGGCGAGTCGGCGCAAAGCAAAGAGGAGCTCAGCCAGGAGCTGTTCCAGGAACTGCAAGCCAGGCTCCAGGCGCACATGCAGCGCGAGTCGGAAAAGTACCTGGAAGAAGTCCGCAAGGCCGAGGCCCTGCAAAAGACCATGGGCTGCATCGGCAAGATCGTTGGGGCGATCTTGACCGTGGCGACCATCGCTGCCGGTGTCTTGACCGCCAACCCGGTGCTCATCGCCGTGGGCGTGGTCGGTGCGGCCGTGATGATTGCCGACTCGGTGATCCAGGACAAAACCGGCGTGTCGTTCATGGCCGAAGCGATGAAGCCGCTGACCCTCGTCATGCAGGAAGCCATCAAGCTGTTCACCGAGATCTATACCAAGATGCTGATGGAGCTGGGTGTCGATGAAGACAAGGCCAAGGAAATCGCGCAGATCGCCGGCATGATCCAGGGCGTCGTTTCGACGCTGGCCGCTGTCGCGCTGGTGGCCGTGGTCGGGGTGCAGGTGATCGGGCCGATGGTCAGTGCCGTCGCCTCGAAACTGGCGTCGGTGGCCGCCCAGGCCGCGCCCGCCGCCATGCAAGCGATGAAGCAAGTGGCAAGCTCGGTCGGCAACACGCTGACCCAGATGCTCACCCAGTTGCGCGGCTTCATCACCAACGGTGCCGATCCGGTATTGCTGGCCCGTTATGCCGCCAACCTGGAAATCGCCCAGGCCGTCACTGAGTTCGGCCATGTCGCGGTGCAAGGTGGGCTGCAGATCAAAAGCGGCCAGCACCAGGCCCAGGCTGCCGTGCACCTGGCCGATGTGCGGGTACGCATGGCAATCAGCGAGGAAATCAGCGCCTACCTGACTCAGGTGGTCAGCAACTACGGCCAGGCGATGCAGGAACGAACTCGCCAGATCGAGCACTTGTTTGCCGATATGCAACGCAGCCATTCCGTCAGCCTGCAAATGGTCAGGCATGTTTGAAATCACGGACAACAGGTATCTACGATGAGCACTATTTACGTTCCAACCACCATCGCACCCCCTGTCATTGACCACGACCGGATCAATGACGCAGGGCTGAGCGAGTTGATCGCCCAAGAGCAATTTTCAAAACGCAAATCCCTTGAGGATTCGCCGATCCTGGACCAGATCGCTGCACAGCAAATCCTCCAGAACGGCCACTTCGCAGGCCCTTCGGCTGCGGAACTGGGAAGCCGGATCAACGCCTATCAGCCCACTGAATCGGACCAGGAGGACTTCGCTGAAGCGTTGTCGATGGTCAGCGATGACGTGCGCACTGACCTGGCATTTGACCCGGGCGCCTGGGAGAAACACGCCAACGTCCTAGTGGCCGCGATCATTGCCTTGAACGTCGCGCGGGTCGCCAATGCGCAACTGCGCGGTCACTTCAGCGTCATGGCCTCGGAGGCGGCAAAATCCCAGGGTGCGGCCATTGTCGAGTCGGGCCGGGCGGCGCTGAACAGCGCCATCACCGGCGCGGTGGTGTCCGGCGCCATAGCCGGGTTTGCCATGGTCAAGACCTTCCAGGGCCAGGCGTTGAAGCATGCCGACATCGACGTGAACCGTCGTAATGCCATGGATGCCGGCAACCTGGAACGCGACCTCAGGTTGGAGCGCGATCGCAATGAGTGGAACCCGCAGACCACCTACAAGATCAAGACCTTCGATGATTTCGCTCGGCCGAAAACGGTCGACTTCAAACCCAAGGGTTCGACACTGACGGACAAGGAACGTGCCTGGTTCGACGGGGAGATCCTCAAGGCCCAGAAGGTCGGCCAGACCTCCGACTGGTTGAGCCAGATGGGCAGCAAGGGGATCGAAAGGAAACTGGAAATCGGCCGCGCCCTCAGCGCCCTGTCGATGAGCTTCAGCCAAGTGGTCACGAGTATGGTGCGTCTGACCGAGTTCGCGGCGAAGGAGAAAGAAGTGCTGATGCAAAGTGCGCAAAGCAGCCAGAAGAGCCTGGCTGATGAAGTCAGCCAGAGGGATGGGGCCGACGCGGCGCTGCTGCAAAAAATGATGGACACGGTGATGCAGATTTTCCAATCCCGTAGCGATGGCATTCGTGCCGTGACGGCGTGAAGGAGCGAGGCCTATGGAAATCACTCAATCTATTCGTTCGCCTATCGTACTGCTGCCGAACGTGGAGGCCGTCACCGATGCAGCCCCGCCTCCAGACGTACCGGCTGAGATTCAAACGGTCAGTTCCCTGACGAATCTGCTCGATCGGTCCATGAACGCAATGAACCGCAGCCTTGGTCATCTGCTCAAGTGCCCGTCCATCATCGCCAAGCCAGTGCAGGGCGATGCCGCCGAGTCCACGACGCAGCACCTCGTCGCGGAGTTTGTCGAACTGATCCACGCCAAACGTGATCGAGCACAAATGTGGGCCGTACAGGTGCGCCAGTGCGTTGCCGTAATGAGCCACAGCCAGGGCACCGGGCTTTTGGACAAAAGCCAGCGCCAGCAACTCATTGACGAACAAGGCAAAATCCTCCGGGCCCTCCAGGAACACCTGGAGCAGGCCAAGCCCCTCGAGATCGCCGAGGCCTTGGATGCGACGATAAACTCATCGAACGATTTCTTCGACAAACTCCTTGAGCTGATCGACCTGATCAAGAACGGCTACCTCGCCGGCTACGAGCACATCATCTCGGCTTATTCGGATTTCTTCTCCGACTTCAACACCGAAATCACCGCGATGATGAAGGATTGGGTCGAAGGGGTTAACGACGGCAAAGAGGTCGAGTTAAGTGCGGGCCCGTTGCGCGAGGCACTGGAAAAACTGATTGCAAAATATTCCCTGCCCAACCCGGCTGCCATGCTTTTTCCGGCACCCCCCGATACCGGCGCGAGCAAGGAAGACGCGGAAAAATGGCTCAAGGCGCTGGGCCTGCCTGAGAGTTGCCTTCAGCAGAATCCCAAGCCGAACGGGCCCTGGTGCGTGGTCATCGACATCGGGCCTTTGAATGTGATGCACGAGGGGCTGAAGGATTATGGCGACAAGGTAAAGCTCGATACGGCCGCATTCAACGCCTGGCAAACCGGCTTCAACGCCCAGGAGGAACTTCTGAAAAACAGATTGCAGTCCTTCACGCAGAAGTATTCGAACGCCAACGCTTATCATGACAACTTCAATAAGACTTTATCGGCGCATTTGAATCAGTATGCGGATATGTTGAAGGCGATGTTGAATTTTTAATGGTGAGAACCTATGGGGAGTGAATATGTCTGTTGCTGAGACAACTACTGAGTCTAAGGTAATAAGGCTGTTGGCTGGGTATTTTTCGAAGGCACACCAAAAAATAAGCAGCAGTTCGCGGCTGGTGGAGGATTTGAATGCTGACTCTGTCGATATAGTAGAGGTCGTGATGATTGTGGAGGAGACCTTTAACGTAGAACTGTCGACGAGTCAGGTGGCGGAATGGAGGTCTGTGGTCGATATCGTCAATTCAATTGCAGGTGACAAGAAGATACAGGCTGTCATTGAAAACCAAGGGTGCGCCACGGCTAAAAATACATGAATGAACGGGTGGCCTGATCGATTTTGAACGATTGGCCACTTTCAAATTAATGGAGGCTGAAGTCAGCCAGAAATGCAGGGCTGCTTCATAGTGTTCTTCAACGGTTCGTTATAGATGGTTATGTTCTACAATCCTTTATCATTCTCTCAAAATGTCCATCAAGAACTTAGCTCGCTGGTCCGTGATGCACTGACCGTACTGAGGATTCCAGACTATTTGTTGCAGGATTTTGACTCGCACTCAACCATCGCTATTGATATGGGTGAGGAGCGGTCAATTAATGTTTCACTGGTCGATGATCGTCTCTTCATCTGGTCGTTCATCCCGATGGGCGAAGAATTATTGATAGAAAATGCCAGGCTTATCATGCCCGTCATTACAAGTGCAATGGATTATGTTGAAACGGGTAATTTAACATTGGGTAAGTGCAACGATGGCTTCGAATTAAAGGCGTTGATTGATCCGCTTGCGCTAGTTGAAAATAAACTCAACCAAATCATCCATGATTTTCATGATGCATTGGAAGTAATATATAACTGCCGATGATGGCGAGTATTTAATTCTGAAAAACAGCGTCAATCACTCCACTCCACTCCACTCCACTCCACTCCGCGCAGGGTGAGCCGCTGTCCACTATATTATCAATACGACAAGGATATAGATGATGACCCAAGTGCAAGCATCGCAACGTTCTATCGCTATTATATCGGCTGAGCAAAGTCATCAGCGCAATCAGACCCTAGTGGTAAGAGCAGTGCATAACACTCAAGACTCGCCGATGCGCAGAACACTGGACGCCTATGGCATAGATGATACTCGGGGAACGTTAAGCCAGCTAAATCGGGAGAAATACCATGTATTGGTTAAAAAAGACCGCTCAGGTGCCCCTGATTTAACCCTCGGCGCCTATGTATCCAAGCAGGACGAAGACGGCTATGGCAACTTTAACTGGTTAAATCCAAAGGGGCTTATCAAGTATCAAACCAAAGATGTTGCTGTCATCACCTTCACGAGCAAAGATCAGTTGACACAGCTCAGTGCTACCTATTCGGAGACTCCCTTGCCGGGTTTTCTCATCAAGACACTCAATGCAGAAGACTGTCTGGATACTTTTCTCAATCGCCGGAATGCGAGCTTGGCTGAGTTTATCGCGCCGGTCGATCTCACGCAGCATGGCTATCTCATTATGCCCAATTCACCGTACTGTGATGCAAATGTGTTAGATACTTATGTCAATGCTCCTGAGACACTCAAAAACACTAGGCATGGCGTCATTTTGGTTACCTATGCAATTCATCCAAGTATACATTCCGCATTTCTAGCGGCGCGACATCATCCCTCTGGCCCCATAAGGCTTGAAGCAAGCCAGCAGACGTCACAAAGGACGATCGACGATAAAACAAAGCTTGAGTCCTTGACCAGTATTCTAAGTTTAAAGCAGGAGCATCTTCCGCAACTCGAAAAATTGCGGGATGGGACGTTGCAACATCTTCGCGATGTTTACGCCGTCAATGAACATGATAACGTCAAAATGTTCTTTCATTTCCCCGTTGCAGAAAAAACCGCCACGCTTCACTTGCACACCTGGGTCAACAAAGGCGATCACCCGCTGAATGAACCAAGGTCTTTCGATCTCGATGCGATCATTACGCACCTTGAGTCTGGAAAAGACATCGGGGATCTTGTTCTTAGTCGTAACGAGGGGTCCTATTTCATACCTACCTCGGACTCCATCAAGGATATTAGCGGCATTCCATTTAAAGGTCTGCGCGACAATGCTTTAAACCTTCCTTTGTAATGTATGTGTGGCCATAGTCTTGCCGGTGCAGTGCGCTCAGGTACGCCTTGGCCATTGAGGCAGCCAGCGCACCTGTCATTTGTAGTATGACAACCACAGGAGCTTACTAATGACTTCAATTCAGGCATTGCAGTGTTCTGCTGCGACTATGCTCGCCGACTCAAGTCAGTCCCGCCATTTGGACCTGGATGTACAGGCAGTACGTAACTCGCAGGTCAACCCGAAGACGCATAAAGCTTCTGCGATCCGCAGAACATTGGATGCTTATGGGATAGATGATAACCGGAAAACTCTGAGCAAATTGAATCAAGACAAGTATCATGTTTTGATCAAGTCAGACGAATCAGGCGTCATTGATTTTAACCATGGTGCCTACATATCCAAAAACCTTGAAGACGATTACGGCAGCTTCAGATGGCTAAACCCAAGAGGTTTACAAAAATATCAAACGGATGACTTGGCTCAAGTGACGCTGACAACCACTAACCTGGCACAGCTCCAGCAGACGTACAAAGATGCAAACGTCACCCAGTTTCTGGTTGAGCTGCTGTACGGCAACAGCCGGGAGCCAAGCGATAAGGTATACAAAGAGGTGTACAAAGAAAATCCCGATGTCTTCCATTACTCTGCGCCGTTGGGAACGGGCAATGGATTCCTCATTTATCCGAATATCCCCTACATGTCGCAAACTTACACCGCTGGACAAGTCACGGATCTGCCCACTAGACCGGAAGGCATCCAGCTGACGGCTTGGGCTGTTCATCCAACGGCACCACAGAATTTGATCCAGGAAATCAACGGTGATCTTTCAATAGGACAAATACCGTCCAATCAGAAGATAGAGTTGCATCAGCATCGTGCGGAGTTAATGACGGGGGTAAAGTCATTAACCTCTATATTGGATTTAGAGCAGGGTGATGTCGAGATGCTGGAAAAGCTCAAGCTGGACAGTTTTCAGCATCTCGTTGATACCTACGGGGTGTCTGCTGAAAAAGATAAAATCAGTTTGTTTTTTCATTTCCCGGTAGCCCCCTCAACTGCTACCTTGCACCTGCATATTTGGGTCAACAAAGGGGATCATCCCTTGAATGAATCGCGCGCATTTGGCATTGATGAAGTCATTCATCATTTAAGACAGGGTGAGACTATCGATACGTTGATATTGTCCAGAAACGATGGCCAGTTCATATTGCCAACCAAAGATATGTTACACAAGATCAAAGGCATGCCTGAAAGTAAAACACCGAGGCCTGCCGATTATCGCGAGCTTAAGCTGCCTATCGGAATTGAGAACAGATAGTATTAATTCGCAGGTGCCCTTGTTCACTTGAGGTTCAGTGGGCACCATCGCCTTCAGGGATCCTTTTAAGTAGCTTTGCATTGCTGGCCGACTTCACTTTGCTGATTTTGAAAGCGCTTTTTCCTACGGCTACAGGCGTGATTTCTTCAGCTAAATAGGCGTGCCATCCTACGGAATCCCCCCACACATCTTCCTATAGTCACGCAGCTCGCCATCCCGAGCCTGTCCCGACAGGCTCGATCGCGCTTCAGTAACTTTCTATAGAGAAGTTTCAAAGTATGGACAGTGCAACTGATCAACCGCTGGTCAAGTCATTCGTTTTTGACCACTGGCTATTGCAAAGCGATGGAACGCTGATGCGAGATGGACAAGGAGTTCATGTTCCACCCAAAGAGCTGCATGTACTGCGTCTGTTGTTGAAGTCGGCGGGTACGGTCGTCGGCAAGGATTATCTGCTGGACCATGTCTGGCCCCGGATGGATGCGGCGGAGGAGTCGTTGACCCGTTGTATCTACGCATTGCGCAAGTTGTTCAAGGAGAACAAAGGCTACATTTCGACGGTTTACGGCCAGGGTTATCGGTTCACCGGTTCCGTGGTCGAGCTCGACGTACCGAGCGATGCGAGGGCGGTGGCGCCTTCGCTGGCGGTTTTGCCGTTTCGCAACCTGGATGAAACAACGGCGCTGGATCTGCAGGATGTGATGATCCGTCAGTTGACCACGGCATTCGGCGAGGCGTTACATGTCATCCCCTCGGGGTTGATCGCGGGCTACGGAGCATCGAACGATGTACGGTCGTTGGTCGGGCGCTTGTCGGCGGATTACTGCTTGAGCGGGCGTTCTATCGGTTCGGGCGAACAGCGGCTCTGGTCGGTCGAGTTGATTCGCGGCAGCGACCAGGCCTTGCTGCACGGTCAGACGCTGGATGCCTGGGATCCGGGGGAGGCGCTGGGTGCATTGACATGCCTGGTTGCCCAGCACGTACCGGGGCTGCGCCCTGTCGGTGATCGCTGCGGGTCCTATCCGGTGGCGGTGGCGTATCTCAATGGGTTGTGCAGCGTGCAACAGCACACGGTGCAAAGCCTGCGCGATGCCCAGGTGCTGTTCAGGCAGTGTTTGAAACTCGACGCCGGGTACGCGCCGCCCTGGTGTGGTCTGGCGGATGTGTGGCTGGGGCAGGCGATGATGGGCCTGGGTGACCCGGAGCGCGCGATCGAAGAGGCGCATTCGGCGGTTTCCAGTGCGTTGGCGCTGGACCCCGGCAGCATCCCGGCGTTGACACGCCTGGCGTTGCTCACCAGTTTGCGCGGCTGCGAGCAGGCGGCCCAAGTGCTGTTCCGGCGCTGCCTGTTGTCGGCCGATCAGGCGGACGTGCTGTATTTTCATGCCTGGCATCACTGGTTCTGGCAACGCAACGAGCAGGCGCTGCAAATGCTTGACCAGTGTCTGGCGCATGATCCGGGTTGTGTCCGGGCGCAGATCTTGCGGGTGCGCATTCATGAACAGCCGGTGTGGCTCCGCGAGAGACGCCTGGCATGACGCGGCGCAGCAAACCGTGGTTATGCCTGCCGGTGTGTCTCGGCCTGGGGTTTGGCATGGCCCAGGCGCACGCCTGGTGCTGGAGCAAGGCGGGACAATTGCACGCCATCGAACCCGAACTGCTTCAAGCGATTGCCGAGGTCGAGTCGGGCCTGCGCTCGGATGCCATCCACCACAACCGCGATGGCACCCGCGATATCGGGCTGATGCAGATCAACAGCATCCATCTCTCACGGCTCAATGCCCAGGGCATTACCGAACAACGCCTGCTGGACGATCCTTGCCTGTCGGTGGAGGTCGGGGCGTCGGTGCTGGCCGGGTTCATCACCCGTTATGGCTATAACTGGACGGCGGTCGGTGCCTACAACGCTGGCAATTCTCCCCATCGCCAGGCTGCGCGGCTGCGCTATGCGCGCAAGGTCTGGCAGCGCTATCAAGTGTTTACCCAGGCCCGACGATGACCGCGCCATGACCAGGCCGGCGCAGGATTCTGATCGTTTGCCGCACGCTATCGGCAGAATCCGATCAGGAAGCCGGCGGCCGGCCTTTCTACCATGGCAGCTCATTTGACTGCCCTGGAGCCTGGACGGTGACAGTCCTGACAGCCCCCACGCCACAGCCCTGTGTCCTACGGATACTCAATGGTCCCTTGCAGGGCTGCGAGTTCCCCCTGGGCGAAGGCACGACCCTGTTCATCGTCGGGGCGATGGATGGGCTCGCAGACGGTTCACATTCAGCCAGCGTGCCGGTGGATGCCGTCTTCGTGCCCCTGGAGGACGGCGGGTGCAATTTCGAGGTGCTGGCCGATCAGGTCACGCCGGACGGTTTGCCATTGCGGCTGCTCGGCGATCCTGTGCAAGTCCGGCAGTGTGCCTTCCAGGCCAGGGTGCGGATCGGCGGCCTGCACATCGCCTTGCGTCCTGAAGACCAGCCTTGGGCGCCGGAGTTGCTCGATTCGCCACTCGACGCCCGGGCTGATGTTGGCGCGCTGCCGGGTGGGCGCCGACGGTGGCTGCACGGGATTGGCGGCGCTCTGGCGCTGACGGTAGCGGTCGTCGCGATCAGCCTCTGGTCGATGCCGACGCCTGCGCCTGAAGCCGATGTGCGTGCGCTGATGGCGGGCGCCAGTGCGCAGGTTCGGGTGCTGCGCGGGCGTGATCAGGGCGTTTATGTCTTTGTGGCGTCCGAGCGCGATGCCGGCTGGAGCCGGCAGGTGCTGACGCGCCACGCCTCCTTGAGTGGGCACGTGCGGGTAATGGACCAGGAGCGGAGCCGGCTGGAGCAGGTGCTGGTGGACCATGATCCGCAACTGGCCTGGCATTTCCTCGATCTCAAGGACCCGTCGGTGCCGCGGCTGCTGCTCAGCGCGCAACGCAATCTGCTCACGCCGGACCAGCAGGCCAGGCTGCTCGAGACCTTGCTCGCGGCGGCGCCGTATGCCCGCGATGTCGTGCTGCAAGTGCAGGATGACGCGTTGCTCGCCGATCTGGCCCAGGGTGGTTTGCAGCGTCTTTCGCTGGCCTTCAGTCGAGTCGAGCATGGGAACAGTGTCACGTTTGCCGTCGCGGGCGATCTGCAGGATGCCGAACTGGCTGCCGCCCGCCGGTACGTCGACGATTTTTACCGGCAGTGGGGTGGCCGCTACGTGCATTTCACTGTCGAGCTCCGGGACGACGGGCTCAAGGGCAAGTCGTTCCAAACCGGCCCGCAGGGCTACGTCAAGACGAGCGCTTCGTCCTGGCATTTCTCCAACATGCAGAGTGAATAACGAATGCCTGGTATCCCGATCATGTTTCCCTTATTCCCCGATGACTTTCTCGGCGAGCAAGCCGTTGCCTTCGAGCTTGGCGCCCAAGGCCTGAAGGAGGCCTTGGATCAAGCACTGGTGGACCTCAAGGCGGATGCCTCGGACCCTGGAAAACTGGCGGCCTACCAGACCGCGTTTTCCTCCTACACCGTGTTCCGCAACGCCCAGACCAACACGATCAAGGGCTTCAAGGATATCGACATGGCGATCATCCAGGCGGCTCGCTGACCCGTTCTCTTTCAGTTGGCCGTCGCTCATGACGATGGCCTTTTTCATGAGTGCATCGTATGTCCATCCAAGCTGTTTCCCCGTCGGTCAGTGCACGCTCGGCCTTGATTGAGTTGCGCGGCCCGCAGGAAGGTCCGGTCGTGTCACTGGAATCGCGAATGATCGAATTGTTTGCCGGTTCCGCCGTCAATAGCGAGCAAGAGGTCTCGGCGATCAATCAGTTGATGCAACGGCCGGACGTCACTCACCCCGAAGTGCTGGCCCACCTGCAGGAGTTGACCGGGCAGTACAACGTGGAGATCAATCTGCTCAACGTGCTGGTGCGCAAAGGGGTGAGCACGGCAGAAACCTTGTTGCGTGCGTCATGAAGCCAGGCCTGTGGGGACTGCTGTTGTGCCTGGCGCTGGCGGGTTGCCGTCAGCCGAACCTGCTGGAAGGGCTGGATCAGCAGCAGGCCAATGAAGTGCTTTCGGTGCTGCAGCGCAACAATATCGCCGCGGTGAAAGTCGACGCCGGCAAGAACGGTTATGCGGTGAAAATCGATCAGTTGGATTTGCCCGCCGCCGTCGATCTGCTCAACCTGTATTCATTGCCTTCCCGGCCACGCCTGCAGGTGGCCGAAATGTTTCCCGCCGATTCCCTGGTGGCCTCGCCCCGTGCGGAAAAGGCCCGGCTGTATTCGGCGTTGGAGCAGCGCATCGAACAGTCGCTGGGTGTGCTCGAAGGCGTGGTGTCGGCACGGGTCCACGTCAGTTACGACCTTGATGCGGGCGAAGGTGGGCGCAAGCCGTCGCCCATCCACCTTTCAGCGGTGGTGTTGCATGAGCGCGATGTCGAACCGCAGTTGCTGATCACCGACATCAAGCGCTTTCTCAAGAACAGTTTTGCCGCGGTGGCGTACGAGAACGTTTCGGTGGTGCTGTCCAAACGCTCTGCAACCCAGCATGTCGCGCCGTCGGTGGTCACGACGCGGCGGCATTCGCCGTGGCCGTGGTGGTTGGCGGCGATTGGCGCGGTGCTGGTGGCCGGTGGTGGCGCTTGGTTGTATCGCCAGTCAACTGCAAGGCCGCGTGATGTCGGACCTTGAGTGTCTGGAACGCATCCTCGCCGAGCCTTTGGCCTACCTGCACCCCCAGCGCCTGGTCGTACCGACGGGCTTCGAGGGCGATGAGGCCCGCGATCTGCTCAACCGGATCGTCCTCGAGGGGCTGGCACTGCAAGGGCCGTGGCCTTCGCTGCCGTTGACCGGCGTGGTGATGCAATGGGTTCGTCATTGGCGGCAATTGCCCTACATCGCCTCGCTCATGGGCGCCTGTCGTTTGCGCGCCGAACTGGCGTGCGGCGCGGCGCTGCTGGGCCTGCCAGGCTCGGTTCGCCGATTCGCCAGCTTCAACCTGGAGGCTCGGGAACGCCTGGCGATCGAATGTCCGCCGGTTTCGCTGGAGCAGGTACAAGCGGCCGGCCTCAACGCATTATGGGGCTGGCACGGGTACATCCCGTCCCCGCTGCTCGAACGCCTGGACTTGCAGTTCTGCGAGGCGGTGGTTCACCTGCACCGGCAATGGCCCGTCACGAAACCTGATCCAACCTTGTTCTTTTTGGCGGTGCAGCATGCTCGACTCCATCCGAACCCTGACTGACGTGCCCGTTGGCGAAGACGTGCACCTGGCTCGCGAAGACATCGCCGCCGCCCGCCGCCGTCATGCCTTGCAGCTCGAGGCCCGGCGCCGGGCACGGGCCTGTGTCGAACAGGCTCACCGCGAGGCCGAGGCGGTGCAGGCCCAGGCGTTTCAGCAAGGCTACGCCGAAGGCATCCTGCGGGCGAGCGGGCATCTGGCCGAGGCGTTGTTGAAGACGCAAACCCTGGGACAGCAATTGCGCAACGCGCTGGCCCAGGCCAGTCGTGAGCTGCTTGCGCAAGCCTTGAGCCGCCCCGAGTGGTTGGATGAGCTACTGGCGCGGTGGCTGGCCGGGCAACCGGGTGACTCGGGTGCGGTCCTGCACCTGTTGTTGCCACTGCATTGTCGTGGGCGCTGCCATGCGTTGCGCGAAAGCGTGGGCAGGCAATGGACCGGCGAGCTGATTCTGGAATATCACCCGCAAGATCGCTATGTGCTGCGGCTGGGGGATCAACTACTGGAATTCGATGTCGAGGCGACCCGGGAACGGCTGGAGCCCCGGTTGTTGGCAAGCCTGGCCAACCTGCCCGAGACCGTGCACTCCCTGGATCAGGCATCGAGACAGGCGCTTGCAGACCTGTGTGCAAGCTTCATCGAATCCGCGTCAACCGGCGCTGCCGAGGTTCGCCATGAAGATTGAATCCATGACGGTTTCCAGCCTGCTGGATCGCGACGGGAATTCATCGGTCCAGACGCTGGAGTCGCGGTTGCTGGCTGCCCGCGAACAGGCACCGGACGGCAAGCGTCCGGATCCTGAATTCGAGCACCTGTATCAATTGCTGTTGGCCA
Source organism: Pseudomonas sp. Pdm06 (assembly GCF_014851795.1). Classification (NCBI taxonomy): domain Bacteria; kingdom Pseudomonadati; phylum Pseudomonadota; class Gammaproteobacteria; order Pseudomonadales; family Pseudomonadaceae; genus Pseudomonas; species Pseudomonas sp. Pdm06. Next base: position 348,781 of record NZ_JACVAH010000001.1, read on the forward strand.
TGGAAGGGCAGGGGGAAAAGGCGATCCATGCGTTTTTACGCACGCTGCGCGGGCCGGATGGCACGACGGCGGCGTATCCCACTGCCCAGGCGTTGCTGGCGATCACGCTGCAGGTGTTGGTTCGATTGAAGGATGAGGGGCTGGAAAAATCGCAGCTCTATAAAGAAGTCAGCGGTGCCAATGGCCTGGCGTTCGCGATGGATCTGTTCACCAAAAGCTTTATGCGCGATGTGTTCCAGCCGATGGGGGATGAGGCGTGGGAGAAGACTGAGTGGTGAGGCTGGGCCGCACCCTGTCGGCCAACGGAGCACGACCGAAACGAGCATGGTTTTTTGTGGCGAGGGGGCTTGCGCCCTCGCCACGGTCAGCCTGTATGCCAGGCTAGGCCGATGCGCTTTGGGCCTCAGGGGTTTTTTGGCGCGGCGGTGCGTGCGTTGACGTAGGTCGTGCCGGGACGGACAACGAACACCACCATCGCGACTACTGTGTTGACCATATGGTCGACCATTTCTTTTGAAATGGGCAGGTCTGAAAAGAATCGGGATGCGGCGATGACGGTGGCCGTGATGATCTGGCCTATGGAGGTGCGTATCGCATTGGTGGACAGGAATTGATTGGCCACCTGCTCGGCAGTGGGTATTCGTGCCGAGATCGAGTTGACACGAAAACCTTCTTCGGAAGGGTTTTCCTGTAGGGTGTGCATTACTTGGCCCAGGATCACTTGGCCGAGGACATCGGCAGCGCCGTTGTAGCCCCCCCGCGCTGCATCGTCTTTCAGTATCGGGGTCAGGGATTCGACAATTTGTGCGGCTCGGGCCTCAATCGGCAGATTTGCGTCGAAGGGCGTATTGGCTTGTTGTTCCACCCAGGCCGAGAGTTGAAAGGCAAAGCTTTCCGGTTCTGAGGCCGGGGGCGTTCTGCCTTGCGCCATGACATAACCGGGCCCGGAGTGCGGCGCGGTGTAGTTCATGCCGGTGAAGGACAGGAATTGGAACATGGCGTTCAGCGCGCCTGCTGCGGCCGTGCCGCCGGGGTTGGGTTTTGCGTTGTCGCCCGTGGGGAAGAACAGGTTCACCAGGTCTTGGGCAAACGTGTAGAACGCCATTTGCGTGCTGAAGGATGCCAAGGCCGGCAGCGCGGTTGGCACGATTACGGCGGCTGTCAGGGCCATGGCCGAGACCGCGAGGGTGATGGAGCGAGCCATGCGCGTTTCGGCGTTCGCGGTGCCATTGCACTCGTCCCTGATGGCGCCGAGGATGTTCAGCAAGGGGCCGATGCTCTGGGCAACGACGCCGATCACACTGCGGGTCAGTGGCGAAGCCGCATTGGATTGGAGGGTTTTCTCCAGGGCGAAGCCGACCAGTTGCCTGATCACCGTGAGGGTGCCGGTGACCAGGCCGGTGCGCAGGCCGGATATGGTCAGGTTGGCGGCCCAGCGCCCGAGATCGCCTTCGAATTCGTTGTTGAGCAGTTTGCCCAGTTGTTCGCCGAGGTATTTCAGAATGATTTGGCCGCGTTGTATGAACGAGTCTGAATCTGACGAGTGACTTGAGTCTTCGAACAGCGCCAAGTCGGGAATATCCAGAGAGACATCGTCAGGGGATGCTGAATCGTCAGAGGTGCCGGTCATCTGCACGACGATGGCGTCGATGAATTGCTCAGTGGCGTTGTCGGCGCTATTCCTTTGCTCGGTAATGATTGCATTGAGCGCATCCTCGACGCTCATCAGCCCGAGCGTCACGTCTTGCGCTGAAAGCGGGCTTCTCTGCTCGGCAGGAATGCCTTCACTGAGTATCTCTATAACGGTGTCGGTGTCGGTTGAGCGCCGTTCGATATCGATGACGTTGTCCTGTTTCTGAGCGCGAACGGAGTCGTTTGGCGTGTATTGAGCTACGGAGGCGCCTGAAGGTAAGGCAATCATTTTTTGATCCTGCGTGACGAAAGGGCTACTGGGTGGCTGCCATTGCAGCTGCATCGCTCTTTTGCAGGCTTTTGGCGCTTGCAACTATCAAATAACGCTCCGAGGCAAAGGGGCGCGGCGCGGCGGCGCAAAGATGGCGCCCGGAATAAGCGGTTCTCGCCGCTGACGCTCCTGCTCGGTATAATCGCGTCACTTTTTATTCCCCAGAGTCAAACCCACCCATGTACACCCTGGCCCGTCAGCTGCTGTTCAAACTTTCCCCGGAAACCTCCCACGATCTGTCCCTGGACCTGATCGGCGCGGGCGGACGTTTGGGCCTCAACGGTTTGCTGTGCAAGGCACCGGCGAAATTGCCGGTGACGGTCATGGGCCTGGCGTTTCCCAACCCGGTCGGGTTGGCGGCGGGCCTGGACAAGAATGGTGCGGCCATCGACGGGTTCGCCCAGTTGGGTTTCGGTTTCGTCGAAATCGGCACCGTTACCCCACGACCCCAGCCGGGCAACCCCAAGCCACGGATCTTCCGCCTGCCGCAAGCCGAGGCGATCATCAACCGCATGGGTTTCAACAACCTGGGTGTAGACAACCTGCTGGCTCGCGTCGCAGCGGCCAAGTACCAGGGCGTGCTGGGCATCAACATCGGCAAGAACTTCGACACGCCAGTGGAGCGGGCCGTTGACGACTACCTGATCTGCCTGGACAAGGTCTACGCCCACGCCAGCTACGTGACCGTCAACGTCAGCTCCCCCAACACCCCGGGGCTGCGCAGCCTGCAATTCGGTGATTCCCTCAAGCAATTGCTGGCCGACCTGGCCCGGCGTCGCGCGGAACTGGCGTTGACCCACGGCCGGCATGTGCCACTGGCGATCAAGATCGCCCCGGACATGACCGACGAGGAGACTACCCAGGTGGCCCAGGCCCTGATCGAGACGGGCATGGACGCGGTGATCGCCACCAACACGACCCTGGGGCGCGAAGGTGTCGAAGGGCTGGAGCACGGTGACGAGGCGGGTGGTTTGTCTGGCGCGCCAGTGCGTGACAAGAGCACCCACACCGTGAAGGTGCTGGCCGCTGAATTGGCGGGGCGCTTGCCGATCATCGCGGCGGGCGGGATTACCGAAGGCAAGCATGCCGCCGAGAAGATCACCGCCGGGGCGAGCCTGGTGCAGATCTATTCGGGCTTTATCTATAAAGGGCCGGCGCTGATCCGTGAGTCGGTGGATGCCATTGCGGCGTTGGGTTGATCAGCCGCGCCTTGAAGTCTGAACAGACCCCTGTGGCGAGGGAGCTTGCTCCCGCTAGACTCTGTAGGAGCTGGCGCAGCCTGCGATCTTTTGATCTTGATCGTTCGCTCTCGACTCAATTGTCTGGAGCAAGATCGCAGCCTCGTTGCACTCGGCAGCTCCTACAGGGCGCGGCCCAGCGGGAGCAAGCTCCCTCGCCACAAAGGTGCTCGCAGCTCAGGCAATGACATGAACCCCAGGCATTAAAAAGGGCTCCTCGAAGGAGCCCCCTGGGCCGTAGCCCGCCGTCCGGATGGGACGTGCGTGGTTAAATCGATATGGGTGTCAAATTGTCGAGTTCTTGAGTATTAAGCCCTGTGTCAGCCGACGGCGTGAAGTTCGTTGAGTCTGTGGATACCCGCAGTGCCGGTCATACCGTCCCAGTTGTCGCCGCGTCCTTCTCGCCAGCCATTGATCCAGGCTTGACGTACCGACGGTAGAGTAAAGGGGCAAAGCTCACGGGATTTACCACCAACGCCATATTGGTAACCACGTAAAAATGCTCTTTCCAACGGATCACGCTTAAGTCTTCTCATAGGGTGTTGCCCTCACTTGTTGACTGTTACTTAGCGTCGACCTCTATCGAGGCCGGGGCAGAATCATTCTGCCGTTGGTGGCTCGTTGCCGGCGTGACGAGCCGAGGTGTTGACGCCGTTGCGACGTCAACCTGTGTTGAGTTCTAACCAAAGCGTCACAGGGATGGAATGATCGTTTTGTCATAAGCACGTAACAATAAAGATGTTAGGGCGATAAGTAACTTCATGTTCGTTGACCGCTTTTGAGCAAGACCCCTGTATGATCGGCCCTGCGCCAAAGGGGACTGGCTTTGCTTGAATGAGAATGTCCCCCTGTTGCACTCGGGTACTATTCGACGAAAGGGTCGAGTTTTCACAATTTGTTGCACAGAATTTTTTACCTGCCTTCGCATCAAAGCTCTTTTAACCTGAGCGGCGAGGGCGGCACGGCACACATTCGTGCCACGCGGGTGCTCTTGAGAAAAGCACCTGACTGAACCCGGCCCGGCAATGCGTTGCCCGGTCCACTTAGCCAAAGGCTCTGGAAATCCCATGTCCGATCGTTTCGAACTCTTCCTCACCTGCCCCAAGGGCCTCGAAGGCCTGCTGATCGAGGAAGCCGTCGGGCTTGGCCTTGAAGAGGCGCGCGAGCACACCTCGGCCGTGCGCGGCATGGCCGACATGGAAACGGCTTATCGCCTGTGCCTGTGGTCGCGCCTGGCCAACCGCGTGTTGCTGGTGCTCAAGCGCTTCCCGATGAAGGATGCCGAAGACCTGTACCACGGCGTGCTGGATGTCGACTGGCAAGATCATATGCTGGCCGATGGCACCCTGGCGGTGGAGTTCAGTGGTCATGGCTCGGGCATCGACAACACTCACTTCGGCGCCTTGAAGGTCAAGGACGCCATTGTCGACAAACTGCGCACCCCGACGGGCGAGCGGCCATCCATCGACAAGCTCAACCCGGACCTGCGCATCCACCTGCGCCTGGACCGCGGCGAAGCGATCCTCTCCCTCGACCTTTCCGGCCACAGCCTGCACCAGCGCGGTTATCGCCTGCAGCAAGGCGCCGCGCCGCTGAAGGAAAACCTCGCCGCCGCGATCCTGATCCGCGCCGGTTGGCCGCGCATTGCCGCTGAAGGCGGGGCGCTGGCCGACCCGATGTGCGGTGTCGGCACGTTCCTGGTGGAAGCAGGCATGATCGCCGCCGATATGGCGCCGAACCTGCGTCGCCAGCAGTGGGGTTTCACCGCCTGGCTCGGCCATGTGCCGGCGTTGTGGAAGAAACTCCACGAAGAGGCCACCGCCCGCGCCGCCGCCGGGCTGGCCAAGCCGCCGTTGTGGATTCGCGGCTACGAAGCCGACCCACGGCTGATCCAGCCGGGCCGCAACAACGTCGAGCGTGCGGGCCTGAGCGAGTGGATCAAGATCTATCAGGGCGAAGTCGCCACCTTCGAACCGCGTCCGGACCAGAACCAGAAAGGCCTGGTGATCTGCAACCCGCCGTACGGCGAGCGTCTGGGCGACGAAGCCAGCCTGCTTTACCTCTACCAGAATCTCGGCGAACGTCTGCGCCAGGCCTGCCTGAACTGGGAGGCGGCGGTGTTCACCGGCGCGCCAGACCTGGGCAAGCGCATGGGCATTCGCAGCCACAAGCAGTATTCGTTCTGGAACGGCGCCTTGCCGTGCAAGCTGTTGCTGATCAAGGTCTTGCCGGATCAGTTCGTCACCGGCGAGCGCCGCACCCCGGAGCAACGCCAGGCCGAGCGCGAACAGGCCGCCTACGATCAGGCCCCTGAAGTACCGCAAGAGCGCCAGTACAACAAGAACGGCAACCCGATCAAGCCGGCTCCGGCACCGGCCCCTGTGGTCGAGCAGGCGCGGTTGAGCGAAGGCGGGCAGATGTTCGCCAATCGCCTGCAAAAGAACCTCAAGTTGCTGAGTAAATGGGCCAAGCGTGAAGGTGTGGACTGCTACCGGGTCTACGATGCCGACATGCCGGAATATTCCATGGCCATCGACCTCTACCACGACTGGGTTCACGTCCAGGAATACGTTGCGCCGAAGTCCATCGACCCGGAAAAGGCCTCGGCCCGCTTGTTCGACGCCCTGGCGGCCATCCCCCAGGCACTGAACGTCGACAAGAGCCGCGTGGTGATCAAGCGCCGCGAGCGTCAGAGCGGCACCAAGCAGTACGAGCGCCAGAGCGCCCAGGGCAAGTTCACCGAGGTCAACGAAGGCGGCGTGAAGCTGCTGGTCAACCTTACCGACTATCTGGATACCGGGCTGTTTCTCGATCATCGGCCGATGCGCCTGCGGATCCAGAAAGAGGCGGCCGGCAAACGCTTCCTCAACCTGTTCTGCTACACCGCGACCGCCAGCGTCCACGCTGCCAAGGGTGGTGCTCGGAGCACCACCAGTGTCGACTTGTCGAAAACCTACCTGGACTGGGCGCGGCGCAACCTGTCGCTCAATGGTTTTTCCGACAAGAACCGCCTGGAGCAGGGCGATGTGATGGCCTGGCTGGAAGCCAGTCGTGACGAGTACGACCTGATCTTCATCGACCCGCCGACCTTCTCCAACTCCAAGCGCATGGAAGGCGTGTTCGATGTGCAGCGCGACCACGTCCAATTGCTGGACCTGGCCATGGCGCGCCTGGCCCCGGGCGGTGTGCTGTATTTCTCCAACAACTTCCGCAAGTTCCAGCTCGAGGACAATCTCGGCGAGCGCTACGCGGTGGAAGAGATCACCGCCAAGACCATTGATCCGGATTTTGCCCGCAACGGCAAGATCCACCGTGCCTGGAAGATCATGGCCCGTTGATCGAAGTCTGATTGGATCCATGAAGCCTTGTAATTCAAGGCTTCCAGCCGCATTTTTGGGCTGGCTAAAGTAATGGCTAATAGCTATAACTTAGGCTGTGTCCAGGGCTGTGCCTATGCCTGGCTCCATTCTGAGTTGTGTTTATGGCATTGCATCAGGTGCGCCCCAGAATTCTGGGCTTTATCAGCGAAGATGTGTCGGCCTGGCTGGTGGCTTCGCTGGTGCTGCTGGCCGGCACTTTCCTGACCGGCTTGCTGAGCTGGGCGATGACGAACCTGTTCAATCAGCAATTGCGCCAGCGCTTCGAGTTGCAAGCCGAGGAGCGCTTCAGCCGCATCGAAGAACGCTTCCAGGACGAGGAACAACGTCTCGATGGCTTGCGGCGGTTCTTTGCCAATTCGGTCGGGGTTTCCAACGCGGAATTTCACGGCTACGTCGAACCGCTGTTGCGGCGCACCCTGGCCTTCGCCTGGGCGCCACGGGTATCTCGGGACCTGCGACAATCCTTCGAACAAGAGACGCGAGCCCAGGGGGACGACGCCTTTGCCATCCGCGAGGCGGACGATAGCGGCGGCTTGCGGCGGGCCGCCGAGCGGGACGAGTACGTGCCGGTGCTGTACCTCCAGAGCCAGCCGCTTTCGATGTCCCCCCTGGGGTTCGATCTGCTTTCCCATCCATTGCGGCGGGCCGCGCTTGAACGAGCGCGTTTGCTCGGCACGGTGGCGGTTTCGCAGCCGTTGGACCTGATGGGTGTCGGACCGGACTTCGCCCGTGGCGTGTTGCTGGTGGCGCCGGTCACCCGAGCCTCGGCCAAGGAACCGTTCGGTTACGTGGTGGCGGGTATCAACATGCGTCAGCTGGTGGGCGATGGCTTGCCGGCCGCAGGTCATGACAACCTTTCGATGCGTGTTCTCGACCTGTCCACGGACGACCGGGGGGAAGTGCTGTTCGATTCCCTCGACGTGCCGGGTGACAGCGATTTGTCGGCGACCCGCCTGTTACGCCTGGCCGATCACAATTACCGAGTGGAATTGCGGCCCAGCCGGGCGTTCGTGTCGACCAATCACTCCTCGGTCACGGGCATGGTGATACTTGGCGGCTTGCTCAGCCTGCTGCTCAGTGCCTTGCTCTACGTGCTGGTCAGCCAGCGGCAGCGGGCCTTGAAGCTGGTGGAGCAACGCACCCGTGAACTGCGCGCCCGGGAACAGGAATTGCGCGGTACCCACGGCCAGTTGCGCGGTGTGCTGGATGCCGCAACCCAGGTCGCGATCATCGCCACTGACCTGCGCGGCGTTATCACGACATTCAACGCTGGCGCCGAACAGATGCTCGGCTACCCGAGTTGCGAGGTGCTGCAAAGCATGACCCTGGAGAGCCTGCATGTGCCCCGCGAGCTCCAGGCCCGGGCCGCCCAGCTCGGCGCGCGTTTTGGCAAACCGATCCCCACCTGCCATGCGATGCTGCTCGAGGGCGGTGAGCAGGGTGGGCAACAGGCGCGGGAATGGACCCTGGTACGCCGCGATGGCAGCCACCTGACCGTGAACATGCTCGCCACACCGATGCTCGATGAGCAGGGGCTGTGGATCGGGCACCTGGCAATCTGCATCGACGTCACCGAACGCAAACGCGTCCACGAAGCGCTGGCGGCCCGTGACCTGTTGTTGAAAAAGCTCAGCGCTCATGTGCCCGGGGGAATCTACCAGTTCAAGATGGACTTCAATGGTCGCTTCAGCGTGATCTATGCCAGCGACGGCATCCGCGACATCTATGAGTTGGAACCCGATGTACTGGTGCAGAACGCCGAGGCGATTTTCTCGCGTATTCACTCCTTGGACAGTACGCGCGTCCGCGCTTCGATTCGTGCTTCGGCCCACACCTTGAGCCCGTGGCGTGAAGAGTATCGGGTGCAATTGCCTTTGCGCGGCCTGCGTTGGGTGCGTGGCGAGGCCACGCCCGAGGAGCTGCCTGGCGGGGGGGTGTTGTGGCACGGTTATATCTCGGATATTTCCGACCTCAAGCGCGTGGAAGAAGAACTGCGGGCGTTGTCCGTGACCGACGCCCTGACCGGCATTCGCAATCGCCGCTATTTCCAGGAGCGCCTGACCTCGGAGATGGCCCGGGTCGAGCGTGGTTCCGGCGGGCTGGCGGTCATCATGCTCGACATCGACCACTTCAAGCGCATCAATGACCAACACGGCCATGCGGTGGGCGACCGGGTATTGCAGGCGGTCTGCCAGCGCATTGCCCAACGGTTGCGCCGCACCGATGTGTTCTGCCGGTTGGGTGGGGAAGAGTTCGTGGTGCTATGCCCGGACACTGACAGCGACAGCGCCTATTCCCTGGCTCTGGAACTGTGGGGAGGCTTGCGGGCCGAGCCCATCGAGGATGTGGGGGTGGTCACCGCCAGTTTCGGCATCGCCACCTGGCGCGCCGGGGAGGGCGCCGATGCGTTGCTGCTCAGGGCCGACTCGGGTGTGTACGCGGCCAAGCAGGCCGGGCGGGATCGGGTCGAGACGCAGCTGGGTTAGCCACTTGGGCTGGGTACATGGGGTCGAAGTGGGCACAAAATTTGTGTACGACACAAATCCCCTGTGGGAGCGAGCTTGCTCGCGATAGCGCCAGGTCAGTCAGATCCCTATCAACTGACCGACCGAATCGCGAGCAAGCTCGCTCCCACATTGGGTTTTGTGTTGAGTCAGAGCACCGAAGCCGTCTGTGGCAGTTTCGGCTGGCGGTACAGGTCCAGCAGCACCTGGTCCAGCACCGACGAAGCGCCCCATGGCTTCGGATCGTTGAGGATCGCTACCACCGCCCAGGTGTTGCCATTGATGTCGCGGCTGTAGCCGGCGATGGCGCGGACGGTGTTCAGGGTCCCGGTCTTGACGTGGGCCTCGCCGGCCATGGCAGTGGTCTTCAGACGTTTGCGCATGGTGCCGTCGGTGCCGGCAATCGGCATCGAGCTAATGAACTCCGCCGAATACGGGCTGCGCCAGGCCGCTTGCAGCATCGCCGCCATTTCCCGGGCGCTGACCCGTTCGGCACGGGACAGACCGGAGCCGTTCTCCATCACCAGGTGCGGCGCGGTGATGCCTTTCTTGGCCAGCCACTGGCGCACCACCCGTTGCGCCGCCTTGGCGTCATCACCATCGGCTTCGTTACGGAACTGCGCGCCGAGGCTCAGGAACAACTGCTGGGCCATGGTGTTGTTACTGTATTTGTTGATGTCGCGGATGATCTCCGCCAGGTCTGGGGAGAACGCCCGGGCCAGCACCTTGGCGTTGCTCGGGGTCGCAGCCAGGCGGTCCTTGCCCTGGATGCTGCCGCCCAGTTCCTTCCAGATCGCCCGCACCGCACCAGCGGTGTAGGTGGCATGGTCCAGCAGCGACAGGTAGGTCTGGGAGCTGCAACCATCACCGAGCTGGCCGCCGACGGTCACCGTCACGCTGCCGTCTGCCTGTGGCACCGGGTTGTAGCGCACGCCGCCGGCACATTGCTTGGAATTGACCGCCTTGACCTGGTTTTCGATGCGAATGCTGGCAATCGGCGGTTCCACCGACACCAGCACCCGGCCGCCGTCATTGCGGGCGACGAAGCGCAGAGCCTTGAGGTTGACCAGCAGCGAGTCGGGCTTGACCAGGAACGGCTTGTTTTCGTCGTTGCCGTCGTCGTTGAACTCGGGCAGTTGCGGCTGGATGAAGAAACTGCGGTCCAGGACCAGGTCGCCGGTGATCTGCTGCACGCCGTTGGCCCGCAGGTCGCGCATCAGCAGCCAGAGTTTTTCCATGTTCAGCTTGGGATCACCGCCGCCCTTGAGGTACAGGTTGCCGTTGAGAATCCCGCCGCTGAGGGTGCCGTCGGTGTAGAACTCGGTTTTCCACTGGTGATTGGGGCCGAGCATTTCCAGGGCCGCGTAGGTGGTCACCAGTTTCATGGTGGAAGCGGGGTTGACCGAAACGTCGGCGTTGTACAGGGTCGGAGTGCCGGGGCCATTGAGCGGCACCATCACCAGGGACAGGGCGTCATCCTGCAGTTTGCTGGCCTTGAGGGCCTTTTGTACATTGGGCGACAGGGCAGTGTTGATCGTGGCGGCGTGGGCGGTGACAGGAAGGGCCAGGGGAAGAAGAAGGCTGGCCAGAAGCAGTGGACGCAAAGATTTGATCATTTGAAATAGAACCCTACGGGCGAGGGGGAAAAAACGAGGACATGAAAATGAACGTCCTCAACGGTCATGAAAGTGTCGGCATTATGCCCCAAGCCGCAACGGCTTGGGCCGTGCCTGAGCCCTTCGGCCGCTATTTTTTACCGACGGTAGGCCGATACGCCCGATCAGTCGGGCAATCGACGCATCAAACTGGTAAAGTGCCGGCCGTTATTACTTATGAGGATTGTTCCAATGGCGACTAACCGTTCCCAGCGTCTGCGCAAAAAACTGTGCGTGGATGAATTTCAAGAGCTGGGTTTCGAACTGAACCTGGATTTCAAAGAAGATCTGGCCGATGAGGCTATTGACGCTTTCCTCGACGCTTTCCTGAAAGAAGCCATGGAAGCCAACGGCCTGGGCTACGTCGGCGGCGACGACTACGGTCTGGTTTGCCTGCAGAAGCGTGGCTCGGTCACCGAAGAGCAGCGCGCTGCCGTTGAAGCCTGGCTCAAGGCCCGTCCTGAGCTGACCAGCGTGGAAGTCAGCCCGCTGATGGACGTCTGGTACCCGGAAAAGCCGATCAATCCGGTCGCTTGATGGTCCGATGATGTTCCGAGCCGGCTGCCCGTCTGGGGGCCGGTTTTTTTGTGCCTGTCTGTTGGGTATTGATGACCTTCAGGCCGCCTTCGCGAGCAAGCTCGCTCCCACAAGGGGCGCATGAATGCCCCAAATCTCCTGTGGGAGCGAGCTTGCTCGCGAAGCTTTCAAGCGCTACGCCAGTTCAGAATCACCAGGGTCAACACCCCCGCCACAATCCCCCAGAACGCCGAACCGATGGAGAACAGCGTCAGCCCCGACGCCGTGACCATGAAGGTGATCAGCGCCGCTTCCCGTTCCTTCACTTCGCTCATGGCGATGCTCAAGCCATTGATGATCGAGCCGAACAGCGCCAAGGCCGCGATGGACAGCACCAATTCCTTGGGCAGCGCCGCGAACAACGCCGCCAGCGTCGCGCCGAACACCCCGGCAATCCCGTAGAAAATCCCGCACCAGACCGCCGCCGTGTAGCGCTTGTTGCGATCTTCGTGGGCGTGGGGGCCGGTGCAGATGGCCGCGCTGATGGCGGCCAGGTTGATGCCATGGGAGCCGAACGGCGCCAACAACAGCGAGGCAATGCCGGTGCTGGTGATCAGTGGCGAGGCCGGTACGTTGTAGCCGTCGGCCCGCAGCACGGCGATGCCGGGCATGTTCTGCGAGGTCATCGCCACCACGAACAGTGGAATGCCGATGCTGATGGTGGCCGCCAGGGAGAAGTGCGGCGTGGTCCACACCGGCGTCGCGACTTCCAGGGCAAAGCCGCTGAAGTCCAGCAGCCCCAGCAGGCCCGACAGCGCCGTGCCGATCAGCAGCGCCGCCAATACCGCGTAGCGAGGGGACAGGCGCTTGACGATCAGGTAGGTGAAAAACATCCCCAGCACCAGGCCGGTGCGATGTTGGGTGGCGACGAAGATCTCGCTGCCGATCTTGAACAGGATGCCCGCTAGCAACGCCGCCGCCAGCGAGGCCGGAATGCGCTTGACCAGGCGCTCGAAACTGCCGGTCAGGCCGCAGATCGTCACCAGGACTGCGCAGGTAATATAGGCGCCGATGGCCTCGCCGTAACTCACACCACCCAGGCTGGTGATCAGCAGCGCCGCGCCGGGTGTCGACCAGGCGATGGTGATCGGCGTGCGATAACGCAGCGACAACCCGATGGAGCACACGGCCATGCCAATGGAAATCGCCCAGATCCACGAGGAAATCTGCCCGCTGGTCAGCCCGGCCGACTGCCCGGCCTGGAACATCAGCACCAGGGAACTGGTGTAGCCGGTCATCATCGCGATGAACCCGGCGACGATGGCCGAGGGCGAGGTGTCGGCTAATGGACGAAGTGGCGTGGTCGTGACTTCGGTCATGGTGCGTGATGTTCCTTATTATAGATTATGCGTGTAGGAGCAAGGCCTGTGGGAGCAAAGCTTGCTCGCGATGCAGACGATTCGGTCTGTCAAAGGACCGCGTTGTCGTTCATCGCGGGCAAGCCTTGCTCCCACAAGCCTTGCTCCCACAGGTGTCACAGAATGGTGGGTTTAAGCCTAAACTCAACCCAACTGCCGATTGCAATACAGCCATGCCCGCAAACAGCCGTACAGTCGTGTTGCCATCAGAGGTTGTGTACAATCGAGCTGTTTTTTACGCGATACTTGCCAGCGACCCGCTGTGCCGTATTACAGTCACGGTCAATTCGCCGCAGTTCTCCCGACTCGAGTGCCCATGAACGAACAGTTGCAGCCCCTCAAGAAACAACCGCGAGCTGGTAAAGCCGGCCGCAGCGGAACCCAGGACGATATTGTCTATGCGCATATCTTCGAGGCCATCCTCGAGCAACGCCTGGCGCCCGGTACCAAGTTGAGCGAAGAGGCGCTGGGGGAAATTTTCGGGGTCAGCCGTACGATCATCCGCCGGGCGTTGTCACGCCTGGCCCACGAAGGCGTGGTGTTGCTGCGGCCCAATCGCGGTGCCGTGGTGGCGAGCCCCAGTGTCGAGGAGGCCCGCCAGGTGTTCATGGCCCGGCGCCTGGTGGAGCGGGCGATCACCGAACTGGCGGTGCAGCATGCCACGGCCGAACAACTGGCTGAGCTGCGGCAGATGGTCAGCGATGAGCGCGACAGTTTTTCCCGTGGCGACCGCGGCGCCGGCATCCGTTTGTCGGGCGAGTTTCACCTCAAGCTGGCCGAAGCGGCGAAGAATGCACCGCTGATCAGTTTCCAGCGCAGCCTCGTGTCCCAGACGTCGCTGATCATCGCCCAGTACGAAAGCGGCAACCGCTCCCACTGTTCCTACGACGAACACACCCAGTTGATCGACGCCATCGAGGCGCGCGATGCGACGTTGGCGGTGGACCTGATGATGCATCACATGGACCACATCGACAGCAAACTCAACCTCGACGAAGAGAGCGCGTCGGATGACTTGCACGCGGTTTTCTCGCATTTGTTGCAGAGCAAGAAGCCGGGGCGGTCGACGGCCAAGCTCTGAGGGTTGAATCAGTCATACCGTCAATCGCGAGCAAGCTCGCTCCCACAGTGGATTTGTGTTGTTCACATAACCCTTGTGGGAGCGAGCTTGCTCGCGATAGCGATCCAACAGGCGCTGAAACTTTAGCGCTGATGCACCAATTTACCGGCCGCATAAGTCTGCGCCACCGTCCGGTCATCCCCCAACGTCATCAACACGAACAACCGCTCGGCAATGTCCCTGGCCTGCTTCAGGCGATAGCCCAGCAGCGGCGTGGCGTTGTAGTCCAGCACCAGGAAGTCCGCATCCGTACCCGGTTGCAAGGTCCCGATCTTGTCCTCCAGGCGCAAGGCCCGGGCGCCGCCGAGGGTGGCCAGGTACAGCGACTTGAACGGGCTCAGCCGCGCCCCTTGTAACTGCATTACCTTGTAGGCTTCGTTCAGGGTGTGCAGCAGCGAAAAACTGGTGCCGCCACCGACGTCTGTGCCCAACCCTACGTTCACCTTGTGCTTCTCGGCCATCGGCAGGTTGAACAGGCCGCTGCCGAGGAAAAAGTTCGAGGTCGGGCAGAAGGCGATGGCCGAACCGGTCTCGGCCAGGCGCGCGCATTCGTCGTCGCACAGGTGCACGCCGTGGGCGAACACCGAGCGCTCGCCGAGCAATTGGTAGTGATCGTAGACGTCCAGGTAACCCTTGCGCTCCGGGAACAGCTCCTTGACCCACTGCACTTCCTGCAGGTTCTCGCTGATGTGGGTCTGCATGTACAAATCGGGGTATTCCCCCAGCAACTGACCGGCGAGGGCCAGTTGTTCCGGGGTGCTGGTGGGCGCGAAGCGTGGGGTCACGGCGTAGTGCAGGCGGCCCTTGCCGTGCCAGCGCTCGATCAGCGCCTTGCTCTGGGTGTAGCTGGATTCGGCGGTGTCGGTCAGGTAGTCCGGGGCATTGCGGTCCATCATCACCTTGCCGGCGATCATCCGCAGGTCGAGCTTCTGGGCCACTTCGAAAAACGCGTTCACCGACTGTGGATGCACGCTGCCGAACACCAGCGCGGTGGTGGTGCCGTTGCGCAGCAATTCCTTGACGAAAATATCCGCCACCGCGTCGGCGTGGGCCTTGTCGGCGAACTGGCTTTCGCAGGGGAAGGTGTAGGTGTTGAGCCAGTCCAACAGTTGCTCGCCATAGGCGCCGACCATGCCGGTTTGCGGCAGGTGGATGTGGGTGTCGATCAAACCTGGGGTGATCAGCGCGTCCGGGTAATGAGCGATTTCGATATCCGCCGCCAGGGTTGGCAGCAGGTCATGGGCGTGGCCGATGGCGCTGATCTGGCCGTTCTCCACCACCAGCAAACCGTCTTCGAAATATTCATAGGACGCTTCGATACCTACTTCGGCCGGGTCGGCGAGGCTGTGGAGCAGGGCGGCGCGGTAGGCTTTGCGTGTCAGGGGCATGGGAATTCTCAACGAGTGTTCAACGGTTCGCCTGGCTGCGGCGCGAGGCCGGCAGCAGCTTGGCAATCGGTTCGGCGCGCACGGTGTGCTGGCCGAAATCGGCGTTATAGGTGGCGATGATTTCGCCGGCGATGGAGATGGCGATTTCCACAGGCAACTTGCCTTTGACTTCGCCGATGCCCATCGGGCAACGCATGCGTTGCAAGGTGGCGCTGTCGAAACCACGATCGCGCAGGCGATGTTCGAACTTGACCCGTTTGGTCTTCGAGCCGATCAGGCCAAAGTAGGCAAAGTCGTTGCGCTTGAGGATCGCGGCGCTCAGTTCCAGGTCGAGCTGGTGGTTGTGGGTCATGACGATGCAGTAGCTGCCGGCGGGCAATTCGTCGACTTCATCCAGTGGTTCTTCGGTGACGATCTTGCGTACGCCGTGGGGCAAGTGTTCGGGGAATTCCGCCTCCCGCGAATCGATCCAGCGTACCTTGCAGGGCAGGCTCGCCAGCAGTGGCACCAGGGCGCGGCCGACATGGCCGGCGCCGAACACGGCGATCTGCGCCTGGACTTGGCCCATGGGTTCGAACAGCAACACGGTGACGCCGCCGCAGCACTGGCCCAGGCTCGCACCGAGGCTGAAGCGCTCCAGATGGGTATTCTGCTGGCCGCTGGCGAGCATGTTCCGGGCGATTTCCATGGCCTTGTATTCCAGGTGGCCGCCACCGATGGTGTCGAACGTCTGGCTGGCGCTGATGACCATCTTCGAACCGGCGTTGCGCGGGGTGGAGCCGAGTTCTTCGATGATCGTCACCAGCACACAGGGTTCGCCGCGGGTTTGCAGGTCGGCGAGGGCGCTGATCCAGTTGTACATATTCCACCTCGACATCTGTTTTGTCTGTTCCGGCCTCATCGCGAGCAAGCTCGGCTCCCACAGAGGACCTCAGGGTTAACAAAACTCCTGTGGGAGCGAGCTTGCTCGCGATCGGCCGCGCCGCGGTCTAGAGCGAAGCCACTTCGACTTCAGCTTCCTCAGCCTTGACCGCCTTCAACCCCCGCATCTGCTCACACCCCCACAACACCCGCTCCGGCGTGGCCGGGGCGTCGATGTTCGGCTGATGCCGGTAATCCCCCAGGCTCGCCACGGCGTCCTTGATGGCGCACCACGCGGCGATGCCGAGCATGAACGGCGGTTCGCCCACGGCCTTGGAGTGAAACACCGTGTCTTCAGGGTTCTTGCGGTTTTCCACCAGCTTGACTCGCAGGTCCAGCGGCATGTCGGCCACGGCGGGGATCTTGTAGCTGGCCGGGCCATTGGTCATCAGCTTGCCCTTGTCGTTCCACACCAGCTCTTCCATGGTCAGCCAGCCCATGCCCTGGATGAAACCACCCTCGACCTGGCCGATGTCGATGGCCGGGTTCAGCGAGGCGCCGACGTCGTGGAGGATGTCGGTGCGCAGCATCTTGTACTCGCCGGTGAGGGTGTCGACGATCACCTCGGCACAGGCTGCGCCATAGGCGTAGTAGTAGAACGGCCGGCCGCGGGCCTGGCTGCGGTCGTAATAGATTTTCGGGGTTTTGTAGAAGCCGGTGCTCGACAGCGAGACCTGGGCGAAATACGCCTGCTGCACCAGCGCCTCGAAGCTCAGGATGTGATCGCGTACCCGCACATGGCCGTTGTGGAATTCCACGTCTTCTTCGCTGACCTTGTACTGCCGCGCGGCGAACTCCACCAGGCGCCGCTTGATGGTTTCGGCTGCGTTCTGCGCCGCCTTGCCATTCAGGTCGGCGCCGCTGGAGGCGGCGG
The DNA here is from genome assembly GCF_014851795.1 of Pseudomonas sp. Pdm06. Taxonomy (NCBI): domain Bacteria; kingdom Pseudomonadati; phylum Pseudomonadota; class Gammaproteobacteria; order Pseudomonadales; family Pseudomonadaceae; genus Pseudomonas; species Pseudomonas sp. Pdm06. Next base: position 365,758 of record NZ_JACVAH010000001.1, read on the forward strand.
TGGGCGAGGTGTTCGGCACTTTGTCGGTGTTGGTCGCGGTGATCTGCACGCGGTCCATTTCCACCTGGAACACCTCGGCCACCACCTGGGCGACCTTGGTGTTCAGGCCCTGGCCCATTTCGGTGCCGCCATGGTTGAGGTGGATGCTGCCGTCGGTATAGACGTGGATCAAGGCGCCGGCCTGGTTGAGGAAGCTGGCGGTGAACGAAATACCGAATTTCACCGGGGTCAGCGCCAGGCCTTTTTTCAGGATCGGGCTGTTGGCGTTGTAGCGTCGGATCGCTTCGCGGCGCTCGGCGTACTGGCTGCTTTCTTCAAGCTCGGCGGTCATTTCCTCGAGCATGTTGTGCTCGACGGTCTGGTAGTAGTGGGTGACGTTGCGTTCGGTCTTGCCATAGTAGTTGGCCTTGCGCACCGCCAGCGGATCCAGACCCAGGTGCCGGGCGATGGCGTCCATCACCTCTTCGATGGCGACCATGCCTTGGGGGCCGCCGAAACCACGGTAGGCGGTGTTCGACGCGGTGTTGGTCTTGCAGCGGTGGCCGTTGATGGTGGCATCGCCCAGGTAGTAGGCGTTGTCGGCGTGGAACATGGCCCGGTCGACGATGGAGGCCGACAGGTCCGGCGAGCAACCGCAGTTGCCGGCCAGTTCCAGGGCGATGCCGTGCAAGCGCCCGCGGCTGTCGAAGCCCACGTCGTATTCGATGTAGAAGGGGTGGCGCTTGCCGGTCATCAGCATGTCTTCGACCCGGGGCAGGCGCATCTTGGTCGGCTGCCCGGTGAGGTGCGCGACGACCGCGCACAGGCACGCCGGGCTGGCGGCCTGGGTTTCCTTGCCGCCAAAGCCGCCGCCCATGCGGCGCATGTCCACAACGACTTTATTCATCGGCACGCCCAGCACTTCGGCCACCAGTTTCTGCACTTCGGTGGGGTTCTGGGTCGAGCAGTAGACGATCATGCCGCCGTCCTCGGTGGGCATCACCGAGGAAATCTGGGTTTCCAGGTAAAAATGCTCCTGGCCGCCGATGTGCAGCGAGCCCTGGAGGCGATGCTCGGCGCTCGCCAGTGCAGTGGCCGAATCGCCACGTTGGTGGGTGTGGCTGTCGAGCACGAAATGCCGCTTGCGCAGGGCTTCGACCACATCCAGCACCGGTTCCAGGTCTTCGTATTCGACGATGGCGGCCATCGCCGCCTTGCGGGCGGTTTCCAGGTCTCTGGCGGCGACGGCCAGCACCGGTTGGCCGACGAACTGCACGTCATCGATGGCCAGCAGCGGGTCGCCGGGCAGCAGCGGGCCGATGTCCTTCAGCCCCGGAATGTCGGCATGGGTAATGGCGATGCGCACGCCTTCGAAGGCATAGCAGGGCGCGGTATCGATGCGGATGATCCGGGCGTGGGCGCGGTCCGACAGCCGGGCGTAGACGTGCAACTGGTTCGGGAATTCCAGGCGGTCATCGATGTACTGCGCTTCGCCGGACACATGCTTGGCGGCGCTGTCATGCTTGACGCTGCGGCCCACGCCAGTAGTGAGGTCGCGGGCGAATAGCTCGGCCAGTTCGGCTTGGGTCTTCTCTACGGCGTGATGGTTAGACATAAGCGGTCACCCGAGTCTCGATGTGCGGCGTTTGCAGTTCGATGAAGTATTTACGCAACAGGTTGCGGGCGCTGAGCAGGCGGTATTCCTTGCTGGCGCGGAAGTCCGACAGCGGCGTGAAGTCCTCGGCCAGGGCAGCGCAGGCGCGTTCGACGGTGCTGTCGGTCCACGGCGCACCGATCAATGCCGCTTCACAATGCTTGGCGCGCTTGGGTGTGGCGGCCATGCCGCCGAAGGCCACGCGGGCGTCGCGGACCACGCCGTTGTCGATGCGCAGGTTGAACGCCGCGCACACCGCGGAAATATCATCGTCCAGGCGCTTGGAGACTTTGTAGGCGCGGAACGCCTGTTCGGCACTGGCCCGGGGCACGATGATCTTTTCGATGAATTCGCTTTCCTGGCGGGCGGTGACCCGGTAGTCGATGAAGTAGTCTTCCAGGGGCAGGGTGCGCCGGGTCTGGCCCTTGCACAGCACGATTTGCGCGCCGAGGGCGATCAGCAGGGGCGGCGAGTCGCCAATCGGCGAGGCGTTGCCGATGTTGCCGCCGAGGGTGCCCTGGTTGCGGATCTGCAGCGAGGCGAAGCGTTGCAGCAGTTCGCCAAAGTCCGGGTATTCGGCTTTCAGGGCTTCGTAGCAATCGGAGAGGGCGGTGGCGGCGCCGATCTCCAGGCGATCGTCGAAACGCTCGATGCGCTTGAGTTCGGCGACGTTGCCCACGTAGATCATCACCGGCAGGGTGCGGTGAAATTGCGTGACTTCCAGGGCCAGGTCCGTGCCGCCGGCCAGCAGGCGCGCCTGGGGATAGGCGTCGTAGAGATCGGCCAGGTCGGCCACGGTCAGCGGTACCAGGCAGCGTTTGTCGCCGCTGTTGAGCTCGCCGGTCTCGGTCGGTGCGATGGCTTTGAGGCGGGCGATGGTCTCGGCCTCGCGGGCGTCGAACTGGTCCGGTTGCTTGCCGCAGCAGGCCTGCTCGGCGGCGGCCAGGATCGGCCGATAGCCGGTGCAACGGCACAGGTTGCCGGCCAGGGCTTCGTGGGCCTTATGGGCGTCGGGCTGCTCGCTGTTTTTTTGCAGGGCGAACAGCGACATGACGAAGCCGGGCGTGCAGAAACCGCACTGCGAACCGTGGCAATCGACCATCGCCTGCTGGACGCTGTGCAGTTGGCCCTGGTGCTTGAGGTCTTCGACGCTGATCAGTTGCTTGCCGTGCAGGGACGAGACGAAGGTCAGGCACGAATTGAGGCTGCGGTAGCGAATGCGTTCGCGGCCATTTGCGTCCGTTTCCAATTCGCCCACCACCACAGTGCACGCACCACAGTCGCCGCTGGCGCAACCTTCTTTGGTGCCTGGTTTGCCAACGTGTTCGCGCAAATAGTTGAGCACGGTCAGGTTCGGGTCCAGGGCGTGCTCGCTACGGAGTTCCTGGTTGAGTAAAAACTGGATCACGGAAGGCCTCGCAGACTCATTATTGTTGTATCGACATGGGCCTGAATTTATCAGGTCTGACTTTTCGGTCAATGATTTTCTGACTTAAAGGTCAGAAAAATTCGTTTGGTCGATCAACTGCCGTGTTTGGTCAGTATGGACCCATTGTGGGAGCGAGCTTGCTCGCGATAGCGCCGGGTCTGTCGATGCGTTCATCGGCTGGTGCACCGCCATCGCGAGCAAGCTCGCTCCCACAGGTTTGGTTCAGGATGAAAAGCTCAAACTTTTTTGCTTATATCGTGCCAAAAACCCGCTGCAGGCCCTGCGCCATGACGTATCGAGTGCGCTACACTGCGCCGCTTGTGCAAATCGAAGAGTTTGAAGGACAACCATGACGTTCAAGGCCCCGGACAGCCTCGCCGAGCAAATCGCCCACCATCTCGCCGAACGCATCATTCGCGGCGAAATGAAGCCGGGAGAGCGCATCCAGGAACAGAAGGTCACGCTGGCGCTCAATGTCAGCCGCGGCTCGGTCCGCGAGGCCCTGCTGATCCTGGAACGACGCCATTTGATCGCGATCCTGCCGCGCCGTGGCGCCCACGTCACCGAACTCACCGAACACAAGGTGCGCAGCCTCTGCGCGCTGATGAGCGAGCTGTACATTCTGCTGGGCAACGCCGTGGCCCATGGCTGGAAAGAACAGGCCGACATGGCGCCGTTCGTCGCCATCCAGCAGCGTCTCCAGGACGCCTACACGCGCCAGGATATCCGCACCTTCGTCGATGAAAGCTTCAGTGTGATGCGCGCGGCCTATCCCTTTGCCAACAACCCGTACTTGCAGGAAACCGTCGAGAACCTGCAACCGGCCATGAGCCGTGCCTATTTCCTGGCACTGGAACAGCGCAAGGCGGAAATGAGCGAATTCCTCGACCTGTTCCAGCGCCTGCTCGCCGCCGTGCTGGCCCGTGATCTGCCGCAGATCCGCATCGTGCTCACGGCCTACGCCCAGCGCAGTTGCGATCTGGTGGTTTCTGCCCTGACGGCGGCCTGACGTGCGGCTCAAGTGCATCAAGTTGGCGGGGTTCAAGTCCTTCGTCGACCCGACCACGGTGAACTTCCCCAGTAACATGGCGGCGGTGGTCGGACCCAACGGTTGCGGCAAGTCGAACATCATCGACGCCGTGCGCTGGGTGATGGGCGAGAGCTCAGCCAAGAACCTGCGCGGCGAGTCGATGACCGACGTCATCTTCAACGGCTCCACCAGTCGCAAACCGGTAAGCCAGGCGAGCATCGAGTTGGTGTTCGATAACTCCGACGGCACCCTGGTGGGCGAGTACGCAGCCTATGCGGAAATCTCCATTCGTCGCAAAGTGACCCGCGACAGCCAGAACAGCTATTTCCTTAACGGCACCAAGTGCCGGCGTCGCGACATCACCGATATTTTCCTCGGCACCGGCCTGGGTCCTCGCAGCTACTCGATCATCGAACAGGGCATGATCTCCAAGCTGATCGAAGCCAAGCCCGAGGACCTGCGCAACTTCATCGAAGAGGCTGCGGGGATCTCCAAATACAAGGAGCGGCGGCGCGAGACCGAAAACCGCATTCGTCGCACCCACGAAAACCTGGCGCGCCTGACTGACCTGCGCGAAGAACTCGAACGCCAGCTCGAACGTCTGCACCGCCAGGCCGAGGCCGCGAAGAAGTACCAGGAATACAAGGGCGAGGAGCGCCAGCTCAAGGCCCAGCTTTCGGCCCTGCGCTGGCAGGCGTTGAACGAGCAGGTCGGCCAGCGTGAAGCGATCATCGGCAACCAGGAAGTCAGCTTCGAAGCCCTGGTGGCCGAGCAGCGTAATGCGGACGCCGCCATCGAGCGCCTGCGCGACGGCCATCACGACCTGTCCGAGCGCTTCAATCTGGTGCAAGGACGCTTCTATTCGGTGGGCGGCGACATCGCCCGGGTCGAGCAGAGCATCCAGCATGGGCAGCAACGGCTGCGGCAGTTGCAGGATGATTTGAAGGAAGCCGAGCGGGCGCGCCTGGAAACCGAATCGCACCTGGGCCACGACCGCACACTGCTGTTGACCCTCGGTGAAGAGCTGGACAGGCTCACGCCGGAGCAGGAAATCACCAGTGCCGCCGCCGAAGAGGCCGCCGCGGCCCTGGAAGAAGCCGAACTGACCATGCATGGCTGGCAAGAGCAGTGGGACAGTTTCAACCTGGCCTCGGCCGAGCCGCGGCGCCAGGCTGAAGTCCAGCAGTCGCGCATCCAGCAGTTGGAAACCAGTATGGAGCGCCTGGCCGAACGCCAGCGCCGGCTTTCCGAAGAGCGCGCCTTGCTCGCGGCGGACCCGGAAGACGCAGCGATCCTGGAACTGAGCGAACAACTGGCGACCAGCGAAGCCACCCTCGAAGACTTGCAGGCCAGCGAAGACGCCCAGGTCGAACGTCTTGAGCAACTGCGCCAGGCCTTGCAATTGGCCTTGCAGAACCAGCAACAGGGCCAGGGTGAGTTGCAGCGGCTCAATGGGCGCCTGGCTTCGCTGGAAGCCTTGCAGCAAGCGGCGCTGGACCCGGGCACCGGCACCGCCGAATGGCTGCGCGACCAGCACCTGGCCGAGCGTCCGCGGCTGGCCGAGGGGCTGAAGGTCGATGCCGGTTGGGAACTGGCGGTGGAAACCGTGCTGGGGGCCGACCTGCAAGCGGTGCTGGTGGACGACTTCGGCGGCTTCGACCTGTCGGGCTTTACCCAGGGCGATCTGCGCCTGCTCAGCCCGGCTGGCGATGGCGTACGCGTGCCCGGCAGCTTGCTGGACAAGGTCGAGGCCCAGGTGGACCTGTCGCCCTGGCTGGGACAGGTCAAGCCGGTGGACAGCCTTGAGCAGGCCTTGGCCCTGCGCGGGCAATTGGCGGCCGGCGAAAGCCTGATCAGTCGTGACGGGTATTGGGTCGGCCGGCATTTCCTGCGGGTGCGCCGGGCCAGCGAAGCCGAGAGCGGCATGCTCGCCCGTGGCCAGGAAATCCAGCGCCTGGGCGCCGAACGGGAAGAGCGCGAAGCCAGCGTCGAAGCCCTGGAAACCGAATTGCAAAACCTGCGGGCGCAACAGCGTCAACAGGAAAACGGCCGCGAGCACCTGCGGCGGCTGTTGCAGGATGAAGCGCGCCAGCAAGGCGAGCTCAAGGCGCAGTTGTCGGCCGGCAAGGCCAAGGTCGAGCAACTGGCGCTGCGTCGCACCCGCCTGGAAGAAGAAATCACCGAGCTGGGCGAGCAGCGGGCGCTGGAGCACGAACAGATCGGCGAGGCGCGCTTGCAACTGCAAGAAGCCCTCGATGCCATGGCACTGGACACCGAGCAGCGTGAACTGCTGCTGGCCCAGCGCGACAGCTTGCGGGAGCGCCTGGATCGGGTACGCCAGGAAGCACGCCAGCACAAGGACCACGCCCATCAGTTGGCGGTGCGCCTGGGCTCGCTCAAGGCTCAATACGACTCCACGCGTCAGGCCTTGGAACGGCTGGAAATGCAGTCCGAACGCCTGACCGAAAAACGCGAGCAGTTGAGCCTCAATCTGGAGGAGGGCGAGGCACCTTTGGAAGAGCTGCGCCTCAAGCTCGAAGAGTTGCTCGACAAGCGCATGAGCGTCGACGAAGAACTCAAGACGGCGCAGATCGCCTTGGAGGACGCCGACCGCGAACTGCGCGACGCTGAGAAGCGCCGCAGCCAGGCCGAGCAGCAATCCCAACTGATCCGCGGCCAGATGGAACAGCAGCGCATGGAGTGGCAAGCCCTGACGGTGCGGCGCAAAGCCTTGCAGGACCAATTGCTGGAAGACGGCTACGACCTCGACGGCGTACTCGCCACCCTGGTGGCCGGGGCGAACGAAAAGGACGCCGAGGAAGAACTGGAGCGCATTGCCCAGCGTATCCAGCGCCTGGGGGCAATCAACCTGGCGGCCATCGACGAGTACCAGCAGCAGTCCGAGCGCAAGCGCTACCTGGACGCACAGAACGATGACCTGGTGGAAGCGCTGGAGACCCTGGAAAACGTCATCCGCAAGATCGACAAGGAAACCCGCAACCGCTTCAAGGATACCTTTGATCAGATCAACGGCGGTTTGCAGGCTCTTTTCCCAAAAGTTTTCGGTGGCGGCAGCGCCTATTTGGAACTGACGGGCGAAGATTTACTCGATACAGGGGTGACAATCATGGCGCGTCCTCCTGGCAAGAAGAACAGCACCATCCATTTGCTCTCCGGTGGCGAAAAGGCGCTGACCGCGCTGGCCCTGGTCTTTGCCATCTTCAAGTTGAACCCGGCGCCGTTCTGCATGCTCGACGAGGTCGACGCGCCACTGGACGACGCCAACGTAGGCCGTTACGCACGGCTGGTGAAGGAGATGTCTGAAACGGTGCAGTTCATCTACATCACCCACAACAAGATCGCCATGGAAATGGCCGATCAGTTGATGGGGGTGACCATGCATGAGCCCGGCTGTTCGCGACTGGTGGCGGTGGATGTGGAGGAGGCCATGGCCATGGTGGATGCCTGAACAACCGGTTGTAGGGCTTCTACTTCGAACGCTGTAGGTATTTTTTACCCGGGGGGTTGATGTTCAATTCACAGATTGGGCACAAGCCTATGCGACAGACGGTGTAAAGTTATCTTTGGTCGTGCTAGTTTAATGTCAATTTTTCGTATGCGTGGGCAAAACGCCATTCAGAACATAGAGTTGGCGCCACGTTTTAAAGCGGTTTGCAAATAGCTAAGCCCCTTATTTTTCAGCATTTTTATAGAGGCACGGGATTACATGGAAATCGGTCTGCGCGAGTGGCTGATCGTCATCGGCATTATTGTCATTGCCGGTATTCTTTTCGACGGCTGGCGTCGCATGCGCGGCGGCAAGGGGAAACTGAAGTTTCGCCTGGATCGCAGCCTGTCGAACCTGCCCGATGAGGATGACAGCGCCGAACTGCTGGGCCCGCCGCGGGTGCTGGACACCCACAAGGAACCGCAGCTGGACGAACACGACTTGCCGTCGATGAGCGCACCTGTCCGCGAGCCACGGGAGTCGGGTTCCAAGCGCGGCAAGCGCAACAGCGAGCCGTCCCAGGGTGATTTGAACCTGAACCTCGACCTGGATGGTGGGCCGAGCTTCAGCAGTCGCGACGGCGACTTCCCGGACGAGACCAAGACCCCGAGCGCCGACAAGGACCAGGCCCAGGCTGAAGAAGTGCTGGTGATCAGCGTGATCTGCCGCGACCCGGCCGGCTTCAAGGGCCCGGCGTTGCTGCAGAACATCCTCGAAAGCGGCCTGCGTTTCGGCGAGATGGACATTTTCCACCGTCACGAAAGCATGGCCGGTAACGGCGAGGTGCTGTTCTCCATGGCCAACGCGGTCAAGCCCGGTGTGTTCGACCTCGACGACATCGATCATTTCAGCACGCCGGCGGTGAGCTTCTTCCTCGGTCTGCCGGGCCCGCGTCATCCCAAGCAGGCCTTCGACGTGATGGTGGCCGCGGCGCGCAAGCTGTCCCAGGAACTCAATGGTGAACTGAAGGATGACCAGCGCAGCGTGCTGACCGCCCAGACCATCGAGCACTACCGCCAGCGCATCGTCGAATTCGAGCGTCGGGCGCTGACCCAGAAGCGCTGAGCGATGATGGCTCTCCTGCCCAGAGAGCTTTGTGTGGCGAGGGAGCTTGCTCCCGCTGGGGTGCGAAGCACCCCCATGTATCAAGAAAATCGAGCAGCCTAGGCTGCTCTTTTGCTTTATGAGAGAACACCCATGAACGCCGTTGAAACCCGCATCCAAAAGCTGCGTACCGAGCTGGATCAGCACAACTACCGCTACCACGTCCTCGATGAGCCAAGCATTCCCGATGCCGAGTACGACCGCCTGTTCCACGAGCTCAAGGCCCTGGAAGAGCAGCATCCGGAACTGGTCACCAGCGACTCCCCGACCCAACGGGTCGGCAGCGTGGCGCTGTCGGCGTTCAGCCAGGTGCGCCACGAGATCCCGATGCTCAGCCTGGGCAACGCCTTCGACGAAACCACCATGCGTGAGTTCGACCGGCGGGTGACGGAAGGTCTCGACCTGCCCATGGGTGACTTGCTGGGCGGTGGCGCGGTGGTGGAGTACAGCTGCGAGCCGAAGCTCGATGGGCTGGCGGTCAGCCTGTTGTATCAGGACGGCATGCTGGTGCGCGGCGCCACACGCGGTGACGGCACCACGGGCGAGGACATCAGCGTCAATGTGCGCACCGTGCGCAACATTCCCCTCAAGTTGCAGGGCACGGGCTGGCCACCGCTGCTGGAAGTGCGCGGCGAGGTGTACATGTCCAAGGCCGGCTTCGAGCGCCTCAACGCCACGCAGTTGGAGGTGGGCGGCAAGACGTTTGCCAACCCGCGCAACGCGGCGGCCGGCAGCCTGCGTCAGCTCGATTCCAGGATCACGGCCAACCGTCCCCTGGAGTTCTGTTGCTACGGCATCGGCCAGGTGACGTCGGACATCGCCGACACCCACATCGGTAACCTCAAGCAACTCAAGGCTTGGGGCATGCCCATCAGCCGTGAGCTGAAACTGGCCCGCGGCATCGACGAATGCCTGGATTACTACCGTGACATCGGCGAGCGGCGCAACGCGTTGCCCTACGAGATCGACGGCGTGGTGTTCAAGGTCAACAGCATCGCCTCCCAGCGCGAGCTCGGTTTCCGCGCCCGGGAACCGCGTTGGGCCATCGCCCACAAGTTTCCCGCCACTGAAGAACTCACCGAGTTGCTGGACGTCGAGTTCCAGGTTGGCCGCACGGGCGCGGTGACTCCGGTGGCCCGACTCAAGCCGGTGAAAGTCGCCGGCGTGACCGTGGCCAACGCCACCCTGCACAACATGGACGAAGTGGCGCGCCTGGGCGTAATGATCGGCGACACCGTGATCATCCGCCGCGCCGGGGATGTGATCCCGCAGGTGGTGCAGGTCGTCACCGAGCGCCGTCCGGAAAACGCCCGCCCGGTGGAGGTGCCCCAGCAATGTCCCGTCTGCGGCTCCCACGTCGAGCGCACGCAATTGATCAAGCGCAGCAAGGGCCGCGAAACCGTCAGCGAAGGCGCGGTGTACCGCTGCGTCGGTCGCCTGGCCTGTGGCGCGCAACTCAAGCAGGCGATCATTCACTTCGTTTCGCGTCGGGCCATGGACATCGAGGGCCTGGGCGAGAAGAGCGTCGAGCAACTGGTGGATGAGGGGCTGGTGGGTTCGCCCGCCGATCTGTATGCCTTGACCTTCGAACAGGTGGTCGACCTGGAAGGCTTTGCCGAACTGTCGAGCAAGAACCTGCTGGCCGCCATCGTCGACAGCAAAAAACCAAGCCTGGCGCGGTTTATCTACGCCCTCGGTATTCCGGACGTGGGCGAGGAGACGGCCAAGGTCCTGGCCCGCTCCCTCGGTTCGCTGGAGCGCGTGCAGGCGGCCTTGCCCCAGGTGCTCACGTACTTGCCAGACGTCGGTCTGGAAGTCGCCCACGAGATCCACAGCTTCTTTGAAGACCCGCACAACCGCCAGGTGATCAAGGACCTGCTGCGCCATGGCCTCGAGATCCAGGACCAGGGCGAGTTGGGCGCCGAGTTTTCCGCCAGCACCACCCTGGGTGGCTTTCTCGACAAGTTGCACATTCCTTCGGTGGGGCCGGGCGGGGCGCAGAAACTGGCGGACAAGTTCGGCTCGCTCGAAGGCGTGATGAACGCCGATTGGCTGGACATGCGCCAGGCGCTGCCGGAAAAGCAGGCCAACGCCGTACGCGAGTTCTTCGCCATCGCCGCCAACCGTCAACAGGCCGAAGCGGCGCAACAGCAGTTGCGCGACTTCGGCATGCACTGGCAAAGCGAGAAGAAAGTCGTCGAAGGCTTGCCGGAGGCCGGGCACACCTGGGTGCTGACCGGTTCGCTGGAGCTGATGAGTCGTGACGTCGCCAAGGACAAGCTGGAGAGTCTGGGGGCGAAGGTGGCCGGTTCCGTGTCGGCGAAAACCCATTGCGTGGTGGCCGGGCCGGGGGCGGGTTCGAAATTGACCAAGGCCAATGAGCTGGGCCTCAAGGTACTCGACGAAGCGGCGTTCGTGGCTTTTTTGAGTCAGCATGGCATCACGGTTTAATCGTGAGGGCTCCCTCCGTGGCGAGGGAGCTTGCTCCCGCTCGGCGGCGCAGCCGTCGTAAAACCTCCTGACGCGGTCTGTCTGGTAGGTTGAGTCGTTCCGATTGGGGCGGCTGCGCCATCCAACGGGAGCAAGCTCCCTCGCCACGGTTTATTCAGTGTTGTGACGCAGCGCGGGGGAACGATCCGACACGGAGCATGATCTAGTCTTGCAAGCTCCAGGGAGAGATCGCCATGTACCGCTTCTTCGAACAACTGAGTTCACGCATCGCTGCGCCGTTCCTGGGCGATCGGTCACGTAACAGCAAGGTCTGGTCGTGCCGCTGCGGCCAGTCGTTGTTCTTTCGCAACAGCCAATGCCTGGCCTGCCTGGCGGCCCTGGGGTATCAACCCGAGCAGAGTCGCTTGTCGTCCCTGCAGCCCGCTGAGCAGCCCGACACCTGGACGCTGGATGCCGATCCGCAAGCCGGGTTGTTCCGCCGTTGCGCCAACCTCGACACCCCGGCGGCCTGCAATTGGCTGCTGCCGGACAATGGGCGCGATACCCTGTGCATCGCCTGCAGCCTGAACCGCACCATCCCCGACCTGTCGATTCCGGAAAACCCTGAGCGCTGGCGCAAGGTCGAGACCGCCAAGCGTCGGCTGGTCGCGCAACTGATAACCTTTGGCTTGCCGGTCATCCCGAAAACCGTCGACGAAAACATCGGCCTGGCTTTCGACTTCATCGGCGTCGACCCCGACGGCAAATCGCCGATGACCGGCCATGCCAGCGGGCTGATCACCCTCGACATCAAAGAGGCGGACGATGCTCATCGTGAGTACGTGCGCCAGCAGATGCGCGAGCCGTATCGCACCTTGCTCGGGCATTTTCGTCATGAGGTGGGGCATTACTACTGGGATCGACTGATTGCCAACAGCCACTGGCTCGAGGCGTTTCGCGAGTTGTTCGGCGATGAGCGCGCCAGCTACGCCGAAGCCCTGGAACGCCACTATCAGCAAGGCGCGCCGCAGGATTGGCAAACCCGCTACGTCAGCGCCTACGCCACCATGCACCCTTGGGAAGACTGGGCGGAAACCTGGGCCCATTACCTGCACATGATGGATGCGGTAGACACCGCCCTGGGCTTCGGCATGAGTGCCCGGGAGATGGATTTCGACTACCAGCCGTTCCCGCCCGAGACCTTGTACGACCCCGAACACACTGGCGGCGCGGCTTTCCTCTCGTTCGTCAACGCCTGGATCGAACTGGCCGGCATGCTCAACGAGTTGTCCCGCAGCATGGGCCAGCCGGATTTCTACCCGTTCGTCGTGCCGGCGGCGGTGATCACCAAACTGCATTTCATCCATCTGGTGATCCAGGAAGAGGGTGGTCGGGCGGATGAGGTGTTGTTGTAGTTTTCTGTGGAGGCCGCTTGCAACCCTGTTGAATGTACCGACGCCTTCGCGCGCAAGCTCGCTCCCACACACACGAAGCGCAGATCCCCCTGTGGGAGCGAGCTTGCTCGCGATAGCGACAGGTCAGCTTGCGATCATGCCGGATGGGCCGACTTCATCGCAGACACGCTTTGTTCCCATAGCAAGTACTTGAACATCTTCAGTTTTTTAATCCGCCGCGAACGGTTGTAACTTCTTGCCAGATAGGTACAATGGCGCGGCTCGCCGTCAGGCGGGCGTCGTTATGGTGACCCCATCGGTCCCCCCGCAACGATTACCCGTGAACCTGGTCAGATCCGGAAGGAAGCAGCCACAGCGGGAACATTGTGTGCCGGGGTGTGGCTGGTGGGGTTGCCTCCATAACGCCCAAGCCTTCGTTCGCAAGGTTTGCCAACTTCAAAATTTCTTGTTGTTTTGCTGATCGATACCGATCGGTGCTTTCTGCTGCCCAGGCTTTGGCCGGACAGGGGCAATCGAGCTTCAACGTCAACAAGCAGGCCGGTCCTGTGCAATGACAGGACCGGGCCCTGGGGTCAGTACTGAGTCTTCACGTACTCAGCAATCGGCTCTTGCAAAAGATCCTGTGGATGATCCCCGCCGAAAGTCGCCCATTTGCTTTTGCCGGACAAGATCGCAGACCCCAGCGGCTGTGCGCCAGTCGGGCCATAAATAGCGAGCTTCACTTCAATCTTGTCGGGGAGGCCCGACCATTCCGTGGCGCGTTCTTCCCAGTGCAGGATTTCCGGGATGACGTAGTAGCCCGAAGGGCTGTTCTGTCTCAGGCAGCTCAACTCACGGCACGCGCCCATTACCGTCACGCGGTTGGTGTAGTAAGAGAAGGCCGTCTTGACGGCGGCAGCTGTCATATCGCCGGAGGCAGGGTAGGGCGTCGTTTCGTAGCGTCCGTCGACCGGTATGGCGATGGTGACGGGCATTTGTCGATCAAGTTTTCCCGGGTTGGGGAATACGTCTTGTTGCGCGTATTTGGCGGTGCAGCCGGTGGCGAGTATCGAGACCAGAATGATCGAAAGTTTATGCACGGAGTCCCCTGGGATTTTGTTGTGTCGACGAGTCGGTGGGCGTCATCGGGACGCAGGAATCAGCGCGTTGATAGTCCGGGTTCGTGGCAAGAGATGTCAACGTGACATTATGTCGTGCGTCATCCTCGGAATTGGGCAGGCGAGCAAAGAGAAGCCTGGCCTGTCTCGCCTCGACAGGCCAGGCTGCTCTTTCACTGGGTCAAGGCTTGGACAAGGCCTGGTCGACCGCTGCGATCAGCTTTCCCAGGTCCTTCGGGGTGGCTTTGTGTATGACACCGAACAGGTACGCCCGCTGTTCGTCCTCATCGGCCATGTCGGTAAAAAAGGCCTTCAGTTGCACATCCAGCACATTGGCAAGCAGGAACAAGGCTTCGACGCTGGGGGTGTAGGTGCCGGTTTCGAAGCGGCTGATGGTTTTAGGGTCAAAACCGGTTTTTTCGCCAAGTTCAGCCTGAGTAAGCCCCGCTACTTTGCGGTAGCGTCTGATGGCCGGACCCAAACTTGAAATTTGCATCGCTTAATTCCCATTTAGAATCAAGAACTTAACGATAGATTTTCGCATTAGGCAACCGCGTGATCCATCACCTTGCTTTGCAAAATGTGATGTGTTTCGTAGAATCGGCCTTTGGCACGGGTATTTGGTGACCTGCTTTTCGAAGCCGAGGTGTATGCAGAGGCCGGGCCTTGTGTTCTTGCCACGATACAAGGCAAGGGCTGAAGCTCTCCCTTGGCATCGCCAGGGCCCGCGCTCCAGCTTCTCTCAGAGTGTTTGAGCCTAGTTGATTTTCGCCTGTCTTGAAGGCGGTGCAACCGCGCGCGACAAATGAGCCTGACTCATGGATGACTGCTTCGATGGATAAGAAGTACCGCAGGGCCGTTGACGCCGCCGCGATTTTTTCCGAGACCGATCTGAGCGGGCGCATCACCTACGTCAACGATCAATTTTGCAGTCTTTTCGGTTACCGGCGCGATGAGCTGCTGGGCGCGAACCATCGCCTGCTCAATTCCGGCCAGCACCCTGGCGAGTTCTTCAGCGCCATGTGGAGCACCATTGCCCTGGGCCAGGTCTGGAAAGGGGAAATCTGCAATCGGGCCAAGGACGGTACGCTGCACTGGGTCGACACCACCCTGGTGCCGGTGATCGACGACGAGACAGGCCGAATCGAGCGCTACCTGGCGATTCGCTTCGATGTCAGCGAAAAGCGTCGCCTGCTGCATTCGTTGCAATGGCGGGTCGGTCACGATGTGCTGACCGGCCTGCCCAATCGTACTTATCTGTCGGATCTGCTGGACCAGGCCCTGGAGTTTTCCCGTGCGGAGAACCTGCCCCTGGCGGTGTGTATGCTCGACCTCGATGGCTTCAAGGCGGTCAATGACGGCTATGGTCACGCCAGCGGTGATCGACTGTTGGTGGAGGTCGCCAGGCGCCTGCGCAGCATTGTGCGTGGCGAGGACGTGGTGGCGCGGCTGGGCGGGGATGAGTTCGTGCTGGTGTTGCGCCATGTGCGTGGGATGGAAGAGCTGCATGCCGCGTTGAATCGGGTGTTGATCGCCGTCTCCATGCCGTATGCCATTGACGGCAAGGACATCAAGGTCTTCGCCAGTATTGGCGTCACGTTGTTCCCGTGGGACAACGAAGACGCCGAGACCCTGTTGCGTCACGCCGACCAGGCGATGTACGTGGCCAAGCAAAGCGGTCGCAATCGTTTCCACTTGTTCGATGTGTCCCGGGACAAGGAGGTGCGGGCCACTTACCAGACAGTCGAGCGGGTCCGCCAGGCACTGGCCGATAACGAACTGCGGCTGCATTTCCAGCCCAAGGTCAATATGCGTCATGGCACCGTGGTCGGCCTGGAGGCGCTGCTGCGCTGGAAGCATCCGCAACGTGGCCTGGTACCGCCTCGGGAATTCTTGCCCCTGGTGGAGGAGACTGACCTGATCGTCGAGATCGGCGAGTGGGTCATGGAACAGGTCTTGACTCAGTTGCAACAATGGCAGCAGGCGGGGCAGGGCTGGCCGGTGAGCATCAATATCTCGGCGCGGCATTTCCAGCGGGCGGATTTTGTCGAGCGGCTGCGACAGGTGTTGGAGCGGCATTCGGCGGTGCCGCCACGGCTGTTGGATCTGCAGATTGTCGAGTCCGTCGCCGTGGAGAACCTGGCCCACGTCAGCGCCTGCCTCCAGGCGTGCCAGGCGCTGGGCGTGGGGTTTTCCCTGGGCGGTTTCGGCACCGGCTACTGCTCGCTCAACGACCTCAAGCACCTGCGCACGCAAACCATCAAGATCGACAAGACCTTCGTGCGCGACATTCTCGATGACCGCGACGACCTGGCGCTGACCGAAGCGGTGATCGGCCTGGCTCGGGCGTTTGGCCGCGAGGTGGTCGCCGAAGGGCTGGACAGCCTGGAGCATGGCCAATTGTTGCTGCGCCTGGGCTGTGAGGTGGCACAAGGTTATTTCATCGCCCGGCCCATGCCGTCCGAACAGATACCCGGCTGGGTGCAGGGGTTCGTTCCGCCGTCGCAATGGCAGCAGCGGCCAGGCGATCAGGGCGAGGGCGCCTCGCTCTCGGCCCGTGATGCTTCACTGCGGCCGGTGTAGAGCTGGATGATCGCGTCGATTTCCCCGGACGTCTTCATGTTCAGCAATGTCCTCAGAATGTGCTGTGCGGGAATGCTCGGATCGTTGCGCACATAACAGCTCAACCGCTGTTCCTGCAGGACAGCCACCTCATGAAGTTGGCGATCAGCGGTATGGCGTTGATTGAACCAGTCCAGCGCCCATTGATTACTGATCCCATAGCGATAACGCCCGGCCAACAGTTTCGCCAGCACTTGTTCCTGGCTGCGGGCATCGTCGCGGTGCAGTTGACCGGCGTCGAACAAGGGTTGCAAGGTCGGGTAGCTGTAGCCGAGCACCGTGCCGATGGGTTGGGGCGACAGCGTTGTTGGCGTTACCGTCGCGGGTACGCTTGTGGTGGCGACGAGCAGGTCACGTTGGAAAAACAACGGGATGCTCCACAGATAATCACCATTGTCCTTCACCCAGTCAGGGCTGACATAGCAACGCATGTCGATCTCGCCGTGTTTCATGGCACCGTCGAGCCGGGCGCGGGAGAGGACGTGGAATTGCGCCGGCTTTCCTATCTGGGTCGCCAGGCTGGTCATGATGTCGGGAATGATGCCCTGGGTCGGGCGGCCTCGTTCGATCTGCACCATGGGCATCGCCCAGCCATCGGTAATGGCGAAACGCAAGGGGGCTTCCTCGGCAAGACAACCGGTACTCAACAACAGCAAAGCCCCCATGGCTGAGCGCATAAACTCTCCTGACTGTGTAAAACCGTGTCGACAACAAGCCCCCTGGCCTAGCTTAGTCACATTAGACGAGCACACCGGATGCAATTTCGCCCCTGCTCCGCTAGCATTAGCCGCTTATGTTCCTTCGTTGCGACGGTTTTCGATGAGTTATCAGGTTCTTGCACGTAAATGGCGTCCGCGCTCGTTCCGCGAAATGGTCGGCCAGACCCATGTGCTCAAGGCTCTGATCAATGCCTTGGACAGCCAGCGGCTGCACCACGCCTACCTGTTCACCGGTACCCGGGGCGTGGGCAAGACCACCATCGCGCGGATCATTGCCAAGTGCCTGAACTGTGAAACCGGTATCACTTCGACACCTTGTGGCGAGTGTTCGGTCTGCCGGGAAATCGACGAGGGCCGCTTCGTCGACCTGATCGAGATCGACGCCGCCAGCCGCACCAAGGTCGAAGACACCCGCGAACTGCTCGACAACGTGCAATACGCCCCGAGCCGTGGGCGCTTCAAGGTCTACCTGATCGACGAAGTGCACATGCTCTCCAGCCATTCCTTCAATGCGCTGCTCAAGACCCTCGAAGAACCGCCGCCCTACGTCAAGTTCATCCTGGCGACCACCGACCCGCAGAAACTTCCTGCAACGATTCTGTCGCGGTGCCTGCAGTTCTCCCTGAAAAACATGACGCCGGAGCGGGTGGTCGAGCACCTGACCCACGTATTGGGCGTCGAAAACGTGCCATTCGAAGACGATGCGCTGTGGCTGTTGGGCC
This sequence comes from Pseudomonas sp. Pdm06, assembly GCF_014851795.1. NCBI lineage: Bacteria > Pseudomonadati > Pseudomonadota > Gammaproteobacteria > Pseudomonadales > Pseudomonadaceae > Pseudomonas > Pseudomonas sp. Pdm06. Next base: position 383,467 of record NZ_JACVAH010000001.1, read on the forward strand.
GCGCCGCCGATGGTTCGATGCGCGACGCCATGAGCCTGACCGACCAGGCCATCGCTTTCGGTGAAGGCAAGGTCATGGCCGCCGATGTCCGAGCCATGCTCGGCACCCTCGATCACGGCCAGGTCTATGACGTCTTGCATGCGCTGATCGAAGGCGATGCCAAGGCGCTGCTCGAGGCGGTGCGTCACCTGGCCGAGCAGGGCCCGGACTGGAATGGCGTACTCTCGGAAATCCTCAACGTGCTGCACCGTGTCGCCATTGCCCAGGCCCTGCCTGAAGGCGTCGACAACGGCCATGGCGACCGTGATCGCGTACTGGCCCTGGCCCAGGCGCTGCCGGCCGAAGACGTGCAGTTCTATTACCAGATGGGCCTGATCGGCCGTCGCGACCTGCCCCTGGCACCGGATCCGCGAGGCGGCTTCGAAATGGTCCTGCTGCGAATGCTGGCGTTCCGGCCAGCCGACACGGCGGACGCCCCGAGGCAAACGCTAAAGCCAGTGGGGATCAGCCAGGCCACAGCTGATTCCGCCAAGCCAGTGGCTGCCGCGCCCGTCGTTGCGCCGGCAGTGACTTCGGCTCCGGCAGCGGTGGCACCTGTACCCCAGCCGGTGCCGGCGCCTGTTGTCGCGACGCCCGAGCCGGAACCCGAGCCGGTCGTCGAGGCACTGCCCGAGCCTGTCGCCGAAGAAGTCGTCGACCTGCCTTGGAACGACCCGGTCGAGCCGCCAGTGGTCCAGCAGCCGGTCGTCGAGCCCGTGTTGGAAACCGTCGCCGAGCAGCCCGAGTTGCCGCCGATGCCCCTGCCGACGCCCGACAGCGTGGTCCCCGATGCGCCGGAATGGGTCGCAGCGCCCGTGCCCGAGCCGACGGTGGCCGACGTCGATATCGCCACGCCAGGCATCGACCTGGACGACGAGCCGCCGCTGGATGAGGATTACATCGAGCCGGACATGGACTCGGCGTACAGCTACCTGGACGACCTGGCCAGCGAGCACGCCGCTGAGCCGACCCCGGAGCCCGAGCCGGAACCGGCGGCGATGCCGGCCACCGGGCTGGCCCTGCAATGGCTGGAACTGTTCCCTAAACTGCCGATCAGCGGCATGACCGGCAGCATTGCCGCCAACTGCACGCTGATGGCCGTGGAAGGCGACCACTGGCTGCTGCACCTGGACCCGGCCCACAGCGCACTGTTCAACGCGACCCAGCAACGTCGCCTCAACGATGCACTGAACCAGTACCACGAGCGGACCCTGACGCTGACCATCGAGCTGATCAAGCCCGAGCAGGAGACTCCGGCTCAGGCCGCGTCCCGCCGCCGTGCCGACCGTCAGCGCGAAGCCGAGGAGTCGATCCACGGTGATCCATTCATCCAGCAGATGATGCAACAGTTCGGCGCCGTGGTCCGTCACGATACTATCGAACCTGTCGAGGCCCCGGTCACCCAGGGCTCATAACTGAAGGCGCCGGGCCGAACGGGCCGGGCGTGTTGTTTATCCAAGTACTTTCGAGGTGATTCCCATGATGAAAGGTGGCATGGCCGGCCTGATGAAGCAGGCGCAGCAGATGCAGGAAAAAATGGCCAAGATGCAGGAAGAACTGGCCAACGCCGAAGTTACCGGCAAATCCGGTGGCGACATGGTGACCGTGGTCATGACCGGTCGTCACGACATCAAGCGTGTCAGCATCGACCCAAGCGTGGTCGAAGGCCTGAGCGAAGATGACAAGGAAATGCTCGAGGCCCTGTTCGCCGCCGCCGTCAATGACGCGGTGCGCAAGATCGAAGCCAACAGCCAGGACAAGATGTCCGGCATGACCGCGGGCATGCAACTGCCACCGGGCATGAAACTGCCGTTCTGATTCGCCATCCCGGTCGGGATGGGCTACACACAATGCCAGGCATCGCGCCTGGCATTTTTGTTTCTGTCATAGGCGCGAGCGGTGGTAGAAATCATACCTGTGGGAGCAAGGCTTGCCCGCGATGAACGATGGCGCGCCGCTCCGACACACCGAGGTGTCTGTATCGCGGGCAAGCCTTGCTCCCACAAGTGCCCGCTGAACAAACATCGAACGCTGCCCCCTCGGCAAGGGTCTGCTCCCTATACGTGCCACTCAACGATCAAGGAGACGCTTCCATGTCACAAGCATCGACCACCAGCCAGCGCATCGTCCTGGCCTCTCGCCCCCACGGCGCCCCGACCCCGGAGAATTTCCGCCTGGAGCAGGTGACCCTGCCGGACCTGGCACAGGGGCAGATCCTGCTCAAGACGCTGTTCCTGTCCCTGGACCCCTACATGCGTGGGCGCATGAGCGATGCACCTTCCTACGCCGCGCCGGTGGAAATCGACGAGGTGATGACCGGCGGCGCTGTCAGCCGCGTGGAGCGTTCGATGCACCCGAAATTCCAGGAGGGTGATCTGGTGGTGGGCGCCACGGGTTGGCAGAGCCACAGCATCAGCGATGGGCGCAACGTGATGCCCATCCCCTCCGGGCTGCCCAGCCCGTCGATGGCTTTGGGTGTACTGGGCATGCCGGGCATGACCGCTTACATGGGGCTGATGGACATTGGCCAGCCCAAGGCCGGGGAAACCCTGGTGGTCGCGGCCGCCTCGGGTGCCGTGGGCTCGGTGGTCGGCCAGGTGGCGAAGATCAAGGGCCTGCGTGTCGTCGGGGTCGCGGGCGGCAACGAGAAATGCAAGTACGTGGTCGATGAGCTGGGCTTTGATGCCTGTGTCGATCACAAGAGCGCCAATTTTGCCGAAGAACTGGCGCGGGCCTGTGACAAGGGCATCGATATCTATTACGAAAACGTCGGCGGCAAGGTCTTCGATGCCGTCGTGCCGTTGCTCAACGCCAAGGCGAGGATCCCGCTCTGTGGCCTGATCGCCTCCTACAACGATCATCAAGCACCGAGCGGTCCGGATCGCTTGCCGCAACTGCAGCGCACCTTGCTGACCAAGCGCGTGCGGATCCAGGGGTTTATTGTGTTCGACGACTACGGTGACCGTCAGCCGGAGTTCATCAGTGCCATGGCCCCTTGGGTGCGCGATGGCAAGGTCAAGTTCCGTGAGGACGTGGTCGATGGCTTGGAAAATGCGCCACAGGCGTTTATCGGCCTGTTGGAAGGGCGCAACTTCGGCAAGTTGGTGGTGCGGGTCGCGCAGGATTGAGTATTTGACGCTAACCGGAGGCGCGGGTATAAACCGCGTCTCGTTGTTATGTCGGACATTTCCTCCATGAGCTTCAGCCCTTTGATTCGCCAACTGATCGATGCCCTGCGAACGTTGCCGGGTGTGGGTCAGAAAACTGCCCAGCGCATGGCGTTGCAATTGCTCGAGCGTGATCGCAGCGGCGGTTCACGCCTGGCCCAGGCCCTGAGCCAGGCCATGGAAGGCGTAGGGCATTGCCGTTTATGCCGCACCCTCACCGAAGACGACCTCTGCCCGCAATGCGCCGACCCGCGTCGGGACGACACCTTGCTCTGCGTAGTGGAGGGGCCGATGGATGTGTATGCGGTGGAGCAGACCGGTTTTCGTGGCCGTTACTTCGTGCTCAAGGGCCATTTGTCCCCGCTCGACGGCTTGGGGCCGGAAGCCATCGGCATTCCACAGTTGATCGCGCGGATCGAAGAGGCGGGCACGTTCACGGAAGTCATCCTCGCCACCAACCCGACGGTCGAAGGCGAAGCCACCGCCCATTACATCGCCCAGCTGCTGAACAACAAAGGCCTGGTCGCCTCCCGCATCGCCCACGGCGTGCCACTGGGAGGGGAGCTTGAGTTGGTGGACGGTGGAACGCTGGCGCATTCGTTTGCGGGCCGTAAGCCGATCGCGTTGTAACCGCTACCCCATACCCTGTGGGAGCGAGCTTGCTCGCGATAGCGGTGGATCAGTCAACATCCATGCGACTGATAAACCGCTATCGCGAGCAAGCTCGCTCCCACAGGTTTGATGGTTGCCTGGCAATTATTTTTCGCTGAGGGAGAACTGCGTCAGGCAGAACGTCGGGATCCCCATGTCTTCCAGGCGTTGGGAGCCGAGCAGTTCCGGCAAGTCAATGATCGCTGCGGCCTCGTGGACCTTGGCGCCCATGCGGCGGATCAGGTTGGCGGCGGCGATCAGCGTGCCACCAGTGGCGATCAGGTCATCGAACATCACCACCGAATCCCCCTCGCACAGGCTGTCGGCATGCACTTCAAGGAAGGCTTCGCCGTATTCGGTCTGGTATCCCTCGGCCAGCACGTCGGCCGGCAGTTTGCCTTGCTTGCGGAACAAGACCAGCGGTTTGTTCAACTGATAGGCCAGGATCGAACCGATCAGGAAACCGCGGGCATCCATCGCGCCAATGTGAGTGAACTCGGCCTCGACATAGCGGTGGGCGAAACTGTCCATGACCAGGCGCAGGGCGGTCGGGGATTGGAACAGTGGGGTAATGTCGCGAAAGATCACGCCGGGCTTGGGGAAGTCGATCACGGGGCGGATCAGGGATTTGATGTCGAAGGAGTCAAAGACCATCGTGGAGGTGTCCTGGCAGGGCTGCAAACGCGGCAGTATAGCGCGGCGAGGCAAATCCCTCAGCCGCGCTCGTCCATCAGCCGTCGATCGAGCCGCCGGCCAGGGCGCAGAGCTGGATCGGGTCGAGGATGTGAATTTCCTTGCCTTCGGCGGCAATCAATTCGTTCTGCTGGAAACGGGTGAACACCCGGGACACGGTTTCCACCGCCAGGCCCAGGTAATTGCCGATTTCGTTGCGCGACATGCTCAGGCGGAACTGGTTGGCCGAGAACCCGCGGGCGCGGAAGCGTGCAGAGAGGTTGACCAGGAAGGTGGCGATGCGCTCGTCGGCGGTTTTTTTCGAGAGCAGTAGCATCATCTGCTGATCGTCACGGATTTCCCGGCTCATGACCCGCATCAACTGGCGACGCAGTTGCGGCAACTGTAGGGCCAGCTCGTCCAGGCGGTCGAAGGGAATTTCGCACACCGAGGTGGTTTCCAGTGCCTGGGCCGAGACCGGATGGGTCTCGGTGTCCATGCCGGACAGGCCTACCAGTTCGCTGGGCAGGTGGAAACCGGTGAGCTGCTCTTCGCCGCCATCGCTCAAGTTAAAGGTTTTCAAGGCGCCCGAGCGCACCGCGTAGACGGAATCGAAGGTGTCACCCTGGCGAAACAGGAATTCACCTTTTTTCAACGGGCGGCCCCGTTTAACGATTTCGTCCAACGCCTCCATGTCCTCCAGATTCAATGAAAGTGGCAGGCACAGCGGGGCCAGGCTGCAATCCTTGCAGTGGGCCTGGTTGTGGGCGCGCAGTTTGACTGGCTCGGACATTTCTTCAATCCTTGTGGGAAAACACACATAGGCCGTAAGGGTACCCCAGCGTAGGCACTCCGGCCAGTGCGGTTTCGTCGTCAAATTGTCGCGCTCAGATAACTCGGGAGAAGCGCTGCCGATTGTGCTGCTCCAGATAGGCATCGAAGACCATGCACACGGATCGCACCAGCAGGCGCCCGGCGGGCAGGACTTTGATGTGCGTGTTGTCGAGCTCGATCAGGCCGTCCTTGGCCATGGCCTGCAATTGCGGCCATAGCGGCGCAAAATATCCGCCAAAATCGATATTGAAGGTTTGCTCGATCTCGGCGAAGACCAGGTTGAAATGACAAATCAATTGCTGGATCACCGCACGCCGCAGCCGGTCGTCGGCGTTGCATACCCAGCCGCGACTGGTCGCCAGTTGCCCGTCGGCGAGGGTGTTCTGGTAATGGTTCAGGTCGCTGCTGTTCTGGCAATACAGGTCGCCGATCTGGCTGATGGCCGACACGCCGAGGCCGATCAGGTCGCAATGGCCATGGGTGGTGTAGCCCTGGAAGTTGCGCTGCAACGTGGCCTCTTCCTGGGCGATGGCCAGCTCGTCGTCGGGCAGGGCGAAGTGGTCCATGCCGACGTAGCGGTAGCCGGCGGCGGTCAGTTGTTCGATAGTGCCCTGCAGCATCGCCAGTTTCTGTTCCGGGTTCGGCAAGTCCTGGCTGTTGATGCGCCGCTGGGGCATGAAGCGTTCCGGCAGGTGGGCGTAATTGAACACCGAGAGCCGGTCCGGTTGCAGGTGGATGACTTCCTCGACGGTGCGGGCGAAGTTGTCCGGGGTCTGCTTGGGCAGGCCGTAGATCAGGTCAATGTTGATCGAACGGAACTGCAAGGTTCGGGCAGCCTCGACCACCGCGCGGGTTTCTTCCAGGCTTTGCGGGCGATTGACGGCACGCTGCACCGCCGGGTCAAGGTCTTGCAGGCCGATGCTGACCCGATTGAACCCCAGTTCACGCAACAGCCCCATGGTCGACCAGTCGGCCTCCCGGGGATCGATCTCGATGCCGTAGTCGCCGGAATCGTCGTCCAGCAGGTTGAGGTGCTTGCGCAGCGTGGCCATCAGTTGGCGCAGCTCGTCGTGGCTGAGGAACGTCGGGGTGCCGCCGCCAAAGTGCAGCTGTTCCACGGGCTGGGTAGGGTCCAGGTGGCAGCCGATCAACTGGATTTCCTGTTCCAGGCGTTGCAGATAGGCGTGGGCGCGGCCACGGTCCTTGGTGATGACCTTGTTGCAGGCGCAGTAGTAACAGATGTTTGCGCAGAACGGCACGTGCACATACACCGACAGTGGTCGCCGGGCCTTGCGGCTGTCACGCAGGGCATGGAGCAGGTCGAAGGTGCCCACCTGGCCGCCGAACTGCGCCGCAGTCGGGTACGAGGTGTAGCGTGGTCCCGCCAGGTCGTAGTGGCGGATCAGGTCTGAGTCCCAACGGATGGCGTCGAGCATGCGGGTGTTCCCCGGGTAGGCTGGCATGGGGCGAGTCTAGGGGGGGAGGCGCGGGGTGGTCTTGATTTGTGTCAACGAGCGCGCTGCGCAGAAAGGGTGTGCAAGGCTTTTGAAGACGATACATGACCTGTGGGAGCCGAGCTTGCTCGCGATGGCGGTGGTTCAGCTGACATCAGCGTTGGATGTGCCGCCGTTATCGCGAGCAAGCTCGGCTCCCACATTCAGTGGCCCATGAGCCAATGCTGATGCGGCCCCGGCAGTGTCCAGATCCCGAAAACAATCACCAACAGCCCGCCGGCCATGCGCACGCTGCGTTTGCGCAGCAGGGCGGTGATGCGCTCGGCGGCCAGGCCAGTGGCGAGCAGCACCGGCCAGGTGCCCAGGCCGAAGGCGAGCATCAGCAGGGCGCTGTCCAGGGCATTACCCTGGCTGGCGGACCATAGCAGGGTGCTGTAGACCAGCCCGCACGGCAGCCAGCCCCATAGGGCACCGAGCAGCAAGGCCCGGGGCAGGCTCGACACCGGCAGCAAGCGGTTGGCGACGGGTTGGATGTGCCGCCACAAGCCACGTCCCACGCTTTCGATGCGGGTCAGGCCGCTCCACCAGCCCGCCAGGTACAGGCCCATGGCAATCAACAGCAAGCCGGCCAGCACCCGCATGATCATCGCTGCTGGACTGTTGGACACGGCCCAACCGGCCAGGCCGATCAGCAGCCCGGCGGTGGCATAGCTCAGGATTCGTCCCAGGTTGTACGCCAGCAGCAACCGAAAGCGGCGGCTGCGCTGTTCCTTGGGAATCGCCAGGGTCAGGGCGCCCATCAGGCCGCCGCACATGCCCAGGCAATGACCGCCGCCCAGCAGGCCAAGGATAACGGCCGAAACCAGCAGTGGCGCCAGGTCAAGCATGGGGTGGGGCCTTGTCGTCCGGCTTGCGGACTTCGCCACTGGCTTCGTCCACCGCCGCCTTGTGGTGCGGGTCCTGATCGTCGAACAAGATGCTATGGGCCGGACCGTCGAGGTCGTCGTACTGTCCGCTGTCCACGGCCCAGAAGAAAATGTACACGGCGATGGCCACGATCAGCAGCGCGGCCGGGATCATCACGTAAAGAGCTGGCATGTTGGAACTCCATGCCCGCGCGGCTCAGGCCGGCAGCGGGCGGGTATCGGGCGTGGCGGTGAAAACCTGCGCCTTGGGCTGACGCGTCAGCCTCAGGGCATTCAACACCACGGTCAACGAACTGATGGACATGCCGACCGCGGCCCACACCGGTGTAATCCAGCCGAGGGCGGCGAACGGCAACATGAGGCCATTGTACAGCCCGGCCCACACCAGGTTCTCGACGATCACCCGGCGAGTGCGTCGAGCCAGGTCGAAGGCGTGGATCAGGGCGTCGAGGCGGTTGGACAGCAGCACGGCGTCGGCGCTGGTCTTGGCCAGATCGGTGGCCGAGCCCATGGCGACACTGATGTCCGCCGCCGCCAGCACGGGCACGTCGTTCACGCCATCCCCGAGCATCAGCACCTTGCGGCCCTGTTGGTGCAATTGCTGCAACACCGCCAGTTTGTCGTCCGGGCGCAGGCCGCCCCGGGCCTCGTCGATGCCCAGTTCGGCGGCGACGCTGGCAACCATCGGCGAACTGTCGCCCGACAGCAGCAGCGTTCGCCAGCCCCGCGCCTTGCAGGCCGCCAGCAGGGTCGGGGCGTCGACGCGCAAGCGGTCATCGAGGACAAACCAGGCCAGCGGCCCGAGCTCATCGCCCAGCAACAGCCATTGCCCGGCTTCTTCCGGCATCTGCGGTATGGCCGCGCCACTCAGTTCGCAGACAAAACCGGGCTGGCCGATGCGCAGGCGTTGTTCGGCCACGAGGCCTTCCAGCCCCAGCCCCGGGGTGCTTTGCACCTGCTCGGCGGCCATTGGCGCGCGGCCAAAAGCACGGGCGATGGGGTGTTCCGAGCGGTTTTCCAGGGCCGCGGCCAAGCCCAGGCAGTGATCGCTGTCGAGGGTCGCCAGTGGCCGAATGGCGCGCAACGCCAGGCGGCCTTCGGTGAGGGTGCCGGTCTTGTCGAAAATGACCGTGTCGATCTGGTTCAGGCCCTCCAGTACATGGCCGCGCGTCAGCAGCAGGCCAAGTTTGTGCAAGGTACCGGTGGCTGCGGTGAGGGCGGTCGGCGTGGCGAGGGACAATGCACAGGGGCAAGTGGCGACCAGCATCGCCAGGACGATCCAGAAGGCTCGCGAGGCATCCAGTTGCCACCACAACAGGCCGATTGCCGCCGCCGCGACCAGGGAGAACAGCAGGAACCATTGGGCGGCGCGATCGGCGATCTCCGCCAATCGCGGTTTCTCGGCCTGGGCCCGCTCCAGTAGGCGAACGATGGCCGACAACCGGGTGTCTTGGCCGAGGGCCAGCACCTCGACGGTCAAGGCGCCTTCGACGTTCAGCGTGCCCGCGGTGACCGCATCGCCCACCTGCCGAGCTTGTGGCAGGTATTCACCGGTCAGCAGGGATTCGTCGATGCTGGACTGCCCCTCGAGGATTCTGCCATCAGCCGGCAGGACCGCCCCGGGATGCACCAACACTCGGTCGCCGGTGCGCAATTCGCTGAGCAGGATGCGTTCGCTCTGGCCATCGTCCGCCAGGCGCAGGCACGAGGCCGGTAACAGATTGACCAGTTGGGCGGTGGCGGCGGCCGTGCGCTCCCGGGCCCGGCGCTCCAGGTAACGGCCGGCCAGCAGGAAAAGGGCGAACATGCCCACGGCATCGAAGTACAACTCGCCAACGCCAGTGATCGACGTCCAGATCCCGGCAATGTAGGCGCTGCCAATGGCCAGGGACACGGAAACGTCCATGGTCAGGTGGCGGGTGCGTAGGTCGCGCATGGCGCCTTTGAAGAATGGCGCGCAGCTGTAGAACACGATGGGCGTGGTGAGAAACAAGGCGACCCAGCGCAGGATGGTGTGCATCTCCGGGCTCAGGTCGATGTTGAATTCCGGCCAGGTGGCCATCGTCGCCATCATCGCCTGGAACCACAACAGGCCGGCCACGCCTAACTGGCGCAGGGCCAGGCGGTTTTGTGCGGCGAGTTGCTCGCACGCCTGGTCGGCCTGGTACGGGTGGGCGACGTAGCCGATCTGGCGCAGTTCGGCGAGCAGCGTGCTCAGCGGCAACTGGGCGTCGGCCCAGCGCACATGCAGGCGATGATTGGACAGGTTCAATCGCGCCTCGGCCACGGCCGGCAGGCTGCGCAGCTGTTTTTCGATCAACCAGCCGCAGGCGGCGCAACTGATGCCTTCCATCAACAGGGTGGTTTCGGCCAATTCGCCCTCATGACGCACGAACGACTGCTGCACGTCAGGGCGATCGTACAGCGCCAGTTCATCGGTCAACTGGACGGGCAGGGTCTCGGGATTGGCCGACGCTTCACTGCGATGCAGGTAATAGCTTTCCAGGCCACCGGCGACAATGGCCTCGGCCACCGCCTGGCAGCCCGGGCAGCACAGCTCGCGGGTTTCACCGAGGACAACGGCGGTGAAGCGACTGCCAGGAGGGACGGGCAGGGCGCAGTGGTAGCACGGCTGTGGAGTGGTCATGGTTGTCGCATGAAGGCCTTTTTGGCTGGGGCGTTTGCTGGTTTATGGGCGCTGTTGTGGCGAGGTAGCTTGCTCCCGCTCGGCTGCGTAGCAGTCGTAATCGGGTGAGCCGGTCACACGAAGAACGGGGCCGCTTCGCGACCCAGCGGGAGCAAGCTCCCTCGCCACAGAGAAGCGATTTATTTCTTCAGGTCTTCAGCGCCTTGCAGCGGTTCATCGCCGAGCAGGATGTCCTGGTCGTGGTTGATCTGTTCTTCTTCGAACAGGCGCCAGGTCTTGTCGTTCTCCACCCCCAGCAATTCGACAAAGCGCCGGCCTTCGATCTTGTCCGTCAACTGGCCGACGTAGCGCCCCGGTTCGCTGTCGTTGCGGGTCAGGACGATCTTGCGGTCCTTCTCCGGCTGGGTCGGTGAGATCAGGCTCAGTTCCAGGGTCTGGGGGCGGCTGTCGCCGTTCAGGCGCAGGTTCACTTCGCCGGTCACGTCATCCAGTTGCACGTTGGCATGCAGTTGCAGGGTCTGGGCCAGCAGTTCGCGCTCCAGCGAGCGGTTGATGCCCTTGCCGGCTTCGTAATAGTTGTCGTTGACCAGGTTGTCCGGGTTCTTCACCGCAATGGTCACCATCGTCAGGCTCAGTGTCACCGAACAGCTCAGGATCGCGATGATGATCCACGGCCAGAGGTGCTTGTACCAAGGGCTGGTGGCGGTTGCTGCAGGCATGTTCAGTTCTCTCAACGAGTTTGTGGGCCGATGAACCGGCTCTTGGCTTCGACATGTACGCTTTCGTCATCGGCGTCCTTGAGGATGAAGGTCACCTCGTTGGTGCTCGATGGCAGTTGCTCCGGTGCGCTGGACAGCTCAACCGGCTGGCTGTAGATCTCGCCGGCCGCGACCTTGATTTCCCGACGGCCTTGCAGCTTGAGGTCGGGCAGGCCTGAGGCTTCCAGGACGTACGTATGGTCGCGTTGGTCTTTGTTCATGATCTTCAGGCTGTAGACGTTCTCGATCCGGCCTTCGGCGTTTTCGCGGTACAACACGCGGTCCTTGCTGACGTCGAACCCCACCAGCGAACGCATGAAGAATGCCGCCGCCAGCAAGCTGATCATGGTCAGCAGCACCAAGGCGTAACCGATCAGGCGTGGGCGCAGTTTATGGGTTTTCTGCCCCGACAGGTTGTGTTCGGTGGTGTAGCTGATCAGGCCGCGCGGGTAGTCCATCTTATCCATGATGCTATCGCAGGCGTCGATGCAGGCTGCGCAGCCAATGCACTCGACCTGCAAGCCGTCGCGAATGTCGATGCCGGTCGGGCAGACCTGGACGCACATGGTGCAGTCGATGCAGTCCCCAAGGCCCAGGGCCTTGTAGTCCACACCTTTCTTGCGCGGGCCACGGCTTTCGCCACGACGCGGGTCGTAGGACACGATCAAGGTGTCCTTGTCGAACATCACGCTTTGGAAGCGCGCGTAAGGGCACATGTAGATGCACACCTGCTCGCGCAGCCAGCCGGCGTTGCCATAGGTGGCGAGGGTGAAGAAGCCGATCCAGAAATACGACCAGCCATCGGCCTGGCCGGTAAAGAACTCGAACACCAGTTCGCGGATCGGCGTGAAGTAACCGACGAAGGTCACGCCGGTGGCGAAGCCGATCAGCAGCCACAGGCTGTGCTTGGCGAACTTGCGCAGGAATTTGTTGGCGCCCATGGGGGCCTTGTCGAGCTTGATGCGCTGGTTGCGATCGCCTTCGGTGACTTTTTCGCACCACATGAAGATCCAGGTCCACACGCTTTGTGGGCAGGTGTAGCCGCACCACACCCGTCCGGCATAGACCGTGATGAAGAACAGGCCAAATGCCGCAATGATCAGCATCCCCGACAGCAGGATGAAATCCTGGGGCCAGAACGTCGCACCGAAAATGAAGAACTTGCGTTCCGGCAGGTTCCACCAGACGGCCTGATGGCCGCCCCAGTTCAACCAGACCGTACCGAAATACAGCAGGAACAAGAACGCTCCGCCCAGCATCCGCAGGTTACGGAACAGACCGGTGAAGGCGCGGGTGTAGATTTTTTCCCGAGAGGCATACAGGTCGACGCTTTTGTTCGCGTCCTTGGCAGGCGGGGTAACGTCATGTACCGGAATCTGGTTGCTCATCAATTGCATCCCACGGCAGTGGAAAAGTGCCGGGGTCAGTACGTGCCGACCACGGTCAGAAAGGGTATTGCAGTGGCGCAATGATACGCCTGTCGCTCTGGCTCAAGGGTGCGACCTTTGGTCGCGTTGGGCGCCTGCCCAGAATGGTGTAGCGGATGTAACAAGTCATGACCCAGATCAATTGACTATTGTAGGAGCTGCCGTCTCAAGCGGGTGGACTGGATGACCATGGGTTGAGCACCGCCACGCCGCTGCTCTGGAAATCATTCACGTTGCGGGTGACTACGGTCAGTCCGTGGACCAGCGCAGTGGCGGCAATCAGTGCATCGCATTCATTGCTGCGATCCGGAACGTGCAGGCGAGCGCAGCGCAGCGCGACGGCGCGGTCGACCGCCAGGATTCTTCCGGCGAATGCGGGCATGACATGGTTGTCCAGCCATGCGCGCAGGTGGCTGCCTTGCACCGGGTCCTTGCGTTCGAACCGCAACACGCCGGTTTCCAATTCCAATACGGTAATCGCCGAAAGGTAAAGGCTGGGGGCGGGCACGCCACGCGCCCAGGCCTGTACATTCTTATCGGCTTGAGGCTTGCGCAGTTCCGAGATGACGTTAGTGTCGAGCAGGTACATCAGGACAGGTCCACCGGTCGAGGAGAGATGACGGCACGGTCGGTATCGAAATCAATATCCGGCGTGTCGGGCATGACCAGCAACTCGACAATGCTGGTGCCGATGCCGGTCAGTTTCTGGTACTCCTCAATGCTTAGCAGCACATGGGCCGGCTTGCCACGGTCGGTAATGATGACCGGCCCCTGGCGGGTGGCTTTTTTGGCACCACTTGTGTCGTGGTTGAATTCGCGGCTGGAAATAGTGGTGATGGACATGGCGGCGTCCTCAATAAAAATGAATGTAGGCACGTTACTACCGCTACTGATTGCGGGCAAGATAAAACAATTTCGTCCTGTCGCACCGGCAAACAAAAAGGCCCCGTCAACGTTGGTTGACGGGGCCTTTGGTGCATCAGGCGTTGGCTTTACTGGGCGTCAGCCGCAGGTGCTTTCTCGCCGTGAGACAGGCTGTAGACATAGGCGGCCAACAAGTGGACCTTGTCGTTGCCTTGCAGGTCGGCCTGGGCCGGCATCTGGCCCTGGCGACCGTAGCGGATGGTCTGCTGCAGTTGGGCGAAGCTCGAACCGTAGATGAAACCGGCCGGATGCGTCAGGTCAGGTGCGCCCATGGCGGGCGTGCCCTTGCCGGCAGGACCGTGGCAGGCCACGCAGTTGGCCGCGAACAGTTTCTGGCCGTTGGCCGGGTCGGCCTTGGCGCCTTCCGGCAGCTTGCGACCGTGCAGGCTGGTCACCAGGTAGGAAGCCACGTCGGCCACGCCTTGTTCACCCACCACGGCAGCCCAGCCCGGCATCACGGCGTGACGGCCGCCCATGATGGTGGTCTTGATGGTTTCCGGCTCGCCGCCCCAGCGCCAGTCGGCGTCGGTCAGGTTGGGGAAGCCATAGGCACCCTTGGCGTCGGAACCGTGGCAGACCGAGCAGTTGGAGGCGAACAGGCGGCCACCCATCTTCAGGGCTTGCGGGTCCTTGGCGACTTCTTCGATCGGCATGGAGGCGAACTTGGCGAAAATCGGACCGAACTTGGCGTCCGAGCGAGCCATTTCCTTTTCCCACTCGTGAACGCCTGTCCAGCCGGTCTGGCCGTTGGCGAAGGCGGTCTGCTTTTCGTTGTCCAGGTAGTTATAGCCTGGCAGCAGGCCTTTCCAGTTGCCCAGGCCAGGGTAGAGCACCAGGTAACCGAGGGCGAACACGATGGTGCCCACGAACAACATGAACCACCATTTCGGCAGCGGGTTGTCGTACTCCTCGATCCCGTCGAAGGAGTGGCCAACCGTCTCTTCGGTGGCTTCGCTGCGCTGGCCCTTGCGGGTCGACAGCAGCAGCCAGGTCAGGGCGAAGATCGTACCCAGACTGAGGACTGTGACGTACAGACTCCAGAACGTAGTCATTCTTTGTTACTCCTAGAAGCTTGCTCGACGTGCTTGATGGCCTCGGGATCATCCGCGAACGGCAGCAAGGTCGCGTCGTCAAACTCCGACTTGCGCTTGGGGCTGAACACCCACAAGGCCAGGCCGATAAAGGCCGCCATCACGACGACGGTGCCCAGGCCACGAATCATCCCGATATCCATCCAGATCACCGTTTGCTTTTGATGATGGTGCCCAGGCCTTGCAGATAGGCCACCAGCGCGTCCATTTCAGTCTTGCCCTTGACGGCATCCTTGGCACCGGCGATGTCTTCGTCGGTGTAAGGCACGCCCAAGGCGCGCAGGACTTCCATTTTCTTGGCGGTGTCTTTGCCGTCGAGCTTGTTTTCTACGAGGAACGGGTAGGCCGGCATCTTCGACTCAGGCACAACGTTGCGCGGGTTGTACAAGTGCGCACGCTGCCAGTCGTCGGAGTAGCGGCCGCCAACGCGGGCCAGGTCCGGGCCGGTCCGCTTCGAGCCCCACAGGAACGGGTGGTCCCAGACGCTTTCACCGGCAACCGAATAGTGGCCGTAGCGTTCGGTCTCGGCACGGAACGGACGGATCATCTGCGAGTGGCAGCCGACACAGCCGTTGGCGATGTAGATGTCGCGGCCTTCCAGTTCAAGGGCGGTACGCGGCTTCATGCCTTCGACCGGCTTGTTGGTGACATCCTGGAAGAACAGCGGAACGATCTGGGTCAGGCCGCCGATGCTCACGGCGATGACCATGAAGAAGGCCAGCAGGCCGATATTCTTCTCTACTGCTTCGTGCTTCATCAGTGAGCTCCAACTACGGCGATCTTGGCGGCGGCTTCAGCTTCAGCCGGGTCAGAGGCACGAACGGTGCGGTACACGTTGTAGGCCATGAACAGCATGCCGCTGGCGAAGAACGCGCCGCCCAGGGCACGTACGATGAAGCCAGGATGGCTGGCTTGCAGCGCTTCGACGAACGAGTAGGTCAGGGTGCCGTCGTCGTTGATCGCACGCCACATCAGGCCTTGGGTGATGCCGTTGACCCACATCGAGGCGATGTAGAGCACGGTGCCGATGGTCGCGAGCCAGAAGTGCGCGTTGATCAGGCCGGTGCTGTGCATCTGCGCACGACCGAACAGTTTCGGGATCATGTGGTAGATGGCGCCGATGGAAATCATCGCCACCCAGCCAAGGGCACCGGCGTGTACGTGGCCGATGGTCCAGTCGGTGTAGTGGCTCAGGGAGTTGACGGTCTTGATGGCCATCATCGGGCCTTCGAAGGTCGACATGCCGTAGAACGCCAGCGACACGACCAGAAAGCGCAGGATCGGGTCGGTGCGCAGCTTATGCCAGGCACCCGAGAGGGTCATCATGCCGTTGATCATGCCGCCCCAGCTTGGCGCCAGCAGGATGATCGACATCGCCATGCCCAGGGACTGCGCCCAGTCCGGCAGTGCGGTGTAGTGCAGGTGGTGCGGACCGGCCCAGATGTACAGGGTGATCAGCGCCCAGAAGTGGACGATGGACAGGCGATAGGAATAGATCGGACGCTCGGCCTGTTTCGGCACGAAGTAGTACATCATCCCCAAAAAGCCGGTGGTCAGGAAGAAACCCACGGCGTTGTGGCCGTACCACCACTGGATCATCGCGTCGGTCGCGCCCGAGTAGGCCGAGTACGACTTGAAGAAGCTGACCGGCAGGGAGGCGTGGTTGACGATGTGCAGCATGGCGGTCACGACGATGAAGGCACCGTAGAACCAGTTACCGACGTAGATGTGCTTGGTCTTGCGCTTGACGATGGTGCCAAAGAACACCAAACCGTAGGTCACCCAGACGATGGCCAGCAGGATAGCCAGGGGCCATTCCAGCTCCGCGTATTCCTTGGTGGTGGTGAAACCCATTGGCAAGGTCACGATCGCACCGACGATGACCGCTTGCCAGCCCCAGAAGGTGAAGGCGGCGAGGCTGTCGGAGATCAGTCGCGTTTGGCAGGTTCGCTGCACGACGTAGTAAGAAGTGGCAAACAACGCACAACCACCGAAGGCGAAGATCACCAGGTTGGTGTGCAGCGGGCGCAGGCGTCCAAATGTCGTCCATGGCAGATCGAAGTTCAACTCCGGCCAGACCAGTTGCGAGGCGATGAAGACACCGAGCCCCATGCCAAGGATCCCCCAGACCACCGTCATGATGGCGAACTGGCGGACTACCTTATAGTTATAAGCAGTCGGACTGATTGCTGTGCTCATTCTAAGGTTCCACGGTTTGGGTGTTTTATTAGGATAAAAATCGGTCGCAAGTATGGAGAAAGCGGGGGGTCATTGCAACGCGCCATGACCTGGGTCAATGCTTTCCAAAGCTGATTCTGCGGCCTTTCCATGTGCTGAGTAGGGACAAAATTGGCCCTCGGCAAAATGTCGCAACGAAGGAAAGAGGCGAGGGGGTCAGGTCGGTTGTAACGGGGTGTGTTCGAACACGGCGTTCGGGTGATGCCAGGCAACTGTCGCAACAGCCGGTATTCACCTGCCTTTGCGGCCTTTTTATCGAACGATTGTCGAACGCATCGGGTCGGGTCGACCTGAAACCGGCAGTCGCCAGCGCACGCAGAGGCAAGCTTAGACCTGATTCCGGGGAACCGAAAGGAAGACGATGGGAGGGGTGCGACAATGCGTCGCGCAGGGGCACGAAGCAGCCGCATCCAGATGAATGCGGCTGTTTGTGTGGTCAGGATTTATTCGCTTTTGTGTTCCGCTTGCAGGCGCTCGGTGCGGGCACCCTGGGACAGGCTGTAGACGTAAGCGGCGAGCAGTTGCACCTTGTCATTGCCCAGCAACTCATTCTGCGCCGGCATGTGGCCCTGGCGACCATGGCGAATGGTCTGCTGCAACTGGGCCAGGCTGGTGCCGTAGATGAAACCGGCCGGTTGCGTCAGGTTCGGCGCGCCCATGGCTTCAGTCCCTTGGCCGTTGGCGCCGTGGCAGGCGACGCAGGTGGTGTTGAAGGCCTGCTGGCCGGCTTGCAGATCGGCACCGCTGTCTGCCGGCAACGGCAGGCCGGCCAGGTCGTGGCGTACATACGCGGCCACGTTCTTGACCCCCGCGTCCCCCAGCACTTCGCCCCAGGCCGGCATCGCCGCCATGCGGCCGCCCATGATGGTCGCCTTGATGGTGTCGGCAGCACCGCCCCAGCGCCAGTTGCTGTCGGCCAGGTTCGGAAAGCCAAAGGCACCCTTGGCGTCCGAGCCATGGCAGACCGAGCAGTTGGAGGCGAACAGGCGACCGCCCATTTTCAGTGCCTGCGGGTCCTTGGCCACTTCTTCCACCGGCATGGCGGCGAATTTGGCGAAGATCGGTCCGAATTTGGCATCGGCCTTGGCCATTTCCTTTTCCCATTCATGGGCCCCGGTCCAGCCGTTCTCGTAGCCGGGCAGGATGCCTTTCCAGTTGCCCAGGCCCGGATACAGGACCAGGTAACCGACGGAAAACACCAGGGTGCCGGCGAACAACAGGAACCACCACTGTGGCAGCGGGTTGTCGTACTCCTCGATGCCGTCGAAGCTGTGGCCCATGGTCTGGTCGACGCTGCCCTTGGTCTCGCCCTTGCGGGTGCCGATCAGCAGCCAGGTCAGGCCGATCAGGCTGCCGATGGTCAGTACGCAGATCCACGTACTCCAGAAGGTGGTCATGGCCGGGTACTCCTTGTCGCAGGGTCTTGGGGGGTGATGTCGGCGGGCGGTTCGTCGGCGAACGGCAGCAGGCGCGCCTGGGCGAATTCCGGGCCGCGCTTGCTGCTGAATACCCACAGGGTCAGGCCGATGAAGGCGATGAACACCACGACGGTGCCCAGGCCACGGATCATTCCAGTGCTCATTTCAAAGAACATCAGGCTCACCTCTTGCTCTTGATGGCAGTGCCGAGCACTTGCAGGTAGGCCACCAGCGCGTCCATTTCGGTCTTGCCCTTGAGCGAGGCCACGCTGCCGGCGATGTCGTCGTCGGTGTACGGCACGCCGAGGGTGCGCATGGCGCGCAGCTTGCCTTCGGTGTGGCTGCTGTCCACCGCCTGGGCTACCAGCCATGGGTAGGCCGGCATTTTCGACTCGGGCACGACGTTGCGCGGGTTGTACAAGTGGGCGCGGTGCCAGTCATCGGAGTAGCGCGCGCCGACCCGTGCCAGGTCCGGCCCGGTACGCTTGGAACCCCACAGGAATGGGTGATCCCAGACGCTTTCGCCGGCGACGGAGTAGTGGCCGTAGCGCTCGGTCTCGGCGCGGAACGGACGGATCATCTGCGAGTGGCAGCCGACGCAGCCTTCACGGATGTAGATGTCGCGGCCTTCCAGTTGCAGGGCGGTGTAGGGCTTCATGCCGTCCACCGGCTTGTTGGTCACGTCCTGGAAGAACAGCGGCACGATCTGGGTCAGGCCGCCAATGCTCACGGCCAGGACCATCAGCAGCATCAGCAGGCCGACGTTTTTTTCGATTGTTTCGTGTTTCATGGTGGACTCCTCAGGCCATCTGCGCGGCAGCGGCGGCTTCGGCAGGCTGGTAGGCCCGCACGGTGCGCCAGGTGTTGTAGGCCATCAGCAGCATGCCGAGAAGGAAGATCGACCCGCCCGCCAGCCGCACGACGAAGCCTGGGTGGCTGGCCACCAGGGTTTCGACGAAGGAGTAGGTGAGCGTGCCGTCCTCGTTCACCGCGCGCCACATCAGGCCCTGGGCGATGCCGTTGACCCACATCGAGGCGATGTACAGCACCGTGCCGATGGTCGCGAGCCAGAAGTGCGCGTTGATCAGGCCGATGCTGTGCATCTGTGGCCGGCCGAAGACTTTCGGGATCATGTG
Source organism: Pseudomonas sp. Pdm06 (assembly GCF_014851795.1). Classification (NCBI taxonomy): domain Bacteria; kingdom Pseudomonadati; phylum Pseudomonadota; class Gammaproteobacteria; order Pseudomonadales; family Pseudomonadaceae; genus Pseudomonas; species Pseudomonas sp. Pdm06. The sequence continues at coordinate 402,849 of NZ_JACVAH010000001.1, forward strand.
GTACAGCGCACCGATGGAAATCATCGCCACCCAGCCGAGGGCACCGGCGTGTACGTGGCCGATGGTCCAGTCGGTGTAGTGGGAGAGGGCGTTGACGGTCTTGATCGCCATCATCGGACCTTCGAAGGTCGACATGCCGTAGAACGCCAGGGACACCACCAAGAAGCGCAGAATCGGGTCGCTGCGCAGCTTATGCCAGGCCCCCGACAGGGTCATCATGCCGTTGATCATGCCGCCCCAGCTTGGCGCCAGCAGGATCAGCGACATCACCATGCCCAGGGACTGCGCCCAGTCCGGCAGCGCGGTGTAGTGCAGGTGGTGCGGGCCGGCCCAGATGTACAGGGTGATCAACGCCCAGAAGTGGACGATGGACAAGCGATAGGAATACACCGGGCGCTCGGCCTGCTTGGGCACGAAGTAGTACATCATCCCCAGGAAGCCAGCAGTGAGGAAAAAGCCTACGGCGTTGTGGCCGTACCACCACTGCACCATCGCATCCGTGGCCCCGGCATACACCGAGTAGGATTTGGTGAAACTCACCGGCAGTTCCAGGTTGTTGACGATGTGCAGGATCGCCACGGTCAGGATGAACCCGCCGAAGAACCAGTTGCCGACGTAGATGTGCTTGGTGTTGCGCTTGGCCACGGTGCCGAAGAACACGATGGCGTAGGCCACCCAGACGATGGTGATCAGGATGTCGATCGGCCATTCCAGCTCGGCGTATTCCTTGGAACTGGTGTAGCCCAGGGGCAGGCTGATGGCCGCCAGCAGGATCACCAATTGCCAGCCCCAGAAGCAGAACGCGGCGATTTTTGGCGCGAACAGCTGTGTCTGGCAGGTGCGTTGCACCGAATAAAACGAGCTGGCGAACAGGGCACAGCCCCCAAAAGCGAAGATCACCGCGTTGGTGTGCAGCGGGCGCAGGCGGCCGAAGCTGGTCCAGGGCAAATCGAAGTTGAGCTGCGGCCAGACCAATTGGGCGGCGAGAAAAACCCCGAGCCCCATGCCGACGATGCCCCACACCACCGTCATAATGGCGAATTGGCGGACCACCTTGTAGTTGTAGGCGGTACTGATAGAAGTGTTCATGGTTCCCCATCCACGGTTCAGCCGAAGTGAGCGCCTGCGCAAGGCAGTGCGGCGTTCTTCGCCTGGAGTTATAGGCAGACTAAAAGCGAGGCAAGCATGGACAAACAGCACAAGGCCAGTATTGACGGGGATCAATGGGCGCGGTGCGTGGAGCAACACGGTTGGCGGTGGACGGCCGCGCAACCGGGCGCGGGCGCCGAGCCGCCAACCCTGATCCTGGCCCATGGTGCCGGTGCACCGATGGACAGCGGCTTCATGGAAGAAATGGCCGCGCGCCTTGCCGCACGGGGCGTCAACGTGTTGCGCTTCGAGTTTCCCTACATGGCCCAGCGGCGCCAGGATGGGGGTAAGCGTCCTCCAAACCCGGCACCCAAGCTGCTGGAATGCTGGCGTGAGGTGTACGCCACGGTGCGGCCTTATGTCGCTGGGCGGTTGGCCGTTGGCGGCAAGTCCATGGGCGGGCGCATGGCGAGTCTGCTGGTCGATGAGCTGGGCGCCGATGCGCTGGTGTGCCTGGGCTATCCCTTCTATGCGGTGGGCAAGCCGGAGAAACCGCGGGTCGAGCACTTGGCAGGGTTAAAGACCCGGACCTTGATCGTCCAGGGCGAGCGCGATGCCTTGGGTAACCGGGAGGCGGTGCAGGGGTATGAATTGTCACCGAGCATTGAGGTGATGTGGCTGGTGGCGGGGGATCATGACCTGAAGCCGCTGAAGGCGTCGGGGTTCAGTCATGAGCAGCATCTGGAGGCGGTGGCAGGTAAGGTGGCGGCGTTTCTTTTTCAGGATTGATAGCGCCTGTCCCGGCCTCTTCGCGAGCAAGCTCGCTCCCACACTGGATTTGTGGCGTTCACAACCCCGTTGTGGGAGCGAGCTTGCTCGCGATAGCGGTTGCTCAGGCAACAAAAAACCCGGAAGCGTTCGCTGTCCGGGTTTTCAGATTGCCCACTGAAATCAGCGGTTGAACCGCTCCACCAACGAATACTGCGAATTCGCCGTGCGGGTCAGTTCTTCGCTCAGCAGCGCCGAGCTGTGGGCCTGGCCGGAGGTCTGGTCGGCCAGTTCCGAGATGTTGCTGATGTTGCGGCTGATCTCCTCGGCCACCGAGCTTTGCTCCTCGGTGGCGGCGGCGATCTGGGTGGTCATGTCGGTGATGTGGGCCACCGCTTCGCTGATGCCCACCAATGCCTGGTCCGCTTCCATGACCCGCGCCACGCCTTCTTCGGCCTGGCGGTGGCCGGCCTCCATGGTTTGCACGGCATTGTTGGCGGTTTGCTGGAGCTTGGCGATCAGGGCATGGATCTGCCCGGTGGATTCGCTGGTGCGTTGTGCCAGTTGGCGTACTTCGTCGGCCACCACGGCAAAGCCGCGCCCCATCTCACCGGCACGGGCCGCTTCGATGGCGGCGTTGAGGGCCAGAAGGTTGGTCTGGTCGGCGATGCCTTTGATCACGTCGACCACGCCACCGATCTCGTCGCTGTCCTTGGCCAACTGAGTCACGGTGTTGCCGGTCTCGCCGACCACCACCGACAGCCGCTCGATGGCTTCGCGGGTTTCCCCGGCGATGTCGCGGCCGCGGCTGGTCAGGCGATTGGCTTCCTGGGTGGCATCGGCGGTGCGCTGCACGTGACTGGCGACTTCCTGGGTCGTTGCCGCCATCTGGTTGACGGCCGTGGCGACCTGTTCGGTTTCCACCCGCTGGCGCTCAAGGCCGCTGGAGCTGTCATGGGCCAACGTGTTGGACTGGCGAGCCTGGTCGTTAAGGTGCTCGGCGGTGTCCTGCAGGCGCGTCAGGCAGGTTTTCAGGCGCGCTTGCTGGCTGAGGATCGACATTTCCAGGCGTGCCTGGACGCCGCGGCTGTCGGTGTACATCCGGGCGATCAGGGGGTCGGAGGTGGTTTGCTCGGCCAGGCGCAGCAGGCGCTTGATCCCGCGTTGTTGCCATTGCAGGCCCATCAGCCCCAAGGGCACCGACAGCAGGGCGGCCAGGGCAAAGCCCCAGTGGGAGTTCAGGAAGGCGCCGACGACGAAACTGAGTTGGCTGACCAGGATAAACGGCAGCCAGTCCTGCAGCATCGGCAACCATTTGTCGCTGGCCGGAACCGCGGATTTGCCCTGGTTGATGCGCTGATACAGGGCTTCGGCGCGGGCGATCTGCTCGGCGGAGGGTTTGACCCGCACCGATTCATAGCCGACCACCTGATTGCCCTCGAACACGGGCGTGACATAGGCGTTGACCCAGTAATGATCACCGCTCTTGCAGCGATTCTTGACGATGCCCATCCATGGCAAGCCTTGTTTCAGCGTGTCCCACATGTGCGCGAACACAGCGGATGGGACATCGGGATGGCGCACGAGATTGTGCGGCGAACGGATCAGTTCTTCCTTCGAAAACCCACTGATTTCAACGAACGCGTCGTTGCAGTAGGTGATCACGCCCTTGGCGTCGGTGGTCGAAATCAATCGTTGCTGGGCCGGGAAGGTCCTTTCGCGTTGTGTGACGGGTTGGTTGTTACGCATGGTGTGTAGATCCGCAAGGCTTTGAAAGGTTGTCGGCGCCGTCAGGTTTTAGTTGAAGTTATTTTTGCCTGTCGCTATCACGCCAGCATCGGGTAGGTAAAGAGGGCGAAATGAAGCAGGTTGAGCAGGAAGTGCGTGGCAATCGCCGCGCCCAGGCCACCAAAACGATACGCCAGGCCGTAACCTAGCCCCGCCAGGCCCGACAGCAGCACCCATTGCCAACCCGCGCCCGCATGCACAAGGCCGAACAGCAACGAAGCCATGAGCAACGCCAGGTTGTCGCCTTGGGCCATATGTTTGAAGCGCCGACTCAGGCCCCCCTGAATGTAGCCACGAAACAGCGCTTCCTCCACGAGCGTGACCAATAAAAGATTATTAAGTACCCACATCCACGCATGGTCCGGCCATTTCGGTGCCCAGTGGATCATCCCCAGCAGCATCGCGCCGCCAAGGGCCAGCACCGCGCTCAGCGCCAGGCCCAGCGCCGTGGCCTGGACCGACAGGCGCAATGAGCGCCGGCCGACGATCCAGGGGCAGGCCAGCAACAGCCAGAAGCCGATCAGCGGCTTGTCCTGGTTCAGGTACATGGCGAAGCGTGCCGCATCATCGGTGAAGCGTTGCGCCGGGATGGCCCGGCCGTTGAAGAAGCCTGGCATCCAGTGCATCGCCAGGGCCAAGGCCATCACCAGAAACAGGACGTGCCCGAGAAACCGGCCCACCGGCATTTCCTGCTGGCGCACCGCGTAACCGGCGAACAGCAGCAGCGCCACCGAGATGAGCGCGGTCCAGGCCAGATGGCCATAGACCAGCGCCAGACCATAGCCTGTGGAAAGAAGGGCCAGGTGAAGCCAGGGTAAAGCGGGCATACAACATCCTTTTAGCGGGAAAGCTCTGGGCGAGGGCGGCCGTCGGGGCTTCGACGCCACCGTGTCGCGCAAAGAGCACATTTGTGTCCATGCAGATTCATGCGCAGGAGAGGCAGGCAGTTGACTGACGCGGTTGCGTGAGTGCCGGCGGGATTATAGGCGGGCTCATACAAAACAGCGCCTGTTAAGTAACCGTGGGAGCGAGCTTGCTCGCGATAGGGGCAGGTCAGCCAACACTGATGCTGGCTGATCCATCGCTATCGCGAGCAAGCTCGCTCCCACAGGGGATCGGGGTCGAACGCTGCGTCTGTGAGCAGCCAGAATCTATTGTGGGAGCGAGCCTGCTCGCGATGATGGCGGAGCATTCAGCACAGATGCAGGCTGATCCACCGCTATCGCGAGCAAGCTCGGCTCCCACAGGGGGGCGTGCTTAACCTGCAATCAATTGCCGCAACACATAGTGAAGAATCCCGCCCGCCTTGAAGTATTCCACTTCATTCAAGGTATCGATCCGACACAACACTTCGATCCGTTCCTGGCGGCCATCCTCGCGGGTAATCACCAGGGGCAGGTTCATCCGTGGCGTCAGTTCGACGTCATTGAGCCCGAGGATGTCCAGGGTTTCCCTGCCCGTGAGGTTCAGGCTCTTGCGGTTCTGGTCGAGCTTGAACTGCAACGGCAGCACGCCCATCCCCACCAGGTTGGAGCGATGGATGCGCTCGAAGCTTTCGGCGATCACCGCCTTGACCCCCAGCAGGTTGGTGCCCTTGGCCGCCCAGTCCCGGCTCGAGCCCGTGCCATATTCCTGGCCGGCGATCACCACCAGGGGCGTGCCCGTGGCCTGGTAGAGCATGGCGGCATCGTAGATCGGCATTCGTTCGCCACTGGGGATGTAGATCGTGTTGCCGCCTTCTTCGCCGTCGAGCATTTCGTTGCGGATGCGGATATTGGCGAAGGTGCCGCGCATCATGACTTGATGGTTGCCGCGTCGGGAGCCGTAGGAGTTGAAGTCCCGTGGCTCCACGCCCTGTTCGCGCAGGTAGCGACCGGCCGGGCTGTCGGCCTTGATGTTGCCGGCCGGGGAGATGTGGTCGGTGGTCACCGAGTCGCCCAGCAGGGCCAGGACCCGGGCGCCCTCGACGTTCCTGACGGCCGGTGGCGGCCCGTCGATGTCGTCGAAGAACGGTGGGTGCTGGATGTAGGTCGAGTCATCCTGCCAGACGTAAGTCGCCGCTTGCGGCACTTCGATGGCCTGCCATTGCTCGTCACCGGCAAACACGGCGGCGTATTCCTTGTGGAACATGCTGGTGTTGACCTGGGCCACGGCGGCGGCCACTTCCTGGCTGCTGGGCCAGATGTCCCGCAGGTACACAGGCTTGCCGTCCCGGTCGTTGCCCAGCGGCTCGCTGCTGATGTCGATGCGCACCGTGCCGGCCAGGGCATAGGCGACCACCAGCGGCGGCGAGGCCAACCAGTTGGTCTTCACCAGTGGATGCACCCGGCCTTCGAAGTTGCGGTTGCCCGACAATACCGAGGCCACGGTCAGGTCGGCTTTCTGGATGGCTTTCTCGATGGGGTCCGGCAACGGCCCGGAGTTGCCGATACAGGTCGTGCAACCATAGCCCACCAAGTCGAAACCGAGTTTATCCAGGTACTCGGTCAGGCCGGCCGCGTTGTAGTAATCGGTGACCACCTTGGAGCCCGGCGCCAGGGAACTCTTGACCCAAGGCTTGCGGACCAGGCCTTTTTCCACGGCTTTTTTCGCCAGCAGCCCGGCGGCCATCATCACGCTGGGGTTGGAGGTGTTGGTGCACGAGGTGATGGCGGCAATCACCACCGCGCCGTTTTTCAGGCGATGGGTGTGGCCTTCGAATTCGTACTCGGCTTCGCCCACCTGGTCGGCATTGCCCACCGCGACGCCACCGCCGCCTTCACTTTCCAGGCGGCCTTCTTCTTTGCTGGTGGGTTTGACCTGCAACCCCAGGAAGTCGCTGAAAGCCTGGCCGACATTCGGCAGCGAAACCCGGTCTTGAGGGCGTTTGGGCCCGGCGAGACTGGCCTCGACGCTGCCCATGTCCAGCTCCAGGGTGTCGGTGAAGACCGGCTCCTGGCCGGGCAGGCGCCACAGGCCCTGGGCCTTGCAATAGGCTTCCACCAGCTTCACGGTTTCTGCCGGACGCCCGGACAGGCGCAGGTAGTCCAGGGTCACCTCGTCCACCGGGAAGAAACCGCAGGTGGCGCCGTATTCCGGAGCCATGTTGGCGATGGTGGCGCGGTCGGCCAGGGGCAGGTCGGCCAAACCGTCGCCATAGAACTCGACGAATTTGCCCACCACACCTTTCTTGCGCAGCATCTGCGTGACGGTCAGCACCAGGTCGGTGGCGGTGATGCCTTCGCGCAGTTTGCCGATGAGTTTGAAACCGATGACCTCGGGAATCAGCATCGACACCGGTTGGCCGAGCATGGCCGCTTCCGCCTCGATCCCGCCGACGCCCCAGCCCAGTACGCCGAGGCCGTTGATCATGGTGGTGTGGGAGTCGGTGCCCACCAGGGTATCGGGGAAGGCGTAGGTGCGGCCGTCTTCTTCTTTGGTCCACACGGTGCGGCCCAGGTATTCAAGGTTGACCTGGTGGCAGATGCCGGTGCCTGGCGGCACCACGCTGAAATTGGCGAAGGCGCTCTGGCCCCAGCGCAGGAAGGCGTAGCGTTCGCCGTTGCGCTGCATTTCGATGTCGACGTTCTGCTCGAACGCCTGGCTGCTGGCGAACTTGTCCACCATCACCGAGTGGTCGATCACCAGGTCCACCGGTGACAGCGGGTTGATCCGCTGGGGATCGCCGCCGGCCTTTTCCACGGCGGCGCGCATGGCGGCCAGATCGACCACGGCGGGGACGCCGGTGAAATCCTGCATCAGTACCCGTGCCGGGCGGTATTGAATCTCGCGGTCGGAACGACGGTCCTTGAGCCACCCGGCCAGGGCCTTGAGGTCGGCACCGGTGACGGTTTTTTCATCTTCCCAGCGCAACAGGTTTTCCAGCAGCACCTTCAAGGACATGGGCAGCTTGTCCAGGTCACCCAGGCTTCGGGCGGCATCCGGCAGGCTGAAGTAGTGGTAGGTCCTGGCGTCGACTTGCAGTGTCTTAAGGGTTTTCAGGCTATCGAGGGACGGCATTGAAATCACTCCTTTGAGTCCGCACGGCTACGGACTGAGGGGGACGGACAGAGCCTTTAACCTAGCCCTGTTTTGAGCATATGACTAATCACTGGACTCTATAGCAAGGTTCGCGGTTCCGAACTCCGCTATCATGCGGCGGTTTTCGTGACAGGCTTTGCTACGGAGTTTCAATGAACACGCTTTTTATGCACTGCCGGCCAGGCTTCGAAGGCGAGGTCTGTTCCGAGATCGCCGAACACGCGGCCCGGCTCAACGTGGCCGGCTACGCCAAGGCCAAACCGGCCAGTGCCTGCGCCGAATTTGTCTGTACCGAAGAGGACGGCGCCGAGCGGCTGATGCGCGGGCAGCGTTTTGCCGAGCTGATTTTTCCGCGTCAGTGGGCGCGGGGCACGTTCATTGAATTGCCGGAAACCGACCGTATCAGCGTCATCCTGGCTCACATGTCGGCGTTCCCGACCTGCGGCAGCCTGTGGCTGGAGGTGGTCGACACCAATGACGGCAAGGAGCTGTCGAACTTCTGCAAGAAATTCGAAGGCCCGTTGCGCAAAGCGCTGGGCGGGGCCGGCAAGCTGGTGGACGACCCGCACAAGCCGCGCCTGCTGCTGACGTTCAAGAGTGGCCGCGAAGTGTTCCTGGGCCTGGCGGACGCGGATAATTCGGCGATGTGGCCGATGGGCATCCCGCGCCTGAAGTTCCCCCGGGAAGCGCCGAGTCGCTCCACGCTCAAACTCGAAGAGGCCTGGCACCATTTCATCCCTCGGGAGCAGTGGGACGAGCGCCTGCACAGTGACATGACCGGCGTGGACCTCGGTGCCGCGCCAGGCGGCTGGACCTGGCAATTGGTCAATCGTGGCATGCTGGTGACGGCCATCGACAATGGGCCGATGGCCGAAAGCCTGATGGACACCGGCCTGGTGCAACACCTGATGGCGGACGGTTTCACGTTCAAGCCCAAGCAGCCGGTGGACTGGATGGTCTGCGACATCGTCGAAAAGCCCGCGCGCAATGCGGCGATGCTGGAAGAGTGGATTGGCGAGGGCCATTGTCGCGAGGCCGTGGTCAACCTCAAGCTGCCGATGAAACAGCGTTATGCCGAGGTGAAGCGCCTGCTCGAGCGTATCGCCGATGGCTTCAAGACCCGGGGCATCAAGGTCGAGATCGGTTGCAAGCAGCTGTACCACGACCGTGAGGAAGTGACGTGCCATCTGCGGCGGTTGGACACGAAAAAGCCGAAATCCCGTTGATGCTGCCTTGAACAGCTTTTGTGGCGAGGGAGCTTGCTCCCGCCGGGTTGCGAAGCAACCCCAATCCAAAGAGCGACGACTGCTGCGCAGCCGAGCGGGAGCAAGCTCCCTCGCCACAGGGATTGATGCAGGTCTGTTAAGGGCGCCGACATTGCGCGACAATGCCGGCCAGTTTCAGGAGTAGAACATGAGTGAAATGAACGACACGCCGGTCGACGGCACGCTGGATGCCACCGGCCTCAATTGCCCGGAACCGGTGATGATGCTGCACCAGCACATTCGCGACCTGGCCCCCGGTGGCCTGCTGAAAGTCATCGCCACCGACCCCTCGACCCGCCGCGACATCCCCAAGTTTTGCGTGTTCCTGGACCACGAACTGGTGGCCCAGCAGGAAGAGGCAGGCACCTACCTCTACTGGATCCGCAAGAAACTCGCTTAATCCATCGAGCGGCTGATGCGGATCTGCTTGCGCGCGCTACGTGCCAGACGGATCGACAACATCAGTGCCGCGCAGCTCAAGCCCACGATCAGGCCTTGCCACAATCCGCTCGGGCCGCTGGCCGCGCCGAGCCAGTCGGTCAGGCCCAGGGCGTAACCCACTGGCAGGCCGATGCCCCAATAGGCGAACAGGGTCAGGATCATCGTCACCCGGGTGTCCTGGTAGCCGCGCAATGCGCCTGCCGCCGTGACCTGGATCGCATCGGAAAACTGGAACAGCGCCGCATAGACGATCAGCATCGATGCCACCTCGATCACCACCGAATCGGCGGTATAGATCGCCGCGATAGGCCCCCGCAACGCGAACATCAGGCTCGCCGACAGGCAAGCGTAGGCCAGCGCGGTGCCCATGCCCACTCCGGCGGCGAAGCGCGCTTCGCGAGGCTGCTGCCGCCCCAGGGCCTGGCCGACCCGCACGGTGACGGCCATGCCCAGGGAGTAGGGGATCATGAACACCAGGGAACTGAAGTTCAGCGCGATCTGGTGCCCGGCCACCACGGTGGCGCCGAGGCTGCCGATCAGCAGGGCGATCACCGCGAAAATACTCGACTCGGCGAACACCGCAATGCCGATCGGCAAGCCGATGCCCAGCAGGCGCTTGATGACCGCCCATTGCGGCCAGTCGAAACGGCTGAACAACCGGCTCGACTGATAGGCCGGTGCCCACCGTGCCCAACCGGCCATGCCCAGGGCCATGACCCACATCACGATGGCCGTGGCCCAGCCGCAACCGACGCCGCCCATGGCGGGCACGCCCAGGTGCCCATAGATGAAGATGTAATTGAGCGGAATGTTCAGCGCCAGCCCGCACAGCCCCAGCACCATCGCCGGTCGCGTGCGACCCAGGCCGTCGCTGAAGCAGCGCAGTACGTGATACAGCGCCACGGCCGGCAGGCCCGTGCCGATGCCCCGCAGGTATTCCATGCACGGGCCGATCAATTCGGGATCGACTTTCATGATGTGCAGGATCGGCTCGGCGCTGAACAGCGCCAGTGTCGCGATCAACCCCACCACCAGCGCCAGCCACAGCGCCTGGCGTACCAGCGGCCCGATCTCGTCGAACGTCCCGGCACCGAAGCGCTGGGCAACTTTCGGGGTGGTCGCCAGCAGGGTGCCAGTCATCAACAGGAACACCGGCACCCAGATCGAGTTGCCCAGGGCCACGGCCGCCAGGTCCCGTGGACCGACCCGACCGGCCATCACTGCATCGACGAAGCCCATGGCGGTGGTCGCCAGTTGCGCCACCATGATCGGCAAGGCCAGGGCCAGCAACGTCTTGAATTCCAGGCGTACCCGGGCCGGGCGGGAGAGGGGAGCGGGGGTGTCGATGACAGGATTCACAGGGCAAGCGTCCGAAAGGGTTAAGCGCGAGGCGGCGAATTCTACGCCTTGACGCAGTAGTCAGGAAAAAACCTGTGTTGTGGATTTGTAAGCGTTCCAGCTTTTACCCGTGGCGAGGGAGCTTGCTCCCGCTGGACTGCGCAGCAGGCCCAAGGAGACTGGCGGCTGCTGCGCACCCGAGCGGGAGCAAGCTCCCTCGCCATACCATCGTTCACTGAAGTAATGCGCTGGCCCATTGAGGCGAGGAGCGCCTACACTGCCCATCCCGCCAAAGGAGCTCTGCCATGCTGATCGTCGCCGACGAAAACATCCCCCTGCTTGATGCGTTTTTCCAAGGATTCGGCGAAATCCGCCGGGTACCGGGCCGGGGGATCGACCGGACGATGGTCGAGCACGCCGATGTATTGCTGGTGCGTTCGGTCAGCCAGGTCAATCGGGCCCTGCTGGAAGGCAGCAAGGTACGCTTCGTCGGCACTTGCACCATCGGCACCGACCACCTGGACCTGGATTATCTTGCCGAGGCGGGGATCCGCTGGGCCAGTGCACCCGGCTGCAATGCCCGTGGCGTGGTGGACTACGTGCTGGGCAGCCTGATGACCCTGGCAGAAATCGAAGGTGCGACGCTGGAACAGCGGACCTTCGGCGTGGTTGGCGCGGGCCAGGTGGGCGGGCGGTTGATCGAGGTGCTCAAGGGGCTGGGCTGGGCCGTGAAAGTCTGCGATCCGCCGCGTCAGGCCGCCGAGGGCGGCGACTATGTGAGCCTGGAGCAGATCATCGAGCAGTGCGATGTGATCAGCCTGCACACCCCGTTGACCCGCGACGGCGAGCAACCGACCTGGCACCTGTTCGACGAAACGCGCCTGAACCAGCTCAAGCCCGGGACCTGGCTGATCAATGCGGCTCGAGGGCCGGTGATCGATAACGCCGCGCTGCGCGAGGTGTTGCTGGAGCGTGAAGACCTGCAAGCGGTGCTGGATGTCTGGGAGCAGGAGCCCACCGTTGATGTGGACCTGGCCGATTTGTGCGTGATCGCTACCCCGCACATTGCCGGTTACAGCCTCGATGGTCGCCAGCGTGGCACGGCCCAGATCTACCAGGCCTTGTGCGCGTTCCTGGAGCGACCGGTTGAAGTCAGCCTCAGCGACCTGTTGCCTCGGCCGTGGCTGGGTGGCATCACCCTGGATGCCGAAACCGACCCGGCCTGGGCCTTGGCGGCGCTGTGCCGGGGCGTGTACGACCCCCGTCGCGACGACGCGGATTTTCGCCGCAGCCTGGTGGGCACCGTCGATGAGCAACGCCGCGCCTTCGATGCCTTGCGCAAGCATTATCCGCCACGGCGGGAGATCGACAGCTTGAAGGTTCATATCGAAGGGCCGTCGGCGGCTTTGCAACAGATCGTGACGGCGCTGGGTTGTGGGAGCAAAGCTTGCTCGCGATGAACGATGACGTGGTCAGGGGACCGAGGTGCCTGCATCGCGGGCAAGCCTTGCTCCCACAATCTTTCTGGCAGGCATAAAAAACCCGACATCAACGTCGGGTCCAATTGAAGACGGGCTGTATCACTTTTGTTCGGCAGGCTTGACCAGTCGTTTTTCCAGCTCGCTGCAGGCTTTCTGGATCATGTCTTCGGTGATCGGTACTTCGCGCCCTTGGGCATCGATGAACGAGCAGCCCAGAGACTGGTCCGGTTGCGTGCGGATTACTTGAATCTTGTCGTCGCTGCTGTGTTGCAAGGACATGGCCTGTCTCCTCATCAGGTTGTATGCCTACTTTAGTGTCGCCAGGTGACCGAGCCATGACACTCCTTGTAGGTTCATGGCGACACCTCCACTCAATCAGAAACACAGTTGCGTTTCCAGCCAGACTTTAGACCGATAACATCTAGCCGCTAGTCATAGTGGTCATATTTAACCTGACTCATTGCGATTCAACTTGGTTCCGCTGCGTTTCGGCGTCGCGAGCTGGCCTTTTTCCTGCTCCATTATCGGACGCCTTTGATGCTTTCTTCCCGACATCGCCGTGCCATACGCCTGGCCAGCGGCTTCATCGCCCCTTATCGCAAACAGGTCGCCGGCGCTTTGCTGGCGTTGATTGTCACCGCGGGCATTACCTTGTCCATGGGCCAAGGCATCCGCTTGCTGGTGGACCAGGGCTTCATGACCCGCTCACCGCACCTGCTCAATCAATCCATCGGCCTGTTCATGGTGCTGGTGGTGGGGCTGGCGATCGGTACCTTTGCCCGTTTCTACCTGGTGTCGTGGATCGGCGAACGGGTAGTGGCGGATATCCGGCGGCAGGTCTTCAACCATCTGGTGTACTTGCACCCCGGTTTCTACGAAAACAACCGCAGTTCGGAGATCCAGTCGCGACTGACCACCGATACAACCTTGTTGCAATCGGTGATCGGTTCGTCGCTGTCGTTGTTTTTGCGCAATGTCTTGATGGTCATTGGCGGCATCGTGCTGCTGTTCATCACCAATCCCAAACTCACCAGCATCGTGGTGATCGCATTGCCGCTGGTGCTGGCGCCGATCCTGGTCTTCGGCAGGCGGGTGCGCAGCCTGTCGCGCCAGAGCCAGGACCGCGTTGCCGACGTCGGCAGCTATGTCTCCGAAACCCTCGGCCAGATCAAGACCGTGCAGGCCTACAACCATCAGGTCCAGGACGAACAACGTTTTTCCGTGACGGTGGAGCAGGCCTTCGACACCGCTCGCAAGCGCATTGCCCAGCGGGCCTGGTTGATCACCTTGGTGATCGTGCTGGTGCTGGGGGCGGTGGGGGTGATGCTCTGGGTCGGTGGCATGGATGTGATCGCCGGGCGGATTTCCGGTGGCGAGCTGGCGGCGTTCGTGTTCTACAGCCTGATCGTCGGCAGTGCCTTCGGGACCCTGAGCGAAGTGATTGGCGAGTTGCAGCGGGCAGCCGGTGCGGCAGAGCGCATTGCCGAGCTGCTGCGTTCGGAAAACATCATCCAGCCGCCGGCTTCAGGCCTCGTGACCTTGCCGGCGCGGGTCCGCGGCGATTTGCGTCTCGAAGGCGTGCGTTTTTCCTATCCGTCCCGGCCGGACAGTTATGCGGTCGACGGCCTCGACCTGAGTATCAAGGCCGGTGAGACCCTGGCCCTGGTCGGGCCTTCCGGCGCGGGCAAGTCGACGGTCTACGATTTGCTGCTGCGTTTCTATGATCCCGTGCAAGGGCAGATACTGATCGACGATGTACCGTTGACTCGACTCGATCCGCTGGACCTGCGCCGGCATTTCGCCCTGGTTTCACAAAGCCCGGCGCTGTTTTTCGGCACGGTCGAAGAGAACATCCGCTATGGCAACCCGGAGGCGACGTCGGAGCAGGTACGCGAGGCCGCACAGATCGCCCACGCCCACGACTTCATCGAAAAAATGCCCGACGGCTACCAGACGCACCTGGGCGACGGCGGCCTCGGGTTATCCGGCGGCCAGCGCCAACGCCTGGCTATCGCCCGAGCGTTGCTCGTGGATGCCCCGATCCTGCTGCTGGACGAAGCCACCAGCGCCCTTGATGCGCAAAGCGAGCACCTGATCCAGCAAGCCTTGCCCAGCCTGATGAAAAACCGCACGACGTTGGTGATCGCCCATCGCCTGGCCACGGTGAAAAACGCCGATCGGATCGCGGTGATGGACCAGGGCAAGGTGGTTGCCGTGGGCACTCACCAGGAGCTTGTCGCCAACAATGCGCTGTATGCGCGATTGGCGGCGTTGCAGTTCAATGTGGGGGCGGAGGCAGCAACCGACTGATACCGCGTTCACAGGGGATGCTGTGTTTGATGCAGAGCCTGTGGGAGCGAGCTTGCTCGCGATAGCGGTGCGTCAGATAGCATCAAAGTGATTGCCATGCCGCCATCGCGAGCAAGCTCGCTCCCACAAGAAGAGGGCTTTGTGGGAGTGTTAATCACTGATCGTCGAAATACCGCTCATGCCAGTCCACCAGCGGTTGCGGCGAGTTGAGTTTCTGGCCGTAGATCACCGAGTATGACAACACGTTCTGCACGTATTGGCGGGTTTCGTCGAACGGGATGCTCTCGACCCAGACGTCGAAGCTCAAGTGGTCGGCGCCGCGCAGCCACTGGCGCACGCGGCCGGGGCCGGCGTTGTAGGCGGCCGAGGCCAGGACGCGGTTGCCGTTGAACTGGCTATGAACCTGGCTCAGGTAGGCCGCACCCAACTGGATGTTCTTGTCCGGGTTCAACACTTGCTGTGGCGAGGCCAGGGGAATGCTGAACTTGCGCGCGGTTTCCTTGGCGGTGCCAGGCATCAGTTGCATCAGGCCGGCGGCGCCGACGCTGGAGCGGGCATCATCCATGAATGCACTTTCCTGGCGGGTAATGGCGAACGCCCAACTTGGATGCAGGCCGCGGATCTTGGCTTCGCGCACCAGGGTCTCGCGGTGGGCCATCGGGAAACGGATGTCCAGGTCGTCCCAGTACTTGGCCTGGCTGATGGTGCGAATGGCCGGGAAATACCATTTCAGGTCGTAAGCCAGTTTAGCCTGGGCGACCATTTCGTCCCGGTTGAAATGACGGCTGACGTGATACCACTCACGGCGTCCGTCGACGATGTCGCCACGGGCATGAAATTCCAGCGCCCGGCGCACGCCAGGCGTATTGCGCACCTTGTTGATCAGCGCCTGGCTCATCACCAGTGGCTTGTTGACGAGCGAATACGGCGACTGGGATCGGTCGGCGGCCAGGAAGCCATAGAAGTCCCGCTCACGGGCCAGGTGCTTGTAGAGCGTCAGGGCTTCCGGGTTCTGCGGCTGCGCCAGTTCCAGCGTGCGGGCTTGCCAGTACCGCCAGCGGTTGGTGCTGGACAGCGACTCGGGCAGGCGACGGGTCAACTGGTAGGCATCGTCCCAGCGAGCGAGGCGCAACAGCAGGCGCAAGCGCCATTCCGAAACGGTGTCATCACGCAACTCCGGGTCGTATTTCGTCATCACGTCCAGGGCGCGGCTGTCGAAGCGCTTGGCCAGGGTCAGGCCGATCTCGCGGGCGATCGCGACTTTTTCATCCCGGGAAAAATGCATGGTGCTGGCGTAGCCATCCAGCAGCGCCATGGCTTTTTCCGGGTCCTGGCGGGCCAGGCGACGCAGGCCGAGGCTGACGATATCGGACATCGGTTCATCGGCTGGCACGAAGCGCGAGGGCTGGTTGAGCAACTCGGGCTTTTGCGCCACGTCCACCAGCAAGTTGCCACGGGGAGCGAGGGTGGTCAGGCCGCTGACCAGGCTGTTGGCCAGCGGGTAGTTGCGCGCCTGGGCGGCCAGCTTGGCGCGCTCCCAGCGCTTCTGCTCGGTCAACTGGCCCTGGGATGCCCACAGGCCGAACAACGCATCGCACGCCTGGGGTTGGGACTTGCCGGTGAGCCACAGCTTTTCGGTGTTGGCATAGCCCTCGGCCTTCAGGCCATGGCTGAGTTGGTACTGAGCGTTGAGACAGTCCAGCTCGGTGAAATTGAGCTTGGGGTCGTAATACTTGACGAAGGTCTCCCAGTCGCCGCGCTCGGTCAGCCAACGCAGCCAGCGCAGCTTCATCCAGTTGGCCTGGGGCAGGTCACCGTGCTCGGCGAGGAATTTCTCGATTTCGGCGTTGCTGGCGCTCTTGAGGCGAGCGGTCAATTCGTCGTAGGCCAGGTACGGCTCCAGCGGGTAATCGCGCAGGGCCTGGCTGTAGCGAAAGTAAGGGCCGGAATCACCCTTGGCCAAGGCACGCTTGGCCTCGTCGTAGTATTGGCGCTGAGTGGAGATATCCACCGCCTGAGCGGATTGAACGGCAGTGGCACATACAAAAAGACACGATAAAACACTGAAAAGGCGACTGCGCATGAGACGTCCGGGCAGAAAAAAACATGACAAGCCCAAGGGTTAACCCAGGGTAACTGTCTGTAGCTTAGCCTTTTGCCAGCAGCCGGCGAAAGCTTTGCGGGGCCGTCGGTGCAAGTTCGCAACATTTGTTATGCAGAGTGCTTCAGTGGCGAAATTGGCGGACCCTTGAGGCCTCATCTCAGGTAGAATGCGCGCCCGGTTTTTGGAGAAGCTCATGACCCTGCTCAAATTCAGCGATGTGTCCCTTGCGTTCGGCGCTATGCCGTTGTTGGACAAGGTGTCCTGGCAGATCGCCCGTGGTGAGCGGGTGTGCATCATCGGCCGAAACGGCACTGGCAAGTCCAGCATGATGAAGCTGGTCAAGGGCGATCAGAAGCCTGACGACGGCTCGGTCTGGCGTGCGCCAGGCCTGAAAATCGGCGAATTGCCCCAGGAACTGCCGGTGGCCGACGAGCGGACCGTGTTCGATGTGGTCGCCGAAGGCCTGGACGGTGTCGGCGCGCTGTTGGCCGAGTATCACCACCTGAGCCAGAACATCGTCACCGATGCCGACCTGGACAAGTTGATGCACGTGCAGCACGACCTTGAGGCCCGAGACGGCTGGCGCTTGCAGCAACTGGTCGACAGCACCCTGAGCCGCCTGCAACTGCCGGCCGACAAGACCCTCGCCGAGTTGTCCGGCGGTTGGCGTCGCCGCGTCCTGCTGGCCCAGGCCCTGGTCTCCGAGCCAGACCTGCTGCTGCTCGACGAACCGACCAACCACCTGGACATCGGCGCCATCGCCTGGCTTGAAGAAGCCCTGAAAGACTTCCAGGGGGCGGTGCTGTTCATCACCCACGACCGTTCCTTCCTGCAGAACCTGGCGACGCGCATCCTTGAATTGGACCGCGGCGGCCTGATCGACTGGAACGGCGACTACGCCAGCTTCCTGGTGCACAAGGAAGCGGCGTTGGCAGCGGAAGAAACCGCTAACGCGCTGTTCGATAAGAAACTGGCCCAGGAAGAAGTCTGGATTCGCCAGGGTATCAAGGCGCGTCGCACCCGCAACGAAGGCCGTGTGCGTGCGCTCAAGGCTTTGCGCATGGAGCGCAGTGAGCGTCGCGAGCGCACCGGCAAGGCCAACATTCAGTTGGACACCGCTGACAAGTCCGGCAAGCAGGTGATGGTCCTGGAGAACGTGAGTTTCGCGCACCCTGGCGGCCCGTTCCTGATCAAGGACTTTTCCATGGTGCTGCAGCGTGGCGATCGCATCGGCCTGCTGGGCGCCAACGGCACTGGCAAGACCACCTTGCTCAAGCTGATGCTCGGCGGCCTGGTGCCCACCAGCGGCAAGGTGGAAGAGGGCACGAAGATCGACGTCGCCTACTTTGACCAGTTGCGTCATCAACTGGATCTGGAAAAGACCGTGATCGACAACGTCGCCGAAGGCCGCGATTTCATCGACATCGATGGCCAGAGCCGCCATGTGCTGAGCTACCTCGGCGATTTCCTGTTCAGCCCCCAGCGTGCCCGTACGCCGGTCAAGGCATTGTCGGGTGGTGAGCGCGCCCGTCTGTTGCTGGCCAAGTTGTTCAGCAAGCCGGCGAACCTGCTGGTGCTCGACGAGCCCACCAACGACCTGGACGTGGAAACCCTGGAATTGCTGGAAGAGGTGTTGCTGACCTTCAACGGCACTGTCCTGATGGTCAGTCACGACCGGGCATTCCTCGACAACGTGGTCACCAGCACCCTGGTGTTCGAAGGCGAAGGCCTGGTTCGCGAATACGTCGGTGGCTATCAGGACTGGCTGCGCCAGGGCGGCTCGCCGCGTCTGCTGGGGGTCACCGAGAGCAAGTCCGGCAAGGCCGACCTGAATTCGGCCGTGGTCAAGGCCGAGCCTGCGCCGGTTGCCGCAGCAGCCCCGGCCCCCGCGAAGAAAAAGCTCAGCTACAAGCTGCAGCGTGAACTGGAAGCCTTGCCGGGTGATATCGACGCGAAGGAGCAGCAGATCGCAGCGGTAGAAGCCGAAATGGCCGACACCGGGTTCTACCAGCGGCCTGCTGCCGAAACCGCCAAGGTGATTGCGCACCTGGAGCAACTGCAGGCCGAACTGGATGCATTGGTCGAGCGCTGGGCCGAGCTGGACGCTTGATCCACTGACGAGAAAAATCCCTGCGTTCAGCAATGAGCGCCGGGATTTTTTACTTGAAACGCCATCCCCTTGTGGGAGCGAGCTTGCTCGCGATAGCGGTGTGACAGTCAGCATCAATGCTGCTGATCTACCACGATCGCGAGCAAGCTCGCTCCCACAGGTTTAGGTTTATGTGCGCTTGACCAGGTGTACTGCCAATACATCGCAAGGCGCGCCATGCAGCACATCGTTGGCGGTCGAGCCCAGCAGCAGCGCCAGGCCGTGGCGACCATGGCTGCCGACGACAATCAGGTCGCACCCCTGTTCCTTGGCCAGGTGATGGATCTCCTGGCGCGGCTGGCCGTAGGTCAGGTGGCTGAATTCCTTCTTCAGGGCCGGGTATTTCACGATCAGTCGGTCAAGGCGTTCCTTGGCCTGGTCGAATTGCTGCTGCTGCAACTGGGAAAGGTCCATCGGCACGTCGCCGCCGAAGGCCATGGCCATCGGTTCGACGATATGCACCAGTGACAGCTGGGTGTCTCGGCCTTCGCAGAGGGCGAGGGCGCGCTTGACGACCGGATCGCATTCTTCAGTGAGGTCAACGGCGACCAGAACGTGGTTGTAGTACATGGAAGGCACTCCAGAGAATTGCGATACGGTAAGTATGGCTGGTTTCAAGCGCATTGACGCGACCTGGGTCAATGGGCTCATCAGAATCGGGGAGTACGAATATGACGGTCTGGATAGTGCTGTCAATCCTGTTGGTGGTGTTAAGTCCGCTGGCATGGTTGCGTCCGTCCCGTGTACAGAGCGGTCGCATGGCCCTGCGCATGGAAGCGCGACGCCTGGGCCTGGCCATGCAACTGGCGCCACAAGAGTGGCCGCACTGGCTCGACCAACAGCCGCCAAACCCCTGTGCCCAGTACTATCGGCCTCGGCGCGGCAGCCAGCCGGCCTGCTGGAGCTACTGGCAAACTGCGCCGGGCGTCTGGGCCAATCAGTGGCGGGAAGTCTGCCTGGATGAGTCCCTGCTCAATCATTTCGAAAAATTGCCGGCCAACGTCTACAAAGTTGAAGCCGACCGGCAAATGATCGCCTTGTATTGGGGCGAGAAAGGCGAGGCGAGTGTTTTACAGGAGATTTCCTCGGTGCTGAAGGCGTTGGCCTGAAACGCTGCAGGAGCTGTCGAGCGCAGCGAGGCCGCGATCTGTCCAGGCTCAATTGAATCTTGAGTGAAAGATCAAAAGATCGCAGCCTTCGGCAGCTCCTACGGGCATAAAAAAGCCCGACAGTCTCATCGGGCGGGTTGGCCAGGCAGGCCGGTAATCCATCTCGTGTCAGGGCGTGCGCTCGCAGCGCCCTTCATTTCGCAAAATTCAATCGCATTCCCGACAGCTTAGTCGGCTGGATCCGGTCTGTCTGGAATTAGGGCGATTTTTCTAATGATTGATTCTATGAATGGCTGCTCATGCGGCGCCGTGTTGCGGATCCGTAGGGTACGGAAATGACCGTAAAGTCGCGTTCACGCCTGTGTTTAGGGCGATTGACAATTGTCGGAAATTCCGTGAAGGTGACGTACCCAAATCAAACGGGCGTATGAATTGAGCGTTTGTATTTTCAGACGGCTCCTACAGACCCCGACTATCGCGTTGACGGGTGTGCCTGGCGGATTGGCGTAGCATCGACGGTAACGTCAATGCCGAACCAGCAGCCAGCGTCCAACGTGTACTGTTCAGCTTCCATATCGTGGAGATCAGTTGATGATTTACGAAGGTAAAGCCATCACGGTTAAGGCTCTTGAAAGTGGCATCGTCGAACTGAAATTCGACCTCAAGGGTGAGTCCGTCAACAAGTTCAACCGTCTAACCCTGAATGAATTGCGTCAGGCCGTAGACACTATCAAGGCAGATGCTTCGATCAAGGGTGTGATCGTCAGCAGCGGCAAGGACGTGTTCATCGTCGGTGCCGACATCACCGAATTCGTCGACAACTTCAAGCTGCCCGATGCCGAACTGATCGCTGGCAACCTCGAAGCCAACCGTATTTTCAGCGATTTCGAAGACCTCAACGTACCGACCGTCGCGGCCATCAACGGCATCGCCCTGGGTGGCGGCCTGGAAATGTGCCTGGCGGCGGATTACCGCGTCATGGCCTCCACGGCCAAGATCGGCCTGCCGGAAGTCAAGCTGGGCATCTACCCGGGCTTTGGCGGCACCGTGCGCCTGCCGCGCCTGATCGGTGCTGACAACGCTATCGAGTGGATTGCCGCCGGCAAGGAAAACCGTGCCGAAGACGCGCTGAAAGTCGGTGCCGTGGATGCCGTGGTCGAACCTGGCAAGCTCCAGGAAGCGGCCCTTGAAACCATCAAGCGTGCCATCAGCGGTGAGTTCGACTACAAGGCCAAGCGCCAGCCGAAGCTGGAAAAGCTCAAGCTCAACGCCATCGAACAAATGATGGCCTTCGAAACCGCCAAGGGTTTCGTGGCCGGTCAGGCAGGCCCGAACTACCCGGCGCCGGTCGAAGCGATCAAGACCATCCAGAAAGCCGCGAACTTCGGTCGCGACAAGGCACTGGAAGTCGAGGCCGCCGGCTTCGTCAAGCTAGCCAAGACCTCGGCTGCACAAAGCCTGATCGGGCTGTTCCTCAACGACCAGGAACTGAAGAAAAAGGCCAAGGCCTACGACGAAATCGCCCGTGACGTGAAGCAGGCCGCCGTGCTCGGCGCCGGTATCATGGGGGGCGGCATCGCCTACCAGTCGGCGTCCAAAGGCACGCCGATCCTGATGAAGGACATCAACGAACACGGGATCGAGCAGGGCCTGGCCGAAGCTGCCAAGCTGCTGGTCGGTCGCGTCGACAAAGGTCGCATGACCGCCGCGAAGATGGCCGAAGTGCTCAACGGCATTCGTCCGACCCTGTCCTATGGCGATTTCGGCCATGTCGACCTGGTGGTCGAAGCGGTTGTCGAGAACCCGAAGGTAAAGCAGGCGGTACTGGCTGAAGTCGAAGACAAGGTCAAAGAGGACACCATCCTCGCCTCGAACACCTCGACCATCTCCATTTCGCTGCTGGCCAAGGCCCTCAAGCGTCCGGAAAACTTCGTCGGCATGCACTTCTTCAACCCGGTGCACATGATGCCGCTGGTGGAAGTGATCCGTGGCGAGAAGTCCAGCGAACTGGCGGTGGCCACCACCGTGGCCTACGCCAAGAAAATGGGCAAGAACCCGATCGTCGTCAACGACTGCCCGGGCTTTTTGGTCAACCGCGTGCTGTTCCCGTATTTCGGCGGTTTCGCCAAGTTGGTCAGCGCCGGTGTGGACTTCGTGCGCATCGACAAGATCATGGAAAAATTCGGCTGGCCGATGGGCCCGGCGTACCTGATGGACGTGGTCGGCATCGACACCGGCCACCACGGTCGCGACGTGATGGCTGAAGGCTTCCCGGACCGCATGAAGGACGACCGTCGTTCGGCCGTCGACGTGCTCTACGAAGCCAAGCGCCTGGGCCAGAAGAACGGCAAGGGCTTCTACGCCTACGAGACCGACAAGCGCGGCAAGCAGAAGAAAGTCGCCGACTCGTCGGTGCTGGAAGTGCTCAAGCCGATCGTCTACGAGCAGCGCGAAGTCACCGACGAGGACATCATCAACTGGATGATGATCCCGCTGTGCCTCGAAACCGTGCGTTGCCTGGAAGACGGCATTGTCGAAACCGCCGCCGAAGCCGACATGGGTCTGGTCTACGGTATCGGTTTCCCTCCATTCCGTGGCGGTGCGCTGCGTTACATCGATTCGATCGGTGTGGCCGAGTTCGTTGCCCTGGCTGACCAGTACGCTGATCTGGGCGCGCTGTACCACCCGACCGCGAAGCTGCGTGAAATGGCCAAGAACGGCCAGCGTTTCTTCGGTTAAGCGCCCAACGACTAGAGCGAGAGAACATTTATGAGCTTGAATCCTAGAGACGTCGTGATCGTCGACTTCGGTCGTACGCCGATGGGCCGCTCCAAGGGCGGCATGCACCGCAACACCCGCGCCGAAGACATGTCGGCGCACCTGATCAGCAAGCTGCTGGAGCGCAACGTCAAGGTCGACCCGAACGAAGTCGAAGACGTGATCTGGGGCTGTGTGAACCAGACCCTGGAGCAGGGCTGGAACATCGCCCGCATGGCCTCGCTGATGACCCAGATTCCTCACACTGCGGCGGGCCAGACCGTCAGCCGCCTGTGCGGTTCGTCCATGAGCGCACTGCACACCGCCGCCCAGGCGATCATGACCGGCAACGGTGATGTGTTCGTCGTCGGTGGTGTCGAGCACATGGGCCACGTGAGCATGATGCACGGCGTCGATCCGAACCCGCACATGTCGCTGTACGCGGCAAAAGCCTCGGGCATGATGGGCCTGACTGCGGAAATGCTTGGCAAGATGCATGGCATCACCCGCGAACAGCAGGACGCCTTCGGCGTGCGCTCCCACCAGCTCGCCCACAAGGCGACCGTGGAAGGCAAGTTCAAGGATGAGATCATCCCGATGCAGGGCTACGACGAGAACGGCTTCCTGAAGCTGTTCGACTACGACGAAACCATTCGTCCGGAAACCACCCTGGAAAGTCTGGCGGCCCTCAAGCCGGCCTTCAATCCGAAGGGCGGCACCGTGACAGCCGGTACTTCGTCGCAAATCACCGACGGTGCTTCGTGCATGATCGTGATGTCGGCCCAGCGTGCCCAGGACCTGGGTATCCAGCCGATGGCGGTGATCCGGTCGATGGCCGTGGCGGGTGTGGACCCGGCGATCATGGGCTATGGTCCAGTACCGGCCACGCAGAAAGCCTTGAAGCGCGCAGGCCTGGGTATTGCCGATATCGACTTCTTCGAGCTCAACGAAGCTTTCGCCGCACAGGCCCTGCCTGTGCTGAAAGATTTGAAAGTGCTCGACAAGATGAACGAGAAGGTTAACCTGCACGGCGGCGCGATCGCCCTGGGTCACCCGTTCGGTTGCTCCGGTGCGCGTATCTCCGGCACGCTGCTCAACGTCATGAAGCAGAATGGCGGCACCTTCGGTGTGTCCACCATGTGCATTGGCCTCGGCCAGGGCATCGCCACTGTCTTCGAACGCGTCTAAGCGTTGCGTCGATGGAAGCCGGGGCCAAGTGCCCCGGTTTTTGTTTTTTCCGGGTTTAGTAGAAAAATTTTGTTTTTATTTTGAAAAGATTTGAGTGAGGGCCAAGACATGCCGATACAACCTGGGCTCTACCAGCATTACAAAGGTCCGCAGTACCGCGTATTCAGCATCGCGCGGCATTCCGAGACCGAAGAAGAAGTGGTGTTCTATCAAGCCCTGTATGGCGATTACGGCTTTTGGGTGCGTCCCTTGAGCATGTTCCAGGAGTCCGTCGAGGTTGACGGCGAACAGGTGCCACGCTTTGCTTTGGTGCAGGCCGAGGAGAGCATTTTTTCCACGCCTTGAGGCCGGTATGCGGGCAACCCTGCGCTTGACCTCACCTTGCAGCCACTATATATAGCGGTGCCGCGTCAGGCGCCAACCGCCTTTCACTTTTTAGAATTCAGGAATTTTCTGATCCATGGGCAAATCGCTGGTCATTGTGGAATCCCCGGCTAAGGCCAAGACCATCAACAAGTATCTGGGCAACCAATACGTGGTGAAGTCGAGTATCGGCCATATCCGAGACCTGCCCACCAGCGGTTCGGCTAGCGCCAGCAAGGAGCCAGCCGCCAAGCGCGGCAAGGCTGCTGCCGGTGAAGCGCCGGCGCTGTCGCCCAAGGACAAGGCGCGCAAGCAGCTGGTTTCCCGCATGGGGGTCGATCCGGAACACGGTTGGAAAGCCAAGTACGAGATCCTCCCGGGCAAGGAAAAGGTCATCGAAGAGCTGCGTCGGCTCGCCAAGGATGCCGACACCATCTATCTCGCGACGGACTTGGACCGCGAAGGGGAAGCCATTGCCTGGCACCTGCGCGAAGCCATCGGTGGGGATGACAGCCGCTACAAGCGCGTGGTGTTCAACGAAATTACCAAGAAGGCCATCCAGGAAGCCTTCTCCCAACCGGGCGAGTTGGATATCGATCGGGTCAACGCCCAGCAGGCGCGTCGCTTCCTCGACCGCGTGGTGGGCTACATGGTCTCGCCGCTGCTGTGGGCCAAGATCGCCCGTGGCCTGTCGGCTGGTCGGGTGCAGTCGGTTGCGGTGAAGCTGGTGGTGGAGCGCGAGCGTGAGATCCGCGCGTTCATCCCTGAAGAGTACTGGGAAGTCCACGCCGACCTCGGCACCGCCAAGGGCGCGACCGTGCGCTTCGACGTGGCCCGCGAGAAGGGCGAGGCCTTCAAGCCACTCAACGAAGCCCAGGCCATGGCGGCGCTGGAGAAGCTCAAGGCTTCCAGCTACAGCATCGTCAAGCGCGAAGACAAGCCGACCAGCAGCAAGCCGTCGGCGCCGTTCATCACCTCCACGCTGCAACAGGCCGCAAGTAACCGCCTGGGCTTTGGCGTGAAGAAAACGATGATGATGGCCCAGCGTCTGTACGAAGCCGGCTACATCACCTATATGCGTACCGACTCGACCAACCTTTCGGTCGATGCCGTGGCGATGGCGCGCACTTATATAGAAAGCGAGTTCGGCAAGAAGTACCTGCCGGAGACGCCGAACGTCTACAGCAGCAAGGAAGGTGCGCAGGAGGCTCACGAAGCGATTCGTCCGTCCGACGCCAACACCGAGCCAAGCAAGCTGTCGGGCATGGAGCGCGATGCCGAGCGTCTCTACGAGCTGATCTGGCGCCAGTTCCTGGCTTGCCAGATGCTGCCGGCGCAATACCTGTCGACCACGGTCAGCGTCGGTGCCGGTGACTTCGAGTTGCGTGCCAAGGGCCGCATCCTGAAGTTCGACGGCTACACCCGCGTCATGCCGCAAATCACCAAGCCTGGGGATGACGACGTCCTGCCGGACATGGCCCAGGGCGACGTGATGAAGCTGATCAAGCTCGATCCGACCCAGCACTTCACCAAGCCGCCGGCCCGTTACTCCGAAGCCAGCCTGGTCAAGGAAATGGAAAAGCGCGGCATCGGTCGTCCTTCGACCTACGCCGCCATCATTTCCACCATCCAGGACCGCGGTTACGTGGCGCTGCACAACCGTCGTTTCTATTCGGAAAAGATGGGTGACATCGTCACCGAGCGTTTGTCCGAGAGCTTCTCGAACCTGATGGACTACGGCTTCACCGCCGGCATGGAAGAGAACCTCGACGATGTGGCCCAGGGCGAGCGGGACTGGAAAAACGTTCTCGACGAGTTCTACGGCGACTTCAAGAAAAAACTTGAAGTGGCGGAGAGCCCGGACAACGGCATGCGGGCCAACCAGCCGGTCATGACCGACATCCCGTGCCTGACCTGCGGCCGTCCGATGCAAATCCGTACCGCCTCGACCGGTGTCTTCCTCGGTTGCTCGGGCTACAGCCTGCCGCCCAAGGAGCGCTGCAAGGCGACGGTCAACCTGGTGCCGGGCGACGAAATCGCTGCGGACGACGAGGGCGAATCGGAATCCCTGGTGCTGCGTGGCAAGCATCGCTGCCCGATCTGCAGCACGGCGATGGATGCCTACCTGCTGGATGAGAAGCGCAAGCTGCACATCTGCGGTAACAATCCGGACTGTGCCGGCTACGAGATTGAAGAGGGCACTTATCGCATCAAGGGCTACGAAGGCCCGAGCCTGGAGTGCGACAAGTGTGGCAGCGAGATGCAGCTCAAGACCGGCCGTTTCGGCAAGTTCTTCGGCTGCACCAACCCGACCTGCAAGAACACGCGCAAACTGCTCAAGAGCGGTGACGCGGCGCCGCCGAAGATGGACCCGGTGAAAATGCCGGAGCTCAAGTGCGAGAAGGTCAACGACACCTATATCCTGCGTGACGGCGCTTCCGGCCTGTTCCTGGCGGCCAGCCAGTTCCCGAAAAACCGCGAGACCCGTGCACCGTTGGTGATGGAAATCCTCCCGCACAAGGATGAGATCGATCCGAAGTACCATTTCCTCTGTGAGGCACCGCAGAAGGATCCGGAAGGACGCCCGGCAGTCATTCGATACAGCCGCAAGACCAAGGAGCAGTACGTGCAGACCGAAGTCGACGGCAAGCCGACCGGCTGGAAGGCGTACTACGATGGCGGTAAATGGACCGTTGAAGACAAGCGCTGATCGCCAGGGCTTGTCTGGAGGGCGGGGTTGAGGCTCTTGTGGCGAGGGAGCTTGCTCCCGCTGGCGGCGCAGCCGCCCTCTACAATCGCTAAATCCGCATAGACCTGACAAAAAGGCCGCATGACAACCGACAGGTTTTCATGCGGCCTTTTTGTTTTTGGCTTGCAGTGGCCTCGGTTGATCCACGACACTGTCGCACTTGCGTGAAGCTTTCATTTCGTTGGGGAGATGCCGCCATGGCCCACGAACTCTATACCCGCACCAATCAGAAAATCTATTTCGCCGGCCTGTCGCTCGAAGCACTCACCAGGGCCGAGGACGGGCGTGCGATGAATTCCCCGGCGCTGCTCCAGGCAGGACGTGAGTCCGCGCTGTTTCACCTGTACGGAGCGTTGTTGGGGTTGTGCCATGAAATCGCTGGTTTCTATCGCCTGCCACAAGCAAACGCCCCGCGAGCCGAGCTGCTGTTGACCCGCGAAGCGCTGGAAACCATCGCGATTCCGGAACTGGCCGAAATGGTCGAGCTGGCGCATAACCCGGAAACCTGGCTTGCGAAGCTATTGGCGGCCCATGCGGCGCTGTTCGAGCCGCCCCGGGCCCCGCGCAAGCCCAAGGGGGACGTGACCCAGCCGTTGATCGTGGCGGTCAATCTGGATGAGCAAGACCCGGAGCAGGAGCTGAGCCGGGAGGAACTGGAGAGCTGGCGCCAGAACCTCAAGAGCCTGGCGATACGCTTTCGTGAAGGGTTGAACGAGTGCTGAGTTTCTCCTCGGCCCGTTACGTTCGTTGATAACGCTTGGTCAAGATCCCGAGCGGAGCCTGGCCGATGACTATATAATCCTCGCCTTTCGTGGAGAACAGACTTTTATGCCTACGTCCTTTCTAGAAATTGTCGAACTTCCTGATGGCCGCATCGAGCTGCGCAGGGCCGAGGACGAGGGTTCTCTGGTTACCTTGAACTTCTCCGAAGATGCCAAGGTATTCCTCCAGGGCCAACACGTCGAAGTCGCCAAGGCGATGCTGAGCGTGGGCGTCCAGATGGCAGGTCGCCTGGTTGAAGGCGAATTCAACAAGGAAGAGGGGCCGCGGGTTCTTCACTGATCCCGTCTGTCGGCTTCTTTGAATAGTGTGGCTGGTCGGCTTCTCTACTTTGGAGAAGCCCCGCGTTTGTCTTAGCCCAATCGAATATTCAGGCTTTGTGCGTCCCCGGTGCGGGCGGCGCTGATCAACTGTTGCCGTGCGGCCGTGGTCAGTGGGTTGAGCCAGCTGACCACGGTGTGGCTACGGCCCAGGCGCAAGGCCTCGCAAGTCAACTGTTGGGCGCTTTGGGTGCCCCGCGGCTGCAGCAACAGGATGCGCTCACGGTTCAGGCCGGCGTCACGCAGCCAGGCCTGGGTAACGCTGGCCGGTGGGGCGATCAGCGTCAACCAGCGAGCATCCTGGTCCTGGCTGAGTTCTCGCAGAATCGGCGCCAGCAGGTTCAGGCAGTTTCCGGCCGCACCACGTAACGACAGTTCGCTGAAGGCCTCGGGTTCGACGCCCCAGGGCGACTCGATGACCTCTTTCAGGACTGGAACCAGCGGTTGGGCCATGAATGCCTCGAACAGCGGAAGTTGTGTGTGTTGTGGTGTGTGAGGGAACTGCATAAAGCCTCCTTTAGCGGCGAATGACGCCGACGCTCAAGCCTTCGATGACCAGGTCCTGATCTTTCAGGTTCACTTCGATGGGGGCGAACTCCGGGTTCTCGGCAATGAGCCAGACCTTGCTGCCGTCGCGCTTGAAGCGCTTGACGGTCACCTCGTCGCCGATTCGCGCCACCACGATCTGGCCATTGCGGGCTTCGCGGGTGGTGTGGACGGCCAGGAGGTCACCGTCGAAGATGCCGATGTCCTTCATGCTCATGCCGTGTACACGAAGCAGGTAATCGGCCCGGGGATGAAAGAACGAAGGGTTGATGTTGCAGGATTCCTCGACGTGCTGCTGGGCAAGGATCGGTGCGCCCGCCGCGACCCGGCCGATGATCGGCAGGGTGGTTTCGTCGGCCTTGGCTTCGAAACCGGGGATACGAATGCCACGGGATGCGCCCGGGGTCATTTCGATTGCGCCCTTACGCGCCAACGCCTTGAGATGTTCTTCAGCGGCGTTGGGCGACTTGAAACCCAGTTCCTGGGCGATTTCCGCACGGGTCGGCGGGTAGCCGTTGTCTTCGAGGCAGCGTTTGATGAAGGCCAGAATCTCTGCTTGGCGTGGCGTCAGCTTTAGCATATTGATCGCTCTGTCTTTTTATACAGTGACTGGGATTATATACAGTGAACGCCACTTGGCAATCCTCCTTTTTCCACAGGCCGCTGGACGGTCGGTCGGGTTGTTGGATGGGGCAGGGCTACCCCTTGTGAAAAGGTGTGGTTAAATACGTGACCGGGCGTTCGCAAAACGCCCCGGCAGGCTTGACAACCCCTAGGCTGAAACGTATGTTTCAAACAAGTGTTTGTCAGGCGGAGTAACCATGGCCCAGTCGGAAACCGTTGAACGCATTCTCGATGCTGCCGAGCAGTTGTTCGCGGAAAAAGGTTTCGCCGAAACCTCATTGCGTCTGATCACCAGCAAGGCCGGGGTCAACCTGGCGGCGGTGAACTATCACTTCGGCTCGAAAAAAGCCTTGATCCAAGCGGTCTTCTCACGTTTCCTCGGGCCTTTCTGCCTCAGCCTCGATCGTGAACTGGAGCGGCGCCAGGCCAAGCCTGACGTCAAGCCTACCCTGGAAGAGCTGCTGGAAATCCTGGTCGAGCAAGCCCTTGTCGTGCAACCGCGCAGCGGTAACGACCTGTCCATTTTCATGCGCCTGCTGGGCCTGGCCTTCAGCCAGAGCCAGGGCCACCTGCGGCGTTACCTGGAAGACATGTACGGCAAGGTGTTCCGTCGCTATATGCTGTTGGTCAACGAAGCCGCACCGCGCATCCCACCCATCGAGTTGTTCTGGCGGGTGCACTTCATGCTCGGCGCCGCCGCGTTCAGCATGTCCGGGATCAAGGCGCTGCGGGCCATCGCTGAAACCGATTTTGGCGTGAACACCTCGATCGAGCAGGTGATGCGCCTGATGGTGCCGTTCCTGGCGGCCGGCATGCGTGCCGAGAGTGGCGTCACCGATGAGGCCATGGCGGCCGCGCAACTGCGTCCACGCAGCAAATCGACGCCGGCGCTGGCCAAGGCTTGAGTGTACGGGTGGGCGCGGTTGCCCACATCCGCTAAGCTAGCCGCCCATGCCGACTCTCGTTTCGAACCCGTTCCATTCTTTAGTGCATGACCGCGACCTGCCGGGCCCTGGGCCTGGCAGTTTGCTCATGCCTGTGTCGCCGCGCGGGTTCATCGTTATTAAGGAAATGCTATGACTGCTGGCCTGCAAGGCTCGTTGATGGTGGACGTCGCCGGTACCTGGCTGACGGCCGAAGATCGCCACCTGTTGCGCCAGCCAGAAGTAGGCGGCCTGATCATTTTTGCCCGCAATATCGAGCATCCGCGGCAAGTGCGCGAGCTGAGCGCGTCGATCCGCGCCATTCGTCCTGATCTTCTATTGGCCGTGGACCAGGAAGGTGGTCGCGTTCAGCGGCTGCGCCAGGGCTTTGTGCGGTTGCCGGCGATGCGTGCGATAGCCGACAACCCGAACGCTGAATACCTGGCCGAGCAGTGCGGCTGGATCATGGCCACCGAAGTGCTGGCGGTCGGTCTCGACTTGAGTTTTGCCCCGGTGCTGGATCTCGACTATCAGCGCAGCGCCGTCGTCGGCAGTCGTTCCTTCGAAGGCGACCCCGAGCGCGCGGCGTTGCTGGCCGGTGCCTTCATCCGTGGCATGAGTGCCGCCGGCATGGCAGCCACCGGCAAGCACTTCCCGGGGCATGGCTGGGCCGAGGCCGATTCCCATGTGGCGATTCCGACCGATGAACGCAGCCTCGAACAGATTCGGGCCAACGACCTGGTACCGTTTGCCAGGCTGAGCAAGCAACTGGCCGCCGTGATGCCGGCCCATGTCATCTATCCGCAGGTTGACGCCAATCCAGCCGGGTTTTCCCGCCGCTGGTTGCAGGACATCCTGCGCGGCGAGTTGCAATTCGAGGGCGTGATCTTCAGTGATGACCTGTCGATGGCCGGTGCGCATGTGGTCGGTGATGCCGCCAGTCGTATCGAGGCGGCGTTGACGGCGGGTTGCGACATGGGGCTGGTGTGCAATGATCGCGCCGCCGCGGAGTTGGCCTTGAGCGCTGCCCAGCGCCTGAAGGTCAAGCCTTCGGCGCGGATCGCCCGTATGCGCGGCCAGGCCTATGCTTCAACGGAATATCGCCAGGACCCTCGCTGGCTGGCGGCGCTCGGCGCGCTGAGGGCTGCCCAGCTGATTGATTAGCGCTGAGCAATGTGGGAGCTCGGCTCCCACATTGGAAGTGTGGTGGGCCAGGTTATGTGAACACTGCAACTCCCCTGTGGGAGCGAGCTTGCTCGCGATGACGGCAGTACAGTCAACATCCGCGCCCGCTGAACCACCACCATCGCGAGCAAGCTCGCTCCCACATTGGAAGTGTGGTGGACTCAGGTTATATGAACACCGCCTCTCCCCTGTGGGAGCCGAGCTTGCTCGCGATGACGACAGTACAGTCAACATCCGCGCCCGCTGAACCACCGCCATCGCGAGCAAGCTCGCTCCCACATTGGAAGTGTGGTGGACTCAGGTTGTGTGAACACCGCAACTCCCCTGTGGGAGCGAGCTTGCTCGCGATGACGGCAGCACAGTCAACATCCGCGCCCGCTGAACCACCGCCATCGCGAGCAAGCTCGCTCCCACATTGGAAGTGTGGTGGGCCCAGGTTATATGAACACCGCAACTCCCCTGTGGGAGCCGAGCTTGCTCGCGATGACGGCAGTACAGTCAACATCCGCGCCCGCTGAACCACCGCCATCGCGACAAGCTCGGCTCCCACAGGAATTGAGGGGGGTCAGCGCTTTTCCAGTTTGTCCGGCAGCGGCGCGAACAGCGCCTCGATATCGTCGCTCTGCAATTTCCAATCTCCGGCCACGCGTCCGTCCAGCACGCCGGCCGCGAGGTCGGACTTTTCCTTTTGCAGCAGCTGGATCTTCTCTTCCACCGTGCCTCGGGCTATCAGCTTGTAGACGAACACCGGCTTCTCCTGGCCGATGCGGTAGGCACGGTCGGTAGCCTGGTTTTCGGTGGCCGGGTTCCACCATGGGTCGTAGTGAATCACCGTGTCGGCCTCGGTCAGGTTCAGGCCTACACCACCGGCCTTCAGGCTGATCAGAAAGATCTGACGCTTGCCACTCTGGAATTCCTTGACGGGCGTGCGACGGTCCCGGGTCTGGCCGGTCAGGATGGCGTAATCGACGCCGCGTTTCTTCAGCTCATCTTCAATCAGCGCCAACATGGACGTGAACTGGGAGAACAGCAGCACCCGACGGCCTTCTTCAAACAGCTCGTCGAGCATTTCCATCAGGCTGTCGAGCTTGCCCGAGGTGCTGCCTCGGGCGGGCAGGGTGGCGTCGTTGATCAGGCGCAGGTCGCAACACACCTGGCGCAGCTTGAGCAGTGCCTCAAGAATGATGATCTGGCTACGGGCCACACCTTTGCGAGTGATCTCGTCGCGGACCTTCTTGTCCATCGCCAGGCGCATGGTTTCGTAGACGTCCCGCTGGGCATCGCTGAGTTCGACCCAATGGATGATCTCGGTCTTGGGCGGCAGCTCGGTCGCCACTTGTTCCTTGGTCCGGCGCAGCAGGAAGGGTTTTATCCGACCGTTGAGGTGCTGCAGTCTTACATCGCTGCCGCGCTTTTCGATCGGTACGCGGTAATCGCGGTTGAAACTCTTGACGTCCCCGAGCCAGCCCGGCAGCAGGAAGTGAAACAACGACCACAATTCGCCCAGGTGGTTTTCCAGGGGCGTACCGGACAGGCACAGCCGCTGGCGGGCGTTCAGCTCGCGGGCGGCCTGGGCGGCTTTGCTGGTGGGGTTCTTGATGTACTGGGCTTCATCGAGGATCAGCACGTGCAATGGCTGCGCGGCCAGGCGCTCGACATCCTTGGGTAGCAGGGCATAGGTGGTGAGGACCAGGTCGTAATCGGCCAGTCGTTCGAAATGCTTTTTGCGCCCGGCGCCATACAGGGCCAGTACCTTGAGTTGCGGCGTGAAGTGAGCGGCCTCGTCGAGCCAGTTGGGGATCAGGCTGGTGGGCATCACCACCATGCACGGGCGATCGAGGCGCCCGGAGTTTTTTTCGCTGAGAATGTGCGCCAGGGTCTGTAGGGTCTTACCCAGGCCCATGTCGTCCGCGAGGATGCCGCCGACTTCCAGTTGTCGCAGTGATTGCATCCAGCTCAAGCCTTCGAGTTGATAAGGCCGTAGCGTCGCGTTCAGGCCTTCCGGCGCGGTGGTGGTGTAATCCTTGATGTCCCGCAGGCGCTGGGCCAGGCCGCGAATGTGTTCGCCACCTTCCCAGGTCAGTGGCATGTCCTGCAGCGGGTTCAGGCGCAAGGCGTCCGCGCTGTTGAGGCGCAGTTTGGTGGTGCCGGGTTCTTGCAGGTAGAACTCGCCCAGGGTCGCCAGCACCGGTTTCAGCCGGCCATAGGGCAGGGCCACCTGCTGCGGACCGAACTCCGAGTTCGGACGGTTGGGCAGGTTGACCAGAATCAGTTCATCGTCCCGACGCCTGGCCAAGCGTTCCGGGTTGAACAACTCGATGTGCGAGCGCATCAGGTTCAACAGGATCGGCAGCAGGCTCAGGCGCTCGCCGTTAACGATGATCCCCAGTTCCAGGTCGAACCAATCCCGTTCCGGTGTTTCCTCGACCGTGGCGTACCATTCGTCCACGGCCGTCAGGTCGAAGCCGAAGTCCTCGTCGATCTGCAATTCCCAACCCTGGGTGCGCAGTTTCGGCAGGTCGTTGAGGGTGAACGTCAGCCAGGCGCTGTCGTTGACCATTTCGTACAGTTCGCCAGCGCTTTCCGGCAGGGCCTTGCTTTGTCGGGTCGCGACCTTGAAACCGAGGATTCTCAGCTGTTCGCGGTAGGACTGTTCCACATCGGTGTGGCGTTTTATCCGCAGTGTCTGGGTTTCCTGGCGAATCAGCACGTCGGTGTTGCGCTGGCCGCTGACGTACTCGTCCAGATAGCTGAAGGACAAGGCGGCGCGGTGCTGGATGTAGCGTTGCATCTTGCCGTTGCGTGGCTCGAAGGCGCTGAACTCGATACTGGCCAGCCATAGGCGCGGCACCGGTTGTACGTTGTCCACCAGCACTTGCGGTGGGGCCTTGGGGCTGCGGTTGTCCAGCACGGCCTGGAGTTTTTCCAGCAATTGCGCGTCTTTTTCGGCGGCCGGGTAGGCCAGGGTTTCCTGGACTTGCAGCAACACTGCCGCGCAGTGCTTGCAGTTGATGCGCACTGGGCAGGAGCACGCGGCTTCGAGCAGAATCAGCGCGCCCTTGGCTGACTCTTTAAGGCGAATGGTCTGATGGTAGACGTTGCCGCCAGAGCCTTCGCAACTGGCGGTGATGGTGCTGTCGCCGGCCTCGACGATCCTGACGCGGTTTTCCAGCGCATAACGGCGCCCGCGCTCCAGGCTCTGTTCCTTGAATCGATTGACCCAGGAAGGTGCCAGGGGTTTGCTCAGGGGCGAGGGCATAGGCGCGCCAATCAGTCCGGAATGACTTCAGGTGCCTGCCGTGGCGCGGGCGCGGTCAGCGAGGTGATCTTGATCAGCAGGCCGAGGTGGCCGTTATCGAGGAAATTCAGTTGGCCATTCTTGGTATGGCTCTGCTGTTTGAGGCGCTCGCTGGCAGTGACCAGGCCATTGGCGTCGATCTGGTTGATCCAGAAATCGGCATCCACGTCGGTGAAACGGCCCAGTTTCAGTTCCAGGGTGCCCTCGATGGGAAATTGCCCATACTGTTCGGCACCATCGCTGATGGCGACTTTGCGTCCCTGTTCACCGAGGGTCTGCTGCCAGGCCTTGTGCATCAATACCGTGTATTGGCCGCTGGCGGTGAGTTTCTCGACGATGTTGCCCAGGGCCGGTGTGCGCTGGCTGTCCGCGCCCAGGCGTTGCGCGCCGGCGTCCCAGTCTTCCGGTGCGGCACGGCTGACAATCGCCGGTTCGGCGTTCTGGCGGACCAGAATCATTTCAACCTGATACAGGTCGGCGGCAAACGCCAGGGGAGCGACCAGGGTCAACAGCAAGGTCAGTGAGCGAAACAGGCGCATGGGGCGTCCTTCAAGCAGTGGTCGGAGTGAGGCGCTCGAACAGCGCCTCTACGGTATTGAAACGCTCTTCCGCGCGTTCCATGGGCACCATGAATTTGAACATCGTGGCCCCTTCGAACTTGTAGCGTTTGGGCTGGCCTTGGATCAACTTGATCAGCACCAGCGGGTCGACCGGAGTCTGGGCTTCGAACTCGATCCGGCCGCCGTTGGGGCCGCCATCGACTTTCTTGATGCCCAGTTGCTCGGCCTTGAGCTTGAGCAGCGTGGTTCGCACCAGGTTCTTGGTCGGTTCCGGCAGCAGGCCGAAGCGGTCGATCATCTCCACCTGCAGGTCCTTGAGGCCTTCCTCGTCGCTGGCCGAGGCGATGCGTTTGTAGAGAATCAGCCGTGCGTGGACGTCCGGCAGGTAGTCTTCCGGGATCAACGCCGGCACACGCAGATTGATTTCCGGCCCGCCGCCCAGGGGTTGATCGAGGTTCGGCTGCTCGCCCTTGCGGATCGACTTGACTGCGCGTTCGAGCATTTCCATGTACAGGGTGAAGCCGACGGCCTGGATCTGGCCACTCTGGCCGTCGCCGAGCAATTCGCCGGCGCCACGGATTTCCAGGTCGTTGGTGGCCAGCACGAAGCCGGCGCCGAGGTCCTGGGTGTTAGCGATGGCTTCCAGGCGCTTTTCCGCATCCGGGGTGATCTGCTGGCGCGGTGGCGTCAACAGGTAGGCATAGGCTTGGTGGTGGCTACGACCGACCCGGCCGCGCAACTGGTGCAACTGGGCCAGGCCGAATTTGTCGGCGCGCTCGATGATGATGGTGTTGGCGCTCGGTACGTCGATGCCGGTCTCGATGATGGTCGAGGCGATCAATACGTTGAAGCGCTTGTGGTAGAAGTCGCTCATCACCTGTTCGAGTTCACGTTCGCGCATCTGCCCGTGGCCGATGCCGATGCGCGCTTCCGGCACCAGTTCGGCCAGGTCGGCGGCGCATTTCTCGATGGTCTTCACGTCGTTGTGCAGGTAATAGACCTGGCCACCACGCAGCAGCTCACGCAGCAGGGCTTCCTTGACCGTGCTTTTGTTCTGCTCCATGACAAAGGTGCGCACCGACAGGCGTCGGGCCGGCGGCGTGGCGATGATCGACAGGTCGCGCATGCCTGACACCGCCATGTTCAGTGTGCGGGGGATCGGCGTGGCGGTCAGGGTCAGGATGTCGACTTCGCTGCGCAGGGCCTTGAGCTGTTCTTTCTGGCGCACGCCAAAACGGTGTTCTTCGTCGATGATCACCAGCCCCAGGTTCTTGATCTTCACGTCGTCCTGCAGCAGCTTGTGCGTGCCGATGACGATGTCGATCTTGCCCTCGGCCAGTTCGGCCACGGCGGCGTTCACTTCCTTGGTGGATTTGAAGCGGCTCATCACTTCCACGGTCACCGGCCAGTCGGCGAAGCGGTCGCGGAAACTGTTGTAGTGCTGCTGGGCGAGCAGGGTGGTCGGGACCAGGATCGCCACCTGTTTGCCACCGTGCACGGCAATGAACGCGGCGCGCATCGCCACTTCGGTCTTGCCGAAGCCCACGTCGCCGCACACCAGTCGGTCCATGGGCTTGGGCGCGAGCATGTCGGCGCGCACGGCTTCGATGGTGGTCTGTTGATCGACGGTTTCTTCGAACGGGAAACCGGCGCTGAAGGTTTCGTAGTCGGCTTTCGGATCGGCGAAGGCGTAGCCCTCGCGGGCGGCGCGACGGGCGTAAATGTCCAGCAGTTCGGCGGCCACGTCGCGCACCTGTTCGGCCGCCTTGCGCTTGGCTTTCTGCCAGGTTTCCGAGCCCAGGCGATGCAGTGGGGCGAGGGCGTCGTCGCTGCCGGTGTAGCGGGCGATCAGGTGCAGGTTCGCCACCGGCACGTAGAGCTTGGCGCCCTCGGCGTATTCCAGGGTCAGGAACTCGGCTGCCTGGTTGTCGATTTCCAGTGTCGCCAGGCCCAGGTAGCGGCCCACGCCGTGGTCGATGTGCACCACCGGCGCGCCTTCGCGCAGCTCGGTGAGGTTCTTGATGACGGCGTCGTTGGCGGCGTCGGCGCGTTTCTCGCGACGGCGGCGCTGCATGACACGCTGGCCGAACAAAGGACTTTCCGCCACCAGTGCCAGGGCCGGGTCATCCAGGACCAGGCCGTCGTTCAACGGCGCGATGGTGATCGCCAGGCGATCCTTGCCGGCGACGAAGTCCGGCCAGCTGTCCACTGTCTTCGGACGCAGCTTCAGGCGTTCGAGCAGTTCCAGCAGCACTTCGCGACGCCCCGCGGATTCGGCGGTGAACAGGACGCGACCAGGGAATGCGTCGAGAAAGTTCGCCAGTGCCGCCAATGGCTGCGTGGCCTTGGCTTCGATGGCCAGGTCCGGCAACGCCTTGGCCGGGAAGCGTTCACGGCCGACGCCGGTTTCCACGTCCTGCTGGCTTGCCACCACCCGCGGCCAGCTCTTGAGGCGGGCAAAGCAGTCTTCCACCGGCAGGAACAGTTCGGCCGGCGGTAATAAAGGCCGGGAAGGATCGACGCGACGCTCTTCGTAGCGGTTGCGCACGTCGTTCCAGAAGTTTTCCGCCGCCTGCTCGATGCCCGGCAGGGAGAACACCTGGGTGTCCTGGGGCAGGTAATCGAACAGGGTGGAGGTTTCTTCGAAAAACAACGGCAGGTAATACTCGATACCGGCGGGGGTGATCCCGCTGCTCAGGTCCTGGAAGATCGGGCAGCGGCGGAAATCCACATCGAAGCGCTCGCGAAAGCGCGCCTTGAAACGGGTCACGGCGTCTTTCTGCAGCGGGAATTCCTTGGCCGGCAACAGGCGGATCGACTGCACTTTGTCGATGGAGCGCTGATTTTCCGGGTCGAAGGTGCGCAGGGTCTCGATTTCGTCATCGAACAGGTCGATGCGATAGGGCAGTTTGCTGCCCATCGGGAACAGGTCGATCAAGGCGCCACGCACCGCGAACTCGCCGTGCTCGTACACCGTGTCGACGCAACGATAGCCACTGGCCTCGAGGCGGGTGCGCATTTGCTCGACATCGAGCTTCTGGCCGATGTCCAGCACCAGGCTGCTGCCGAGCAGGAATTGGGTCGGAGCCAGGCGATGTAGGGCCGTGGTGATCGGCACTACCAAAACGCCATGACTGAGCTCCGGCAGCCGATAAAGGCTGGCGATTCGCTGGGAAATGATGTCCTGGTGCGGTGAAAACAGGTCGTAGGGCAGGGTTTCCCAGTCCGGGAAATGCAAGACCGGCAAATCCGGAGCGAAAAAACTCAGCTCCTGTTCCAACCGTTCGGCGCTTTGGCTGTCGGCGGTCAGCAGCAGGGTAAAACGCTTTGCAGCGCTGGCAGCCTCGGCGATGGCCAGGCTCAGGGCGGCACCGGGCAGGTTGCCCCAGTGCTGTTTACCTGCCGCGGCAGGGAGAAGCGGAAGACGCAGAACGGGCACGGAAGATTGAGCTCCAGCATTGCGACAAAGTCGACAATTGTAGCGGGGGAAGGGGGCTGCTGTCAGTCGCAGACTACCCTGGCCGGCAGGAAAACCACGGCGCGACGGGCGCGCATTGCTCCGCCGAGGACTCGGCGGCATAATGTAGCCCCTTTTTTCAGCCCCTACATGTGGAAGGTTACCGTGACTCAGAAGCCCGACCAGTGTCTTGGTGAATGGATTGATCGTGAAGCGCTCGCCGAAGCGATGATCCCTCTCATCGGTCAGCTCTACCGCAATAACAACGTGGTGAGCTCGATCTATGGCCGCAGCCTGATCAACCAGTCTGTCATCGCGATCCTCAAAGCCCACCGCTTTGCTCGCCACCGTTCTTCCGACGACAGCGAACTCTCCGTCCACGAAACATTCCCTCTGCTCAAGGCCATGAGCGAGCTCAAGCTCGGCGCGGCGTCGGTGGACCTGGGCAAGTTGGCGTTCAAATTCCGCAACGAAGGCAATGGCCGTAGCGCCGAGCAGTTCGTGCGCGAAGAGATGGCTGATGTGGTTGGCCAGCAGAACGTTTCGGCTCGCAAAGGCACTGACGTGGTCCTGTACGGCTTCGGTCGTATCGGCCGTCTGCTGGCGCGCATCCTGAT
The DNA here is from genome assembly GCF_014851795.1 of Pseudomonas sp. Pdm06. Lineage (NCBI taxonomy): Bacteria > Pseudomonadati > Pseudomonadota > Gammaproteobacteria > Pseudomonadales > Pseudomonadaceae > Pseudomonas > Pseudomonas sp. Pdm06. Next base: position 442,078 of record NZ_JACVAH010000001.1, read on the forward strand.
CGAAAAAACCGGTGGTGGCGACGGCCTGCGCCTGCGGGCCATCGTGGTGCGCAAGGGCGCCGAGAACGACCTGACCAAGCGTGCCAGCCTGCTGCGCCGTGACTCGGTCCATGGTTCGTTCAACGGCACCATCACCATCGACGAAGAAAACAACACCATCACCGCCAACGGCAACCTGATCCAGGTGATCTACGCGAAGAACCCGACCGAGGTGGACTACACCCAGTACGGTATCAAGGATGCGCTGCTGGTGGACAACACCGGTGTATGGCGTGACGCCGAAGGCCTGGGCCAGCACCTGGCCTGCCCGGGTGTCGACCGCGTTGTCCTGACCGCGCCAGGCAAGGGCAAGCTGAAGAACATCGTTCACGGCATCAACCACGGCGACATCACCGCTGACGACAAGATCGTCTCCGCCGCCTCTTGCACCACCAACGCCATCGTGCCGGTGCTCAAGGCAGTGAACGACAAGTTCGGCATCGTCAACGGTCACGTCGAAACGGTTCACTCGTACACCAACGACCAGAACCTGATCGACAACTTCCACAAGGGCGATCGCCGTGGCCGCAGCGCCGCGCTGAACATGGTCATCACCGAGACCGGTGCTGCCACCGCCGCCGCCAAGGCCCTGCCTGAACTGGCCGGCAAGCTGACCGGCAACGCGATCCGCGTGCCGACGCCGAACGTGTCGATGGCGATTCTCAACCTGAACCTCGAGAAAGCCGCCACCCGTGAAGAGATGAACGAGTACCTGCGCTACATGGCGCTGCACTCCGATCTGCATAAGCAGATCGACTTCGTCAATTCCCAGGAAGTGGTGTCCACCGACTTCGTGGGCTCGCGCCACGCCGGTGTCGTGGATGCCGAGGCCACCATCAGCCAAGACAACCGTGTTGTCCTGTACGTCTGGTACGACAACGAGTTCGGTTACAGCTGCCAGGTGGTTCGCGTGATGGAAGACATGGCCGGGGTAAACCCGCCAGCGTTCCCGCGCTAAGCCTTAGCTGCTTGTGAAAACGCCCCGACTTGTCGGGGCGTTTTTTTGTCCGGGTTTTGTGGTGTCTGGGCTGGCCTCATCGCGAGCAAGCTCGCTCCCACAGTTTGATCGTGTACATCCTGTGGGAGCGAGCTTGCTCCGGGCGGCGATCCGACGATGGCGATCTGTCAGGCGCCGCCGATGACTGAGGCCTGCGCAGTCCGCAATTCATGCCGATTGCCCTTGAACAACACCAGGGTCGCAATCAACCCCAGCACCGCCGCTCCACTGAGCCATATCCCCGGTGCAGCCTTGTTGTCGAGCACATGGATCAGGTAGGTACAGGCCGCCGGGGTAAATCCGCCGAACGTTGCCGTCGCCAGGCTGTAGGCCAGGGAGAAACCGGTGGTGCGCACTTCAACCGGCATGATTTCCGTCAAGGCCACTACCATCGCACCGTTGTAGGATCCGTACAGGAACGACAACCACAGCTCGACGATCAGCAAATGGCTGAAGCTGGGGTTGGCTACCAGCCAGGACAGCGCCGGATAGGCCGTCAGGATCGCTAGGATCGTCGCACCGAGCAGCAGGGGTTTGCGTCCGATCTTGTCGGAAAACGCCCCCATCACAGGCAGCCAGAAGAAATTCGACAAGCCGATGCACACCGTGACCAGCAGCGCATCCAGGTCCGACAGGTTCAACTCGGCCTTGCCGAAGGTCGGTGTATAGGCGGTGATCAGGTAGAACGACACGGTAGTCATCACCACCAGCGCCATGCCGGCCAAGACAACTCCGAAGTTCTGACCGATGGAGCGGACAATTTCCGACAGGCTGGGGCGGTGTTTTCTTGCTTGGAATTCAGGTGTTTCTTCCAGCGAACGACGAATCATGAAGATGGCCGGGACAATCATGCAGCCCACCAGGAACGGTACGCGCCAGCCCCAGTCGCCCATCTCCTGGGGGCTCAGCCAGTGATTGAGGCCAACCCCCAGCAGGCCGGCAAACACCACGGCCGCCTGTTGGCTGGCGGATTGCCAACTGACAAAGAAACCCTTGCGTCCCGGCGTGGAGATTTCTGCCAGGTAGACCGACACACCACCCAGCTCCACGCCCGCGGAGAAGCCTTGCAGCAATCGGCCCAGCAGCACCAGCAAGGGGGCCGTCACGCCGAGGGTCGCATAGCCTGGCACGCAGGCGATCAGTATGGTGCCCATGGCCATCAGCGCCAGGGTGATGATCAAGCCTTTGCGACGGCCATGGCGGTCGATGTAGGCACCGAGAAAAATCGCCCCCAGGGGACGCATCAGGAACCCGGCACCGAACGTGGCCAGGGACAGCATCAGCGAGGCGAACGCACTGTCGGCGGGGAAGAACGTCTTGGCGATGGCTGTGGCGTAGAAGCCGTAGACCATGAAGTCGAACATCTCCAGGAAGTTGCCGCTGACGACGCGAAAAATCGCCTTGCCGTTGCTCGTGGTGGAAGACATGGGTAGGTACTCACTCTGGCAAATCTTGTATGGGGGCGCTTGTACGCTGTGGGGGCAGCCTGTGGGAGCAAAGCTTGCTCGCGATGCATGCGACACGGTCCAGCTGCAAGGCTGCGTTATCGTTCATCGCGAGCAAGCTTTGCTCCCACAGGTGTGCGCCTACAGGTTCGCGCATGCACGCGCTGAAGCTCATAATGGCCGGCGCGGTTTTGAGGGGAGATGAAGATTTGTTAACTGGACGGTGGGGAAAGCTTGTGGTGCTGGCCGGCGTGTTGTCCGGTTGTGGCAGCGGCGACACCCTGGAACGTTTCGACGGCCCGACCATGGGCAGTCATTATTCCATTCAGTACGTCAGGCATTCCGCCGGGCCCGCGCCGAAAACGGTGCAGGTCGAGGTGGAAAACATCCTTGCCGAAGTGGATCGGCAATTCTCGACTTATCGCAGCGATTCGGACGTTGAGCGCTTCAACGCATTGCCGGCCAACAGTTGCCAGGTCATGCCTGGGCCGGTCCTGGAGCTGATCCGCGTGGGCGAGCAGTTGTCGGTTCAAAGCGATGGCGCCTTTGATCTGACCGTGGAGCCGCTGTTGAACCTGTGGGGCTTCGGGCCCCAGTCCCGGGAAGAGAAAGTGCCGACTGCAGAAGCCTTGGCCTTGGTGCGCCAGCGTGTCGGTCATGGTCATTTGCGTATTGAGGACGACCGGTTGTGCAAGGACGCCGCGGTGGAAGTCGACTTCAACAGTATCGCCGCCGGTTATGCCGTCGACCGCATCGCCGCCAGGCTCCAGGCCCTGGGCATCGACAGTTACCTGGCCGAAGCCACTGGGGAACTCAAGGCGGTTGGGCGCAAACCCGATGGTTCGGCCTGGCGCATCGCCCTGGAAGAGCCCCGGGATGACCGGCAGGTGGCGGAGCGTATCATCGAGGTCAACGGCTACGGCGTTTCCACCTCGGGTGACTACCGTCATTATTTCGAACAGGACGGTCGGCGTTATTCCCACACCTTTGATGCACGTACTGGTGCGCCGGTCCTGCACAACCTGGCGTCAGTCACGGTGATTCATCCTTCGGCGCTGATGGCCGATGGACTATCGACGCTGTTGCTGATTCTCGGCCCTGAACGGGGTTGGGACTATGCCCAGAAACAGGGCGTCGGGGTATTTTTCGTATTGCGGGACAATGACCGTTTCGTCGTTCGCACCAATGAAGCATTTGAACGGATGACGGGCGGAAAACCTCAATGATGACAGCGCCCTGAAAGGTCACCTGTGGCGAAATAGCGCAGGCAAAACTAGCCTACGACGCGACCAAGGGGTAATGTGCGCGGCGTTGACGCTTCTATAGACTGTGGCCGGGCTCGTGAACCGGCCCCAAATTGTTCCTTCATGCCGCAGGCCGGCATGATTTAGCCGTCGATGCCTAGTGAGGCGTCGCGGCCTGTTCTGAGGAGTACGCATGGCTGTCTACAACTACGACGTGGTGGTACTGGGCTCCGGCCCGGCGGGGGAAGGCGCGGCAATGAACGCGGCCAAGGCAGGGCGCAAGGTGGCGATGGTCGACAGCCGTCGGCAGGTCGGCGGCAACTGCACCCACTTGGGTACCATCCCGTCCAAGGCCTTGCGTCACTCGGTCCGGCAGATCATGCAGTTCAACACCAACCCGATGTTCCGGGCCATCGGCGAGCCGCGCTGGTTCTCCTTCCCGGACGTGCTCAAGAGCGCCGAGAAGGTGATCTCCAAGCAAGTGGCCTCGCGCACCGGCTACTACGCCCGCAACCGCGTGGACGTGTTCTTCGGCACGGGCAGCTTTGCCGACGAGCAGACGGTCGAAGTGGTCTGCGGCAATGGTGTGGTCGAGAAGCTGGTGGCCAAGCACATCATCATCGCCACCGGTTCGCGCCCCTATCGCCCGGCTGACATCGATTTCAACCATGCGCGGATCTACGATAGCGACACCATCCTGAGCCTGGGTCACACCCCGCGTAAGCTCATCGTCTACGGTGCCGGCGTGATCGGTTGCGAATACGCCTCGATCTTCAGCGGCCTGGGTGTGCTGGTGGAGCTGGTGGATAACCGCGGCCAGTTGCTGAGCTTCCTGGACTCGGAAATCTCCCAGGCCCTGAGCTATCACTTCAGTAACAACAACATCACCGTGCGCCACAATGAAGACTACGACCGGGTCGAAGGCGTCGACAATGGCGTGATCCTGCACCTCAAGTCCGGCAAGAAGATCAAGGCCGATGCCTTGCTCTGGTGCAACGGCCGTACCGGCAACACCGACACCCTGGGCCTGGAAAACATCGGCGTGAAGGTCAACAGCCGCGGCCAGATCGAAGTCGACGAGAACTACCGCACCTGCGTGCCGAACATCTACGGTGCCGGTGACGTGATCGGCTGGCCGAGCCTGGCCAGTGCCGCCCACGACCAGGGCCGTTCGGCCGCCGGCAGCATTGTCGACAACGGCAGCTGGCGTTTCGTCAACGACGTGCCGACCGGCATCTACACCATTCCCGAGATCAGCTCGATCGGCAAGAACGAGCAGGAGCTGACCCAGGCCAAGGTGCCGTACGAAGTGGGCAAGGCGTTCTTCAAGAGCATGGCGCGCGCGCAGATCGCCGGCGAGCCGCAAGGCATGCTGAAGATCCTGTTCCATCGCGAGACCCTGGAAGTGCTGGGCGTGCACTGCTTCGGCTACCAGGCGTCGGAGATCGTGCACATCGGCCAGGCGATCATGAACCAGCCGGGCGAGCTGAACACGCTGAAGTATTTCGTCAACACCACGTTCAACTACCCGACCATGGCCGAAGCCTATCGGGTAGCGGCCTATGACGGACTCAACCGGCTTTTTTGAGCGGCTCCGGCCGGTGGCCTGAGCCGGCCGGGGAGACCGATTTCAGCCCTTCCCGAGGGTGGCAGTGGCCAAACCGGGAAAGTCTGTAATCAGGCTGTCAGCGCCAAAGTCGGCGAGCCTGCGCATCAGCGCGGGCTCGTTGACGGTCCACACCGACACATGCAGCCCCTGGCGCTGCGCCTTGATCAGGCGTTCCGGCGTGCACAGGGTCCAGTTCAGCGCCAGAATCTCGCAGCCGTAGCTCTGGGCGACCTTCAACGGGTCGAGCCAGGCGTATTCGGCCACCAGTCCGCGGGAGATGTCCGGGGTCAAGTCCAGGGCTGCCTTGAGCACTTCCCGGGAACTGGACGTGATGGTGATCTTGTCCAGCAGCCCGAACCGCTGGGCCATTTCGCGGATCCCCAACACGGTGGCCGCAGCGCGGGTGCGTGAAGCGCTCTTGACCTCCAACTGCCAATGCTCGAAATCACACGTCTCGAACAGCTCTTCCAGGCGCGGAATCGGGCATGGCTTGATCCAGCCCGGGCCACCCTTGCGCGCATCGTAGGTCACCAGCTCGGCGGCGGAATGTTCCACCACCTTGCCGCGGCGGTCCGTGGTGCGCTTGAGGGTCGGGTCGTGGATGACCATCAACTCGCCGTCCATCGAAAGATGCAGGTCCAGCTCGCAACGGCGTACGCCGTGCTTGAGGCACTCCTGAAAACCGGTCAGGGTGTTTTCCGGCGCTTCGCCCTTGGCGCCGCGGTGGCCATAAATGAGGGTCACGGTTCTTCCTTATTGATACCTGATTCGGTCAGTTCCCGGGCCAGGCGCCGTTCTTGCGCCTGTTTCTGCAGGATGTAGCGGGCCAGCAACTGGCGCTGGGCGTCGGTGGGGCGTTCGAACTCGGTGCCCACGTCGTAGCCGTCGCCCTTGGGGTCACAGTGGGTGACCCGCGCCCGCAGCAGCAAGCCGAGGGCCTGGGGCATCAGCACCAGCTTGATCGACAAGTGGGCGCCGACGGCGATTGGGGTGGGGTATTGGAAGTCGACGCCGCCTTCGGAAATGATCACCGGCTGTGGCTCGCCGATTTCGCCGAGCACCGTCAGGGCAATGACCTGGCTGAGCAGGTCGATGCGTTTGTTCATCGCCTTGAGGTACGCCGCGACGCTGCGTTCGCGCTCGCTGATCTGGCGCAGCAGGTGCTGTGACTCGAATTCGCTCAGGTGCAGTTCACTGAGCAGGTTGAACAGTGGAGAAGCATCCTGCAACACTTCCTGGCCAGCAGCTTCAGGAATGGAGAGGGGCCGAATTTCCAGTGCGATCGTGTCCTCGATACGGTAGTATTCGCGGCGATCTTCTTCATCTAATGTCGACATGGCGAACCCATGGTAGCGGCGGTGGTCTGAGTGTAAAGCTGGTTTGTGACCCCCGCCACAAGGACGTTCCTTTTCCCTCCGAACAAGCCCCGACATGTTCAGACCTCTCTTCGTATTTATCGGCACGCGTTATACCCGTGCAAAGCGTCGCAATCATTTCGTATCGTTCATTTCCCTGACGTCCATCATCGGACTGGCCCTTGGCGTGGTCGTGATGATCGTCGTGCTCTCGGTGATGAATGGCTTCGATCATGAGATGCGCACCCGCGTGCTGGGCATGGTGCCCCACGCGACCCTCGAAACCGGCGAAGCCATCAGCGATTGGCCGAGTCTGGCCGCCAAGGTCAAGCAGAACCCGCAGGTGCTGGCCGTGGCGCCATTCATCCAGATGCAGGGGTTGCTGACCAACGACGGCAAGGTGTCCAAGGTGTTGCTCAATGGCATCGACCCCGGACTCGAGCGGCAGGTGTCGATCATCGATAACTTCATGCAGCAGGGCAAACTCGACGACCTGGCGCCCGGCAGCTTCGGCATCGTCATCGGCGACAAGGCCGCGGCCAAGCTCGGCGTTGCCATCGGCGACAAGCTGACCTTCGTCGCCCCGGAGGTCACCGTGACCCCGGGCGGCATGTTCCCTCGCATGAAACGCTTTACCGTGGTCGGCATCTTTCATGTCGGCGCCGGCGAGCTGGACGGTTACCTGGGGGTCACCAACCTTCAGGACCTGGCTCGCCTGCATCGCTGGAAACCGGATCAGGTCCAGGGCCTGCGGTTGAAGTTCGATGACCTGTTCCAGGCCCCGCGTGTGGCCTGGACCATCGCCCAGCAGCTTGGCGAAGACCGCTACTACGCCCGGGACTGGACCCGCACCCACGGCAACCTGTACCAGGCGATCCGCATGGAAAAAGCCATGATCGGCCTGCTGCTGTTGCTGATTGTCGCCGTGGCGGCGTTCAACATCATCTCCACGCTGGTGATGGTGGTGAACGACAAGAAGGGCGACATCGCGATCTTGCGCACCCTCGGTGCCACGCCAGGGCAGATCATGCGGATCTTCATGGTCCAGGGCACGGTCATTGGCGTGATCGGTACGTTCGTGGGGGCCCTGGTCGGGATGTTCGCCGCACTTAATGTCAGCGCCGCGATTGCCGCCCTCGAAGGCCTGATCGGGCACAAGTTTCTCAACGCCGACGTGTACTTCATCGACTACCTGCCATCGCAGTTGCAGTCCGATGACGTGTTGATGGTCTGCGGCGCCGCGTTGGTCCTGAGTTTCCTCGCCACCCTGTATCCTGCCTGGCGTGCCGCGCGCACCCAGCCTGCGGAGGCGTTACGTTATGAGTGAGTCGGGCATGAGTGAAAAAGCAATCTTGAGCTGCCGCAACCTGGGCAAATCCTACGAGGAAGGCCCGGAGTCGGTGGTGGTGTTGTCGGGCCTGCAACTGGAACTGCACCCGGGCGAGCGCGTGGCGATTGTCGGCACCTCCGGGTCCGGCAAAAGTACTTTGCTCAACCTGCTGGGCGGCCTGGATACGCCAACCGCCGGCAGTGTCTGGCTGGCCGGCGAAGAACTGTCGGCACTGAACGAGAAGGCCCGTGGCCTGCTGCGCAACCGCTCCCTGGGTTTCGTCTACCAGTTCCACCATCTGCTGCCCGAGTTCACCGCGCTGGAAAACGTCTGCATGCCGCTGTTGATCGGCCGCACGGCGATTCCCGAGGCCCGTCAGCGCGCCACGGCGTTGCTGGAGCGGGTAGGGCTGGGGCATCGCCTGGAACACAAGCCGGCCGAACTGTCCGGTGGCGAGCGCCAGCGCGTGGCGATTGCCCGGGCCCTGGTCAATAAGCCTGGTCTGGTGATGCTCGATGAGCCGACCGGCAACCTCGACTCCCACACCGCCCAAGGCATCCAGGACTTGATGCTGGAGCTCAGCACCTCGATGCGCACGGCGTTCCTGGTGGTGACCCACGACATGAACCTGGCCCGGCAGATGGACCGCGTCCTGCACTTGCAGGAAGGTTGCCTGACGCCCATCTGACCGACCGAAACCCGACACTTGGAAACAGTGCCGGGTCTTTTATTTTCATACGGTGCCCCGCGAATGTTCAGACCGTTATCGATCTTTATCGGCACGCGCTATACCCGCGCCAAGCGCCGCAATCGCTTTGTTTCGTTCATCTCCATGACCTCGATGATCGGCCTCGCCCTGGGTGTGCTGGCAATGATCGTGGTGTTGTCGGTGATGAACGGCTTCCAGCGCGAGATGAGCTCGCGCATCCTCGGCATGGTGCCCCACGCCACGATCGTCGGTGTGAACCCGATCGACGACTGGCAGCCGGTGGCCGCCGCGGCGCTGAAGAATCCTGAAGTGACCGCCGCCGTGCCGTTTACCGAGATGGAAGGCATGCTGAGCCATAAAGGTTCGATGCAGCCGATCCAGATCAGCGGCATCGATCCGGCCCAGGAAGGCAAAGTGTCCATCGTTGCCCAGCATATCGTCCAGGGGCGTCTCGATGCCTTGAAGCCGGGCGAATACGGTGTGGTCATCGGTGAGATCACGGCCCGGCGTTTCCGTTTGAATGTCGGTGACAAACTGACGTTGATCGTGCCGGAAGTCAGCACCGCCCCGGGGGGCATCACGCCGCGGATGCAGCGCTTGAACGTCGTGGGTGTGTTCAAGGTCGGCGCCGAACTGGACGGCTCCATGGCCCTGATCCACCTGGCCGACGCCGCGCAGATGCAGCATTGGCAGCCGAATCAGGTGCAAAGCGTGCGCCTGGCGGTGAAAGACTTGTACGCGGCGCCGAAGGTGTCCGGTGACATCGCCACTGGCCTTGGCGCGGATTACAAGGCTGACGACTGGACTCATACCCAGGGCAGCCTGTTCAGCGCCATGAAAATGGAAAAAACCATGATTGGCTTGCTGTTGCTGATGATCGTCGCGGTGGCGGCGTTCAACATCATCGCCACGCTGATCATGGTGGTGAACGACAAGGGCGCGGACATCGCGATCCTGCGGACCATCGGCGCCACGCCGCGGCAGATCATGGCGATCTTCATGGTCCAGGGCACGGTGATTGGTGTCGTCGGCACGCTCATCGGTGGCGTGCTGGGGGTGATCGCGGCGTTGAACGTCAGTGCGTTGGTGGGCTGGCTGGAACGGGTCAGCGGCCAGCACATCTTCAGTTCCGATGTGTATTTCGTCAGCAACCTGCCGTCGGAGCTGCAGCGTGGCGACGTCGTGCTGATCTGCTCGGCCGGGTTCATCCTGAGCTTCCTCGCCACCGTCTACCCGGCATGGCGCGCGGCGAAGATCGAACCGGCGCAGGCGTTGCGGTATTCCTGATAACTCAGGATGGCCGCGAGACCCTTGTGGCGAGGGGATTTATCCCCGCTGGGCTGCGAAGCAGCCCTAAACCCTGATAGCTCGGTACATCAGGCTGATTGAATTGACTGTCTTGGGGCCGCTTCGCGGCCCAGCGGGGATAAATCCCCTCGCCACAGGGTTTTGTGTCAGGGCTGGCTTGTCTTCGGCAATTCGATCAGGAACCGCGTCCAGCCATCGGCCGATTCACAACGGATCTGCCCACCATGGGCGCGGATGATCGAGCGGGTGATGGCCAGTCCAAGTCCCGCGTGTTCGCTACTGCCTTCCTGGCGGGCCGGGTCGGCGCGGTAGAAGCGGTCGAACAGGCGTGGCAGCAAGTCCGCTGGAATCCCCTCGCCACTGTTCTCCACGCTTACCCTCACTTCTTGAGTCCCATCGACCATTCGCACCCGCACTTCGCCGTCGACGGGGGTGAAGCGCAGGGCGTTGTCCAGCAGGTTGGAGAGCGCCCGGCGCAACATGTTGCGGTCACCTTCGATGCGGCCGTCGCCCTCGCGGCTCAAACGGACCTTGGCGTCTTCGGCCAAGGGGGCGAAAAACTCCAGCAGCACGTCCACTTCCTCGCCCAACTGCAGCGGTTCGCGGTTGAGCGCCAGCAGGCCATGGTCGGCCTTGGCCAGGTACAGCATGTCGTTGACCAGTTGCGCCATCCATTGCAGTTCTTCGAGATTGCTGTGCAACGCCTCGCGGTAATCCTCCAGGGGGCGTTCGCGGGTGAGGGTGACCTGGGTGTGGGTCAGCAGGTTCGACAGCGGCGTGCGCAACTCATGGGCGATGTCGGCAGAGAACGCCGAGAGCCGCTGAAACGCATCGTCGAGGCGTCCGAGCATGGCGTTGATGCTGTGGGCCAATTCCGCCAGTTCGGCGGGCATCTGCTCTTCGGGCAGGCGGGCGTTGAGGGAACGGGCCGAGACGTTGCCGGCGATGGCGCCCATGCGTCGCAACGGCCGCAAGGCCCGCCGGGCGGCCCAGGCACCGAGCAGGGCGGTGGCCAGGGCCGAAAGGCCGACGGTCAGCCAGATCAGCCTTTGCATGCGTTGCAGGAAGTGCTGGTGGTGGGTGATGTCCAGCAACAGGGTCAGTTGCGGTGAATCGGCTCGGTCGGGATACAGCGGTGCATTCAACACCCGGTAATCGTTGTCGGCATCGCTGAGGGTCGACAGGCCGGGCCGCTCCGGCAACTGAGCCGGAATCCGGATCGAGCTGTCGTACCAGCGCACGCCATCGCTGCCCTTGATGCGCAGCGCCAGGTCGGCCTGACGGCTCAGCTCATCTTCCAGTCGGCGCTGGGTCTGATCGGCGTTGAGGTCTTGCAGGGCGCGGCGCAGGCCGATCAGCTTGCCTTCGAGCAGTTGCTGGTCCAGCTCGATGAAGTGTGCCTCGCTGCCACGGCTGAACAGCACGCCGGCAAACAACGACACCACTGCCGTGCAGGCGGCGAACAGCAGCGCCAGGCGGCTGCTCAGCGACCACCGGCCCCTCACAGGCTGCGCTCTTCAAGCACATACCCCATGCCCCGCACGGTGTGGATGAGCTTATTGGGGAACTCATCGTCGATCTTGATGCGCAGGCGCCGGATGGCGACCTCGATGACGTTGGTGTCGCTGTCGAAGTTCATGTCCCAGACCTGGGACGCGATCAGCGATTTGGGCAGCACTTCACCCTGGCGGCGCAGGAGCATTTCCAACAAGGCGAACTCCTTGGCGGTGAGGTCGATGCGCCGACCGCTGCGTTCGACGCGACGGCGGATCAGGTCCAGGCGCAAGTCGGCCAGTTGCAGGCTGGTTTCCTGTTGCGTCGAACCGCCTCGGCGCAACAGGCTGCGCACCCGCGCCAGCAACTCGGAAAAAGCAAAGGGCTTGACCAGGTAATCATCGGCGCCCAGCTCCAGCCCGTGCACCCGATCCTGTACCGCGTCCCGCGCGGTGAGGAACAGCACCGGCGTATCCAGGCCAGCCCCGCGGACGGCTTGCAGGATCTGCCAGCCATCGCGGCCGGGCAACATCACGTCGAGGATCAGCAAGGCGTATTCACCGCTCAAGGCCAGTTGCTGGCCGGTGATGCCGTCGGCCACCAGATCGGCGTTGAACCCGGCTTCGCCCAGGCCTTGGCGCAGGTATTGGCCGGTTTTGGTTTGGTCTTCGACGATCAGCAGTTTCATGGGCGGCTCAAGGCTGGGTTGGGACAAGGGCGTTATACCGTGGCAGGCGGGCTGGTGGCGCAACCTGACAAAGTTGTAATCGAGCTGTCAGCCGACTGGCAGGGCTGTAGCGATAGAGTTTCCCACACGCTGAATCCGATTGGAGTATGGACATGTTGATGGGAAACCGCTTGATCCTGGCTGCTTGTGCACTGGCCCTCAGTGCGCCGCTGTGGGCATCGCCCGGTCATTTCGATTTTGGCCAGCCCGCGCCGGCGGCCAAGGCCGGTCGCAGCATTGACGTGGTGATGGGCGATATGACGTTCGATCCCGGAGCCCTTGATATCAAGGCCGGCGAGACGGTTCGGTTCGTGCTGATCAATAAGGGCCAGTTGCTCCACGAGTTCAACCTGGGCAACGCGGCCATGCACGCCGACCATCAACAGGAAATGCTCAAGATGCAGCAGAGCGGCCAGTTGATGCCAACCGCGGTGAAGCCGGGGATGGATCATGCCGCCATGGGCCACGACCAGGCGAGCATGCGCCACGACGACCCCAACAGCGTGTTGGTGGAGCCGGGCAAGACTGCCGAGCTGACCTGGACCTTCAGCAAGGCCACGCGCCTGGAGTTTGCCTGCAATATTCCCGGCCACTACCAGGCCGGGATGAAGGGCGACCTGACAGTCAGTCAGTAAGCACTCAAAGGCTGCGGCAAAGGCTGATAGAATCCGCTGATTCTTCAGTCAGGTTTCCGTCATGCATCCCGCAGCCGAACATTCGCCGCTGGGCAAATCCAGCGAATACATCGCCACGTACACGCCGTCACTGCTGTTCCCGATCCCGCGCACCGCGAAATGGGCGGAACTGGGCCTGACGGCCGAGACCCTGCCGTACAAGGGCGTGGATTTCTGGAACTGTTTCGAGCTGTCGTGGCTGTTGCCGTCCGGCAAGCCGGTGGTGGCCATCGGTGAATTCGCGATCCCGGCGGATTCGCCAAATATCATCGAATCCAAATCCTTCAAGCTGTACCTCAACTCCTTGAACCAGACCCCGTTCGCCGACACCGCGAGCCTGGAAGCCACCCTGCGCCAGGACCTGTCGGCCGCGGCCGGCAAGGCGGTGGGTGTGCGAATCCGCAGCCTCAAGGACGTGGAGCGTGAAGGCATCGTGGCGCTGCCCGGTACCTGCATCGACGATCTGGACATCAGCGTCGACTCCTACGCGCACCCGCGCCCGGAGCTGCTGCGCTGCGATGCTTCACGCATCGTCGAGCAAAGCCTGCACAGCCACCTGCTCAAATCCAACTGCCCGGTGACCAGCCAGCCAGACTGGGGCAGCGTGGCGGTGGAATATCGCGGCGCTGCCCTGGACCCGGCCAGCCTGCTGGCCTACATCGTCAGCTTCCGCCAGCATTCCGATTTCCATGAGCAATGCGTGGAACGGATCTTTCTCGACCTGCAGCGCTTGCTCAAACCGGAGAAATTGACGGTGTATGCGCGGTATGTCCGGCGTGGTGGGCTGGATATCAACCCGTACCGCAGTACTGAAGACGTTCAACTGCCGAACCATCGTCTGGTCCGGCAATAAACTTTCCTTGTGGAAGTAAGCTCTTGTGGGAGCGAGCTTGCTCGCGATGAGGGCAGCACATCCAACATTGAGGTTGGCTGATACACCGCTATCGCGAGCAAGCTCGCTCCCACAGGGGATGCATTGCAGGCACGTGAAACTAAAAAGCCCTGCTAGCGATAGCAGGGCTTTTTGCATGCGAAGGGTTCAGATCCCCATGTTGCCCAAGGCTTGCACGATGTTGCGCAAGGTCCCGGCCAGCGTGGGGTGCTCCAGCTCGAAGCGTTCGACAGCCAGGTTCACATTGTCAGCCAGGTTGGTGTCCTGTGTTTGGGTTTCCAGTTCAAGCTCAAATTCGATCTGTTCCATCAGCGCCTGCAGGTCGGCGCGTTCGGCTTCGGACAGGGGTGGATTCTGGTCCAATTGCTCGCGCAGTGTGTTGAGCTGTTCTTGCAATTCGCGGGCAGGCATTGGCGTACTCCCTTTATTGATAGGCACAGCCATGGACCGCGACGCTGCGTCAAAAGTCCATGGCCTGCCTTAAGAGTAATCCACACTGACGCGCCCTGCATGATCCCGGTCAGGGCTTCTCGCCTTTAATGCGGCGCAGGCAGATATCGGCCAGGCAAGTGTCGAGCTCGCCCAAGTGATCGATCACTGAATGCACCCCGAGGCCGAACAATTGCACGGTGGCCTTGGCGCGTTTGGTTTCCCGCGCCTGTTGGCTCAATGCCTGCCACTCGGCGGGCGCCAGGCCACACAAAGAACCGCAGGATGCCAGTCCGATCGTCCATAAACCTGCATTGAGCCCTGACTGCAACAACCGTGGTTCGCCGCTGACCAGTACGCAGCCATCCAACTGCTGGACGTTCAGCGCCATCAGCGCTTGCCAGCAGGCATGCGGCGCAGGCCATGGATAATTTGTTGCAGGAAGTTGCGGCGCTTTGATGGACGCGGGCAGTGAGGCCGCCAGGCTATGGCTGATGGCGGGAGGCAATTCGTCGAGCCAGGCGCAGGGGATATTCAGATGTTGCAAGCGTTGCAGGCTTTCCAAGGCACCGGGTGTCGGCTGGGCGTGATCCGCTGGCGCTGCCCCTGGCTGACGAATGCGCGCCCCGAAATCCACCAGGCATCCGCTGAGGCCAAACAGTACGGCGGTCAGGCTGGGGGCGGGGAGGGGCAGGGCTTCGGCGCGGGGCATGGGAACGTCCTTGAAATAACCAGCAGCCTAATGGGCTCCGATGACAGTCCGGTGACAGTGAGGTGAAGGATGCCAGTCGCGGAAAAGTCCTACGGCCTGGGTGTTTTTCGGTGCTGCCTATCCATGCGTTCCGTCTTATACTAGCCAGCTTACCGCCTGGGCTCGGCGCCCTTGCCTGAATAATCCAAGGAGTTCTTCCCTATGCGCTGGAGCCATCGTCTAGCTCAGCTGTGTCTTTCCGCCTGTGTCCTGCTGGTTCCGTTCGCCACTCAGGCCGCGACGGAAGAAGATCCTTGGGAAAGCATCAACCGTCCAATCTTCACCTTCAACGACACCCTCGATACCTATGCGCTCAAGCCACTGGCTCAGGGTTATCAATACGTGACGCCGCAGTTCCTCGAAGACGGCGTCCACAACATGTTCCGTAACATCGGCGACGTCGGCAACCTGGCCAACAACGTGCTGCAGGCCAAGCCGGCCGCCGCCGGGGTCGACACCGCCCGGTTGATCTTCAACACCACCTTCGGCCTGCTGGGCTTCTTTGACGTGGGCACCCAGATGGGCCTGCAGCGCAGCGATGAAGATTTCGGCCAGACCCTTGGCTACTGGGGCCTGGGCAGTGGTCCGTATGTGATGCTGCCGCTGCTGGGGCCAAGCACCCTGCGTGAC
Source organism: Pseudomonas sp. Pdm06 (assembly GCF_014851795.1). NCBI lineage: Bacteria > Pseudomonadati > Pseudomonadota > Gammaproteobacteria > Pseudomonadales > Pseudomonadaceae > Pseudomonas > Pseudomonas sp. Pdm06. The sequence continues at coordinate 457,711 of NZ_JACVAH010000001.1, forward strand.
GCGCCGGCCAAGCTGGTCGATGACTACACCGCTCCTTATCGTTATATCGATAACGTCTCGGTGCGTAACTCCATTCACGGCCTGAACATCGTCGATACCCGCGCCAGCCTGTTGTCGGCCGAGAAGATGGTGAGCGGCGACAAATACGTCTTCATCCGCAATGCCTACCTGCAGAACCGCGAATTCAAAGTCAAGGATGGCCAGGTCGAAGACGATTTTTGATTTCGACTTGTAAAACCACAGAAGGCGGCCCAAAAGGCCGCCTTCTGTGCTTTGGCGTCGTGTTTGAGCGGGTTTGATCCTTCCATTGAGTTACGCTTCGCTCGGTTCTTATAACTCTCTGTGCTTTGACAAATAAAGACGGCAAGCGGCTATCTGCATGAGCTTGAAACGCCCCGCGGATGGGAGTACCGTCTGCGCCTTAGAAGGGCACCTCTGATGTAAGGGCGTGTAGGGCAAAGGCCTGAAGCCGGTACGACAGAGAGGCTAGAAAGCGAATCCAGTAGTGCGTGCCAGGCCAGACCGCCCAGCCCGCTACGCCAACCTAATTCTGGCGCCGTTTGCCCACATGCCAAAAACCAGTGCCACGCTGCTGATAATCGATGATGACGAAGTGGTGCGAGCCAGTCTCGCAGCCTACTTGGAAGACAGTGGTTTCAGCGTCCTGCAGGCCAGCAATGGCCAACAGGGTCTTCAGGTATTCGAGCAAGACAAGCCCGACCTGGTCATCTGCGACCTGCGCATGCCGCAGATGGGCGGACTCGAACTCATTCGCCAGGTGACCGAGCTTTCCTCGCAGACCCCGGTGATCGTGGTATCGGGCGCGGGCGTGATGAACGATGCGGTCGAGGCATTGCGCCTGGGCGCGGCGGATTACCTGATCAAGCCCCTTGAAGACCTTGCTGTGCTCGAGCACTCGGTGCGCCGGGCCTTGGACCGTTCGCGGCTGTTGGTGGAGAACCAGCGCTACCGCGAGAAGCTGGAAACCGCCAACCGCGAGCTGGAAGCCAGCCTGAACCTGTTGCAGGAAGACCAGAACGCCGGGCGCCAGGTGCAGATGAACATGCTGCCGGTCAGCCCCTGGACCGTCGACGATTTCCGTTTTGCCCACCAGATCATCCCGTCGTTGTACCTGTCGGGCGATTTCGTGGACTATTTCCGCGTCGATGAGCGGCGAGTGGCGTTCTACCTGGCGGACGTTTCCGGCCATGGTGCGTCCTCGGCCTTCGTGACGGTGCTGTTGAAGTTCATGACCACGCGGCTGCTGTTCGAATCCAAGCGCAATGGCACGCTGCCAGAGTTCAAGCCTTCTGAAGTCCTTGGGCATATCAACCGAGGCCTGATCAGTTGTAAGCTGGGCAAACACGTCACAATGGTCGGTGGAGTCATCGACGAGGAGACTGGTTTGTTGACCTATAGCATCGGCGGTCACCTGCCGTTGCCTGTGTTGTATACGCCAGACAGTGTTCGTTACCTGGAAGGGCGTGGTTTGCCGGTGGGTCTGTTCAACGAGGCCACCTACGAAGACCACGTACTGGAATTGCCATCGACATTCAGCCTGACGCTGATGTCTGATGGCATTTTGGACCTTTTGACAGAACCTACACTCAAAGAGAAAGAAGCGGCCTTGCCTGAACGGGTAAGCGCAGCGGGCGGCAGCCTGGAAGGCTTGCGTCAAGTGTTTGGATTAGCCACGCTCGGGGAGATGCCGGATGATATCGCCCTGTTAGTGTTGAGCAGGAACCTTTGATGAGTACCGGTAGAATCCAGTTCGCCGAGCAGGACGGCACCTTCGTCCTGAAGTTTGTCGGTGAAGTGCGCCTGACCCTGTGTTCGGCGCTGGATGCGACTATTGAGCGGATCTTCACCGCGCTGAACTTCAGCGCCATCGTGATCGACCTGACCGAAACCCGCAGCATCGACAGCACCACATTGGGCCTGTTGGCCAAGCTGTCGATCCTGTCGCGGCAAAAGGTCGGCCTGCTGCCGACCGTCGTCACCACCCACAACGACATCACCCGTCTGCTGCAATCGATGGGCTTCGACCAGGTGTTCAACATCGTGGGCGACCCTGTGCCGTGTCCGGAATGCCTGGACGACCTGCCTGACCAGGATCAGTCGGAAGAGGAAGTGCGGATCAAGGTGCTTGAAGCCCACAAGATCCTCATGGGGCTCAACGATTCCAATCGTGAAGCGTTCCATGATCTGGTGAATGCGCTGGAGCGGCCTTGAGCCTTTAGGCTGAACCGGCTTCATCGCGAGCAAGCTCGCTCCCACTGGTGTTCTGACATCCCCTGTGGGAGCGAGCTTGCTCGCGATGGCGTTTGCCGACCCGCCACATCGCTTAAGCCAAGCCGCATAAAAAAGGGCGAACCCAACCAGATTCGCCCTTTTTGCATGCCGGCTGAATCAGCTCAAAGCTTGGCTTGCAGCAACGCCTCCAGCTTCTCCTGGTCCCGGGCAAACTGACGAATACCTTCGGCCAGTTTCTCGGTCGCCATGGCGTCCTCGTTGGACAACCAGCGGAACTGCGTTTCGTTGAGGATCAAGCGTGCCTCCCCGGCTTGCCCTGGCGCCAGCTTGCGCTCCAGCTTGCCTTCGTCGGCGGCGAGTTTTTCCAGCAGGTCCGGGCTGACGGTCAAGCGGTCGCACCCGGCCAGTTGCTCGATCTGGTTGAGGTTGCGGAAGCTCGCGCCCATGACCACGGTCTTGTAGTCGTTGGCCTTGTAGTAGTTGTAGATACGCGTCACCGACTGCACGCCCGGATCATCCGCGCCGGTGTAGTCGTTGCCATTGGCTTTCTTGTACCAGTCGTAGATACGGCCCACGAACGGCGAAATCAGGAACACCCCGGCATCGGCACAGGCCGCGGCCTGGGCGAAGGAGAACAGCAGCGTCAGGTTGCACTGGATGCCTTCACGCTCCAGCTGTTCGGCTGCACGAATGCCTTCCCAGGTGGAGGCAATCTTGATCAACACCCGATCCCGGCCAATACCGGCCTTTTCGTACAGGTCGATCAGACGATGCGCACGCTTCAACATGGCCTCGGTATCGAACGACAGGCGCGCGTCTACTTCAGTGGAAATACGCCCCGGGATCACTTTCAGGATTTCTTGCCCGACCGCTACGGCAAAACGGTCGCTGGCCAGGCCCACATCGCCCTTGCAGTCCGCCACGCAGGCGTTCAGTTGCTCGGCATAGCCCTGAATGGCCGACGCCTTGAGCAGCAGGGAAGGGTTGGTGGTGGCGTCCACGGGTTTGACGCGGGCGATGGCCTCGAAGTCGCCGGTATCGGCCACGACGGTGGTGAATTGTTTGAGTTGTTCCAGCTTGGAAGTCATGAGCGTGCTCTGTCCTATGGGTCCGTTGACATTACCCGAGGGCCGGCAGCCACTCAAGGGCGTGAAGAGGTATCGACGGCCCCAGCGGCAACAACCTGAAAACGGCTGTTTGAAAGGCCGGGGCGGTATCGGTAGATACGATGCCAAAACAGCGTGCAGGTTCAAAGCAAGTGACGGTTAACGCCCTTCCAGCAGTTGCCCCGCCTGATCCAGCAACGCCAACGGATCCTTGGTTTTGTGGATGTCCACCGACAACAACTGCCGAAACCGCCGCGCCCCCGGAAACCCGGTGCCCAGCCCCAACACATGACGAGTGATGTGATGCATCGCCCCGCCAGCGGCCAGGTGATCGGCAATATAAGGCCGCAACTGCACCAGTGCCTCGGCCCGGGTGATGATCGGCGCGGTGCTGCCAAACAACTGCTGATCCACTTCGGCCAGCAGATACGGGTTGTGATAAGCCTCGCGCCCGAGCATCACACCGTCGAACGTCTGCAGATGCTCGTGGCAGGCCTCCAGCGTCTTGATCCCACCGTTGAGCACAATCTCCAACTCCGGAAAATCCGCCTTCAACCGCGCGGCCACGTCATAACGCAGCGGCGGGATGTCGCGGTTCTCCTTCGGCGACAGCCCCTCCAGAATCGCAATCCGCGCATGCACGGTAAAACTCGTGCAACCGGCCTCGCGCACCGTCCCGACGAACTCACACAACTGCTCGTAACTGTCCCGCCCATTGATCCCGATGCGATGCTTGACCGTCACCGGAATCGACACCGCATCACGCATGGCCTTCACACAATCGGCCACCAACCCCGGATGCCCCATCAGGCACGCGCCGATCATGTTGTTCTGCACCCGGTCGCTGGGGCAGCCGACGTTGAGGTTCACCTCGTCGTAGCCGTGCTCCTGGGCCATACGGGCGCAGGCGGCCAGGTCGGCAGGGACGCTGCCACCCAGTTGCAGGGCCAGGGGGTGTTCGGATGGGTGATGGCGCAGGAAGCGTTCGTGGTCACCGTTGAGCAGCGCGCCGGTGGTGACCATTTCGGTGTAGAGCAGGGCGTGTTTGGAGAGGATGCGTAGGAAGAAGCGACAGTGGGCGTCGGTCCAATCCATCATGGGGGCGACGGAGAAGCGGCGGGAGAGTGATTGGGGGGCGGCAGTGGTTAAGGACATTGAGGAATCTGAATGGGTAGGGCAAAGGCTGGGAGTTTATCAGGAATGGGATCGGGTAAGGCTGACGGGCTTGATCGGTGAGAGATTTGAATCTCCCGGTAGTGTCAGAGACTCCCCGGTTTTGGTCGAGAATCTTAGGGCGCTGATTGCTATGTTGGGGTTGCGGGCCGTCGCTGGGCCTCTAACTTAATCTGAGGACCATCTGCCCAGCCTCCGTCGTCTGGATCAAAAGGGGGGCGGTTCGGTACGGGCCTGTGACTTGAGCTTAGATGGGGTGAAGGGGCACTGTAGCTACTGAGAGCCTTCTCAAAGATGCGGGGTGGGGCGGCAACGGCTGGGCGGACGTATGGTGTGAATGTTTTTCCCGTCGCTCTGTGATGCTAGGGTTTCGGCAATGTCAATGGTTGGGAAAGTGTTAATTTAGGTTGAATTTGTGGGGCTGTTTTTCCTATATAGACAGCTCGTCAGTTATATAGTAGCGTTACGCCACTTTTAGCGATTCTAACAGGGATTATAATGGACAATTCCGGGCCAAATGCATCAAATGAAGAGTCGTTGGGCGGGGGTATAACAGGCTTGACCGAAACGGCGGGTGATTGGATTGTAGATACTGTATCTGGGTTGCCTGCTCCTGTAAGAAAAAACGCATTGAAAGCTTTTGGTCAGTTATGCACCGCTGCTATTCAGGTTCCAATTGCAATATTGGAAGGCATCGCTATGGAAAAGCGTGCCGAAACACAGGCCAGATTAAAACTCATTGATAAAAGTTCCTCTCAGATAAGTGACAACATGGGAGTAAATTTGTCATACGCTCATTTGGCTTCAGATAAATTTGCAAAAAAAATTGTTCGTGAGCAGGTTAACGTTGATAAAATCGCTGCGATTGCCTTAGAAGATTTACGAAGCGAAAGTGATACTGAAAATTTAGCTGGCGATGAGCGAGAGTTCAGTGATGACTGGCTTAACACGTTTGAGCGAGAGGCTAGGGATAAAAGCTCGGAAGAAATGCAAACATTATTTGGTCGAATTCTCGCAGGAGAAATAAAAAGGCCTAATACTTTTTCGATTAAAACTATTCGAACAATAGGGCAGCTAGATTCTGATATAGCTGAGATGTTTGTTAAGTTTTGCTCCCTTGCCGCTACATTAGGTCATGATGGGGTAAGTGTTGATACCAGAATAATAAAAATTGGGGAGTCTGCCGGTTCAAACGGGTTAAAGAAATATGGACTAAATTATTATAGCCTCTTGCTAATGGAAGAGTATGGTCTCGTGGCTTCTAATATGAGTACCAAAGCTACATACGGACCTTGTGTCGAGGACGAAAAAAAACACGTCACTCTTCCTTTTACATTTCAAGGCAGAGTGTGGAAGCTAAGAAGAAAAAACACATTGCCTGATGCTGAGGCTTCTCTCGGTATATCAGGTGTCGCGCTTACCAAAGTTGGGAGGGAGTTGTCTCGGATCGTGGATATCCAGCCAGAGCCTGAATATATGCAAGATCTGATTGATAGTTTTTCCGAGAAAGGATTTGATATGTTGGAGTGTAAATAATCCTCGATCATACTTGCGCTTGCATCGGCAGGAGGGTGCCTTTTTAATCATTCTGGTATAAAGGCACTTAAAATTTTTGACAAAGATATGAGTGTTCTCTGTAGTTTCAATGATTGAATATTGCTGGGTCTTAAGAATTGATGGCCTGCATCCTCTCAAAATCTGAATGTGGCTTCATTGGTGTGTGGGGCTTTAGTTATCACTCTACTTTCGGTTTTTTCTTCTATCTCGGGGGCAACGAAGAAAATGCAATCTGTTTGTTTTTTTGCAGAAAATAATAAGGCTTTGATGGTCGGAAGGCGTGGGCTACGGAATCAAAAAAATGTTCCTTTTCTAACTTGGCTCATGTCGATGGAGGTGATTGTTTCGGTTCTTATCTCTACGAGACTTAATGCCCCATCGGAAAATGCGCAACCAGTGTCGATATATACGACATTACCCAAGCGCATAATGCTGGGTACTGTGGAGTGCCCAACATAGAGTCGGTCTATTCCTTTGACGGAAGTGTGGTTTTGTTGCTCGATTTTTTCTCTTGCATATAGCGCTGTTTTCAAGGCTTGACGCTGATGTTGCTCTCCGAAGTTTCCGGTTATAGCATCTTTGGCTTCTTGCCAGCCATCGTTACTCCTGATAATAGGGGCTTCGGCATGGACTATTCCAATTGTTTGATCGTTTGCTGATTTGATTTCAATAATCAATGGAAGTGCTTGCAAAGCTTTTAAAAGCTCATGCTGGACGGTTAGTTGTAACTCGTAGAGCCAGGCCCCACCGTTTCGGATATGTCGGGGTATGTCACCATGGCCGGAAATGCAGTCAATAAGCATCTGCTCATGATTGCCGCGCACGGCATGGAACCACGGCTTTTCAAGCCAGTTCAATATGTCTATGGAATCGGGGCCGCGGTCGATAAGGTCTCCCACGGAAAAGATGCGATCCAGCTCAGTGTTGAAGTCTAGTTTGTTCAAGGCTGCTGTTAGAAGTTTGAAATGCCCGTGGATGTCGCCCACCACAAAGTCGCGACCTTTTTTGTTGGGTGGGAAAGATCTCGTCCTGTACATTTTCAGTGCTTCAGCAGATGTTGATTGGCGGCGACTGTATCACTTGGCGAAATAAACCGTAAGGCGGTGAGCGAGGGAATAACGTTGTACGGTCAAGCTTGAATCGTCTGCCCGATACATTTCTCAAAAACCTGCTCCATAGGCTCCATGACGCAGTTATAAGCCGCGATATTGGCGTAGATCCACTCGTCCTTCTCAATCCCCCACCAACTGATTTCAAACCCGGCATTCATGATGAGGTGTTCAAACAGGATGCGTTGCGCACGACCGTTGCCTTCGCGGAAGGGGTGTACGACGTTGATGTCGGAATAGGTTTCTGCAACGGCGACAATCAGGTCTGCTCTGTCCAGCCCTTCGAACCAGTCGGCCGCCGCCATGTTCATGAAAATCTTGTTGGCTTCCGCCGCCATGTACTGGGGTTGGCAAAAGCGGGTGGCTTGTTTGGACATGCCAACGGTGCGCAGTTCTCCGGCCCATTCGAACAGGTCCGAGAAGAGAACTCGATGAATGTTTTGAAGGTAGGCCAGGCTGTAGGGAGGAGGGCTGAATTCGACGTTGTCCGCTGCGATGGCCGAGAGTTGTTGTTCGGCTTCGCTTAGGGTTGGTTCATCTCGAATATCGAGCTTGTTGCGAAGGACCGTGGAGCCGGGGTAGCAATAAGCGTCTTCGCCGACTCCATATTTGTCAGGCATCAGGTTCTGGTCTGGGTGAAGGCCTTCAAGACCTCTTCGCGCGTTGGCATTTTGCGTTCGCCGTCCGCGAAGGTCGTTTTGAAGCCTTCCAGGCGCAGGCTAGCCGCGTAGTTGGATCTGCGCGTCCTGGCGGCATAGGCCTTTTTGGTTTCAAGGCTGACATTGCCCATGGGGCTGGACCTCAATCGCGTTGGTTGGCCGATTATAGCCCATCCCACCGGCATGGCCTACGTCACGGCCAGGGCGACTCATGGCAGGTGTTGAATTGACCAATGGCGCTTGCATTGCGGTGCATCTCAAAATACTGTGTTTATATCCAGTGTCCGAGTTCACTTCATGCAGCTTATCGCCAAGCTCGGCATCCTTGCCGATGCTGCCAAGTACGATGCTTCCTGCGCCAGCAGCGGTGCCCCCAAGCGTAGCTCCCGTGGTCGTGAGGGGCTGGGGGCCACCGATGGCATGGGCATTTGCCATAGCTATACGCCGGATGGGCGCTGCGTTTCGTTGCTGAAGGTGTTGCTGACCAATTTTTGCCTGTACGACTGCCAGTATTGCGTCAACCGTCGTTCCAGCAATGTGCCGAGGGCGCGTTTTACGCCGGAGGAGGTGGTTCGATTGACCCTGGATTTTTATCGCCGCAACTGCATCAGTGGGCTGTTTCTGAGTTCCGGCATCATTCGCTCGGCCGATTACACCATGGAGCAGTTGATACGAGTGGCGCGGTTGCTGCGGGAAGAGCACCAGTTTCGTGGCTATATCCACCTCAAGACCATTCCCGATGCCGATCCGCTGTTGATCGAGGAAGCGGGGCGGTTGGCTGATCGCTTGAGCGTGAATATCGAGTTGTCCTCCGATATCAGCCTCAAGCGTCTCGCACCGGAAAAGCAGTTGACGACCATCCGCCAAGCCATGGGCACCATCCACCAGGGGCAACAGGCGGTGGCCGGTGAGCCGCGGGCGCCTCGCTTCGCTCCGGCCGGGCAGAGCACGCAGGTGATTGTGGGGGCCGATGCCACCGATGATCACGCCATCCTGAGCAACGCCGAGTCGCTCTACCAGGGGTACGGTTTGCGACGGGTTTACTATTCAGCGTTCAGCCCGATTCCCGACAGCCCCGCCAGTGTGCCCCTGGCAGCGCCGCCGTTGCTGCGCGAGCACCGGCTGTATCAGGCCGATTTTCTCATGCGCGGTTATGGCTACAAGGCAGGCGAGCTTTTGAGCGAAACCCACAACCTGGACTTGGACATCGACCCCAAGCTGGCATGGGCGCTGGCTAATCGCGAGGTGTTCCCGCTGGATGTCAACCGCGCCGAACCCGCCTTGCTGGCGCGTATTCCGGGGATTGGCCTGCGTAGTGTGCAACGCCTGGTTGCGTTGCGCCGGGAGCGGCGGGTGCGTTATGACGACTTGGTGCAGTTGCGGTGCGTGCTGGAGAAGGCGCGACCGTTCATTGTCACCAGCGATTACCGGCCTGCCGACGCCCAGGTGCGTAGTGGTTTGCTGCGGGCGCGGTTGCGTGAACCCCAGCGGCCGGTGCAGATGGGGCTTTGGTCATGATTGCCCTGGATTGCGAGGATGATTTCTCTACGTGGCGGGACCAGGCTCGAACGCTGCTCGGCCACGGCATCGACCCGAGCGATGTCACGTGGACCCAGGGCCCGATGGCCGACTTGTTGGCCGTGCCGGCGCCGCTGCCCCAAGGGCCGGGCCCGTTCCGTACGCGGGTTCCCGCAGCCTTGCTGACCCAACTCGAACAGGCTGGTCGCTACCAGGGCGAACAACGTTGGAATCTGCTGTATGAGGTGCTTTGGCGGGTTGCCCACGGCGACCGCACGGCCATGCTCGCGGGCGACCGCCTGGGCAGTGAGCTGCAGCGGCGGATCAAGCAGGTCCAGCGCGAGGCTCATCACCTGCATGCCTTCGTGCGCTTCGTTCCCTTGCCGCAAGCATTGGCCGAGCAACTGCAACTGGATCTGGTCGCCTTTCATCAACCGGCCCATGACATCCTCGAAAGTGCCAGCGGCCATTTTGCCGAGCGATTGGGGCAACAACGCTGGCTGATCGCAACGCCTCGCGACGGTATCCGTTTCGATGGGCGGTCGTTGGATTACCAGCGACGTTGCCCCGAGCAGTGGCAGCATTGGGCACGTCACGCTGAAGATCCCGGCGCCGAGCTGTGGCGGACCTATTACAGGCATATCTTCAATCCGGCGCGGCTCAATCCCCAGGCGTTGCGTCAGCACATGCCGGGGCGATTCTGGCAGCACTTGCCGGAAGGAGAGTTGATTCCGCGCCTGGTGGGTTTGGCGCGGCGTGGGAAGCAGCGGGATGGGCAGGCGTTGGAGGTGGGGGAGAAAATGGGCAAGCGGATTATTGTGGGTGTGGGTGAAGGCACCGGGTTAAGACAGTGCCTTGCTCCTGAGTAAATCGATCTTCTCGGTTCATACCGATGCTTTGGCTTTACCGGGCCTGGATGCGTCCACCATCTTGTGCAGCTCCTCAGTCATGGCGGCTAGGCGCTTTTCCAGATCCTTCACGTCGGACCGGGTAATACCGTTTGCATAGGGTTTAACTGTTCGGGTTCGCTTTTGGGCTGCCGGTGACAGATTGTGGGCAGTTTCAGATATCAAAGCCTGACGCAGTAGATTGTTGATGAGTGTCTGATATCCAGTACCAGCACTTTCGGCGCGTTCGCGAGCGGCCTCGATCACGTCCTCATCAAGCATGATGGTTATGCGGGTTTTGCCTTTGCTGCTTGCAACCGCCCCACGCTTGGCTGTGCTGAAATCGTATTCTTCTTTCATGGGTTCAACCTCCCAGGTACTGACGTAGTTCTTTTTTGGAGGCTAGTCGTGCGCTGAAAAGACGAACGAAATCTGGCTCACGGTAGGTGTATGCAACGACGAGTACACGACCGCAGGCGTCTTGCCCCATGATAATCCACCGCTTTCATCATGATCATTATCCTCACGCTCAAGAGCCATTTCGTCATAAAACACAGCTTCGGCATCGGCCAGGCTCACCTTGTGTTTCTTCTTGTTAGCGACGTTTTTTGCTGGATCATACTGAGTTCTGAATGTTGTCATTATGCATATTCTATATGTATAAAAAAGACCCTGTGTCAGCCCTTTCGTTTGACTTGCAGCCAGGACGGGTGTGCTCAACCATACGATGAAACCTCAGCCCTTGCTTATGGCGCTGAGCGCTCATTCGTATCGAAATCATTCTTTGCATCCCACCGCCTGAACTGCTGAGTCCAGCTCCGGACACCCTCATCGGAAATTTCCCTCAAGCTGCGTCGCTCCCCGCTGACTATCCACCTAATCACCCCGTGCGCTAAGTTCTTTCCGTCGCTGCAAATTCAGCGGCAGGGTGTGGAAGCCCTTACTCACTAAGGCGCGTAGCGCCGCAAAATTTAAAGCAGGCGCTTTTCTTATGTCTGCTGTTAAATTACGGCGGCTGTACGCGGGGCGTCTTCGGACGCGCCGAGATCCTTAGTGCTCGGACTTCCACACCCGCGTACAGCTGCCACCCATCATGTGGAAGTGATGCCGGCAGATTTTTTCTCACTAAGGAATCAGCCAATGAAAAAACTCACCCCCAACCCTCCGAAAGCCACAGCCCATCCAAGGTGGCTTTCGTCTAGCGTCACCCACGAACATCTCCTGCCAAGTATCCGAATCTCGCTCCCGGATTTGCTCCCTTCGCCAGTGGCATCCCAATTCGCCACTGACCGCCCATCCCCGCAGGAGTAACCCCTTATGTCCCGTTACATGCCCATCACCGGTATCGAAAACAATTTCCACGCGCTGCTGATCGACACGGAAGCGCCGTTGGACGTGTTGCACGACACCGCCGCTTACCGCATCGCCGCTGTCACCCAGTTACTGGAAAACCTCGCCATGCGTTCCGACATCAGCACGGACGCGGTGGTACTCCATGATTTTGCCCAAGTGTTGGCGATCCCCCTGCGCGACGGGTGTGATTTGCTGGATGTGATTGGGCGGCGGTTGCAGGCGCAGGTTCTGGCGTCGTAAGGGAAGTGGGCGACCTCACAAGGTCGTCTGCATTGCCTTGCTCATCATCCTGTGCAGCCTGGAACCTGTGGGAGCGAGCTTGCTCGCGATAGCAGTGGGGCAGTTGATGGCGATGCTGGATGTGATGCCGTCATCGCGAGCAAGCTCGCTCCCACAGTTTTTTCCGAGTTGTTCATAGATATTGCGTTCACCGCAAATCCCTGTGTGGGAGCGGGCTTGCTCGCGAAAGCGGTGTGTCAGTTTGCAGGATGCTGGATGTGCTGCCGTCATCGCGAGCAAGCCCGCTCCCACAGGGTTTGGTGGGTACACAAATGTTGCGTACACCCTCAATCCTCTGTGGGAGCGAGCTTGCTCGCGATAGCGGTGGGTCAGTTGATGGTGATGCTGGATGTGATGCCGTCATCGCGAGCAGGCTCGCTCCCACAGTTTTTTTCGGGTTGTTCACAGATAGTGCGTTCACCACAAATCCCTGTGTGGGAGCGAGCTTGCTCGCGAAAGCGGTGTGTCAGTTTGCAGGATGCTGGATGTGCTGCCGTCATCGCGAGCAAGCTCGCTCCCACAGTTAATCGGCGTGTACCTACCCTTTGCGAACAACGCTTGGGTGGCGTTGATCAGTTCGCACTCGGTGTGCTGCCCAGCCGATGCAACGAAGCACCCTCCAATGTCTTCCACAACTTGCGCATCGTCGGATTGCGATTGGCAATCGCACAATACGAGCGAATCTCCAATCGCGTGCTCCATTGCTCACCGCCGGCCCGCACCAACAGCCCACGCTCCAGCTCGTCGGCCACCGCACTCTGCGGCAACCAGGCCACGCCGTAGCCCTCGATGGCCATGCGCATCAGCAGCATCGCCATGTCCGCTTCATAACAGCGCTCCAGCGCGATGGGTTCAGGGCCGTTGTTGATGACGATGTCGGCGACGCGTCCGAGGAATGTCGTTGCCGTATAGGCCAGGTAGGGCACCGGTTTGCCGGCGCGGCCGGGCAGGCGGAACAGCGGTTCGCCCTTGCGGTTGGGCGCGCATAGGGGGATGAACGCGTCGTGGCCGAGCACCAGGCTGCCAAAACGCTCGGCGTCCAGCAGGATGGGGGCAAGTGGGTGATGGTAGACCATCATCAAGTCGCAACTGCCTTCCTCCAATGCAATGACGGCGTCATGAATGTTGGCGGCCACCACCCGGGCGTTGAACTGCTCGTTGTGTTGCTGGAACTGCGAGAGCCACTTGGGCAGGAAGGTCATCGACAGGCTGTGGCCGGCGGTGATCTGGATGGAGCGTCCCGGCATTCGTTCCACGTCCCGCAGCGTTGAGCGCAACCTCAGTAATCCGGCGAGGGCCTCTCGGCTTTCATCGCAGAAGGTGACTCCCGCGGGGGTGAGTTGGACAGGGTAGGTGCCCCGGTCCACCAGCTTGACGCCCACCCATTCCTCAAGTGAACGAATACGCCTGGACAAGGCCGATTGCGTCACGCATCGAACCTCGGCCGCGCGGGAGAAATTTTTCCATTCGCCAATCGCCAGAAGATCATCCAGCCATTTGAGTTGCATATCGAGAAACTCCCCCCTGTGAGAGCGCGATTTTACTGGGCAATCCTCCAGCATAGCGCGACCTTTCGCTAACTATTCCAAAAGCGCATGGGGTTAGCCGGATTACTCATCATCCTCCCGGATCCGCTCCTTAGAATCGATCCTGCCAAGTAAAAAACTCCAAGAACTACTTGAGGACAGCACCGTGAAGAAAAATAAGCTCCCACGTCGAATTGCACTGGGCATTGCCCTGGGCGTGCTGGTCGGTTGGGCGTGTCACCATTTCGCAGGGAGCGAGCAAAGTGCCAAAGAGATCGCCAGTTACTTCTCGATGGTCACTGATATTTTCCTGCGCATGATCAAGATGATCATCGCGCCCCTGGTGTTCGCGACGTTGGTGGGCGGTATCGCCAGCATGGGCAATTCTCGCTCTGTCGGCAGGATCGGGGCCCGGGCGATGGCCTGGTTTGTCAGCGCCTCGGTCGTCTCGCTGCTGATCGGAATGGGGCTGGTCAACCTGTTTCAACCCGGTGCCGGGCTGAACATGGACATGGCCCAGCACGCAACGGCGGCCGTGCCGGTCAATACCGGCGACTTCAGTCTCAAGGCGTTCATCGGCCACGTGTTCCCCCGCAGCATTGCCGAAGCGATGGCCAACAACGAGATCCTGCAGATCGTGGTGTTTTCGCTGTTTTTCGGCTTTGCGTTGGCGGGGGTGAAGCGGGCGGGCTACACCCGGATCAGCGATTCCATCGAAGAGTTGGCGAAGGTGATGTTCAAGATCACCGACTACGTGATGGCCTTCGCGCCGATTGGGGTGTTTGCCGCCATCGCCTCGGCAATTACCACCCAGGGGCTTGGCTTGCTGGTGGATTACGGCAAGCTGATCGCCGAGTTCTACTTGGGGATCCTGATCCTCTGGGCGTTGCTGTTCGGTGCCGGCTACCTGTTCCTCGGTCGCTCTGTTTTCCACCTCGGCAAGCTCATTCGTGAACCGATTCTCCTGGCCTTTTCCACCGCCAGCAGTGAGTCCGCCTACCCGAAAACCATCGAGGCGCTGGAGAAGTTTGGCGCGCCAAAACGTGTGTCCAGCTTCGTGTTGCCCCTGGGCTATTCGTTCAACCTTGACGGTTCGATGATGTACCAGGCGTTCGCCATCCTGTTCATCGCCCAGGCCTACAACATTGATCTGAGTTTCACCCAGCAGTTGCTGATTCTTCTGACGCTGATGATCACCAGCAAGGGCATGGCCGGTGTCGCCCGGGCTTCGGTGGTCGTGGTCGCGGCCACGTTGCCGATGTTCAATCTTCCCGAGGCGGGGCTGTTGTTGATCATCGGTATCGACCAGTTCCTCGACATGGCCCGTACGGCCACCAATGTGGTGGGTAACAGCATTGCGACGGCGGTTGTCGCCAAGTCCGAATCCCACGAAGAAGCCGACGAGGAAGAGGGTGAACATGCTCCGGCTCGGTCGCGATCCGAGCCGGTGCCGGTGGCTTGAGGAGAGACTCATGAAGGCTAAAGCGAAGTCGAGCCACAAGGCTTCTGTGGTGCGCAAGTTGGGGATCGTCGGTGGGCTTGGGTCACTGGCCGGGGGCGACCTGTTCTACAAGTTGGTCAAGTCCCGGGCGGTGCTCGAGGATCAGGGGCGCTACCATTTCCTGTTCGAGCAGCACCCCTTCAAGGATGTGCTGCTGCCGCTGGACCAGGGCGCGAACATGACGTCGCGCAAGTTCTATGTGTTCCAGGTGTGCAAGTCGTTCGAGGACAGTGGCTTCGATGCGGTGATGCTTCCATGCTTCGCCAGCCATACGTTTCGCGCTGAAATCGAGGAGGCGCTGGGCATTCCTGTGCTGGACATGATGGCCGCCTTGACCCAGCACGTCAGCCACACGGTGCCGTCCCAGGCGACGTTGGGGGTGATCGCCTCCGACTTTGTGCGCCATTGCGGATTGTTCGAGCGACATTTTGGCAAAGACTTTCAGATCGTTTACCCCGAGGCAGACGCTCAAGCAGGTTTGATGGAGGCGATGTACGGCCTCAATGGCATCAAGGACGGTCATCTCGAAGGCGTGCCGCTTGAGGCGGTCTATCGGGCGTGTCTCTCATTGCAGGCCCAGGGGGCGACGGTGATCCTGCCCGGCATGACCGAGCTTTCCCTGGTCTGTGCCGACTTGCAGCGTCGCGGGGTCACTGTGCTGGACATCAATGAGATCTACGCCGACTTCGCGACGCTGGACCAGCAGCCCAGGCGCCCACCCTTCAAGCTGGGCATCGTGGGGGGCGTCGGGCCTGCCGCCACGGTGGATTTCATGGCCAAGGTGGTGGCCAATACGCCAGCGGGAAAGGACCAGGACCACATCAAGATGGTGGTCGAGCAAAACCCGCAGATACCGGACCGGACGGCGAACCTGTTGCGGGATGAGACCGATCCGACGATGGCGATGTACGCCACGTGCAAACGTCTCGAAAGTGCCGGCGCCAACGCCATCGCAATTCCCTGCAACACCGCCCATGCCTTCGTCGACCGGATCCAGGCGCACCTGAGGGTGCCCATCGTGAACATGCTGAGCGAGACGGTGGCGTGGATCGCGGGCACTTATGGTTCGGGCAAGGCGATTGGCCTGCTGGCGACGTCCGGTACGGTGCAGAGCCAGGTTTATCACCAGGCGGCGCGTCATGCCGGGCTCCAGCTTCTTACGCCAGGTGTCGATTACCAGGCGATGGTCATGGACGCCATCTACGGACCACGGGGTATCAAGGCTGGCTTCACGCAAGGGCTCTGCAGGGAGCAATTGTTGCTGGCGGCTGAGCACCTGTGCGAGTTGGGGGCTGGGGTGTTGATCCTGGGATGTACGGAGTTGCCGCTGGTACTGGCGCATTGCAAGGCGTTCGATATCAATGGGCACAGGGTGGCGCTGGTTGATCCGACGATGATCCTGGCGTTGAGGTGTGTTGCGTTGGCGCAAAGGCATGGCTCTGTGGGAGTAAGGCTTGCCCGCGATGAAGCTGATGCGGTCTTCTGAAAGCCAAGGTAACGGCGTCGCGAGCAAGCTTTGCTCCCACAGGGCCATGCTCGATGATGAATCAGCCAGCCTTGGCCGGCCCACGCAACGCCGCAATGTCCCGCTTGGGCGGCACACCAAACAAACGGGCGTATTCGCGGCTGAATTGTGAAGGGCTTTCGTAACCCACCTTGAAGGCCGCACTCGCGACGTCCACGTGTTCGTTGAGCATCAAGCGTTTGGCTTCGTTCAACCGCAGCCACTTCTGGTATTGCAGCGGGCTCATCGCCGTGAGCTGGCGGAAGTGGTGGTGAAACGTCGGCGCGCTCATTTGCACCCGCGCCGCGAGGTCGTCCACGCGCACGGGCTCGGTGTAGTTCAATTTCAGCCAGTCGATGGCCTTGGCGATCCGGTAGCCCTGGCTATCGACCGAGGCGATCTGCCGCAGCCGGGCGGCCTGGTCGCTGAGCAGCAGCCGATAGTGGATCTCGCGCTGGATCAACGGTGCCAGTATGGGAATCGCTTCCGGTTCATCGAGCAACGCCAGCAGGCGTGCGCACGGCGCCAAAAGGTCTGGCGTCGCGGTGCCGGTTCCTGCGCCGATCCCGACCGCTCGATCATGCGGCGGCGACAGGCTGCCTTGGGCGATCAGGTCGGCCACCATGCGCAAGTCGAGCCTCAGGACCAGGCCCAGGCAGGGTTGCTCCGGGCTTGCCTGCAGCACTTCGGAATTGGCCGGGATGTCCAGGGAGGTCATGAGGAACCGGCCGGTGTCGTAGCCATAGGCTTCGCCACCGATCCACACCTGCTTCTTGCCTTGGGCCACCAGCACGATGCTCGGTTCGATCATGCAAATCACCGGCGGCGCCGGGGCTTCACGCCGGAAGAAGACCAGGCCGGGAATGGGCGTTTCGAAGTCGCCCGGGTGTGGTGTCCAGGCGCCAATGATGGCGGTCAATGTCTCTTGTACGGATCTGCGTTGGACGACCATGTCGGCTCCGGGTGTCATCTCGGCTCAAGCGCTATAGGCAGAACATTAACGCGCTAAACGAAGCGCTGCCTATGCGCGATGGAAGAACTCATAGGATCAGGCAAGCATCTCAGCGTAATGCGTTACCGACCGGCCGGATCGAGCGCTGAAAATAGTCCCTCACTCAATCCACCAAAGAATCGCGAGCAAGCTCGCTCCCACAGGGGAGGTGTGGCGGGCACGAAATATGTGAACACCCCATTCAAAACTGTGGGAGCGAGCTTGCTCGCGATAGCGGTCTGCCTAAGGCGGTGGTGTCGGATGTGCCGCCGTCATCGCGAGCGAGCTCGCTCCCACAGCTCCATCAAGCAACACAGGATTGTCATTCAATGACCGATAACTCATTGCCACAAGACCCGCCCGCCTGGGGTGCGGTATTTGCCATGGCGCTCGCCGCATTCGTGCTGGTTGCCTCGGAGTTCATGCCCGTCAGCTTGCTGACGCCGGTAGCGGCCGATCTTCATGTCAGTGAAGGGCAGGCCGGTCAAGGCATTGCCGTCTCTGGCGCGTTTGCCCTGGTCACCAGCCTGTTCATCGCCTCGATTGCCGCCCGGGTCGACCGCAAATGGCTCCTGCTGGGGCTGACCTTGCTGATGATTGTTTCAGGCACCGTGGTGGCGTTCGCACCGAATTACCCGGTATTCATGGTCGGTCGCGCGTTGATCGGCGTGGCGATTGGCGGCTTCTGGTCGCTGTCGGCGGCCACGGCCATGCGGCTCGTGCCGGACGCTCAGGTTCCGCGGGCACTGGCCGTCGTCAATGGCGGCAATGCCTTGGCGACCGTGGTCGCTGCGCCGCTGGGCAGCTTCCTGGGGGCGATCATCGGTTGGCGTGGCGCGTTTTTCTGCATTGTGCCGGTCGCCGCCATCGCCCTGGTCTGGCTGCTGTTGCGCCTGCCCTCCATGCCTTCGAAGGCGAAGCAGGGCAGTACCAACGTCTTCAAGTTGATGACCCGGGCACCGGTCGCGCTGGGCATGCTGGCGGTCAGCACGTTTTTCATGGGTCAGTTCATGTTGTTCACCTACCTGCGACCGTTCCTTGAAACAGTGACGCAAGTGAGCGTTTCAATGCTGTCCTTCATGTTGTTGGTGATCGGTGTGGCGGGGCTGCTGGGCACCTTCCTGATCGGGACCTGCTTGAAAAACAACCTCTATCGGACGCTTATCGTCATCCCCCTGTTGATGGCCGCGATTGCCATTGCCCTGGTGGGGGGCGGCGGCTCGGTAACGATCACGACCCTCCTGCTCGGCCTTTGGGGCCTGGTGGCTACGGCAGCGCCCGTAGGCTGGTGGACCTGGCTTTCGCGAACGCTACCGGAAGATGCCGAAGCCGGTGGCGGCCTGATGGTAGCGATCGTCCAGCTCGCCATCGCAGCGGGCGCGACAGTGGGTGGCCTGCTGTTTGATCTGAGTGGCTATCGCGCGACCTTCGAAACCAGTGCGGCCGTGTTGGCTATGGCCGCTGTGCTGACGGTGCTGGCTGCTCGGTCAGCGGCCCGGGAATCTTCATCGACTACGCAAGCAACGCCTTATAGCACGGTGGGTTGAGATCAGTACCCGTCAGTCGAGGATGAACGGGTGCTGCGCCGCACCAGGCGCATAGGGCGACGGAGCTTCGCGGACGGCGTTTTGGGTCAGGAAGGAGGCGATCAGCAATACGATGCCTATCGCGGCCGGAAGAGCGCCGAGCGGCTTGCGCACACCCAGGTGCGCGGACGCCGACAGTAGCAGGTGATAGAGCATGCCTGCATAGGCCAGGTCGCTGAGCGCCACGCTTGGGCGCGACAGGATGGCGACTACCCCGAGGATTTTCAGGACGGTGAGCATCGGTATCAGGTAGCTGGGGTAACCGAGGTCGGCCAGCGCCTGACCCACCCAGGCCTTCTTGGTGACGTACAGCGTTGCCGACGCCAGGTAAAGCAGGGCCAACGCCGCGGTGCTGAGCCAGTAGAGGTAGTGTTCAATCATGAGGTTTCTCCTGAGTGGGCTGGGTTGAATCGACATGGGGCGAGAATGTCGCCTAACATGAAAGCCCGCAAGAAGGATGAAAAAGTGACGGTTAGTATGGAAAACCAGACTAATGAGGGCGCCGGTATCAACATGCACGAGCAAATGCGCCGCGCATTCGCGCTGCTCTCGGGCAAGTGGAAATTGGAAATCATGTGGTTGCTCAATCAGCGGATCTACCGCTTTGGGGAGCTGCGGAAGGCCATTCCCGGCATCACGCAGCATATGTTGACGGCGCAACTTCGCGAACTAGAGAGGGATGGGCTGGTGTCTCGCACGGTGTTCGCGCAAGTGCCGCCGCGGGTGGAATACGAAATCACGCAGAAGGCCCGAGGGCTTGGGCCGACGATGGAGGCGCTGACGGTTTGGTGGACGGAATATGGCAACAGCGTGCCTGTGAACGGCAGCCCCCGCGGACGCAAAGCCAAAGCAGGCTGACAGGGCGACCGTTGGGCGCTTGAGCTTGGTGGCACATTGATGGCTTGATATGCTCTGGGTTTGTTATCCATCACGTTGGTTCATTGTGACAACAGAGCGAATTTCCCAATTAGAGCAAGCCCTTATGGCCGTGATCGCCGCGGCCGGGAAGATGGGCATCAGCCGCGATGAATTGTGCGCACAGGCCGTTGGCGGGCTGATATCCGATCCGTACTGGAGCTGGGCGGATGTTCGATACGCGCAAGGCGCGGCTGACGAAATCGACAATGCCTTGAATTTACTGGTAGGAAGACCGGCCCAAGAACTGGCGCTACCGGTGCCCGGAAACGATCCAGCACTCGAATCAGCGCCGCAGATCTAGCGTGCCCTCCAATGAAAATGGGCGATCAAGGATCGCCCGTTTACGTTATAGGCCAAGGCCTTCTTCTACCAGCGAGAGCAAGGCGTCCTCGTCCAGAATGGCAGGTTCAGCGGGCTGTTGACCTGTCGAGCGCAGGGCCTGGATATGCCAAAGCGATTCGCCATGCTCACCGAGTGTGCGCACGATGCAGTGTTCCTGCCCTTTCATATGGACTTCAATGCAGCCCTCTCCCTTGGCCGAGAAGCGCGCAATCGGGTCGAATGAAATGCGGCGATGATTGCCTTCGATCATCAGTTGGTCGATGGCGTAGTTGTACGTCGAACCGCTGGAGTGACTTTCAAAGACGTGGGTGGGGTTGCGCCGAATGTCCAGGCCCGCCTCGCACACGGGAGCCAGCCAGGTTTCGATCTGGCGATACAGCTCGTAGACCTGGGCCGGCCAGTGCTCGATCGCCAGGTCGGCGCAGTTGTCGGTATCGGCGCGGGTCTGCTGGGTCTTCCTCAGTTTGGCCGCTAGCTCGTCTGCCTTGCTCATGTCGATTCCCTGTCGTGATGATAGGTTGAGCTTAGCTGATGGGGTGGGGTGTTCATTTGCGCCAGGTCATGGGGGCTTGAAGCAAGCGCTTTCGGCACATGGAAGCATTGCCGAGCGTTCTGTTCATTTCGGCAATGCTTAAACGGCCAAGGCGCTGATCACATGTTTCGGATCATTGTGAATCGCCCGCAGCAGGGCTTTAGCGGGGCCGGTAGGCTCGCGCCGTCCCTGCTCCCAGTTGCGAAGCGTGCCCAGTTGGACATCGATCAGTGCTGCAAATTTGGCTTGGGTCAGGCCGGTAGCCTTGCGTATCGCCTTCACTTGCAGTGCATCGACGATGAATTCCCGTGATGGCTGGCGTTCGCCTCGGACGATTTCATCCATCTGTTGCACGCTTTCCATCAGCTCATCGAAAAATTTGCTCATGGTTATCTCCAGTGCTCGACAATCAATTTCAACGCTTTTCGTTGATCGACAGTCAAGTCTTGCTGTTCATTTTTCGGATATATCATCAGTAACGCGATCCGCGAAGCATGGACGAAGTGGTAGTAGATCACCCTGGCTCCCCCCCGTTTGCCATGGCCTTTGGCTGCGATACGAATCTTTCGGATCCCCCCGGTGGCTTCCATAACTTCACCAGCGGAAGGATTGCAGACCAGTATTTTCTGTAGGACAGCGAAATCATCGTCATCCATCAGTTCTTTGACCCGACGGGTAAAAATTGGAGTTTCAATAAAAATCATTGCTAATGTACGCCATTGGCTTACTTTCGAGCAATCCTATTGAAGCCCGACCTCCGATGCACTCCGTGAGTTGTAACCAAATTCGGGGTGCCCGATGATCAAGGCAAGACGTAGACGAGCACCCACCATGCACATGACAGCTCTAAGCAATAACGATCTGGGACCCTTGCGCGATGTACTCACCCAAGCCGGGCTACCCGTGGACGACCTGTCATATTCCGGTCGACAGTTCTTCAGCTTCAACCACCAGGGTGTCGACGTGGGGTTTGCTGGCATCGAGGGGGAGGGGGGCGAGCGGTTGCTGCGCTCGTTGGTTGTCCTTGAGGGGCAGCGCGGGCGGGGGGCTGGGGTGGCGGTACTGGCCGCTGTCGAAGCGTTTGCAAGACGCGAGGGGGTGGAGCGGCTCCACTTGTTGACCGACAGCGCCGCGGCGTTTTTTACCGGCCAGGGCTATCTGCCGGAGGATCGCTCACTGGCACCCGCGTCAATCAGCGCGACGGCCCAGTTCAAGACCTTGTGCCCGGCCTCGGCGACCTACCTGAGCAAGCGCCTCGTCTAGCGCAACAAATGCACCGCCAGCCCGGCCAACCCGCACGCCAGCAACACCTGGATCACCCCGCACTTGTAGCGAAACAGCGCAACTGCCGCCGCAATCGCGATGATCGCTGACGGCCAGTCCAGTGCACCTGCAAAACCGTTGGGCCAGAGCACGTGGTAACCGAAGAAGCAGGCCAGGTTGAGAATTACCCCGACCACCGCCGCGGTAATCGCCGTCAGCGGTGCGGTGAATTTCAATGCGTTGTGGGTCGATTCCACCAGCGGGCCGCCGGCCAGGATGAACAGGAACGAGGGCAGGAACGTGAACCAGGTCACCAGCGTGGCCGCGACGACCCCGGCGAGGAAGGCCTGTTCGGGACCGAATACCTGCATCACGTAACCTCCGACGAAACCGACGAAGGCCACGACCATGATCAGCGGCCCGGGCGTGGTTTCGCCCAGGGCCAGGCCGTCGATCATTTGTGTCGGCGTCAGCCAGCCGAAGTGCCCGACGGCGCCCTGGTACACGTAGGGCAAGACCGCATAGGCACCGCCGAAGGTCAGCAGCGCGGCCTTGGTGAAGAACCAGGCCATTTGCGTCAATGTGCCGCCCCAGCCGAACACGGCGGTCAGCAGGCCCATGGGCACGATCCACAACAGGGCACCGACGACCACCAGGCGGACCAACCTGGCGGCGCTGAACCGGGCATGCTCCGGGGTTGGCGTGTCGTCGTCGATCAAGGCGGGGCCGAAGGATTTGTGTTGAGTATCGTGACCGCCCAGGCTGAATTTTTCCGGTGCCCAGCGACCGCCGAAGTAACCGATGGCAGCCGCACCCAGCACGATCAATGGGAAGGGGAGATCAAGGGCGAAGATCGCGGTGAACGATGCCGCCGCGATCGCCCACAGCCAATTGTTCTTGAGTGCGCGGGAGCCGATCCGGTGGGCGGCATGCACCACGATGGCCGTCACGGCCGGTTTGATGCCATAGAAAATACCCGCCACCACCGGCACTTCGCCAAAGGCGATGTACAGCCACGACAAGGCGATGAGAATGAACAGCGAAGGCAGCACGAACAACGCGCCGGCGATCACTCCACCCCAGCTTCGGTGCATCAACCAGCCCAGGTACGTCGCCAATTGTTGGGCCTCAGGCCCCGGCAGCAACATGCAGTAATTGAGGGCGTGCAGGAAGCGCCGCTCGGAAATCCAGCGCCGCCGTTCCACCAGTTCCTGGTGCATGATCGAGATCTGCCCCGCTGGGCCGCCGAAACTGATGAAGCCCAGTTTGAGCCAGAACCAGAACGCCTCGCGCAGACTGACGGCGCCGGGTCGGGTCAGGGCCTGTTCATCATCGATTCGGGTCGGTTGGCTCATGGTCGATGGGGCACTTGGAAGTCAAAGGCGACCATACGTTATGGGGCGTTACGCAATTTAGATAGCCCCAGGAAGGTTTGCTTGTAAAAAACAGTCCTTCAACGCTGTCGCAAGTGCGGGTGTGCATGCTCTCGCCACGGGAATTTCTTCGTTCTGAATCGGGCATTTTTGCAAGCCCAGGGGCGGGGTTTTGGATCCACTCCAGCCACCCATCGGCTCCGCTGCACGGGCAAATTGCCGCCTCACAAGCGGTAGGCTAAGCTCACGAATATTGGGGGTTATGCGCGAATTCGCGCATGCTTTGCCCTCTTCAGGAATTCGCTTGCCAATCTCCATCTACGATCCTTTTCATATCCCTGCCGGTGCCTTGAAACGCCTGCCGCTGCTCAAGGCTGCGGTTATGTTTATCGCGGCGGTGTGCCTGTGCCTGTGCGGTTTGCTTTACCTGCAGTTGGAGCAGTCCCGCAGCCACGACGTGGCGTCGGCCCGCATCGCCTCGGCCACCCTTACCCGGGCCATGGCCCAGCAGGCCCAGGACACCTTCATCCAGGCCGATCTGGTCCTGGCCAGTCTGGCGGATTGGATCCAGGTCGACGGTTTTGGGCCTGCGGTTCAGCCACGCTTGCAGCAAACCTTTGCCCGTCGCGTGCAATCGCTTGAGCAGTTGCATGGCCTGTTCCTGTTCGACAAGCGCGGTCATTGGGTCATTACCTCCTTCGAGGACCTGCACAGGGGGGCAGGGGTGGCGGATCGAGAGTATTTCGTTTTCCACCAGCAGAACGCCTCCCTGGTCCCCCATATCGGCCCGGCGATCCGCAGTCGGCAAAACGGTGAGTGGATCATCCCGGTTTCCCGGCGCTTGAATGACCGAGACGGCAACTTCCAGGGTGTGTTGCTGGCCGGTATCAAAATGTCCTACTTCGACCGGTTCTTCAAAAGCTTCAGCCTGGATGAGCAAGGCGAGATGGCCCTGGCCTTGTCTGACGGGACGCTGTTGGCCCGGCGCCCCTTCGATGAGGCGCGGATCGGTCGCCCGTTGGCCGAGGAAGGGATCTACAACCATACCGCGGCCAACGGGATGTCTGGCGATGCGATCATCCGTTCAGATGTCGACGGTGTCGTCAGGTTGTATGGGCATCAACATTTACAGGCTTATCCGTTGGTGGTCACCGCCGCGATGTCCGAAGAATCGATCCTGGCGGGCTGGCATGACCGGGCCTTCCAATCCAGCCTCATCGTGGGTCTGGTGGTCCTGGGCATTTGCTTGTTCGGCTGGGTCTTCGTGCGCCAGGTACGCAACAGCGAAAAGATCGAAGCGGACTTGCGCAAGGCGCAGGAGGCGTTGGAGCTGATTGCCACCCATGACAGCCTCACCGGGCTGGCGAACCGGCGTCTGTTCGAACGGGCCCTGGACATCGAGTTCGGTCGGGGCGCTCGTCAGCGCAGTCCCTTGAGTCTGATCATGCTCGACATCGATTTTTTCAAACGCTACAACGACGCCTATGGGCACGTGGCCGGGGATCACTGCCTGGCGGAAGTGGCCAAGGTGCTCAAGAGTTGCTGTCATCGCAAGGCCGATCTGGCGGTACGGTATGGCGGCGAAGAGTTTGCGGTACTGCTGCCCGACACGAACCTTTCGGGGGCCATGGCGTTGGCCGAGCAGATCCGCCGCAGCGTCATCGATAAGCACATCACCCATTCCGGCTCCCCGACCGGCTTCCTCACGGTGAGCCTGGGTTGCTATGCCTTTGTGCCCAGCAGCCTGGACAGCATCGAAGTCTTCATCCAGCGCGCCGATGCGGCGCTTTACCAGGCCAAGCACAGTGGCCGCAACCGAGTGGCGGTGTTATCGACAGAAGGCGGGCTGGATACGCTGGCGCGCTCGGATCGTTGAGAGCGATTGGAACATCGGCCATGGGCTGACGAAGACCCGTTGCAACCACCGCGCCGGGTTGACGGTCACAGCCAGTAACGTGACGTTTCGAGTGCTGGCTCTATGAAAAACCTGCGGATCGCGACCTTCAACATCAATGGCATCCGTGCACGGCTGCCCAACCTGCTGGAATGGCTGGAGCGGGAAAAACCCGACATTGTCTGTTTGCAGGAGCTCAAGGCCGTGGACAAGGATTTCCCGGCGGCGGAGTTGGAATCGGTGGGGTACGGGGCAATCTGGCACGGGCAGGCGTCCTGGAACGGTGTCGCGATCCTGGCCCGTGACGCGCAGCCGTTGGAGAGCCGCCGAGGCCTGCCCGGTGGAGATGACGACAGCCACAGTCGCTATCTGGAGGCGGCGGTGCACGGCGTGCTGGTGGGGTGCCTCTACCTGCCCAACGGCAATCCGCAACCGGGCCCCAAGTTCGACTACAAGTTGGCCTGGTTCGAACGGCTGATCGAGTACGCCCAGGGGCTACAGGCCAGTGACCATCCCGTGGTGCTCGCCGGTGACTACAATGTGGTGCCCACCGACCTGGACATCTACAACCCGCGCTCCTGGCTCAAGGATGCGCTGTTGCAGCCCGAAAGCCGCGAGTGTTACCAGCGGTTGCTGGACCAGGGCTGGACCGATTCGCTGCGCCATCTGTATCCGGACGAGCGCCTCTACACCTTCTGGGACTATTTCCGTCAGCACTGGCAAAAGAACTCCGGACTGCGCATCGATCATCTGCTGCTCAATCCGGTCGCCAGCGCCTACCTGAGCGAGGGCGGGGTGGACGCCTGGGTCCGGAACCAGCCCCACCCCAGCGACCATGCGCCCACCTGGATCCGGCTGGCTTCGCGTAAACGGCGCTGACGGGGCCGATTGTTGTCTCTGTGAAGGGAATGCCTTATACCTGCGCCCATTAGCCGTGCGCTTGTTGTGAGCGCTGGCCGCCCCCGGAAAAGGACAACCGTCATGAGTCATCCCCAACTGAGCGACACGACCCGTTATCTGCGGCGCCTGGGTTTCGACGCACCACCGGTGCCGACGCTCGATACATTGCGCCAGCTGCAATGGCGCCATACCGCTGAATTCCCCTTTGAAACCCTGTCGACATTGCTGCGTCAGCCTGTGCCCATCGACCTTGAATCGGTCGAGCGCAAGGTTTTTGAAGATGGGCGTGGTGGCTATTGCTATGAACTCAACCAGCTATTCCTGGCGCTGTTGCAGACATTGGGTTTCGATGCCCGTGGCATCACTGGGCGCGTGGTGATGAATGCGCCGGAGGATGCCTGGCCTGCCCGGACCCATCGGCTGAGCCTGGTGACGATCGACGGTGTGCGCTATATCACTGACGTCGGTTTTGGCGGCATGGTGCCCACCGCGCCGCTGCTGCTGGACAGCCGTGATACCCAAGTCACGCCCCATGAGCCGTACCGCATCGAGACCCCTGCGGACGGCTATCTGTTGCGCGCCAACGTCGCCGGCGAATGGCGGCCGATGTACCTGTTCGACCTGCAACGCCAGGAAGACATCGACTACACCGTCGGCAATTGGTACGTCTGCAGCCATCCGGAGTCGCCGTTCATGGGCCGGTTGATGGTGGCCCGCACCGGTGACGGATTGCGCAAGACCCTGAACGGCAACAGCTACGCCGTGCATCGCATAGGGCAGGAGAGCGAGCGGCGCGTGATCGACGATGCCGATGAGTTGATCGATCTGCTGGAACAGGCGTTCAGCCTGCGCGTGCCGCCACGGGAGCTGTTGCGGCCCGCGCTTGTGGGGTTGCTTCAAGGATAAAAAGGCGGTTGGCCGCAGGCCTGTTCCGAATGTGTACACAATAAGTTGTATACAACTCTATGGACATTTGTCCAGAGTTTTGAATACAGTGTGCCCATAACAAAAAACAGGGAATCCCCGAACCATGAAAACGCCCCATGTTTCACTCCCACGGCCCGAGGACGAAAACCTCGGCGTCGGCGCGAATATGGCTTACGGCCTGCAACATGTGTTGACCATGTACGGTGGCATTGTCGCCGTACCGTTGATCATCGGCCAGGCGGCCGGGCTTTCGCCGGCGGACATCGGCCTGTTGATTGCCGCGTCATTGTTCGCGGGGGGCCTGGCCACGTTGCTGCAAACCCTTGGCCTGCCGTTTTTCGGCTGCCAGTTGCCTTTGGTGCAGGGCGTATCGTTTTCGGGCGTCGCGACCATGGTGGCGATTGTCGGCAGCGGGGGGGAAGGGGGCTTTCAAGCCATCCTTGGCGCGGTGATCGCAGCGTCGCTGATTGGTCTGCTGATCACCCCGGTGTTTTCACGCATCACCCGGTTCTTTCCGCCACTGGTCACTGGCATTGTGATCACCACCATCGGCCTGACCCTGATGCCGGTGGCGGCGCGTTGGGCGATGGGCGGCAACAGCCACGCCGCCGATTTTGGCAGCATGGCGAACATTGGCCTGGCCGCCGTGACCCTGGTGCTGGTGCTGCTGTTGAGCAAAATGGGCAGCGCAACCATCTCCCGGTTGTCGATTCTGTTGGCGATGGTCATGGGGACGGTCATTGCGGTGTTCCTCGGCATGGCGGACTTTTCATCGGTCAGCCAAGGCCCGATGTTCGGCTTCCCGACACCGTTCCATTTCGGCATGCCGACGTTCCATATCGCCGCGATCCTGTCGATGTGCATTGTGATCATGGTGACCCTGGTGGAAACCTCTGCCGACATCCTGGCGGTGGGCGAGATCATCGACACCAAAGTCGACTCCAGGCGCCTGGGTAACGGCTTGCGGGCTGACATGCTGTCGAGCATGATCGCGCCGATCTTCGGTTCCTTCACCCAGAGTGCCTTTGCCCAGAACGTCGGGCTGGTGGCCGTAACCGGAATCAAGAGTCGTTTCGTGGTGGCGACCGGAGGGGTGTTCCTGGTGGTGCTCGGCCTGTTGCCGTTCATGGGCCGGGTGATTGCCGCAGTGCCGACCTCGGTGCTGGGCGGTGCCGGTATCGTGCTGTTCGGCACGGTGGCTGCCAGCGGCATCCGCACGCTGTCGAAAGTCGATTACCGCAACAACGTCAACCTGATCATCGTCGCCACCTCCATCGGCTTCGGCATGATTCCTATTGCCGCGCCGAATTTCTACGACCATTTCCCGAGCTGGTTCGCGACCATCTTTCATTCGGGCATCAGTTCTTCGGCAATCATGGCGATCGTGCTGAACCTGGCGTTCAATCACTTCACCACGGGCAATTCCGACCAGCAGTCAGTCTTCGCCGCCGGCACCGAGCGGGTGTTGCGCTACCAGGACCTGGCGGCGCTGCGCGAAGGCGACTATTTCAGTGACGGCAAGCTGCATGATTGTGATGGCAACGAGATTCCCGTGGTGGAACCTGTCCACGAGCCGGCGGAGCATGGGCCGATCCGACTGAAAAGCAGCGAGCACGTCTGACAAATACCGGTTTATCAGCAGACATGAAAAAGCCTGTGATCGATGATCACAGGCTTTTTTTGTGCCGCCCGGGAGCTGTTTACCAGCGGCCGTAATGACCCCGGGGTGGGCCGTAGTAGTAGCCCCGTGGTGGCCCGTAATACACCGGTGCCGGGCGATAGTAGATAGGCTGTTCCACATACACCGGTTGCGGCTGATAGTAGACCGGTGGTGGGGCCTGGTAGTAGACCGGCTGTGGCTGGACGTAGACCGGTTGTTGCACATACACCGGCCGATCACGGTTGATGATGGCTGAGCCAACGATGGCCGAACCGACGATGGCACCAAAAACGGCGGGCCCCTCCCAACCACCACGACCGTGGGCGGATGCCTGGCCGGTGACCGCGAGTGCCCCCATGAGCAGGGCGATGATGGGAAGTCTACGATTCATGGCTGTTCCTCGTTTCGGCCCCGGCGCCTGTGGTCTGCAACAGACCCGATGAGGGTCGCGGGGATACTTGCTATGACAGCGATTTTCTCAGGATTTGCGACGCCGTTGGGTAAATATTGTGTAAGGTCTGTAGCGCTTTTCTTTACCGCGCCGCGTCATCCAGTGGCCTGAGATCGGGCCGGGCCTGGCGGTATCATCATCGAATAGACCTTTGGCGACGGTGCTTCCGTCTGTCCGAAAGTGAATGCAAGGAGACACGCATGCAGATCAATCCCAACAAAGACACCCAACTGTGCATGTCGCTCTCGGGGCGTCCTGGAAACTTCGGCCTGCGCTTTCATAATCATTTGTATGAACAATTGGGGCTGAACTTCTACTACAAGGCGTTCAGCAGCCAGGACCTGCCTGGGGCGGTGGGTGGTATCCGCGCGCTGGGCATTCGCGGCTGCGGCGTGTCGATGCCGTTCAAGGAAGCCTGCATCGCCCTGGTGGACGAGCTGGATCCTTCTGCCGCCGCGATCCAGTCGATCAATACGATCGTCAATACCAACGGCCATCTGAAGGCCTACAACACGGACTACATCGCCATCGCCCAATTGCTGCAAAGCCATGCCGTGCCCCAGGATTCGACCTTTGCCCTGCGCGGCAGCGGCGGTATGGCCAAGGCTGTGGCCAGCGCCTTGCGCGATGGGGGCTACAAGAACGGGCTGATCGTTGCCCGCAATGAAGCCACCGGGCGAGCCCTGGCCGAGTCCCTGGGGTATGAGTGGCAAGCGGAACTGGGCGCCCGGCGGCCGCAGATGCTGATCAACGTCACGCCGATCGGCATGACCGGCGGCCCGGAAGCCGATCAGTTGGCGTTTGAGCCCGAGACCATCGCCGCGGCCGAGACCGTGTTCGATGTGGTGGCGATCCCGTCGGAAACGCCGTTGATCGTACGCGCTCGGGCCGAAGGCAAACGGGTCATCACCGGGTTGGAAGTCATTGCGATCCAGGCCCTGGAGCAATTCGTGCTGTACACCGGTGTGCGGCCCAATCTGGAGCAATTCGAAAAAGCCGTGGCCTTCGCCCGGTCGGCGTAGGCGCTGCTATTCCAGCCGCGCCAGGCGTTCCTCCAGTGCCGCGATCCGCGCTTCGAGCTCTTCGATGCGTTCCAGCGAGACACCACCGCCGGCGCCACGCTCCACCGGGTGCTGGCGGGCGGCGAGAATCGCTTCGACGTCCGCCGGGTCACCCATGGCGTGCACATAGCGGTCTTCGCGCTGGCCGGCCTGGCGTGGCACCAGCAACGCCAGGCCGCGGGCGATCAGACGTTCGAGCTGGTGCACCACTTGTTCGGCGTCTTCGAAGTCGTGCATCCGTCCGCTGCGGGTCAACAGCTCATTGACTGTTTGCGGGCCACGCAGGAACAGCAGGCCCATCAGGACCACCTGGGCCGGTACCAGCTCCAGGGCTTTGTCGACCCGATGCTCCCAGCGGTCGGCGCGGCTGCCCATCACCAGCTTGGTGAAACCGCGACCTTCCAGCGCCCGCAGGCTCTGGCCGACCTGGCCCGGGTTGAGGTTCATCACCGGTTCGCGGCTGGTTTTCTGGTTGCAGGCCAGTACCAGGGCGTTGAGGGTCAGCGGGTAGGTCTCGGGGTTGGTGGCCTGTTTCTCGACCAGCGCGCCGAGGATGCGGATTTCCGTGCTATTGAGCCGTGGTTCTTCAGCCTGCTGTTGTTCTTCGATGCTCATCGCGCGTTCCCTATGCTGTGGAAGCCGCCTAGCCTAATCCTTGCGCAATAAAAGACAAGCCGTGCAACAAGGCGTGGCTATAATCGCAGCCGTTTGATTCATTCTTTCCTGCCACCTGCATGAGATTGCCATGACTATTTCCCTGTACGCCGCTTCCGTCCCGGTTTTCAAGCAGATGCTCAACGCGTTGAGCGATGTTCTGAACAAGGCTGAAGCCCACGCCACCGCGAAGAACATCGACCCGAACGCTTTCCTGCAAGCCCGCCTGTACCCGGACATGTTCCCGCTGGTGCGCCAAGTGCAGATCGCGGTGGATTTCGCCAAGGGCGTGTCCGCCCGCCTGGCCGAGGTGGAGGTGCCGAAGTATGAGGACAGCGAGACCACTTTCGCCGAGCTGCAAGCCTTGATCGCCAAGGTATTGGCCTTTATCGACGGCATCAGCCCTGCGCAGATCGATGGCAAGGAAGGCATCGAAATCGTTACCCGCCCGGGGACGCCGAAGGAGAAGCGCTTCAGTGGCCAGAATTATCTGCTGACCTACGGCCTGCCGCAGTTCTTCTTCCACGTCACCACCACTTATGCATTGCTGCGCCACAATGGCGTGGAAGTGGGCAAGCGCGACTACATGGGCGCGTTCTAACCCCGCAGGCATGAAAAAGCCCGGGACGGTGTGGGCCGTTCCCGGGCTTTTTTGTGGCTGTCTGTTACATCCTCGGCGCCGCTATCGCGAGCAAGCTCGCTCCCACAAAGGATTGGTGACGTAGCGGCTATTGTGTGAGCGCCGCTGCCCCTGTGGGAGCGAGCCTGCTCGCGATGACAAGCCCACAACCACGGCAATTGTCACGCCGTACGCGCGAGCTTCTCTTCCTCACCCAGGCACGCCGCCGCCGTGAACAGCACATCCGTCGACGAGTTCAACGCCGTCTCCGCCGAGTCCTGCAGGACACCGATGATGAAGCCCACCGCGACCACTTGCATGGCGATCTCACTGGGAATGCCAAACAGGCTGCACGCCAGGGGAATCAGCAACAGCGAACCGCCGGCCACCCCGGATGCACCGCACGCGCAAATGGCGGCGACCACGCTCAGCAGCACGGCGGTTGGCACGTCGACCACAATACCCAGGGTGTGCACGGCCGCCAGGGTCAGTACGGTGATGGTGATGGCGGCGCCGGCCATGTTGATGGTCGCGCCCAGCGGGATCGACACCGAATAGGTGTCTTCGTGCAGGCCCAGGCGTTTGCTCAGTTCCAGGTTCACCGGAATATTCGCCGCCGAGCTGCGCGTGAAAAATGCCGTGATGCCACTTTCCCGCAGGCAGGTGAACACCAGTGGGTAAGGGTTGCGACGCAGTTTCCAGAACACGATGAGTGGGTTGACCACCAACGCCACGAACAGCATGCAACCGATCAGCACGGTGAGCAGTTGCAGGTAGCCGAGCAGGGCGCCGAAGCCGGACGTGGCCAGGGTCGAGGCCACCAGCCCGAAGATCCCCAGCGGGGCGAAGCGGATGACCAGGCGCACGATCACTGTCACGCCGTTGGACAGGTCCTCGAGCACGGTACGCGTGGTCTGGCCCGCATGACGAATGGCGATGCCCATGCCGATGGCCCAGGCCAGGATGCCGATGAAGTTACCGTCCATCAGCGCCCGGACCGGGTTATCCACCACGCTCAGCAGCAAGCTTTGCAGCACCTCGCTGATGCCACCGGGCGCTGTGACCGCGACGTCTTGGGTCGACAGCACCAGGCTGGACGGAAACAGCGTACTGGCAACCACCGCGACCACCGCCGCGGCGAAGGTGCCCAGCAGGTAGAGAAACAGGATGGGGCGGATATGGGTTTCCTGGCCGTGCTTGTGGTTGGCGATGGACGCCATGACCAGCACGAACACCAGAATCGGCGCCACGGCCTTGAGCGCGGCCACGAAGACCTTGCCGATGAATGCGGTGGATTTCGCCAGGTCGGGCGCCAGCCATGCCAGGACAATACCGGCGATCAGGCCAATGATGATTTGCGCCACCAGGCTGGTGCGTTTGAGGCGTTGCAAAGGGGTAACGGACGAAGCTGTCATAGCGGCATCTCTGATTTTATTGTGTTCAACGGTCGACGAATCAGGGCAACAAGCGGGCAGGCCACATGAGCGGACCGAGAGAAAGTAGGGCATTTGCAGGCCGCGGACTTTATCACAGCCGATGAAAAATCTGACGGACCTGTGGCAGTCCGTCACCCTTATCCGGGTCATGCCGAGCGTTTGTATGACGCGCGCATTCTGTTAGGCTTTGTCGCTCTCACTTTCTTTCCGCCAGCGGGCCTCCGGCTAACGCTGGTGTCTTCGTTTTGCTGGAGTTCTGCATGTTGTTACCCATTTTCCTGTTGTCGGCCGCCGGTTTTACCGTGCTGACCACGGAATTCGTCATCGTTGGCCTGTTACCGTCCATTGCCCGCGACCTGCACGTCACCATTCCCCAGGCTGGGCTGCTGGTGACGTTGTTCGCGTTTACGGTGGCGGCGTTCGGGCCATTCCTGACGGCCTGGTTCGCTCGCTTCGAGCGGCGCAAGCTGTTTATCAGCGTGCTGGTGATGTTCGGCCTGGCCAACCTGCTGGCCACCTTTGCCCCCAACATCTGGGTGATGGCCATTGCCCGGTTGATCCCGGCCCTGGGCCTGCCGGTGTTCTGGGCGCTGGCCAGTGAAACGGCGGTGGACATTGTCGGGCCGCAGCTGGCCGGGCGGGCCATCGCCCGGATCGGCTTCGGCATCGTCTGCGCCACGGTGTTCGGCATTCCAGTGGGCACGTTGATTGCCGATGCGTTTGGCTGGCGCAGCGCGTTTGCGATCCTGGCGGTCATTGCCTTCGCCAAGGCCTTGTTGCTGTTTATCTATTTGCCGAAAACCAACTTGCACCAGCATCAGGTGAGCTTCCGTTCCCAATTGAAGATCCTGCGCAGCCCATTGATGCAGGGGCACGTGCTGTTGTCGATCCTGGTGTTCAGCGGCATGTTCACCGCCTACACCTATCTGGCGGATATCCTCGAACGCCTCGCCGGTTTCGATGGCACCCTGGTGGGCTGGTGCCTGATGGGCTTTGGCGCAGTCGGGCTGTTGGGCAATTCCCTGGGCGGTCGTGCGGTGGACCGGCATCCGTTGATTGCGTCGATGGTGTTCTGCCTGTTCCTGATCGGCGGCATGGTGGCGTTGGTGCCGAGCATTCATTCGCCCCTCGCGCTGGCGGCGGCGATGGGCATCTGGGGCGTGACCCAGGCCGCGTTGTTCCTGGTCAGCCATGTGCGGCTGATGAAGGCGGCCCCGCAGGCCCCGGCGTTTGCCGCCTCGTTGAACATTGCAGGGGCCAACCTGGGGATTGGCCTGGGGGCGATGGTCGGTGGCCGAGTCATCGATAACCTGGGCCTGGGCAGTGTCGGGTTCGCGGCGGCCGGGTTCATCTTTGTATCGATTCTGCTGGCGTTGCTGCTGATGACCGTCAAGCCCCGCGCGGCTTGCATGGATGGCTAAGTGCTGAACAACTCGCGACGCGCACCTTCGGCAATCGCGACGATGCCGGGGTGGCTGACCTTGCGTTCCACGGAAATGGCGTAGAAGGATTCACTCACCGCATCGGTCTGGCCGATCACTTCAACGCCGTACTGGCGCTTGACCTCTTCGGCGATCACGCTCGGGCCGATGAAAATCCCGCTGCCGGATTGACCGAAGGCCTGCATCAGTGCGCTGTCGTCGAATTCGCCGACGATGCGCGGCTGGATCTGTTGTTCGGCGAACCAGCGTTGCAAGCGGCTGCGCACCACGGTTTCGGGCCCGGGAATCAGCAGCGGAGCGTCATGCAGGCCATGGGGGAAATCCTGCCCGTAGCGTTCGGCCAGCGCGGCGGTGGCGAAAAAACTGATCCCGCATTCCCCCAGTTTCTGGCTGTAACCCTTGATATCCAGGTGAGTCGGCATCGGGCTGTCGGAGATCACCAGGTCCAGACGCTGGATCGCCAGGTCCGCCAGTAGTCGTTCGAGCTTGTCCTCGCGGCAGGTGATGCGCAGCGGTTCACTCAACTCCATGGTCGGCGCCAGCAGTCGATAGACGATGGATTTGGGCACCACATCCGCCACCCCGACCCGGAACAGGGTTTGCTGTTCGTTGGGCTGGGCCCGCAGCATCAGTTCCAGCTCACCGCCCAACTGGAACATGTGTTCGGCGTAGGGGAGCGTCTGGCGGCCGGCTTCGGTCAGTTCCAACTGCCGCCCGACACGACGAAACAATTTGATGTTATACGTCTGCTCGAACAGGGAAATCTGGCCGCTGATGGTCTGTGGCGTCAGGTTCAACTGCTCGCACGCGCGCACGATGCTGCCGGTTTTCGCCACCACCCAGAAGTAATGCAGTTGTCGATAATTGAGCATGGGATCACATTGCTTCGTAAAAACCGAAGTATAACCGCTGAAAATACGAATTTTCCTGAAGTATTCGCGTCTCTAGAATGCCTCGCCATTGGTGGGCCACTTTTCGTGCTCCTTTTATTCTCCCAAGAGGCATTCATTCCATGACATACAAATCCCTGGGGCTGGCAGCCCTGTTGGTGATGTCCGTAACGACACTGGCAGGTTGTGAACAGGCTGAAAAAAGTGCCCAGCAACTGATGGGACAGGCAGCGGAAACCGCCAAGCAGGCCATCGACGACACCCACAAAGCCGCCGAACAGGCGATCAGCGAAGCCACCGGTGGCTTGATCAGCCCGAAGAAAGAGCCGGCGGACGAAGCTGACGAAACACAAACCCCTACTAAAACCATCTAACGCGTCACATCAGTCAGGACTGACCCATGGATTATCTTTTACAGCTCGCCGCCAGCCCCACCGCGTGGATTGCCCTGGCGACTCTGGTCGTGATGGAAATCGTGCTAGGCATCGATAACCTGATCTTCATTTCGATTCTGACCAACAAGCTGCCCGTACAGCATCGTGCCAAGGCGCGGCGGATCGGTATCGGTATGGCTCTGATCCTGCGCCTGGGCTTGTTGAGCACCATTGCCTTCATTGTGCAGTTGACCGAACCGGTCATCGAAATCCTGGGCCAGGCGTTCTCCTGGAAAGACATGATCCTGATCGCCGGTGGCCTGTTCCTGCTGTGGAAAGCGACCACTGAAATCCACCACAGCATGGATCCTGCGCCAAATGATCCCAAGTCGGCCACGTCCGGCGTGACCCTGGGCTTTGCCGCGGCCATCGGTCAGATCCTGATGTTGGACCTGGTGTTTTCCATCGACAGCATCATCACCGCCGTGGGCATGACCGAGCATTTGCCGATCATGATCATCGCCGTCGTCGTATCGGTGCTGGTGATGCTGTTGGCGGCTGAACCGCTCGCCAAGTTCATCAATGACAACCCGACGGTGGTCATGCTGGCCCTGGGCTTCCTGATCATGATCGGCATGACGCTGATCGCCGAAGGCTTCGGCGCCCATGTACCGAAAGGCTATATCTATGCGGCCATGGCGTTCTCGGCGGCGATCGAGGTGTTGAACATGTTGTCCCGCCGGGCCAAGGAAAAGGTGCTGGCCGACAACGCCTGATTCCAGGCAGACAGAAGCCACCCGGGTCCAGGCCCGGGTGGCTTTTTTTATTTGAGCGTTATGGGTTTGAACGTGAAAGCTCAGTGTGCGGCGGCGTGGCGCCGGGCAGGTTTGGCGGCTTTTTCCGATGGCGCAGGTGGCGCGTGATGATGGCGTCGAGCGATTCGAAGCACCCCCCACAGCATGGCCGTGGCTACGCTCAGCCAGCCGAATATCAGCATCAGGATTGTCGTGGTCAGGCTCATTTGTGCCTCCTTCCTATCCCCGGTTCGGGATATCGTACCCAGTACAATGGACAGTCTAGTCGCTCAAGTGTTGCAGCTAATCGATCCATGGCGCTGGGGTTCGGATCGGTTCGTTCTATTGCCGCCGTAAAACGATGGTTATGGCTATACCCAGGGCTGTGCGCACCTTATGATCGTCGACCCAAGCCTGGCCCGGATGCCGGGTGCCTGAACAAGAGAGTCGTCATGTCGCCGGTCATTTCATCGTTTCGATCACTGGTACTGGCGGTGTCCTGCCTCGTTGCCCTGGCGGGTTGCGCGGGCAGCGTATCGCCGCAGATCCAGCGCCTGCCCGAGCGGGTGGAGCTCAATAGCGTGCCGTTCTACCGTGGCGAAATGTACCAGGGGGCTCCGCAGTCCCTGGCCGCCTTGCTGACGTTGCAAGGCACTGTGATCACCCCGGGGCTGCTGGAAAAACCATTGCACCTGCCCGGTGGCGAAGCCGATTTGCAGCAGAATATGCCCACCCTGGCGCGGGAGTACGGGTTGCTGGTGTATCCCCTGGACGCCAAGCTGCCTGCGCTGTTGGAGCAGGTCGCGGCGGGCTATCCGGTGCTGGTGCGCTATGTCGACGGTTCGGCGTTCTGGGCGGCGCCTCGGTATGGGATTCTCGCCGGCTACAACCGTCAGAAGCAGACGGTGTTGCTGCGTGCAGGCATGAACCGGCGGCAGTTGATGAGCTTCAGTGCCTTCGAGTCGGCCTTCCAGAGCGCCGGCGGTTGGGCGGTGCTGGTCCAGCGACCCACGCAGCTTCCCGCCAATGTCGACGCGCAGCGTTGGCTGAAAGCGGCGGCTGATCTGGGTGGGGCAGGGCAGGAACAAGCCGCGGCGCGGGCCACCAAGGCCCTGGGCGCTGCGCATTGATCGAGCGTCCCGTTCGTCACTTGCCGGGCACGACCCCGCGGGCTTGAGGCTCTTATCGTCAGGGTTGGGGATTTTTCCGACCGTGATTGGAGGAGGCACGCATGGCACAGTCGAAAACACCTACGGGGCCACATTCATCAGAGCATTCCAGCGGTGATGACCTGGGGTTCGATCCGGATTCGCCGGACCTTGAGGATCCCCAGGTCGATCCGGTAGGGCCGGCCAAGGCGCCCCTGGACAAGAAGGATGAGCGCAAGCCCAAGCCCTATGATCCGCTGGGTGACTTGAAGCCATAAATAACCTGTGGGAGCAAAGCTTGCTCGCGATGGTGGCAGACCAGTCAACGGTATTGTCGACTGGCCCATCCCTATCGCGAGCAAGCTTTGCTCCCACAGTTTTGTGCCGCTGAATTATTTGGAGGCTTCCACCACGCCACTCTGGCGGCTCTTGAGATTCTTGGCGGCCTTGTATTGCAGGGCCACCGCGGGCACGGCGGCGCTTTTTCCGGTTTCCACCCAGCTACGAATCCGGCTGGCATCAGCGAAGTGCGTGTACTTGCCAAAGGCGTCGAGGATCACCAGCGCCATCGGGCGATTGCCCATTTTCGTCACCAGCACCAGGCAGTGGCCGGCCTGGTTGGTGAAGCCGGTCTTGGTCAACTGGATATCCCAGTTGGCCTTGTGGACCAGGTGGTCGGTGTTGCGAAATCCCAGGCTGTACACAGGCTTGCGGAAGGTAACGGTCTTTTCCTTGGTCGTACTCAGTTCGCTCAGCAGGGGGTACTTGCGGGCGGCGATCAATAGCTTGGTCAGGTCCCGGGCGGTGGAGACGTTGTTGATCGACAGGCCTGTGGGTTCGACGTAATGAGTGCTGGTCATGCCCAATGCCTTGGCCTTGGCGTTCATGGCGGCAATGAATGCCGCATAGCCGCCCGGATAGTGGTGGGCGAGGCTGGCGGCGGCGCGGTTTTCCGAAGACATCAGGGCGATCAGCAGTACGTCCCGGCGCGACAGTTCGCTGTTGAGCTTGACCCGGGAAAACACGCCCTTCATCTCTGGGGTGTTGGCGATGGTGATGGAAATGTATTCGTCCAGGTTCTGTTTGGCATCCAGCACAATCAGGCCGGTCATCAACTTGGTCACCGAAGCGATGG
Source organism: Pseudomonas sp. Pdm06 (assembly GCF_014851795.1). Classification (NCBI taxonomy): domain Bacteria; kingdom Pseudomonadati; phylum Pseudomonadota; class Gammaproteobacteria; order Pseudomonadales; family Pseudomonadaceae; genus Pseudomonas; species Pseudomonas sp. Pdm06. The sequence continues at coordinate 496,526 of NZ_JACVAH010000001.1, forward strand.
GCACCACCACGTCCGGGTTGCTCGAATAAACGACTTTATCCGTCTGCAGGTCCAACAGCATCGCGCTGCCCGAGGCGACTTGCAGCTTGGCCGCATCCCGAGGGGCCGCGATGGTTTCCTGTGCAACGGCATTTTGCGTGATGAAGGGGCCTGTGAAAGCGATGAACAGGCTGATGATCGAAAGACGGATTTTCACGCGAGTAGACTCGATGGAGTTGAAGGTGCCGTTGAGCAACGACTTTTTAAAGAAAACGTCGCATTTTAGGAGTATGGGCGATAGCAGCGCTATATGCCTGTATCGCCAAGGCTTGTGAATAAATAAAGTTTAATGAAGGGCGATTCTGGCGAATCGAATCTGAAAATTTTGTAGTTTGCGCGATCGATACCTGGCGGCTAAGTCCAGGCCCCGGAAACACCTGTGGGAGCGAGTTTGCTCGCAATGGCAGTGTGTCAGTCAACTTGGATGTTGGCCGATGCACCGCTATCGCGAGCAAGCTCGCTCCCACAGGGTCTTTGTTGGCGCGTCGATCAGCTATGCAGCGTCTCGGCCGCGTACAACGTGTTTTCCAGCAGGCAGGCCCGGGTCATCGGGCCTACGCCGCCGGGTACCGGGGTGATCCAGCCAGCGCGGGGCAGGGCGGTCTCGTAGACCACGTCGCCCACCAGCTTGCCGTCGTCCTGGCGATTGATACCCACGTCGATGACGATGGCGCCTTCCTTGATCCACTCGCCCCTGACCAGCCCGGGTTTGCCAGCGGCCACCACCACCAGGTCGGCACGGCCGACATGGCCGGCCAGGTCCTTGGTGAAGCGATGGGTCACGGTCACGGTGCAGCCGGCCAGCAGCAACTCCATGGCCATCGGGCGGCCGACGATGTTGGACGCCCCCACCACCACGGCATCGAGGCCATACAGGTCCACGCCAGTGCTTTCCAGCAAGGTCATGATGCCTTTGGGGGTGCAGGGACGAAGCAGTGGGATACGCTGGGCCAGACGGCCGACGTTATAAGGATGGAAACCGTCGACGTCTTTGTCCGGGCGGATACGCTCCAGCAGCTTGGAGGCGTCGAGGTGTTCAGGCAGCGGCAACTGGAGCAGAACACCGTCGATGTTCGGATCGTCGTTCAGGCGATCGATCAGATCGGCCAACGCTTGCTGGGTGGTTTCGGAAGGCAGGTCGTAGGCCTGGGAAAGGAAGCCGACCTCTTCACAGTCTTTACGCTTGTGCGAGACATAAACCTGAGAGGCAGGATCGCTGCCGACCAGGATCACCGCAAGGCCGGGCGTACGCAGGCCTTGCTGGCGGCGCTCGGTGACTCGTTGGGCGATCTGCTGGCGCAGGCTGGCGGCGATCGATTTGCCGTCGATAAGTTGTGCAGTCATTGCGCGTGGTTAACCATCGAGAGGGGAAAAAAAGAGAACGCATTCTCGCATGCCGGGGCGTGAGGGCAAAGGCGCTTGGTCTGCAAATTCCCCTAACCCCTTTAATTAAATGAATTTTTTTTAAAAAAGAGTTGACGACCTATCAGGCCGTCTATAACATTCGTCGCACTTGTCGGGCACAGCCTAGCACTGGTTAAGAAGGTGGAGCGGAGTTGGTTGTTTCAACTCGGCAAAACTGAAAGCACTTAGTTTGTAATCGTCCAAGAATACAGATTAAAAAGGCGCCCGTAGCTCAGCTGGATAGAGCATCCGCCTTCTAAGCGGATGGTCGCAGGTTCGAGTCCTGCCGGGTGCGCCAATTAGGCAGCTTTGGCACAAGTAAGGCAACAAGGCAATATGGTGGGCGTAGCTCAGTTGGTAGAGCACGGGATTGTGACTCCCGTTGTCGTGGGTTCGATCCCCATCGTCCACCCCATATTCTAGAAAGGCGCCAGATCTAACAATCTGGCGCCTTTGCTTTAAAAGCTTGATACGCGGATGTGGTGGAATTGGTAGACACACTGGATTTAGGTTCCAGCGCCGCAAGGTGTGAGAGTTCGAGTCTCTCCGTCCGCACCATACAAGTGGCTATTTAAATAGCAGAAAACGGCGCAGTACCTGAAAGGGGCTGCGCCGTTTTTGTTTTCAGTGGTTCTGTGTTTGGCATCGGTACTGTTTTTGCGGTTGTGCGCAGCGGTCGGTTTGTCGCGAATGTGTTTCGTGATGATGCGCGGTATGCCCGTTGGTCTCCTTGTGGGGCGGGGCGCTGCGCGACCGGACAAGCCGCTTCTATATATAGAAGCGTTGGCGCAGAGCCTTGGACTGAATCGACTGTATTTGCAATCCGGGTGGGGCATGACCGTTTGCCCCGTCCTAAATCCGGCGCCTGTTTCCAGCGCGTTTTCAGTAGGGTGACTTCTTGAGTTTGACCTACTAGAATGCATGCCCTTGATTCTGGGGTCGGAAACGCCCGGCCAACGTCTGTGCAACGAGGAATATCCATGCAAGTTTCTGTTGAAAATACTTCTGCTCTTGAGCGCCGCATGAGCATCACCGTGCCGGCTGAGCGCATCGAGACTCAGGTCAACAAGCGTCTGCAGCAGACTGCCCAAAAGGCCAAAATCCCAGGTTTCCGCCCAGGCAAAGTGCCAATGAGCGTGATCCGTCAGCGTTACGAAGCTGATGCGCGTCAGGAAGCCGTGGGCGACGTGATCCAGTCTTCGTTCTACGAAGCGGTCGTCGAGCAGAAGCTGAACCCGGCTGGCGCACCGTCCGTCGAGCCTAAAGTGCTGGAAAAAGGCAAGGACCTGGAATTCGTCGCCACGTTTGAAGTGTTCCCGGAGTTCACGGTTGCCGGTTTCGAGTCCATCGCTGTCGAGCGCCTGAGCGCTGACGTGTCGGATGCCGACCTGGACAAGATGCTGGACATCCTGCGCAAGCAGAACACCCGTTTCGAAGTGACCGAGCGCGCTGCCCAGAACGAAGACCAGTTGAACATCGATTTCGTCGGCAAGGTCGACGGTGAAGTGTTCGCTGGCGGTTCCGCCAAGGCCACCCAGCTGGTACTGGGCTCCGGTCGCATGATTCCTGGCTTCGAAGACGGCCTGGTTGGCGCCAAGGCCGGTGAAGAGCGCGTTCTGAACGTGACCTTCCCTGAGGATTACCAGAACCTGGACCTGGCTGGCAAAGCCGCCGAGTTCACCGTGACCGTCAACAGCGTTTCCGAGCCGAAACTGCCTGAGCTGAACGAAGAGTTCTTCGCCCAGTTCGGCATCAAGGAAACCGGTCTGGAAGGTTTCCGCACCGAAGTTCGCAAGAACATGGAGCGCGAGCTGCGCCAGGCCATCAAGTCCAAGGTCAAGAACCAGGTCATGGACGGTCTGCTGGCCTCCAACCCGATCGAAGTGCCAAAGGCCCTGCTGGACAACGAAGTGAACCGTCTGCGCGTGCAGGCTGTTCAGCAGTTCGGCGGCAACATCAAGCCGGACCAACTGCCGGCCGAGCTGTTCGAAGAGCAGGCCAAGCGCCGCGTCGTGCTGGGCCTGATCGTTGCCGAAGTGGTCAAGCAGTTCGAGCTCAAGCCTGACGAAGCCCGCGTTCGTGAGCTGATCCAGGAAATGGCCTCGGCCTATCAAGAGCCTGAGCAAGTCGTGTCCTGGTACTACAAGAACGACCAGCAACTGAACGAAGTCCGTTCTGTTGTGCTGGAAGAACAAGTTGTGGATACTGTTCTGCAGAAAGCTAGCGTGACCGATAAAGCGGTCTCTTACGAAGAAGCGGTCAAGCCGGTGGAAGCTCCACAAGCCGATTGATGGTTCTGCGGTAAGAAATAAACACCCATAAGCCAGCCTTCGTGCTGGCTTATGCGTATTCAAGACATAACTATTTGGGAGTGACTGCGAGACATGTCCCGCAATTCTTTTTATCAGCAGAGCTCTGACATCCAGGCCGCAGGCGGCCTGGTCCCGATGGTTATCGAGCAGTCCGCCCGCGGCGAACGTGCCTATGACATCTACTCGCGTCTGCTCAAGGAACGCGTCATCTTCCTGATCGGCCCCGTTGAAGACTACATGGCCAACCTGGTCGCGGCGCAGCTGTTGTTCCTTGAAGCGGAAAACCCGGACAAGGATATCCATCTGTACATCAACTCACCTGGCGGTTCGGTGACTGCGGGCATGTCGATCTACGACACCATGCAGTTCATCAAGCCTGACGTCTCCACCATCTGCATCGGTCAGGCCTGCAGCATGGGGGCCTTCCTGCTCGCCGGTGGCGCAGCGGGCAAGCGTCACTGCCTGCCTAACTCGCGGATGATGATTCACCAGCCATTGGGTGGCTTCCAGGGCCAGGCGTCGGATATCGACATCCATGCCAAGGAAATCCTCCACATTCGTTCGCGCCTGAACTCGTTGCTGGCCCATCACACCGGCCAGAGCCTCGAAACCATTGAGCGCGACACCGAACGTGACAACTTCATGAGCGCCGAGCGTGCAGCCGAATACGGCCTGATCGACTCTGTGATCAACAAGCGTCAAATGCCTGCCTAAGCCGCTCAAAATGCAGGTGGTTGGGATGACCGGCCGCCTGCGGGCTTGAAAAAGCCCGCAATTGCCTTCATCTTGTGTTGCAAGCCTATCGGATTTGGATCGATCGAATGACTGACACCCGCAACGGCGAGGACAACGGCAAACTGCTTTATTGCTCCTTCTGTGGCAAAAGCCAGCATGAAGTGCGCAAATTGATTGCCGGCCCCTCGGTCTTCATTTGCGACGAGTGCGTCGACCTGTGCAATGACATCATCCGCGAGGAGGTGCAGGAAGCCCAGGCCGAAAGCAGCGCGCATAAATTGCCTTCGCCTAAAGAAATCAGCGGCATCCTTGATCAGTATGTGATTGGTCAGGAACGTGCGAAAAAGGTACTGGCCGTAGCGGTGTACAACCACTACAAGCGCCTGAACCAGCGTGACAAAAAGAATGACGAGGTCGAACTCGGCAAGAGCAACATCCTGCTGATCGGCCCGACAGGCTCGGGTAAGACCCTGCTTGCCGAAACCCTGGCTCGTTTGCTGAACGTTCCGTTCACCATCGCCGACGCAACCACCCTCACCGAGGCGGGTTATGTAGGTGAAGACGTCGAGAACATCATTCAGAAGTTGTTGCAGAAGTGCGACTACGATGTGGAAAAAGCCCAGATGGGTATTGTCTACATCGATGAAATCGACAAGATTTCCCGCAAGTCCGACAACCCGTCCATCACCCGGGATGTTTCCGGTGAAGGCGTGCAGCAGGCCTTGCTCAAGTTAATTGAAGGTACGGTCGCTTCCGTTCCACCCCAAGGTGGTCGCAAGCATCCGCAGCAGGAATTCCTGCAGGTCGACACCCGTAACATCCTGTTCATCTGCGGTGGTGCGTTCTCCGGCCTGGAAAAGGTTATTCAAAACCGTTCCACCCGTGGTGGCATCGGTTTCAATGCCGAAGTACGCAGTAAGGAAGAGGGCAAGAAGGTCGGTGAGTCCCTGCGTGAAGTCGAGCCTGACGATCTGGTCAAGTTCGGTCTGATCCCGGAATTCGTCGGTCGTCTGCCAGTCCTGGCGACGCTGGATGAGTTGGATGAAGCGGCGTTGATGCAGATTCTGACCGAGCCGAAAAACGCCCTGACCAAGCAGTATGCCAAGCTGTTCGAAATGGAAGGTGTAGACCTGGAATTCCGTTCCGACGCGCTGAAATCGGTCGCCAAACGTGCCCTGGAGCGTAAGACCGGTGCCCGTGGGTTGCGCTCGATTCTCGAAGGCGTATTGCTCGACACGATGTATGAAATCCCCTCGCAGTCCGAGGTGAGTAAAGTCGTGATCGACGAAAGCGTTATAGAAGGCAAGTCCAAGCCACTGTATATCTATGAAAACAGTGAGCCGGCTGCCAAGGCCGCACCGGACGCATAAGCGTCCCGCTGCCGGAATAAAGAAGGGGCCTTCGGGCCCCTTTGCTTTTAGCGTGTTTTAGACGTGTCTTAGCGCTTGTTTTTTTTCAAGGCTGCCCCCATCTTGGTTTCAAGCTTACTTCCATCTGTTTCCGGCCCTAGGGCCGCCGTAGAGGCGAAATCATGAAGACAACCATCGAATTGCCTCTCCTGCCATTGCGCGATGTCGTGGTGTATCCGCACATGGTTATCCCGCTGTTCGTGGGGCGCGAGAAGTCCATCGAAGCCCTCGAGGCTGCGATGACGGGTGACAAGCAGATTCTTCTGCTGGCTCAGAGAAATCCAGCCGACGATGATCCCGGCGAAGACGCACTGTATCGCGTAGGTACGATTGCAACGGTTCTGCAATTGCTCAAGTTGCCCGACGGTACCGTCAAGGTCCTGGTCGAAGGCGAGCAGCGCGGGACTGTCGAACGTTTCAGCGAAGTGGACGGCCATTGCCGGGCCGAAGTGTCGCTGATCGAAGAAGTCGATGCGCCCGAGCGTGAATCAGAGGTGTTTGTCCGCAGCCTGCTGTCGCAGTTCGAACAATACGTGCAACTGGGCAAGAAGGTGCCTGCAGAGGTCCTGTCGTCGCTCAACAGCATTGACGAGCCTGGGCGGCTGGTCGATACGATGGCGGCCCACATGGCCCTCAAGATCGAGCAGAAGCAGGAAATCCTCGAGATCATCGACCTGTCGGCCCGTGTCGAGCATGTGTTGGCATTGCTCGACGGCGAGATCGATTTGTTGCAGGTCGAGAAGCGCATTCGCGGTCGCGTCAAGAAGCAGATGGAGCGCAGCCAGCGCGAGTACTACCTGAATGAGCAGATGAAGGCCATTCAGAAGGAGCTGGGCGATGGCGACGAAGGTCACAACGAAATCGAAGAGCTGAAAAAGCGCATCGATGCCGCTGGCTTGCCCAAGGATGCCTTGGCCAAGGCTCAGGCTGAGTTGAACAAGCTCAAGCAAATGTCGCCGATGTCTGCCGAAGCCACCGTGGTGCGCTCCTACATCGACTGGCTGGTCCAGGTGCCGTGGAAAGCCCAGAGCAAGGTGCGTCTGGACCTGGCGCGGGCTGAAGACATCCTCGACGCCGACCATTACGGCCTGGAAGAGGTCAAGGAGCGCATCCTTGAGTATCTCGCCGTACAGAAACGCGTGAAAAAGATTCGCGGCCCGGTTCTGTGCCTGGTCGGTCCTCCCGGGGTCGGTAAAACCTCCCTCGCGGAGTCGATTGCCCACGCGACCAACCGCAAATTCGTACGCATGGCCTTGGGTGGTGTGCGTGACGAGGCGGAAATTCGTGGTCATCGCCGGACCTACATCGGTTCGATGCCAGGAAGATTGATTCAAAAAATGACAAAGGTCGGCGTGCGCAATCCGCTGTTCCTTTTGGACGAAATCGACAAGATGGGCAGCGACATGCGCGGCGATCCCGCTTCTGCGTTGCTCGAAGTGCTCGATCCTGAGCAGAATCACAACTTCAACGATCACTACCTTGAGGTCGACTACGACCTGTCGGACGTGATGTTCCTCTGCACCTCGAACTCCATGAACATTCCGCCGGCATTGCTGGACCGGATGGAGGTGATTCGTCTACCGGGCTACACCGAGGACGAGAAGATCAACATCGCCGTGAAGTACCTTTCGCCCAAGCAGATCCAGGCCAACGGGCTGAAAAAAGGCGAGCTGGAATTCGACGAGGAAGCGATTCGCGACATCATCCGCTACTACACCCGCGAAGCCGGCGTGCGTGGTCTGGAGCGGCAGATTGCCAAGGTCTGCCGCAAGGCGGTCAAGGAACATGCGCTGGAAAAACGCTTCGCGGTCAAGGTCACTGCGGACCTGCTGGAGCACTTCCTGGGTGTGCGCAAGTTCCGCTACGGCCTGGCCGAGCAGCAGGACCAGATCGGCCAGGTGACTGGCCTGGCGTGGACTCAGGTCGGTGGTGAGTTGCTGACCATCGAAGCGGCCGTGGTACCGGGCAAGGGGCAACTGATCAAGACCGGTTCCCTGGGCGACGTGATGGTCGAGTCGATCACCGCGGCGCTGACGGTGGTGCGCAGTCGTGCCCGAAGCCTGGGCATTCCCCTGGACTTCCATGAGAAGCGCGACACACACATCCACATGCCTGAAGGGGCTACGCCCAAGGACGGTCCAAGCGCCGGTGTAGGCATGTGCACGGCCCTGGTCTCGGCATTGACCGGCATCCCGGTGCGCGCCGATGTCGCCATGACGGGTGAAATCACGCTGCGCGGCCAGGTCCTGGCGATTGGCGGCCTGAAGGAAAAACTGCTGGCGGCACACCGTGGCGGGATCAAGATCGTGATCATTCCCGAAGAGAATGTCCGCGATCTGAAGGAAATTCCTGACAACATCAAGCAAGATCTTCAGATCAAACCGGTTAAATGGATTGACGAGGTCCTGCAAATTGCGCTGCAATACGCGCCGGAGCCCTTGCCGGATGTGGCTCCTGAGATTGTCGCGAAGGAAGAAAAGCGAGAGTCTGACTCTAAGGAAAGAATTAGCACGCATTAATACGCATTGGCCTGGAGGGCCTTCCTTGACAGTTTTTTAGAGCCCTTGTTATAAAGCGGCTCTTAAGTGTCTGCAGGCCATTCAGCACTCGTTTTTGCTTTCACCAAAAAAACTTAGAATCATCTCAAATAGATATAAGGGGACTTAGAGTGAACAAGTCGGAACTGATTGATGCTATCGCTGCATCCGCTGATATCCCGAAAGCTGCTGCTGGCCGTGCGCTGGACGCTGTAATCGAATCCGTCACTGGCGCTCTCAAGGCTGGCGACTCTGTTGTTCTGGTTGGTTTCGGCACCTTCTCCGTGACCGATCGTCCTGCTCGTATCGGTCGCAACCCGCAGACCGGTAAGACGCTGGAAATCGCTGCTGCCAAAAAGCCAGGCTTCAAAGCTGGTAAAGCACTGAAAGAAGCCGTTAACTAAGGTTTCGTTGAGTTTATCCGGGTCGGGGTCATGCCTGGCTTGGCAGCGGAGCGGTAATATGGCCGGTTACAACCGGCCTGGCACGCCAGGGCTTGCAGGTTCGAGCCTGGTCCGCTCCGCCAGTTACGAGAAGGCGCATCCTCGGATGCGCCTTTCTTCTATCCGGATTCTACCCACGCTCCACGGTTGCCTAAATTTGAAGTTCAACCGTTTCTGGGGGACGCATGCTGCAGAATATCAGGGACAATTCACAAGGCTGGATTGCCAAGACCATCATCGGGGTCATCGTCGCATTGATGGCGTTGACCGGTTTCGATGCCATTTTCCAAGCTACTACCAACAGTAACGACGCGGCCAAGGTCAACGGCGAAAATATCAGCCAGAACGAGCTGAGCCAGGCGGTCGACATGCAACGCCGTCAGCTCATGCAACAGCTGGGCAAGGATTTCGACGCCTCCCTGCTGGACGAAAAAATGCTGCGCGATTCGGCGCTCAAGGGCCTGATCGACCGCAAGTTGTTGCTGCAAGGCGCACACGATGCGAAATTCGCTTTCTCGGAAGCTGCGCTCGATCAAGTCATCCTGCAAACGCCTGAGTTCCAGGTCGATGGCAAATTCAGTGCCGAGCGTTTCGATCAGGTGATTCGCCAGTTGGGTTACAGCCGTATGCAATTCCGCCAGATGCTGGCTCAGGAAATGCTGATCGGTCAGTTGCGCGCCGGCCTGGCGGGCAGCGGTTTTGTCACCGATGCCCAAGTGTTGGCATTCGCCCGCCTGGAAAAGCAGACCCGTGATTTCGCCACCTTGAACATCAAGGCCGATCCTGCGTCGGTGAAGCTGACCGATGATGAGGTCAAGGCTTACTACGACCAACACGCCAAGGAATTCATGACGCCTGACCAGGTGGTCATCGATTACCTCGAACTGAAGAAAGCCTCTTTCTTCGATCAGGTCAGCGTCAAGGACGAAGACCTGCAAGCGGCCTATCAGAAAGAAATCGCCAACCTGTCCGAACAGCGTCGCGCTGCGCACATCCTGATCGAAGTGAACGATAAGGTGACCGAAGCCCAGGCCAAGGCGAAGATCGAAGAGATCCAGGCTCGCCTGGCCAAAGGCGAGTCGTTTGAAGCCCTGGCGAAGGAGTTTTCCCAGGATCCGGGTTCGGCGAACAATGGCGGCGATCTCGGCTATGCCGGTCCAGGTGTCTACGATCCGGAATTCGAAAAGGCCTTGTACGCCTTGAGCAAGGACCAGGTCTCGGCACCGGTCCGCACCGATTTCGGTCTGCACCTGATCAAGCTGCTGGGTGTCGAAGCGCCTGAAGTGCCGACCTTCGCCAGTCTCAAGGACAAGCTGACTCGCGAGTTGAAGACTCAGCAGGTGGAGCAGCGTTTCGTGGAGGCGACCAAGCAACTGGAGGATGCCTCGTTCGAAGCGTCCGACCTGGCGCAGCCGGCCCAGGACCTGAAGCTGACCGTCCACACATCGGCCCCGTTCGGTCGTGAAGGCGGTGAAGGGATCGCGGCCAACCGTGCCGTGGTCACTGCGGCGTTCAGCCCGGAAGTGCTGGATGAGGGTGCCAACAGCACCGCCATCGAACTGGACCCGGAAACCGTCGTGGTGCTGCGTGCCAAGGAACACCGCAAGCCTGAGCAACTGCCCCTGGAAAAAGTGGCCGGGCCTATTCGTGCGCAACTGACCAAGGAACACGCCAGCGCAGCGGCCAAGACCCGCGCCGACGAGCTGATCGCCAGTCTGCGCGACGGTAAGACGGCATTGGACAAAGCGGTTGACGGCCAAGGCTGGAAACCCACCGAGGCGGCCACCCGCAACCAGGAAGGCATCGACCCAGCGGTGCTGCAAGCACTGTTCCGCATGCCCAAGCCTGAGTCCAAGGACAAGCCGACGTTCAGCAGCGTGACTTTGCCTGACGGCAGCCTGGTGGTCGTGCGTCTGAACGGCGTGAACGAAGCGGCGGCACCGACTGACGAAGAGAAAGCGGAATATCGTCGCTACCTTGCGTCCCGTGTTGGTCAGCAGGACTTCGCGGCCTATCGCAAGCAGTTGGAGAGTCAGGCGGACATCAAGCGTTTCTAATCGCTTGATGCTTTTTCAAACCTGGCTGTGATGCTGCTCACTTGAAAAAACGGCGCTTCTTCAGAAATGGGAAGCGCCGTTTTTTTTGGGTTTTTTTGGGGGGGTGGGGGATATCCATTTCTTCGGTAACGGCTCAAGTGAACGGCGTCAGGCCAAAATGCCAGGGTTTTTGTATCTGCTTGTTGCTCAAACACGGGTGTTCGTCGATCTACCCCGCTAGCGTCTTTTTCCTGCAAACAACCCCCAGTAAACTTGTAACCCCCTTGAAACAAGATTAGCCACGCTGCCAGGTCGCGTTCTGTTGCACAATACGCCCCGGACCGTTTCTCTCAGGATGTTCAATGTTCAAATCATTTCACATGCGCACCGTCGGGCTTGCATTGGTGCTGGCCGCCGCAGCCGGTTGCTCGTCGAAGAAAGCCGCCATCTACGAGCACGAGAACTTCGATGACTCCGGGACGTTCTCGCGCACTTATCCAGTGAGCGACGCGGCGACCTGCGAGGCCGGGCGCCGGGCGTTGCTCAGCCAGGGCTACATCATCACCAGCAGCGATCCGAAGCTGGTCAGTGGCCACAAGAGTTTCCAGCAGACCGGCGAGACCCACATGGAGATCAGTTTCAACCTGGTCTGTGCCGAGGACGGCGGTGCCGGACACCGTGCGACCATGTTCGCCAACGCTTTGCAGGACCGTTATGCCCTGAAGAAAACCAACAACTCCGCCAGCCTTGGGGTGGGCGTGCTGGGTTCGGTGTCGATGCCGATCGGCTCTTCGGACGATTCGATGGTCAAGGTCGCCAGCGAAACCGTGTCGGCGGCCAAGTTCTATGAGCGTTTCTTTGCCTTGGTGGAGCTGTTCCTGCCCCCCGAAGCGAAGAAAGCTGCCGAGAAGGCCGAGAATGCCGATAAGCCAAAAACTGAGCTGGGTGTCCCGGAAACCAAGGCTGAACCGGCCGCCTTGATGCCGGCTCCGGCTCCAGCTGCAGCACCTGCGTCGGAACCGGTTGCGCCTGCACCCGCAGCAGCCACGCCGGTAGAGGAGGCTGCGCCGGCCCCCGTCGAAACCGCCCCTGCGGTGTCGGAGCCCGTCGTACCGCCGAGCGAGCCAGCGCCGATTGCGCCTGAGTCGTTCGAGTCTGCGCCGACGACGGAAACCGTGACACCGCCACCACCACCGTCCAGCTCTTTGCCGGCCCCGAGCGAGCCGATCCAGCCGCTTCCGGCTTCCTGAGCTTCCCGTGGCAGGGTGTTACGCCCTGTCACACTTCACGCGGTAATTTCCCGACCCTGTGCTACGTTTAATTCATGAAGCCTTTGCTTCATGTTTTGTTCATAAAGCAGCTTTATGCTGATGCCAGCGCCATCAGGCATTGGATTCAATGACAGGGGAAGGACACGTAATGGACGATTATCAGGAAGAGCTGCTGGAATACCAGGCCTATGAACTGGACCCGCTGGAACCCGCCGAAGATGCAACGGAGTTGTAAGAGAGCAAGCTAGCGCTTGAAGCTCAACGCCCTCTGTGACTACGACGAAATTCCCCAGGCGTCTGGTCGTTCCAGCGCTTGAAGGCTCGTTGAAAGGCCTCGGCTGAGGCAAACCCCAACAAGTAGGCGATTTCGCCGAACGCCAGTTCGGTATCGCGTATGTAGGTCATGGCCAGGTCGCGGCGGGTGTCGTTGAGGATGGCGCGAAATTGCGTGCCTTCCTCGGCCAGCTTGCGCCGCAGGGTCCAGGTCGGCAGTTTCAGGCGAGCCGCCACTTCTTCCAGGTCGGGTTCCCGGCCACCGCTGAGCAACGGTCCCAGCAGTTGAATGATGCGCTCACGCAGGCTGCGGGTGCGGGTCAGTTGTTCCAATTCCCGTTCACACAATTGAACCAGGTGGTGCCAGGTGCTGGGGCAATGCTGTGGGTTGCGCTGGGCGAGGCTGTCCAGGCCCAGTCGCAGTTGATTCTGTTCGGCGCCAAACTGGATCGGGCAGTCACCGAGCGTGCGATAAGCCTCCAGGTACGCCGGTTCCTCGAATTCGATTTCGATGCGTTCGGGCCGCAGCGCGATTCCGCTGACGCTGGACAGTTGGGCCAGCCAGCCGGCGATGATCGAATCCACCACGAAGCGGTTGTAGGCGTTGTACGGGCTGATGGAATAGAACCGTAGCCAAGCGCCGCGGGCATCCTCATGAAAACTCGATTGGCCGCGATAGTTGGAGCCATACAGCGGCTCGAAGCGGATCATGCAGCGGGCCGCCTCGCGCACCGTCGGTGCCTGGGCAGCGGTAACGCCCGCCAGCCCGGCCTGGCTCAAGCGCCCGAGCTGACCCATGCGCAGGCCCAGGGCCGGGTCCTGGGTCTGTTGAATCGCGGCGTGGCCCAGGCGCATGTAGCGTGGGATCGACAGGCGTGCGCCGGGCTCGGCCAGGCGCGCGGCATCGAGGCCGTACTGCTCCAGCAGAGGCTTGGGGTCTTGCCCATGGCTGGCAATTGCGTCAGCCAGGCTGTGGACGAAACCTACTGACAGGTCCCCCAGGCGCATCGGCTGCGGTTTCATGCTCACAACCACAGGTTAAGCAGGCGCGCGCCACGGGCTTCGCCATCGGGGAAGTGCTGGCCGTTGTGGCTGATGAAACTCTGGCCGGCGCTGCCGCTGTCCCAGAACTGGCCACGCAGGAATACGCTGACACCGCCCCGGGCCTGGCTGATGGGCAATTGACCGGTCAATGTCAGGCGATGCCAGGCTTGCCCCTCGCTCACTTCACCGGGCTTGAGGCTCACTTCGCTCGGTGTGGACAGGCCTTTATACCCGCTCCAAGGCTTGTCCCAGGCGCCGCGACCGATGATGAAGGCGGGCACCGCGATCAGTTGCGCGCCCTGTTCGTTGAGCTGCCGGTAGTGGAGCGGGTACCAGCTGTCGCTGCCGATCAGCACGCCCAGGCGCCCGGCGGGGGTGTCTATGACGAGGGGGGGGACCGGATGGTCGGCGCCCAGCACATCCTGCTGTTCGAATACCGGATGGCGTTGGCGTTGTGGCTGGCCGATGGGCCGGCCATCGCTGCTGAACACCAGGCTGCTGTTGTACAACGCGCCGCGGCCAATCTTCAGCTCGCCGTCGCTGACGCTGGGCTCGGGCAGCACAATGGAGCCGGCCACCAGGGTGATGCCGAACTCCTTGGCCAGCCCGCCGAACAGCGCTTGATAGTCGCGGGCCATGCCCTGGGCTTTCATACGCAGGTAGGCATCCTCCAGGCGGTTATCGCCTTGGGCACTGACCAGCGCCTGGATAAACGCCAGTGGATTGCTGACCGCCAGCCAGTGCATGGCTTCCTTCAGGGTGGTGGCCTGGTACAACTCGTCTTTTTCGCCACCGATCATCAACCAGGTGCCGATGTGCTCGGGCAGGACCACCACGGTCTTGGCATTGAGAAAACCCTGGTCGCGAGCCGCCTGCAGGTAGGCCGCCAGTTTGCGGTGCAGGCGCTCGGGGTTCTGGTAGTCGGTGGGGAACAGTTCAGGCTGGATGCCCAGCAGGTTGCCGCGGTCGGCGCGCGTGCCCTGGTCGACCGCCAGGTTGATACGCAGGTCTGACAGGTAATGACCCGCGGGACGATCGGTCGTCCACAGTGCGTAGGTGACCAGGGCGGCAATCAAGGCCAGTGAAAACAGCAGGTACAGAAATTTGCGCATGGGGGAACAGTCAGCGGCCGTGTGCAGGTTCGTGATTTTTCATCAGGAGCTACGGGGCAGGGTACGGTAAAACAAGGGATTAGCGAAGGGCGGACGCTGATTTGTACGCACGGCAGGCACCCGCAGAGGGTGTCCCAGGAATCTTTGGACACCCTCTGCGCTGGCAAGGCGCGCTAGTGACTTTTGGCCTTTCTGATCCGGATCAGAATCAGCAGCATGATCAACAGCACCGGTGGCGTCATGCCCAGCAGCGCTTCACGGGCCGAGAGGCTCGCGCCCAAGGTATGCAACCCGCTGTAGACCAACTTGAACAGGTTGATCAGGTAGTAGGTGATGGCAATGATCGACAGGCCTTCCACCGCGCGCTGGATCTTGATCTGTGCATCGGCACGGGCATTGAGGCTGCGCAGGATTTCGGCGTTCTGGTCTTCCATCTCCACTTGCACGCGGGCTTGCAGCAGATCACCCAGGTTGGCGACGCTCATCGCCAGTTGTTCAAGGCGCTGTTCGGTGGCAGCGCAATAACGCACCGTGGGTTTGAAACGCCGTTCGATGAACACGCCCAGTCGCTGACAATCCCCCAGGTGACTTTCACGCAACTCCCCCAGGCGTTCGAACACCAATTGTGCGTAGGCGCGGGTCGCGCTGAAACGGTGGCGATTCCTGACCGTGCTGCTGACCACCTGGCGAGACAGCAGGGCGATGTCCTCCAGCAGGGCCTTGGCATGCACGCCGCTGGCATTGGCGTTGCGTTCGGACAGGCTCACCAGGGTGCGATCAAATTCGTTCAGTTGCGGGTCCAGTGCCTTGGCGATGTTGAGCGACAAGGACGCCATCATGCGATAGGTCTCGATTTCCAGCAGGCGCCGGATCATGCGCCCCTGGCGATACGCGTTGAGCCGTCGGTTGATGAACAGCAGGCGATTGGTGCCGTCCTCGGTCAGGCGAAAATCGCTCCAGACCACGGCATCGCCACCGCCCACGCATGAGCCGCAAGGGTCCTTGAAACCGTAGCTGGGCAGGTCGAGACCGGCTTCTGCGCGCACCACCACCTGAACGGCATTGATGAGGTGCTGGGCGTGACCTTCGATCCCCCGGGCAAGGCTTTCGGGCAGCGTCGTCCAGTGCAACTCATTGCTGCTGGCCGGCACGACCAGGGTCAGGGTGAAGAACTCGGCGTGGCGTTCCCACTTCAGCGGATGTCCTTCCAGGCGGGTGATGCCCTGTGCGGTCTCTGCGGTAACGGTATCGGGACACAGTCGCTCGAGCAGCGCGTTGCACTGGGCGTTGTCGCCCAGAAACGCCAGGTGGAAGACGTGAGCCGGTTCGTCGAAGTACA
The DNA here is from genome assembly GCF_014851795.1 of Pseudomonas sp. Pdm06. NCBI lineage: Bacteria > Pseudomonadati > Pseudomonadota > Gammaproteobacteria > Pseudomonadales > Pseudomonadaceae > Pseudomonas > Pseudomonas sp. Pdm06. The sequence continues at coordinate 512,480 of NZ_JACVAH010000001.1, forward strand.
GCGACGGGCGGGCGTGCAACTCGTTGTGCAGCATTTTTCGTTGGGGATGCATGCGAGGGCGACCGTGTTATTAGGGTTATTTTAGGGTTGAGCACCTGGACCAGCGTTGATAGGACTGGTGCATTCCACCGAGAGTCACGCACAGCTGATCGGTGCGCTGCACATTTGGATCATTAACTTGTCAGTTACGGTCATTGAGCACCCGCATCCGGGCTCTTACGCTGTGGGCCATGACAGACGCACGCCGCAGAGCTGCGCTTTTTTCCGTGATCGCCCGTTGTGGAGTTACCAATGACCGCCTCTCATTACCCGCATCTGCTGGCCCCGCTGGACCTGGGTTTCACCACGTTGCGCAACCGTACCCTGATGGGCTCGATGCACACCGGCCTGGAAGAGAAACCCGGTGGCTTCGAACGCATGGCGGCGTATTTTGCCGAGCGCGCCCGGGGCGGCGTGGGCCTGATGGTCACCGGTGGGATCGGGCCGAACGACGAGGGCGGGGTCTACTCCGGCGCGGCCAAGCTGACCACGGAAGAAGAGGCGCTCAAGCACCGGATCGTGACCCGGGCCGTGCACGAGGCCGGTGGCAAGATCTGCATGCAGATTCTTCACGCCGGACGCTATGCCTACAGCCCCAAGCAAGTGGCACCGAGCGCGATCCAGGCGCCGATCAACCCGTTCAAGCCCAAGGAACTGGACGAGGAGGGTATCGAGAAGCAGATCAGCGATTTCGTCACCTGTTCGGTCCTGGCCCAGAAGGCCGAATACGACGGCGTCGAGATCATGGGTTCGGAAGGTTATTTCATTAACCAGTTCCTGGCGGCCCACACCAACCACCGCACCGATCGTTGGGGCGGCAGCTATGAAAACCGCATGCGCCTGCCGGTGGAAATTGTCCGTCGGGTGCGCGAAGCGGTAGGCCCGAATTTCATCATTATCTTTCGCCTGTCGATGCTCGATCTGGTGGAAGGTGGCAGCACCTGGGACGAAATCGTCCAATTGGCCAAGGCCATCGAGCAGGCCGGCGCGACGATCATCAACACCGGTATCGGTTGGCACGAAGCACGAATTCCCACCATCGCCACCAAGGTTCCGCGGGCGGCGTTCAGCAAAGTCACGGCCAAGCTGCGCGGTTCGGTGAGCATCCCACTGATCACCACCAACCGCATCAACACCCCGGAAGTGGCTGAGCAGATCCTGGCCGAAGGCGATGCCGACATGGTCTCCATGGCGCGGCCGTTCTTGGCCGATCCAGAGTTCGTCAACAAGGCCGCTGCCGGCCGCAGCGATGAAATCAACACCTGCATAGGCTGCAACCAGGCGTGCCTGGATCACACCTTTGGCGGCAAGCTCACCAGTTGCCTGGTCAACCCACGGGCCTGCCATGAAACCGAGCTGAACTACCTGCCGGTGACCCAGGTGAAGAAAATCGCCGTGGTCGGTGCCGGCCCGGCCGGGTTGTCTGCGGCCACGGTGGCGGCCGAACGTGGGCACCAGGTGACGCTGTTCGATTCGGCCAGTGAAATCGGTGGTCAGTTCAACATTGCCAAGCGCGTGCCGGGCAAGGAAGAGTTCTTCGAAACCCTGCGCTATTTCAAACGCAAATTGCAGACCAGCCATGTCGAGCTGTGCCTCGACACGCGGGTGGATGTGGCGCAATTGGTGGCTGGCGGTTACGACGAGATCATCCTCGCCACCGGCATCGCCCCACGCGTGCCGGCGATTCCCGGGGTGGAGCATGCCAAGGTCTTGAGCTACCTGGACGTGATCCTCGAGCGCAAGCCGGTGGGCCGCAGCGTCGCGGTGATCGGTGCTGGCGGTATTGGCTTCGACGTGTCGGAGTTCCTGGTTCACCAAGGCGTCGCCACCAGCCAGGACCGCGAGGCGTTCTGGAAGGAGTGGGGCATCGACACCCATCTCGAGGCCCGTGGTGGCGTGGCCGGGATCAAGGCTGAACCCCATGCACCGGCGCGCCAGGTGTTCCTGCTGCAACGCAAGACCTCGAAGGTCGGTGACGGCCTGGGCAAGACCACCGGCTGGATTCATCGCACGGGCCTGAAGAACAAGCAGGTGCAGATGCTCAACAGCGTCGAATACCTGAAGATCGACGATGACGGGCTGCACATTCGCATCGGCGAAACCGGCGAGCCGCAAGTGCTGGCCGTGGATAACATCGTGATCTGCGCCGGCCAGGATCCGCTGCGTGAGCTGCAGGAAGGCCTGGAAGCGGCGGGACAGACCGTTCACCTCATCGGCGGTGCCGACGTGGCGGCGGAACTGGATGCCAAGCGGGCGATCAATCAGGGTTCGCGGTTGGCGGCGCAGTTGTAAGGCTCAACTCCAGGAAAACCCTTGTGGGAGCGAGCTTGCTCGCGATTGCGGTGAGTCAGTTGCATGATGTTGGCTGATCCGCCGCTATCGCGAGCAAGCTCGCTCCCACAGTGGGGAGGGGTGAACCTGAAGTCACCCGCCACCAAGCTGTTAAGATACCGGCCTGTTCCCACCCGGCCTGCCGCCATGCTGCTTCCCGCCCTCGACTGGCATCCCCAACCCCGCCTCGAACCCCTTCACCTGGACTGGCTCGCCCGTGCCGGTGTCGAAGTGGCGGTGTTGCGCCTGGACCGGATCGATCCGCTGATCAGCGGCAACAAGTGGTTCAAGCTGGTCCATCATCTGCGTGCCGCCCATGAGGCCGGTGCCGAAGGGATCATGAGCCTGGGCGGTGCCTACTCCAACCATTTGCATGCGCTGGCGGCGGCGGGCAAGCGCTTCGGCTTTCCCACGGCCGGGCTGTTGCGCGGTCATCCCCAGGACACGCCGACGGTGCGCGACCTGAAAGCGTTTGGCATGGACCTGCACTGGTTGGGTTATGGCGGATACCGAGAGCGGCACGCAGCGGATTTCTGGGGACCGTGGCAGCTCCGCTATCCACATTTGCATCCGGTGCCCGAGGGCGGTTCGGGATTGCCTGGGGCGCAAGGTTGCATGACGTGGGTGGCCAGTGTCGGTGAACAACTGGCGGCACTGGGATGGGTGGATTACCACGGCTGGTGGTTGGCCTGCGGCACTGGAACGTCGCTGGCCGGACTGGTGCTGGCCGAAGCGGGCGCGCGCCCGGTCTACGGCGTGCTGGCCGTGCCGCCGGACCATGGCGTGGCCCGGCAGGTCGAGCGCATCGTGGGGGAAGCGGGGCTTTCCAGCCCGCGTCATGAGTTGTTCGACGGCAGCCGTGGCGGGTTCGCCCGGGTCGATGCCGAACTCACGGCCTTCATCGAAACCACGACGGCCATCGAACTGGAGCCTTTGTACACTGGCAAGGCCTTGATGGTACTCAAGGCACGGGTCGAGGCGGGAGGCTTTGCCCCCGGCACGCGCCTGGTCTTTGTCCACACCGGCGGTTTGCAAGGCCGCCGAGGGTTCGATTGACGGGCGATCAGCCGCGTTTGGGCATCATCCGCAGCAGCGTGTTGTCCCGTACCACGTAGTGGTGATACAGCCCCGCCAAGGCATGCAGGCCAATCAACCAATAGCCGATGGTGCCGCCCAGCACGTGCCAGCCTTCCAGCTGCTTGGCGAAATCCTTGTCTTGATCGATGAGCAACGGCAGATCGAAACCGTAGAACATCACCTGGTGCCCTTCGGCGCTGGTGATCAGCCAGCCCAGCAGCGGCATGGCGATCATGAACAGGTACAGTGCCCAGTGCATCAGGCGGGCGAGGACGGTTTGCCAGGCAGGCGATGCCGGGAAAATCGCCGGTGCCTTGCCCATGCTGCGGGCGAACAGGCGCAGCCAGACCAGCACGAACACCGTCAGGCCGAGCATGAAATGCGCTTCCTTGATCAATGTCCGGCCGCCGCTGCCCTTGGGAAAAATTCCCCGCAACTCAATGCAGGCATAAACCACGGCCAGCAGGACCAGCATCAGCCAATGCAAGGTTACCGTGACGGTACTGTAGCGGCTTTCCGAGTTTTTCCAGGGCATTGCGGGTATCTCCAACAATCAGGGTAGAGCGCCGTCTAGCGCGGCGTGTCTTTACTGTAAGCCCGTTTCGCTGGGTTTGCATGAGCCAGATCAGGTTTGCCGGCAAGAAGCCAAAAGGCAGGATCAGGGTGTGAAGTCTGGCGGGTTCAGCAGCCAGTCCAACAGCAGCCCGGCATCGTGATTGCCACGGGACGGTTTCGGTGGGGCGGCGGTGTGTCCTGCGCCGGTATCGACAGCCCCTGGGCACAGCACCGGTCGGTCGGGGTCGCCATCGAGAAAGCTCACCAGCACTTCGCTGCCGGCCATCAGGGGAGGGCTGTCGCCCAGCGTCAGTCGCGACACGGGCAGCGTGATGCCTTCCTGGTCCGGTGCCCAGAGGCTGACACTCACGTGGCCGCGCTCATCGAACGGGGCCGACTGGCCGGTGCGGCCGAGCACATGGGCCAGGTGATACCCGGGAATGCACGGTTTGGGATGCTTGAGGGCCGGCCTGAACACGGTGGACCAGGGGATGGCGGTGAAGCGGTTGCGGTAGTCACGGGCCGACGGTGTGGTGGGCAGGTCCGGTTCAAGGATCGAAAACTGCCGCCCGCGATGTTGCACCTCGGTGATCAGCCATTGATCGTTGAAGGTGGAAACCGGGTGTTCGCAGATCTGCACGATGTCGCCGCTGTGCAGCGCCGGTTGATCACTGTGGCCATGGATTTCCCGTTGCCGACAGCGCAACCGTTCCAGATGGCGGCGTCCGGCCTGGTAACGGTGAGTCAAGGCCGGGTCGCGGTGCATGGCCTCATGGTCGATCTGCTCGAGGGGGTGATTCGCCGCCTGGGCTTCGGTTTCGGTCACCGCCCGGTCACGGAACCCGACAGGCACGCCAGGTACCACCGCGTGGTGGCGCAAATACAAGCGCTTGATGGCCGGTATCGAGTTGTCGTTTGGGCGCAGGGGCAGCTCGATGGGGCGCGCGGGGAAACTCTTCGGGTCTTCGGCAAACACCAGGACGTGGCCCTGGGGAGTGTGTTCGAAGTGGTAATGAATGCCTTCTTCCTCACACAGCCGTTGCAGGAGGGCCAGGTCGCTTTCGTCGTACTGGATACAGAATGGGCGACACGGATACTGCCCATGGGGCAGCTCGAAACGGTAACTGTCGGCGGGCAGAGCGTTGTCTTGCAGCAGGCGTTGCAGCAGTTGCACCACGCTGAGCCGATGGAAAACCCGGCGCCGCGGGCCTTGTTCCAATCGCAGCAGGTAGGGAACCAACGTCAAGCGGTAGCCGATGCGCCGGGGTGCCGAGGCACTCAGGCTGACGCTGTGGACAATCCCATGGATGCCCGACTCGCCGTCCAGGCGCAGGAACGCCGGATGCCCCAACAGCAGGTCGGGGTTTATCGGTGGGGCCAGGCCGATCAGTTCGAGGTCAAAGCGGTACGGCTGGTTGAGGGCTTCGCGGCCATTGAAGCGCAAGACTTGCAACTGCAAGTCGTTTTGCGTGAGCGTCAGGCTGAAGGGACTTTCCGTGTCGTTGCGCATCGCGCCTCCTACTGGCAGGGACAGAGGCCCAGAGGGTACGAAACCACGGGGGGGAACGGTGCTTGCGAGCCGCTATTTCAGAAAAGCCCTACAACACACTGTGAAAATGTCGATCCGGCAGGCTGAATTTTTTGGTCGATCAGCCGGTTTAGGCCGTATAAACTTGCGCCACAGCGCCGGCCGGCAGATGTCTCGGCGCGTCAGACAAGAGAGTGAGTAATGGGCGCACAGTGGAAGGTTAAACACAAAGAAGCGGCTGCCAACGCCAAGGGCAAGATCTTCGGCAAACTGGTGAAGGAAATCACCATTGCCGCGCGCAATGGTGCCGATACCGCGACCAACGCGCACTTGCGTCTGGTGGTCGAGCAGGCGAAGAAGGCCTCGATGCCCCGCGAGACCCTGGAGCGTGCGATCAAGAAAGGTTCCGGCCAGCTCGGTGAAACCGTGCAATACCACCGCGTCACCTACGAAGGGTTCGCGCCGCACCAGGTGCCGCTGATCGTTGAATGCGTGACCGATAACATCAACCGTACCGTCGCTGAAATTCGCGTCGCGTTCCGCAAGGGGCAACTGGGCGCCTCGGGTTCGGTGGCGTGGGACTTCAACCATGTCGGCATGATCGAAGCCGCGCCGGACAGCCCGGACGCCGATCCGGAAATGGCCGCCATCGAGGCCGGTGCCCAGGATTTCGAGCCGGGCGAAGACGGCGCGACGTTGTTCCTCACCGATCCTGCCGACCTCGATGCCGTGCAGAAGGCGTTGCCGGAGCAGGGCTTCACCGTGTTGTCGGCCAAGCTGGGCTACCAGCCGAAGAACCCGGTCAGCGGCTTGACCGACGAGCAGATGGCTGAAGTCGAAGCCTTCCTCGAAGGCCTCGACAACCATGATGACGTGCAGGACATGTTTGTCGGGTTGGCGGGTTAAGCACTACCCCCTGTGGCGAGGGGATTTATCCTTGGGTGCGGTTCACTCTGTGGGAGCAAGGCTTGCCCGCGATGCGCAGATCTCGTTTTTTCAGAGACCGCGCCGTCTTCATCGCGGGCAAGCCTTGCTCCCACAGATAAATCCCCTCGTCACAATAAGTCGTGTGTTTGTTAGTTTGGGGTGCTGGTTTAGTCGATGTGTTTGAACTCGCTGAGCAACCTTTCAATCTCATCAAAACCCGGCCGTGCCAGCACGTCTGGCTGACAGCAGCGTGCCTGCAACTCCTGCAACGTTGCCAACTCCACGGCACTGGACGCCGGTTCGATTCGCGCCAGCAATTCCCCCAGCAAGATCCCGAAGGCCCGCACCTCGATGCGTTGCAGTGCGCGGGTTTGCACGGTGTCGACCGTGGCGTGGAACGACGCCGCGCCAAAGTCCCCCAGCAGGCAATCGCCCTGGTCATTGCACAGGATATTGTGCCCGTACAGATCCCCATGGGTGATGCCCTGATGGTGCAGGTGCGCCGCCACCGAGGCGATGCCGTGGGCGATGCGCAAGGCTGCCGGGGCGCTCAGGCGCAGTTCATCGGCATATATGTCGCGGGTGCATGACGCCAGGCTCGGCAGCCCGGCGAGGTTGCGATAGCTGGGTTCGATCAGTGCCATGATCAGCCCGGCCTGTTGCTCGGGGTGCCCGGCGACCTGGCCCAACACGTCAATCAGGTTCGGGTGTCGACCGGCCGTGATGCAGGCATGCATTTCATGCAGGGGTGAGCCGTCGCTGGTCATCTGGCCTTTGTACAGCTTCACCGCGACGTTTCGCGCCACCTGGCCGGGCGTCTGCCAGAGCGCTTGGTGAATCACCCCGGAGGCGCCTTCGCCCAATTGTCGTTGCAGCGTCAGTTGCGACCAGTCGATGGGCGTCGTGGTGTTCAAGGCTGCGGCATCGGCCTGGGTTTCCAGTGGGTTGCCGGCGTAGGCCAGCCAACTGAGGCTCGGCAGCTCCAGCAACCATTGCGGCAGTTCGGTCAGTTGGTTGGCGGCGATGCGCAGCAGTTCCAGGCGATGACACTGGCCCAGGCTCGCCGGTAACTGCTGCAAACGGTTGCCGGCCAGCATCAGTTTTTGCAGGTGTGGGCGTTGGCCCAGCTCGTCCGGCAAGTGGCTGACGTCGTTGTCGGTCAGGATCAGCCAGCGCAGCTGTTGTGGCAGCGCGGCGCCCGTGACGCGGGTGATGCGGTTGGCTTTGAAACCGACCATGGTCAACGCGCTGCAACGGCCCAGGCATTCGGGCAGTTCAGTGAAGCGGTTGTCGGAACAGAACAGCACGCGCAGGCGAGTCAGCCGATGCAGGTCGTCGGGCAGCGTGTCCAACTGATTGCCGCTGAGGTTGAGGATCTCGAGGGAGTCGGCCAGCTCGAAGATTTCCCGGGGAAACTCCGTCAAGCCGCAGGCCAGGTCCAGCCGGGTAGTGCCCGAGAGCTGGCCGGCGCGTAGTTGGGCGAGGGTGTGCATGGCAGGGTTCGCTGTTGATCAAGGGGGGGCTGGCGCCTGTAGCCAGACAGTTAACCAATAATCAGCTCAGTACAACACCCTGTGGCGAGGGGATTTATCTGTGGGAGCAAGGCTTGCCCGCGATGAAGACGACGGGGTCTCTGAGAAAACGAGGCGCCTGCATCGCGGACAAGCCTTGCTCCCACAGCAGTTTTTCCATAACAGTGCTGCTCCGCTGGCCACAGTCAATCGGGCTAGCGCTCGATGCTGCGGTTCCAACGGGCGTTCCAGGCCGGGCGTTGTTCGTTGACCTGGTCCCAATCCACGGCAATCGCTGTTTCCAGGTATTGCTTCATCGCCTCCACCTGGCCACGGGTCTTGTCGGTGGTCGGGGTGTTGGGGTTGGAAGGAATCTGGTCGCCTTCCTCCAGGGCAATGGCCTGGGCTTGTGGGCTCAGCAGGAAAGCGGCGAGCTTTTGCGCCAGTTCCGGCTGGGTGTTTTGCGCGATGGTGCATTCGGCGACGTTGAGGACCACGGCGCCTTCCTTCGGCTGGGCATACTCGACGGGCATGCCCTTGAGTTTCAGCGCGGTCACCTGGGTCGGTGTCAGCGGGAACAGCGCGGCTTCGTCGGTCTGTAGCATTTCGGATATCTTCGCCGAGCTCGGGATGTACTCCAGCACGTTGCGCCCCACCGTGTTCGGCCACGCCTTGAAACCTGGCTCGACGTCGGTTTCGCTGCCGCCCTGGATCCGGTTGAACATCAAAAAGCCGTGCAGGCCGAAGGTGGACGAGGCCATCGACTGGAACACCACTTTGTCCTTGAAGCGCGGATCGGCCAGGTCCATCCATGAAGTGGGTGTATTCCAGCCTTTTTCCTTGAACAGCCGCGTGTTGTAGGCCAGCCCCGTCACCCCGAGGCTGACGGCCACGGCCTGATCCTTGATACGCCCCTTGGCTGGGATCTGCGCCAGGGTCGGGCTGTCCTCGAGTTTGTCGCACAGCCCCATGGCGATGGCGCGGTACATGATGCCGTCATCGAGGAACATCACGTGCATCTGCGGGTTGCCTTTGCTGGCCTGGACTTTCGCCAGGATGTCGGCGGAGGTGCCGGGCACGATGACCACTTTGACATTGTTGGCTTTCTCGAACGCCGGCAAGACTTTGTCGGCGTAGAGCCGCTCCATGGTGCCGCCGTTCATGCCCAGGTAAAGCGTCGGCTCGGCCAACGCCTGGGTGACCGGGAGCAGGACGCCCAGGCAAGCGGAACCCAGCGAGCAGAAGCCGAACAGTGCACTGCGTTTGACGTTATTCATTGGCGCGACCTTCCTCTATCAAGCAACGGAGATGGAGTGAAACCGGGTGATGGAAAACGCATCCAGCGGCGTGGTCGAAGCCCCGCTGCAGATGATCTCGGTGAGCACCTGGCCCACCGCCGGACCGATCTGGAAGCCCGCGCCGGCAAAGCCAAACGCGTGCAATAGACCGGGCTGGGTGCTGCTGTGGCCGATCACCGGCTGGCGATCAGGCAGGTAACCTTCGGTGCCGCTCCAGGTACGAATCGCCTGGGCGCCCTCCAAAAACGGGTAGAGTTCGACGGCCTGGCGCAGGATTTCCAGCACGGCGTTCTGGCCGGGCCGGGCGCGAGCGGCATCCAGGGCAAAGCCCTGGCCGCCTCCCAGCACGCAATTGCCGCGCGAGACCTGGCGGGCGTAGATACCGCCCCCCTCGACACCGGTGCTGGCGTCCATGACCAGGGGCAAGGGTTCGGTGACCAGCATCGCCGGGTGCCCGGCGTGCATCGGCACCGCTTCGCCGAATTGCGCGGCGAACTGGCTGGCCCAGGCTCCGGCGCAGTTCAGCAGCCAGGGCGCATGGAACGTCAGGCCCGTTGCGGTGCGTACGACAAAGCGTTGGCCGTCGTGCACCACGGCGCTGACGGTGCATTGTTCATGGACTTGCGCACCCTGCCGGCGAGCGGCCTGGGCAAAGGCTGGGGATACCAGGCGCGGATTGGCATGGCCGTCCTCCGGGCACAGCGACGCCCCGACCGCGACGGCGCCGACCCACGGAAAGCGCGTGCGCAGGGCGGTGCGATCGAGCAGTTGCAAATCCAGGCCGAAGCCTTGGCTGGCGACGGCGTAGTCGTGCAGCGCTTGCAGGTCTTCAGCACTGCGGGCCAGCTTCAGATGACCGCTGCGCTGGTACTCGCCGTCGATGCCGATCAATTGGGGCAACTGGCGCCAGATTTCATGGGCCCGTTGCGACAGGGGCAGTTGCGACAGGGGGCGGCCCTGGCGACGCACACCGCCGTAGTTCACGCCGCTGGAGTGCGAGCCGCAGAAGTCGCGCTCCAGCAACGCCACCCGGCGTCCGGCCTGGCTCAGGAACAACGCGGCCGAGGCGCCGACGATACCGCCACCAATGATCACTGCATCCACTTCGATCATGGCTCGACCTCCAGGCCGAACGGCACGGGCTTGATCGGTGCCTGGGCCCGCAAGCGGCCGATGCTGGCGACGGCGCGGCCACTTTCGCAGGCAATGATTTCCGCGGCAGCGGCGCCGCACATCCGCCCCTGGCAGCGGCCCATGCCGACCCGGCAATGGGCCTTGACCCGGTTGATCTCCCAATGGCCTTCGCCCACCACCCGGCGGATATCGCCGGCGCTGACTTCTTCGCAGCGGCAGATCATCAGGTGATCGGCAGCGTCGGCGGCCCAGTGTTCAGGAAAGGCAAAGGCGCGCTCCAGGCCTTCCCGGAATCGGCCGATGCGCTCAAGGGTTTGTTCCAGTTGCGTGCAACGCTGCGGGTCGGTCGAGTAGCCGAGGTCTTCGAGCAAGGCCAGGGCCGCCCGTTCACCGGCCAATTGCGCCGCGTCGGCGCCCATGATCCCGGCGCCGTCACCGGCCAGGTAAATCCCTGGCACGCTGCTGCGCCCGGCGTGGTCTCGTTGGGGCAGCCAGGCGCGGTTGAGGGCGTTCCAGGTAAACGCACAGCCCAGCAGGTCGGCCAGTTGGGTTTCGCTGCGCAAGCCGTGGGCGAAGGCCACCGCGTCACAGTCGAGGGTGTGTTTACCGCTGGTGTTGCGCCATTGCAGCGACTGCACCCGACGTTCTCCATCCAGACGCGTCAGGCTCGCGCCTTGATGCACGGCGATGCCGCGGGCGGCCAACCAGGCGCGGTAGTAGAGGCCCTTGGCGAGGGTGACCGGTTGTGCCAGCAGGCCGGGCAGGGCGCGGACTTGGGCGCCAAAGGGCGAACTGTCGAGGACGGCGACCACATTGGCGCCAGCCCGGGCGTATTGATAGGCCACCAGATACAACAAGGGACCGCTGCCAGCGAACACCACCCGTTCGCCGATGGCGCAGCCCTGGAACTTCAGGGCAATCTGCGCCGCGCCCAGGCTGTAGACCCCGGGCAGGGTCCATCCCGGCACGGGCAGGACCCGGTCGGTGGCGCCGGTTGCGACGATCACGCTGGCGTACTCGAGGCGGTCGGCGCGGCCTTCATGCAGGGTATCGAGCAGGCCGGCCTCGGCGTTCCACACCAGGGTGTCGGGACGGTAATCGAGCTGTTCGCGCAACGCGTCAAGCGTCTGGTGGACGGCGTTGGCCTTGTGCGCTTCGAAGCCATAGAGCTCGCTAGGCGAACGCTTGAAATTGGCCGGTTGGCGCCGATAGATCTGCCCGCCACCGCGAGCGGCTTCGTCCAGCAGGACCGGGTACAGGCCGTGGGCGACCAGGGTCTGCGCGGCGCGGATACCGGCCGGGCCGGCGCCGATGATGGCTATCGGTTTCATCGCCACCTCACGGGCAGGGCCGGGGGATTTGTGGGGTTGTCGAAACGGTCATCGCGAGCAAGCTCGCTCCCACAATAGATCGGTTGTGGAGTCTGGTTTTGTGCACGCCACGGTCCCCCTGTGGGAGCGGGCTTGCTCGCGAAGACGGCGGCACATCCAACGACGGTTTCGGCAGACAGACCGCTTTCGCGAGCAAGCCCGCTCCCACATTTGATTTGGGGTGATGCTTTATCTTGTGCACGCCGCAAATCCCCTGTGGGAGCGAGCTTGCTCGCGATGAGTCCATCCCTGGCGACAGTGTTCATACCTGGCGCCCCGGTTCGCGGCTGATGTGCTGCCCGGCTTCGAGCAGGGTCGAGCAGGCGCGTACGCGGCGGCCGTCGCCCAGGCGCACCCAGCAGTCCTGGCATGCACCCATCAGGCAGAAGCCGGCCCGGGGCTCGGCGCTGAAGTCACTGCCGCGCAGGTGTTCGCTGCAGGTCAGCACGGCGGTCAGCAGCGTGTCCCCCAGCAGCCCGGTGGCGGGCTGGCCGTCGAGGGTAAAGTCCAGGGCCGGGCGGTCGCCTTCGGCCAGTCGTTTCAGCAGTGCCATGACACCCTCATTGTTTGCCTACCAGAACCCGATCCAGGCCATAGACCCGATCGAGCAGAATCATGGTCAGCGCGGTGAGCCCGATGACCAGCGCCGACACTGCCGCCATCATCGGGTCGATGGATTCGGTGGCGTACACGTACATGCGCACCGGCAAGGTTTGCGTGGCCGGCGAGGTGACGAAGATCGACAGCGTGACTTCATCGAAACTGTTGATGAACGCCAGCAGCCAGCCCCCGGCCACCCCTGGCAGGATCATTGGCAAGGTGATTTGCCGGAACAGCGTGAAGCGCCCGGCCCCCAACGATTGCGCGGCCTGTTCGGCGCTGCGGTCCAGGCCGATGGCCGAGGCCAGCACCAGGCGCAGCACATACGGCGTGATCACCAGCACATGGGCGAAGATCAACCAGGCGAAGCTGCCGTTCACGCCCATCAGCGCAAACAGGCGCAGCAAGGCGACCCCCAGCACCAGGTGCGGAATGATGATCGGCGACAGGAACAGGCCGTTGAAGAAATCCCGGCCCGGGAACTCGAGCCGGGTGATCGCCAGGGCCGCCGGCACCGCAATCAGCGTCGCCAGGGAGGCCGCGCAGAACGCCAGAACCAAGCTGTTGTAGAACGCGTCGACAAAATCCGCGCGTTCGAACACCGCGCGAAACCAGCGCAGGGAAAACTCGGTGGTCGGCAGGCTCAGGGTGTTTTCCGGAGTGAAGGCGACGAGGCAGACCACCACCAGCGGCGCGAGCATGAAGACCACCACCAAGGCGTGGAACAGCAGCGCGAAAGGACCGTTTCTGGACATGACGAATTATCCCAATGACTTCTTGTAGCGGCCTTCGATCATCCGGTTCCACGACAGCATGATCAGCAGGTTGAGCAGCAGCAGCGCGACGGCGATGGCCGCGCCCATCGGCCAGTTCAGCTCCGACAGGTACTGGTCGTAGATCAACGTGGCGACCATCTTCAAGCGCCGTCCGCCTAGCAGGCCGGGAATCGCGAAGGAGCTGGCAGCGAGGCCGAACACAATGAGGGTGCCGGACAGCACGCCGGGCATGATTTGCGGCAACACTATTTTGCGGATCACCGTGAACTGGCTCGCCCCCAGGGACAGCGCGGCCTGTTCGGCGGCCGGGTCGAGTTTCTGCAACGAGGTCCAGACTGGAATGATCATGAACGGCAACATCACGTGGACCAGGGCGATGACCACGGCGAACGGTGTATAGAGCAGCTTCATCGGCGCACTGCCGAAGGCTTGCAGGGCCTGGTTGATCAGGCCGTCGGCGCCGAGCAACAGGCTCCAGCCGAAGGCCCGCACCACCACCGAAATCAGCAGCGGCGTGAGAATCAGGATCAGGAAAATCGAGCGCCATGGCGCGCCCATGCGGCTGAGGATGTACGCCTCGGGCACGCCGATCAGCACGCACAAAACAGTGGTCAGGGCGCTGATCCAGAATGTGCGCAAAAAGATCTCGTAGAAGTACGGATCACCCAGCAGGCTGGTGTAGTGCTCGAAGGTATAGGCGTCGCCGTCGATGCCCGAACTGTAGTCGAAGACGTTGAACGACAGCACCAAGGTCAAGCCCAAGGGAATCACCAGCAAGCCCAGGTACAAGGCCAGGGCCGGCGCGGACATCAGGTAGCCTTGCCGACCGCGGCGCATCGCATCGATCAGCTTCATGCCGGTACCTCGTCCACGCTCAGCACCCGCAGCAGTTCCGGATCCCAGTCCAGGCCCACTGCCGTGCCTTCGACCAAGGGCGCCGAGCCGTCGTTGCGGCGCACCACGCAGAGCTCACCCAGGCCGGTGGACACGCCGTACAGCCATTGGCTGCCCAGGAAAAAACGGCTGACGAGGGTGCCTTGCAGTCGCCCCGAACCGGCCTCGCACAAGTCGATTTTTTCCGGGCGCAGGCTCAGGGTCAGCTCGCCATCGGCCTGGCTGCAGGCTTGAACGACGCCCGCACTGTCCCGCACGCCGGGCAGCAGGTTGGCTTTGCCGACGAAGCTGGAAATGAACTCGGTGCGCGGGTGCTCGTAAAGGGTGTACGGCGCGTCGATCTGGGTGATGCGCCCGGCCTGCATCACCACGACCCGGTCACTGATCGACAGGGCTTCGGACTGGTCATGGGTCACCATCAGTGTGGTGATTCCGACTTCGCGCTGGATGCGGCGAATCTCGTATTGCATCTCTTCGCGCAAGTTGGCGTCGAGGTTGGACAGCGGCTCGTCGAGCAACAGCACCGGCGGTTCGATCACCAAAGCCCGGGCCAGTGCCACGCGTTGGCGCTGACCGCCCGAGAGTTCTCGTGGGTAGCGGTCGGCGTGGCGGTCCAGGCGGACCAGTTTCAACACCCGGTCCACCCGTTGTTGCAGTTCGGCGTTGGCCACCTTGCGCATGCGCAGGCCGAAGGCGACGTTGTCCTTGACGGTCATGTGGGGGAACAGCGCGTAGCTCTGGAACACTACCCCCAGGCCACGGCTGGCGGGCTTGGCGTGGGTAATGTCGCGCCCGTCCAGCAGGATGCGCCCGCTGCTGACTTCGACGAAGCCGGCAATCATTTGCAGGGTTGTGGTCTTGCCGCAGCCGGAAGGCCCCAGTAGCGAGACAAACTCGCCTTTTTCCACCGACAGGTTGGTGGCGACCACGGCGTCGATGTCGCCGTAGCGTTTGCCAAGTCCTTCAAGTTGCACAAAAGCCATCGCTGCGCTCCACCTGGGATTGTTATGCGTCGCCGCAAGGGCGCGCTTTTTTGTATGGGCAGATACGAAAGGGTGCTGCTGGGGTGCGTTGGCGCTCGACCTTGAGTCGGCTGCCGCTGTTGTTCGAATCGCCCCTGTCTGGACGAAGAGTAGGACGAAGAATAGGATGGGCTCAATGGACTATTTCACTGAGATGAAGACTATTTTCGGTTTCATTCAGTGAGTAAATTTAATAATGAGAAATTACATGGTTAATTCCACTGATCGGAATAATGACAAAGGCGAAGTCGGTGTCGGAGCGGTCTCCAGGCTGTTTGCCGTGCTGCGCAGCTTGGGTGACACCGTCGAAGGCGGCGAGCGAGTGACGCAATTGGCCCAGCGCATCGGCCTGTCCCAGCCCACCACACATCGCTTGCTGCGCAGCCTGATGGACGAGGGCATGGTCGAGCAGGATGCCCGCAGCAAACGCTATCGCCTGAGCCTGGAGTTCTTCGCCCTGGCGGCCCGCGCCGGCAATACCGGCAACCTGCGCGATCTGGTGCGCCCGGCCATGCTGCGGTTGTCGGCGTCCTTGGGGGACTCGTTGTTTTTGCTCGCCCGCAGTGGTTTCGATGCCATCTGCCTGGACCGCAGCGAGGGACCGTTTCCGATCCGCACGTTCACCGGTGACATTGGTGGCCGCGTGGCGTTGGGCGTGGGGCAGGGCAGCCTGGCGATCCTGGCGTTCCTGCCGGAAGAGGAGCGCGACACGGTGATTCAATACAACCTGCCACGGCTCAAGGATTTCCATCTGTACGACGAAGTCTTCCTGCGTTCGGAAGTGCAGAACGTGCGCGCGCTGGGTTACGCCGGGCGCAACACCGGCGTATTGCAAGGCATGGCCGGGGTGGCCGTGCCGATCCTGGACCGTGATGGCCGGGCCGTGGCCGCCTTGAGCGTGGCAACCGTGAGCGACCGGTTGGGGCCCGATCGCCTGCCGACGGTGGTGGACATGCTCAAGCGCGAGGCGGCCTTGATCGGGCCGCGGATCAACCCGTTCGACCCGTTGCTGCGCAGGCCTTCGCAGGTGTTCGGGCAGGGGTGAACACACCTTGAAGCCTTCCACAAATCCCTTGTGGGAGCGGGCTTGCTCGCGAAAGCGGTGTATCTGCCAAGATGATGTCGCCTGACACACCGCCTTCGCGAGCAAGCCCGCTCCCACAGGGGATGGTGATGCTCAGAAGTCCAATGTCTGCTTAAGTCTTTGCATCGTCGGCGTGTCACTCGGTATGACCATCGCATAGTTGTAGCCCGGCCCGGACCAGTACTCGGCTTGCAACTCGCCATCGCGGCGACTGCCCCGGGGCAGCAGGAAGTTTTTCGGGCCGGGTGGGCGCACGTAGAAGCTGATTTTCTGACCGCTCGGGTCCTGATAGACCACCATCGCCGCCGCGCCTTGCTCGGTGCTGAGCAAACGCCCGCTGACCGGTTTGAAACCGGCGCTGGACAGGTCGGGCAGCCGGCCGGCCTGGGTGAAGTAGCGGTCGAGCCAATCTTGCATGTGCTGCTCGTCGCCGCTCTGGTAATCGGCTGGAAGGATGCCCTGCTGGGCAATCAACCGGTACGCCTGGAGGGCATCGGCCATGGGCGCAGCCGCGCTGAGCAGGGTCATTTGCCGCGCCTGCCAGCCACCGAAGCCTCCCACGCTGACAGCCAGCAGCAACACCGCGGCGCTGGCCAGGTGGCGATGGGCGCGATGTTTCAGGCGCTGGCGAATCATGGCCGGGTCGAGGTCCGGGTTGGGCGGTTGTTGCAAGGTTCCGCTCAGGGCCGTGCGCAGGTGCTGCGCGTCCTGTTGCCAGGCCCGGACGCGGGCGGCGACTTCGGGCTGGTTGGCCAGGTAGGTCTCGACCAGGCGCTGGTCGGCCTCGCTCAGTTGGCGATCGACGTAGGCGTGCAGGTCGCTGTCGCTGGGGGGCATGCTGATCATTTGAGTATCCGCAGGGTGGGGCGGGTGATTTCGCCGTCGCTGAGTTGGCGCAGCGCCTGGCGGGCGCGGGACAGGCGGGACATCACCGTGCCGGTCGGTACGCCGAGGATGTCGGCGACTTGCTGGTAGCTCAAGCCTTCCACCGACACCCACAACAACAGCGCACGCTGTTCCGTCGTGAGCTGATCGAAGGCCTGCAAAGACGACTGTGCGATCACGCTGCGCTCGGCCGAAGGGTGGGCATCGTCGCGGCCGGTGAAAAACTCCAGCATGCGCGCGTACCGGCGGGAACGGCGATGGCCGTCGAGAAACTGCCGATACAGGATCGAAAACAGCCAGGCTCGCAGATCGCCGTCCGGGCGCTTGTCGTTCCATTTGGACAACGCCCGTTCCAGGCACATCTGCACCAAGTCGTCGGCGTTGCTCGGGTTGCGCGTCAGCGACACGGCAAAGCGCCGTAGCCGGGGGATGAGTTCGCGCAACTGTTCGTCGAGTGCATTCATGGAAGGTGGCTTCTGTAGGCAGTCACTGCGCCGGGACTGGAAAGACGATCCGCGAACGAGATTATTCCAGTGCTGGAAAAATAAATACGAGGCGTGGGAATAAACCTGCCAGGCCTTCGTCTGACGGATCCTTTCCAACAAATGGCCTCGCGCCCTGGAGCTTTCTCATGGTTGATCCTTCTCCCTCGGCGAGCCGGCCGCCCTTGAGTGCCGCCGCCCTGACACTGCGCCTGAGTGGCATTGCCGTGATTGTCGCCGCGCTGGCCGGGCTGTTTGCCTACGTCAATGGCAGCCTTGACCCACAGCGCCTGACACCGGAAGCGCTGGTCAATGTCTTGGAAAAAAACAACGGCGTTCACCCGGGCTTTCGACGCAACCACTCGAAAGGGATCTGCGTCGCGGGTTATTTCCAAAGCTCGGGCGAGGCCAGCGCCTATTCCAGCGCCCAGGTGTTCTCGCTGCCGAAAACGCCCGTGGTTGGGCGTTTCGCCTTGCCCAGCGGCAACCCTTATGCACCGGACGGCAGTGTGCCGATTCGCAGCCTGGCGCTGCGTTTTACCCAGGCCAACGGCCAGCAATGGCGCACTGGCATGAACAGCATGCCGGTGTTTCCGGTGGGCACGCCCGAAGCCTTCTACCAGCTCCAGCAAGCCCAGTCGCCGGACCCCGCCACAGGGAAACCGAATCCTACGGCCGTACCGGCGTTCTTTGCCGCCCATCCCGAGGCCGTGCCGTTCCTGCAATGGATCAAGACCGCCAAGCCGTCGGCCAGCTATGCCACCGAAACCTATAACGGCATCAACGCCTTCTATCTGGTCAACCCCGCCGGGCAGCGCCAGGCCGTGCGCTGGGGCGTGGTACCGCTGAGCCAGGACGCTGCCGATGCGACGCCACCCCAGGGCGCCGATTTCCTTGAGCAAGACCTGGCGAAGCGTCTCGCCGCCGGGCCGTTGCGCTGGCAACTGAACATCACCTTGGCCAACCCGGGGGATCCGGTGAACGACGCCAGCAAGGCCTGGCCCGCTGACCGCAAGGTGCTCAACGCCGGCACGCTGGTGCTGGAGCGCACCCAGGCGCAGGACAACGGCGAATGCCGCGACATCAACTATGACCCGCTGATCCTGCCCCAAGGGATCGAAGGGTCTGACGATCCGCTGTTGGTCGCGCGTTCCGCTGCTTATGCCAGTTCCTATCTGCGTCGTACCAGCGAAGTGAGCCAATTGCCCGCCACCCAGGAGTCCCGCCCATGAGCGCCCCTCGTCACTTCGCACCGCTGGCTCGGCTGCTGCACTGGCTGATGGCATTGATGATCATCGCCATGCTGTTTATCGGCGCTGGCATGGTCGCTTCGGTGTCCGCGCGCCATGAATGGTTGCTGCAGTTGCACAAACCATTGGGCATCGCGATTTTGCTGTTGGTGATCGTGCGCCTGGTGGTGCGTTTCACTACCCGCCAGCCGCCGCTGCCAGCCGATCTGCCGGGCTGGCAAGTGTTGGCGGCAAACGTCTCCCACGTGTTGTTGTACGCCTTGATGCTGGTTCTGCCCCTGTTGGGCTGGGGCATGATTTCGGCGGCGGGGGATCCGGTGATGCTCGGTAACTGGCTGCAACTGCCCTCGATCCTGCCCGCCCACGCCCAGACGTTCGCACTGCTGCGCAAGGCCCACGGGTACCTGGCTTACTTGTTGTTCCTGACCGTGCTGGTGCATCTGGCGGCGGCGCTGTTTCACGCGTGGGTGCGCCGGGATGAGGTGCTGGACAGTATGTTGCGCGGCAAGGGCTGAAGTGGGTGAACGACTCAAAATACTGTGGGAGCGAGCTTGCTCGCGATGACGGCAGCACAGCCAACATCTCTGCAAGCTGACCCGCCGCTATCGCGAGCGAGCTCGCTCCCACAGGGATTCAGGGGACTTGGATGATGGTGGGAGCAAAGCTTGCTCCCACCCAGCGTGTCCACTTTGGATAGGGTTGATCAGGTCGTTGGATCAGCGCAATTGGTCAACCATGGCCTCAATGGTGCTCAACACATCCTTGCCCAGTTGCATCGAGCGTTTGCCAGACCAGCCGGTGATCGGGTTCGGGTGATCGTCATGGTCCTTGAATGGCATTTCCAGGGTCAGGGACAGGCAGTCATATTTCTGTCCGACCGCGTTACAGGCCAGGGTCATGTTGGCCTGGCCCGGTTCGTCACGGGTGTAGCCGTGAGCGGTCTGGAAGTCTTTGGTCTGGTGCTTGAGATGGCTGCGAAAGCGCTCTTCGAGTTCGGCGATGCGCGGCGTGTAGCCCGGGTTGCCTTCGCAACCGGCGGTGAAGACATGGGGGATTTCCTCATCGCCATGAGCGTCGAGGAACAGATCGACGCCGTACTTTTCCATTTGCTGCTGCACGAAAAAGACTTCGGGGCTGATTTCCGGACTGGCGTTCTGCCAGGCGCGGTTGAGGTCCTGGCCCATGGCGTTGGTCCGCAGATGACCGTGGAACGCGCCGTCCGGGTTCATGTTCGGCACCAGGTACAGGTCGGCCTTGGCGAGCAACCGGTTCAGTTGCCCATCGTCATGCTGCTGGAGGCGTTCAATCACGCCTTCCATGAACCACTCGGCCATGTGCTCGCCGGGGTGCTGCTGGGCGATGATCCAGATTTTGCGCCGGCCTTCGGCACCGCTGCCCTTGCGCAGCAATTGAATGTCACGGCCTTCCACGCTTTTACCAACGGCCAATAGCTCGGTGCCGGCCTTGTGCTGCGCTTGCTCGATCAGCCAGTCATGACGGCCACGGCTGTAGGGTTCGAAGTAGGCGAACCAGGCGTGGGGTTGTTCGGCTTCCAGATGAAAGCGCAGGGCGTCGCCTTCAAACTGGGTCGGAATGCGGAACCAATTGACGTGATCGTAGGAGGCGACGGTCTGGTAGCCCGTCCAGGCCTTGTTGTAAGACGATTGACTGGCATTGAGCAGGCGGAAGGAATATTCCTGGCCGACGTGCAAGCCGCTGGCCTTGAAGTGGAACCACTGGAAATGGGCGCTGCGGGTGTCGGGCCTGATCTTGAGCAACGACTGCAACGGGTTGCTGATGTCGACGACTTCGATGTTGCCGCTGTCGAAATTGGCACTGATATCAAAGGAAGATTTAGCCACGGTCACGATTCCTGGAAAGGATTTTCATGGCCGTTACTTTACACGCAAGAAAGGGGAAACCGGGACGATTTACGTCACGTGAAAGAGGGGGCGTCCTCCCTGGACGCCGAGCCAGCTTAGAGAGTCTGCAATTGATTCTCAAGTGCTGGATGTCGATAGTTTTCGCCCGTGTGGCAGGGGGATGCTTGTAAACGGATATTCATTTGCTATCATCGCCGCCATCGAATTGGCAGCACCCTAAAAAGACTTCATTAGCCTGAAGACATAAGCCGAAAAATCGGCAAAAAAAGACCCGGCAAAAAGCCGGGTCAAAAACCGTGATTAGCCTGATGAGGAGATATTCCAGAAGTCCGACCTAAGGTCTTCTGGTCTATCGACTGATCTCGCGACCAGCTGATGCAATAATAATCATTATCATTTGCAAGTCAAATGGTTTTATCGCATCGATTGGAAAATTTTTTCTCGTCGTCCGCGTTCGCGACGACATTCCCAAGGGTTGCCGCTAGCGAGTAGGGTAGCCATCCAGGGATCGGTCAAGCATCACCTTGACCAGATCGATCATGTGCACCACCGAAAATGCCAGGTCACGGCTCGAACCGTCTAACTGGTTGGCCGACTCATGGGCGGTTGCCGCTGCACAGCGCAGCAGGTCGCACGCATGGACCAGGGCTTCCTCCGCGCTGACGCTGTGGCTGACCTCGAAAAAACGATGTTCTGCCTGGGCTGGCGAAACACCTGGTTTCAAGTAGTAATCAAGGGCGCGTTTGGCTGCCGGGCAATCCTGCAATGAAGGGAACGTGCCGTCGAAAGGGCTGCTGGGCTGGTCTGTATTGGGTGTGTCCATGGCGATGAAAATCTCCGTGTGAGGGGCTGAACTCCTGAATCCAGAATAGTACTTACCGTAATTGTGACGACAATTTAAATACTACAATTTGTGTTTTGCGGGTCGGAGCCACCCACGTATCGTGCCGCACATGGATAAATGGATAGAGTTGGTCAAGGCCAAGATGAAGGAGCTGCGCATCACGCAAGTGGTGCTCGCAGAGCGGTTGGGAATGTCCCAGGGCGGCGTCGGCCATTGGCTGACCAAGCGCCGGCAGCCCAGTGTCGACGACATGAACCGGGTCCTGCGGGAGCTGGGGCTGGAGTTTCTGGAAGTGGCCATGGTGATCCGCGAGCCGGACACCTCCACCGAAGAAGGCATGGCCCTGGCGCAGAAGTACAACCCGTACTTCCGTTACCCGGTCAGCGAGTGGCACGAGGTTGGCGCGGTTCGCGAAGGCGATCCCGGTGCCTACAGCCAGGCGCGCTACGAACTGACGGACTATCACGCCCTGGGCGAGGCATTCTGGCTGGTGGTGGTGGGCGATGCGATGACCGCACCCAGTGGGTTGAGCATTCCCGAGGGCATGTCGATCCTGGTGGATCCGGCCATCGAGGCGGTGCCCGGCAAACTGGTGGTCGCCTGCCTGCCCGGCAGCAGTGACGCGACCTTTCGCAAATTGATCGAAGAGAGCGGGCAGCGTTACCTGGTTCCGCTCAATCCGACTTACCCGAAAAACCTGTACACCGAGCAATGCCGCATCATCGGTGTGGTGGTGCAGGCCACCATCAGGTTCTGACTGGATCGGCCCTGGGAGCGGGCCGATGCCTATTCTTCGAACGCCACCAGGGCACTGCCCTCGCTGACCATTTCGCCTTCCTGGCAATACAGCGCCTTGATCACACCGGCCTTGGGCGCACGAATGCTGTGCTCCATTTTCATGGCCTCCAGTACCACCAGTTGAGCCCCGGCTTCCACCGTCTGGCCGACACCCACCAAGACCCGCACGATGCTGCCGTTCATGGGCGCGACCAGGCCGCCTTGATGGCTGTGGCTGGCTTCGGCGGCGGCCAGCGGGTCGTACAGGTCGATCCGATGCAAGTCACCTTCCCACTGCAGATACAGGCTGTCGATCTGGCGAATGGCCCGATGGCTGCGGCGCACACCGTGGTGCTCGATCGTCAGTCGCTCGCCCTCGAGCTCCGCGCAATGGGCTGTGACGTCCAGCGTCAGCGCACGATCCTGACCTTCACAGCTCAGGTGCAAGGTGGTTTCCCTCGGCAACCCCAGGCGCATGCCGGTGGTACTGGCCCACGGTGAACTGGCGTCATCGCCGCGTACGTGCGGTGCCAGGCTCAAGGCGACTCCCTGGGCGGCGGCGAACCAGAACGCGTCATCCAATTCGCCAGGCTCTGGCAGTAATTGCGCCTGGTAACGTGGGATAAATCCGGTGTCCAGCTCTGCCGCCGCGAAGGCGGGATGGGCGACGATTCGGCGCAGAAACCCGATATTGGTTTTCAGCCCGCCAATGACAAACTCATCGAGCATGCTCAACAGTCGCAAGCGCGCCTGCTCACGGTCTTCACCCCAGGCAATCAGCTTGCCGAGCATCGGGTCGTAGAACGGCGAGATTTCATCGCCTTCTTCAACCCCGCTGTCGACCCGCCGACCCGGCCCCTCGGCCGACTCGCGATACAACGCCAGGCGCCCGGTGGCCGGCAGGAAATCGTTGCCCGGGTCCTCGGCATACAACCGCACTTCGATGGCGTGACCGAGCAGCGGCACTTGCGCTTGAGTGATGGGCAATGGCTCGCCTTGGGCGACGCGGATCTGCCAGGCCACCAGGTCCAGCCCGGTGATCGCCTCGGTGACCGGGTGCTCGACCTGCAACCGAGTGTTCATTTCCATGAAGAAAAATTCGCCCCGGGCATCCAGCAGGAACTCCACCGTACCGGCCCCGACATAACCGATCGCCTGGGCCGCGCGTACGGCGGCTTCCCCCATCGCCCGGCGCAGTTGCGGGGTCAGGCCGGGGGCGGGGGCTTCTTCCACGACTTTCTGGTGGCGGCGTTGGATCGAACAATCGCGCTCGTTGAGGTACAGGCAGTTGCCGTGTTGATCGGCAAAGACCTGGATCTCCACATGGCGCGGCTTGAGCAGGTATTTTTCCACCAGCATCCGTGAATCGCCGAACGAGGACTGTGCTTCGCGCTGGGCCGAGGCCAGGGCTTCGGCCAGTTGGCTGACGTCCTCGACGACTTTCATGCCTTTGCCGCCACCACCGGCAGTGGCCTTGAGCAATACCGGGTAGCCGATGCGCTCGGCGGCGTCGCGAAAGGTCTCCAGATCCTGGGCTTCGCCGTGATAACCGGGCACCAGGGGCACGCCGGCGGTTTCCATCAGCGTCTTGGCCGCCGATTTGCTGCCCATGGCGTCGATGGCCGAAGCCGGTGGGCCGAGGAAGATCAGCCCGGCATTTTCAATCGCCCGGGCGAACCCGGCGTTCTCGGACAGAAAGCCATAACCGGGGTGGATGGCCTGGGCGCCGCTGGCTTTCGCTGCGGCGATCAGTTTGTCGATTTGCAGGTAACTGTCGGCGGCTTTGCTGCCGCCCAGGTCGACGCGAATGTCGGCTTCACGGCTGTGGCGGGCATCACGGTCGGTGGCGCTGTGTACGGCAACGGTGGTCAGGCCCATGGCCTTGGCGGTGCGCATTACGCGGCAGGCGATTTCGCCACGGTTGGCCACCAGCAACGTGGTGAGGGCAGGGGCGCTCATCGACGCGGCTCCTTGTTGTTATTCGATTCGGCTTGCCAGTTCGGCGCACGTTTTTGCAGGAAGGCGCGCAGGCCTTCCTGGCCCTCCGGGCTGACGCGGATGCGGGCGATGGCGTTTTCGGTGTAGCGCCGCAGCGCCGGGGTAAGGGCGCCGTTGCCGACTTCACGCAGCAGTTCCTTGCTGGCGCGCATGGCGGCCGGACTGTTGAGCAACAGGTTGTCGATCCACTGTTCGACCTGCTGGTCCAGGGTCTCGACTGGGTAACTTTCCGACAGCAAACCGATCTCTTTCGCACGTTGCCCGTCGAAGCGTTCAGCCGTCAGGGCATAACGACGCGCCGCCCGCTCGCCGATGGCTTGCACCACGAACGGGCTGATCACCGCCGGTGCCAGGCCAATGCGCACTTCCGACAGGCAGAACTGTGCTTCATCGGCGCCAATGGCCATGTCACAAGCACTGATAAGCCCCAGCGCGCCACCAAACGCCGCACCCTGGACGACGGCCAGCGTAGGAATTTTCAGTTTGGCGAGGTTGTACATCAACTCTGCCAGTTCCCGGGCGTCATCGAGGTTGGTGTGGTAGTCGAGTTCGGCCGATTGCTGCATCCAGGCCAGGTCGGCGCCAGCGCTGAAGTGCTTGCCGCGACCGCGGATCAGCAGGAAGCGCAGGTTAGGATCGCTGCTGATGTGGTCCAGGGCGAGGATCAGTTCGCGGATCATTTCGGCGTTGAACGCGTTGTTTTTCGACTCGCGGCTGAGCCACAGGGTGGCAACGCCCCGTGGGTCGCTGTGCAGTTCGAGGGTGTTGAAATTATCCATGGGCATTCCTCGTTTACATCCGGAACACGCCGAAGCGGCTCGGTTCGATGGGGGCGTTCAGCGACGCGGACAAGGCCAGGCCCAGTACATCGCGGGTCTGGGCCGGGTCGATGACGCCGTCGTCCCACAGCCGTGCGCTGGAATAATAGGGGTGACCCTGTTCTTCGTACTGATCGAGGATCGGTTGCTTGATCTCGGCTTCCTGCTCGGCGCTGAAGGGGTGGCCACTGCGTTCGGCCTGTTCACGCTTGACCTGCACCAGCACGCCGGCCGCCTGCTCGGCACCCATCACGCCAATCCGCGCGTTTGGCCACATCCACAGGAATCGCGGGTCATAGGCGCGGCCGCACATGCCGTAGTTCCCCGCGCCGAAACTGCCGCCGATGATCACGGTGAATTTCGGCACCTTGGCGCAGGCCACCGCGGTCACCAGTTTTGCGCCATGTTTGGCGATGCCACCGGCTTCGTATTTCTGCCCGACCATGAAGCCGGTGATGTTCTGCAGGAACAGCAGCGGGATCCCGCGCTGACACGCCAGTTCGATGAAGTGCGCGCCTTTCTGCGCGGCCTCGGCGAAGAGGATGCCATTGTTGGCCAGGATCGCGACCGGGTAGCCATGCAAATGAGCGAAACCACACACCAGGGTCGTGCCGAACAGCGCCTTGAACTCATCGAACACCGAACCGTCCACCAGGCGCGCGATCACCTCCCGCACATCGAACGGCTGCTTGGCATCGGCCGACACCACACCGTACAGCTCGTCACTCGAATACAGTGGGGCGATGGGCTGGCGTTGCTGCAGCTCACCGAGTTTGCGCCAGTTGAGGTTGGCCACGCTGCGTCGGGCCAGGGCCAGGGCATGTTCGTCGCTGTCGGCATAGTGATCCGCCACGCCGGAGATCTTGCAGTGCACATCGGCACCGCCCAGGTCTTCGGCACTGACCACCTCACCGGTAGCGGCTTTCACCAGCGGTGGGCCGGCGAGGAAAATCGTCGCCTGCTGGCGGACCATGATCGCCTCGTCCGCCATGGCCGGCACATAGGCACCGCCGGCGGTGCAGGAGCCCATGACCACGGCGATCTGCGGGATGCCCTGGGCACTCATGTTGGCCTGGTTGAAGAAGATCCGGCCGAAGTGCTCGCGGTCGGGGAACACTTCATCCTGGCGCGGCAGGTTGGCGCCGCCGGAATCCACCAGGTAAATGCACGGCAGGCGATTCTGCTGGGCAATGGTCTGGGCGCGCAGGTGTTTTTTCACCGTCAGCGGGTAGTACGAACCACCTTTGACCGTCGCGTCGTTGGCGACAATCATGCATTCGACGCCTTCCACGCGGCCGATGCCGGCAATCACGCCGGCCGCCGGCACGTCTTCGCCATAAACTTCGTGGGCCGCCAATGGGCTGATTTCCAAAAACGGCGAGCCCGGATCCAGCAGCCGGTTGATGCGTTCACGGGGTAGCAACTTGCCCCGCGAGGTGTGCCGCTCCTGGGCCTTGAGGCCGCCGCCCTGGCGGATTTGCGCGAGCAGGGTGCGCAGGGCCTCGACGTGTCCGAGCATCGCCTCGCGGTTGGCGATGAAGTCCGGCGAACGCGGGTTGAGCTGAGTGTGCAGCGTGGCCATGGTCAGCTCCGTTAGCGGGTTTCGTTGAACAGTTCGCGGCCGATCAACATCCGACGAATCTCACTGGTGCCGGCACCGATTTCGTACAGCTTGGCGTCACGCAGCAGACGACCGGCGGGGAATTCATTGATGTAGCCATTGCCCCCCAGGATCTGGATGGCGTCGAGGGCCATTTGCGTGGCGCGTTCGGCGCTGTAGAGGATCACCCCGGCGGCGTCCTTGCGGGTGGTTTCACCGCGCTCGCAAGCCTGGGCCACCGCATACAGGTAGGCGCGGCTGGCGTTGAGTTGGGTGTACATGTCCGCGACCTTGCCCTGGATCAGCTGGAATTCGCCGATGCTCTGGCCGAATTGTTTGCGGTCGTGGATGTAGGGCACGATCAGGTCCATGCAGGCCTGCATGATCCCGGTCGGGCCGCCGGACAGCACCACGCGCTCGTAGTCGAGGCCGCTCATCAGGACTTTCACGCCACCGTTGAGCGCGCCGAGGATGTTTTCTTCCGGCACTTCGACGTCGTCGAAAAACAGCTCGCACGTGTTGGAACCGCGCATGCCGAGCTTGTCGAATTTGTTGCTGCGGCTGAAGCCTTTCCAGTCGCGCTCGACGATGAAGGCGGTGATGCCGTGAGGACCCTTTTCCAGGTCGGTCTTGGCGTAGATCACGTAGGTGTTGGCATCGGGACCGTTGGTGATCCAGGTCTTGCTGCCGTTGAGCACGTAACGGTCGCCACGCTTGTCGGCTCGCAGTCTCATCGAAACCACATCGGAACCGGCGTTCGGTTCGCTCATCGCCAGGGCGCCGATGTGTTCGCCGCTGATCAGCTTGGGCAGGTACTTGGTTTTCTGTTCGTGATTGCCGTTGCGGTTGATCTGGTTCACGCAGAGGTTGGAATGGGCACCGTAGGAGAGGGCGACCGAGGCCGAGCCGCGGCTGATTTCTTCCATGGCCACCACGTGGGCCAGATAGCCCAGGCCAGCGCCGCCGTATTCTTCCGGTACGGTGATGCCCAGCAGGCCCATGTCACCGAACTTGCGCCACATGTCGGCGGGAAACAGGTTGTCGATATCGATCTGCGCTGCGCGGGGTGCCAGCTCGGCCTTGACGAAGGCCTGCACCTGGTCGCGCAACATGTCGATGGTTTCGCCGAGGGCAAAGTTCAGGGATGGGTAGCTCATGGGACACCTTTGGCTTTTTTATCGGGTGCGGAGAGCGGGGGAGTGGCTCTCACCTTTACGTTAACGTAAGCCTGCGGCGAGAAGCTGTCAATCGCCCTTTACGTTAACGTCAACTTGGGCCAGAGTAAGTGCGCACCAAGGCATGTTGTTGCATCAGGTTACCGCTACACCCACTAATAAAGACAAGAGGGGGCGTCATGGATCAACCCGGTTCGCATTCGCAGCTCAGCTACACCCGTGGTTCCGCGGCCAAGGCCTTGCTGGCCCAAACCATCGGCGAGGTTTTCGACCAGACGGTGGCCCGTTATCCGGAGGGCGAGGCGTTGGTGGTTCGCCATCAAGCGCTGCGCTATACCTGGCAACAACTGGCCGAGGCCGTCGATCTGCACGCCCGAGCCTTGTTGGCGCTAGGCTTGAAAACCGGCGATCGCCTCGGCGTGTGGGCGCCCAATTGCGCCCAGTGGTGTATCAGCCAGTTCGCCAGTGCGAAGCTCGGCGTGATTCTGGTCAACATCAATCCGGCCTATCGCGTTTCCGAACTCGAATACGTGCTCAAACAATCCGGATGCCAATGGCTGGTGTGCGCCGGCGCGTTCAAGACCTCGGATTATCACGCCATGCTGCAAGCGCTGGCACCGGAGCTGGCAGAGCAACCGATCGGCCAGATGCAGAGCGAGCGCCTGCCGGAGTTGCGCGGTGTGATCAGCCTCGATTCCCAGCCACCCTCAGGCTTCCTGCCCTGGTCACAACTGGCCGCCCTGGGCGCGGCGGTGACGCCTGGACAATTGGCCGAGCGTCAATCCAGCCTGCGGTTCGATCAGCCGGTGAATATCCAGTACACCTCCGGCACCACGGGCTTTCCCAAAGGCGCAACCCTCAGCCATCACAACATTCTCAACAACGGGTATATGGTTGGTGAAAGCCTGGGCCTGACGGCCGGCGACCGGCTGGTGATCCCGGTGCCGCTCTACCATTGCTTCGGCATGGTCATGGGTAACCTGGGTTGCATGACCCATGGCAGCACCATGATCTACCCCAACGATGCCTTCGACCCGCTGCTGACGCTCAAGGCCGTGGCCGAAGAAAAAGCCACTGCGTTGTATGGCGTGCCCACGATGTTCATTGCCCTGCTGGACCAGCCGCAGCGGGGCGATTTCGACCTGTCCAGCCTGCGCACGGGCATCATGGCCGGGGCCACATGCCCCATCGAAGTGATGCGACGGGTCATCAACGAAATGCACATGGCCGAAGTGCAGATTGCCTACGGCATGACGGAAACCAGCCCGGTGTCGTTGCAGACCGGTCCTTCAGACGAACTGGAACTGCGTGTAACCACCGTCGGCCGCACCCAGCCGCAACTGGAAAGCAAGATTATCGATGAGGCGGGCAATCTCGTCCCGCGTGGCGCTGTCGGCGAATTGTGTACCCGCGGCTACAGCGTGATGCTCGGCTACTGGAACAACCCCAAGGGCACCGCCGATGCCATCGACCCGGAGGGCTGGATGCACACCGGCGACTTGGCGACCATGGATGAGCAGGGCTACGTCTGCATCGTCGGGCGTAACAAGGACATGATCATCCGTGGCGGGGAGAATATTTACCCCCGTGAGCTGGAGGAGTTCTTCTTCACCCACCCGGCGGTGGCGGACGTACAAGTGATCGGCATCCCGTGTTCACGCTATGGCGAAGAAATCGTGGCGTGGATCAAGTTCCATCCTGGCCACAGCGCCAGCGAGCAAGAGCTGCAAGCCTGGTGCAAGGAGCGCATCGCCCACTTCAAGACGCCGCGTCATTTCAAATTCGTCGAAGAATTCCCCATGACCGTCACCGGCAAGATCCAGAAATTCCGCATGCGCGAGATCAGTATCGAAGAACTGCGCGATAGCGACGGCTGAGGCACATCTGTGGGAGCGGGCTTGCTCGCGAAGACGGCGGCATGGTCAACATTTATGTTGCGTGGCACACCGCTTTCGCGAGCAAGCCCGCTCCCACAAGAAAAAATCCAAACGGCAGAAAGCACAAAGGGGAGCCGAAGCTCCCCTTTAATTTTGTCGTCGCGTGCTCTTTTTTTATTATTGAGGGGCGGCCTGTTGTTGTTTTTGGTAGCCGTGACCCTTTACCGCTGTTTTTGGCGATCCCCATCCGGGATCAAGAGCAAACGTATTTTTTTGAGCGCTGATCTGCTTTTTCGCCTGGCGATCCAACCGATTCGGGAGCTACCTGAAGGTAGTTTTATTGTTCTCTGCCCGGTTGCGGGTTGCTCCTGGAAGCACCCTGAAAAGCACATCTTCTCCAAAAAAATCTGTTAGCTGCGTCTCTGCCGTGTTGTTTTTGTTATGTCAGAGTCGTTTCGTCTTGTTTTTATTGGGTTTGCTGCGTTTTTTTATTCTTGTTATGCAAGAGATATAGCAGGTGGCGTGCCAACTTTTAAAAGTCTATATAAATCAAATAGTTGAAATTTTTGTCTGAAAAATCTGACCGACCAAACCTGACAAATTGTTTCCGTGTTACTCGTTTCGCCGCTGTTACAAAGCCGGCGGTAACACCTCAGTGTGCGTTGCGGGCCTTGGCCACGCGCGAACCACTCGGGCGGCCGAGCACATCACAAATCTGTCGGCCCGCGGCGATCAGTGCGTCCAGGTCGACACCGGTTTCGATACCCAGCCCGTCGAGCAGGTACAGCACGTCTTCGGTGGCGACGTTACCGCTGGCGCCCTTGGCGTACGGGCAACCGCCAAGGCCGGCGATGGAGCTGTCGAACACCGCGATGCCTTCCAGCAGGCTGGCGTAGACATTGGCCATGGCCTGGCCGTAGGTATCGTGGAAGTGTCCAGCGAGTTTGTCCCGGGGCACTTCGGCGCCTACCACTTCGAATAGCCTGCGTGTGGCGCCAGCGGTACCGGTGCCGATGGTGTCGCCCAGGGAGACCTCGTAGCAGCCCATCGCATACAGCTCCCGGGCGACCCACGCCACCTGCTCAGGCTTGACCGCCCCTTCATAGGGGCAACCCAGCACGCAGGACACGTAGCCGCGCACACTGACACCGTGCTGTTTTGCGGCCGCCATGATCGGCGCGAAGCGCTCCAGGCTGTCCTTGATGGAGCAGTTGATGTTGCGCTGGGAAAACGCTTCGGACGCGGCGGCGAACACCGCCACCTCTTTCACGCCCGCCGCCAGCGCGTCTTCGAACCCCCGCAGGTTCGGCGCCAGGGCGCCATAGGTCACACCGGGCTTGCGCTGGATCTGCGCGAACACCTCGGCGGACCCGGCCATTTGCGGCACCCACTTGGGCGAGACAAAACTGCCGACTTCGATATAGCCCAGGCCGGCGGCGCTCAGGGCATCCACCAGGCGCACCTTGTCGGCGACGCTGATGGGCTGTGCTTCATTCTGCAGCCCGTCGCGGGGGCCGACTTCGATCAAGCGTACAAACGAGGGGAGGGACATGGGGATTGACCTGTGGTGAGTTGCCAATATGTCGAGCGCAATGATGAACCCATTGTGGGAGCGAGCTTGCTCGCGATAGCGGTGTGTCAGCCACATCAACTCCAACTGATCCGACGCTATCGCGAGCAAGCTCGCTCCCACAGGGAGAGTGTTACTGGACGATTTCCTCGCCCTTGATCGTCTGCTCCAACGCCTGGATGCAGCGTTCTTCGGCGGTGTCGAGTTCCAGTTTCATATGTTCGATGTCCAGCAATTGCTGTTCGAGCTGTTCCCGGCGCTCGGCGATTTTCGCCATCATGCTGTGCAGCTGTTTCTGATTGCCGCTGGAGGGGTCGTAGAGTTCGATCAGCTCGCGGCACTCGGCCAGGGAAAAGCCAATGCGCTTGCCGCGCAGGATCAGCTTCAGGCTGACCTTGTCCCGCGGCGAATAAATGCGCTCCTGGCCCCGTCGCTCCGGGCTCAACAGGCCTTGTTCTTCATAGAAACGGATGGCCCGTGTGGTGATATCCAATTCGCGGGCGAGGTCGGAGATGCTGTAGGTCTGGCTGCTCATGGAAGCGCTCGAAACGAAAGGGGCTGGCGCTAAGCTAAAGGCAGGTTGACGTTCGCGTCAAGCAGTGAGGTTCTGCACACAAAACCTGTGGGAGCGAGCTTGCTCGCGATGGCGTCGGATCAGTCGCCCTGGATATTGGCCGGTCTACCGCTATCGCGAGCAAGCTCGCTCCCACCGTTTCGATCTTTTAAACCTTATCGAGCTTCTTCTCATGGGCCGTCACCTGCTGGCACAGCTCGATCATCTGCTCGCGCATCCAGCGGTTGGCCGGGTCCTGGTCGGTGCTTTCGTGCCAGTAGAGATGGGTCTCCACCGGGGGCACGTCGTTGACCGGGAGCAGGAAGGCGTGCAAATCGTGACGCCGTGCAAAGCGCTCGGGAACGGTCATGACCATGTCGGTCTGCTGCAGCACCTGGGAGGCCATCAGGTAATGCTGGGAACGCAGGGCGATCTTGCGCTGGATGCCCATCTTGCCGAGGGCCAGGTCGACGTAACCCAGCCCGTTGCGGCGGCTGGAAATGTGCACGTGGGTCTGGGCCAGGTAATCATCGAGGGTGATCTTTTCCTTGCCCGCCAGCGGATGGCCCTTGCGCATGGCGCACACGTAGCGATCTTCCATCAACTTGACGTGGCGCACCTGTGGGTCGGTGTTGAGCGGCGCGTCCACGGCGAAGTCGAGGCGGCCGGCGGCCAGTTCCTTGGTGGTTTCACGGCGCTTGGACAGGAAGCTCTCGATCGCCACGGTCGGCGCCAGGCGGCGCAAGCGCTGGAACAGCAGCGGCAGGATCACGCCTTCGGTGAGGTCGGTCATGCTGATGCGGTAGGTCTTGACGGCCTGCAGCGGGTTGAAGATCCGGCTTTCCTGCACCGACACCCGCAGTAGCGACAAGGCATTGCGCACCGGGCCGATGATGTTCTGGGCCATGGGCGTCGGCACCATCCCTTGGGCGGTGCGCACGAAGAGCGGGTCGTTGAAGGTCTCGCGCAGACGCGCCAGGGCATTGGACACGGCTGGCTGAGTGATGCCGACGATCTGCCCGGCGCGGGTCAGGTTGGCTTCGGTGTAGATCGCATCGAAGACAATGAAAAGGTTGAGGTCGACCTTGCTCAGATTCATGGCGCTGCACTCTTATTTTTGGGCTTGTTCTTAGGCTTGTTGTGAGGTGCCGGGTGGCGATGCGAATCAGTGAAACATATATCGGTGATGAATGTTAATACACGCCGAGAATAGGTTAGGTAAATTTTCGTAGCTGAACTAGCATCGATTTCATGACCTAAAACAACCTCTGCCAAGAAGGTGCTGCTCATGGATTTTGCCTATTCCCCCAAGGTTCAGGAACTGCGTGAACGCGTCACGGCGTTCATGGACGCCTACGTCTACCCGGCCGAAGCGGTGTTCGAACGACAAGTGGCCGAGGGCGACCGCTGGCAACCCACGGCCATCATGGAAGAGCTCAAGGCCAAGGCCAAGGCAGAAGGCCTGTGGAACCTGTTTCTGCCGGAATCCGAGCTGGGCGCCGGCCTGACCAATCTGGAATATGCGCCGCTGGCAGAGATCATGGGGCGCTCGCTGCTGGGGCCGGAGCCGTTCAACTGCTCGGCACCGGACACCGGCAACATGGAAGTGCTGGTGCGCTACGCCAACGAAGAACAGAAGCAACGCTGGCTCGAGCCGCTGCTGCGCGGCGAGATTCGTTCGGCCTTTGCCATGACCGAGCCGGATGTGGCCTCTTCGGACGCCACCAACATGGCTGCCCGCGCCGAGCGTGACGGCGACCAGTGGGTGATCAACGGCAAGAAATGGTGGACCTCGGGCGCCTGCGACCCGCGCTGCAAGATCCTGATCTTCATGGGCCTGAGCAACCCCGATGCGCCGCGCCATGCCCAGCACTCGATGATCCTGGTCCCGGTGGATACCCCGGGGGTCAAGATCGTCCGGCCGTTGCCGGTGTTTGGCTACGATGATGCGCCTCACGGGCATGCCGAAGTGCTGTTCGATAACGTGCGGGTGCCGTACGAAAATGTCCTGCTGGGCGACGGCCGTGGTTTTGAGATAGCCCAGGGTCGACTCGGCCCAGGCCGGATTCACCACTGCATGCGTTCCATCGGCATGGCCGAACGCGCCTTGGAATTGATGTGCAAACGTGCCGTCAGCCGCACCGCTTTCGGCCAGCCGTTGGCGCGCCTGGGCGGTAACATCGATAAGATCGCCGACTCGCGGATGGAGATCGACATGGCGCGCCTGCTGACGTTGAAGGCGGCGTACATGATGGACACGGTAGGCAATAAGGTGGCGAAAAGTGAAATCGCCCAGATCAAGGTCGTTGCGCCGAACGTGGCCTTGAAGGTCATCGACCGGGCGATCCAGATCCACGGTGGCGCCGGGGTTTCCAACGATTTCCCGCTGGCCTACATGTACGCCATGCAACGCACCCTGCGCCTGGCAGACGGCCCGGATGAAGTCCACCGCGCGGCTATCGGCAAGTTCGAGATCGGCAAGTACGTGCCCAAGGAAATGTTGCGTAGCGGCCGCTGAAGGCCTGTTTCACCCTGGCAACGCCATCGCGCTCACCACAAATCCCCTGTGGGAGTGAGCCTGCTCGCGATGGCGTTGGCACATCCAACACTTATGCAAGCTGAACCGCCGCTATCGCGAGCAAGCTCGCTCCCACAGGGAATGGGGTATTTGCCCGAGATAGACGTCGCACCGCCAACCCACTGTGGGAGTGTGGGGTGTGCCCGAGATAGATGTCGCACCGCCAACCCACTGTGGGAGCGAGCTTGCTCGCGATGGCGGCCTCTAGGACTACTCCTTGACGCTCATGTACTCCTCGGCCCAACGGATGTAGTCCTCGGGCTGGGTGTAGGTGTGGGTCAGTTCGGTGGCGCTGAGGTCCGAGGCCTGGGTGAAGATCTGCCGTTGTTCGCGAAGGCTGTCGTAGGTGGCCTTGATCGCGGCGAAGTAGGCGCCGTGGCCGTCGATGGTCACGCGTACGCCCAAGTCCGCCAGGCGCTTGTCGTCGCGCAGCAGTGGATTGCCGTAGGTGACAAGCATCAACGGCACCGTCAGGTTTTCACTGATTTTTTCCAGATGATCGAAGTCTTGCACGCCCACCATGCAAATCCCGTCGGCCCCGGCACGCTCATATTGCTGGGTCCGGCTGATGATTTCCTGGACCGGCAAGATCCCGGCGTTGGTCCGGGCGATGATCGCCATTTCCGGATCGACGCGTGCTTCCAGCGCTGCCCGAATCTTGCCGACGCCTTCGGCTACACCGATCAGGTCGGTGGATTTACGCCCGAACTGGGCCGGCAGCAAGGTGTCTTCGATGGTCAGCGCCGCGACGCCGGCCCGTTCCAGTTCGATGATGGTGCGCATCACGTTCAGGGCATTGCCGTAGCCATGATCGGCGTCGGCAATGACCGGCAACTGGGCCACGCGACCGATGCGAGTGGCCTGTTCGGCAAATTCACTGAGGGTGATCAGGGCGAAGTCCGGCGCGCCCAATACTTGCAACGACGCGACCGAGCCTCCCAGGATACCTACTTCAAAACCCAGGTCGGCGGCGATACGCGCCGACATCGGGTCAAACACCGAGGCGGTGTGGTAGCAGGTCTTGGAAGCCAGCAGTTGACGAAAGTTACGACGCAAATCTTGATGGGAAAGCCTGGACATATGAGTTCCACCAATGGAATGGAAAGGCTTGAACAAAAGTGTCAACGCCGAAAGATCCAAAGGCTATCACGTGGCAAGCGTAAAGATGATGACGAATGTGTATGGGCGATGCTTTCGCTGCATGGGAAGAGGCCGCAACCCGGTGGGTCTGCGGCCAGCGAAAGCGTCCTTGGTGTGTCGCTCAGTCTGAGGTTGGTACGCTCCACAGTTGCTTGATCTCGTGGATGTTTGCAACGTTGAAGCGAGTGGGGAACCCGGGGATTGTGCATTGGGTTTCGTTGATCAACTGCGTTGCGGTGTCGATCACCTGGGTGCTGGCTCGCAACAAGGGCGCTTCATCCCAGTCTTGCATCAGGTCATTCATGGTTTTCTCCTTCTTTTAAATGCCGGACAACGAAACGACTATCCGGTGTTGAGCAATGACAATGTGTCTGTGAATAGCGCGATTTCTTGCGTCGCTACACCTGGGTAAAGCGGTCGGTAGTCTTTATCGAAACACCAGGCTTCATCGAGTTTGAGCCAATGTTGCGGATGAACGAGCAGGCTCAATGACGCCGACATTGACATCGGCGGGATCTGTCTATGGATTTCTTTGAGTGCTGGCATGTACAGCACTTCGCCGGGCGCAAGTTTTAGTCGTCGCTCTTTACCCAGGCGCGGTCTCTTATTCTTTTGCAGCGGTAGGTCGTCGAGTATCTCGCGGGTGATAGTGGTATAGCCGTCACCGCTGTAACCGACGGCATAAATCTCGAAGTCGTGACTGTGGTTCAGGTTATAGATGAACGTTTCTTTTTCATCAGGCGTTCCTGCCGGTGCCCAGAAATTCAAGCGAAGGCTGAACGAGTCATTGCGGTGCAGAACAAACCCATAGGCGTTATAGAGGCTGCTGCGGGTATCAAAGCCATCTCGTTGGATCGTGGCATACAGATGATCGCTCAACAAAGCGCGATTGTTGGCCAACTGCCGCAGGTCTTCGATAATCCGGGATTTATCTCGCTGCAGGTCATGGGTTTTCAATCGCTCGACAAAGGCTTCCAGCTTCATGCCGCCTGCTCGAACGGTTGGAGCAAATTGTCCAGGCGCGAATCCCGGTGTTTTTTCAGGAGCGCAATGTAGCTCAAGGCGTCCTGGGGCTTCGCCCGATAGAGCACCTGGAAGGCTTTCCACGCCACGGCCGGGTGATAGTGGTAGACCAGCTCCCCGGCGACGCGGCTGCGTTCGGGGTCTTGAACCGTTTCGAGCAGTTCCAGGCTCACCAGGTAGCGGGCGGCGCTGTCGTCATGGGGCAACCAGGCGATCTTGCGTAACGAGGCACGATCGAATACACCGATGTCTGCACTTCTGTCCGGCAGATTGATCCTGCCCATCAGCCCGGTGTTCGTTTGCGCTGGGCGGCAGTAGTCAAAGAGTGTCCGGCTGCCATCGATCACCAGCGGGTTGTTTTTATCTATGCGTACGGTGTCGGCCTTTTCAAGCCGAGGCCCCTTGAGGGTATATCGCTGTACGTCGAATGGTCGATCAACGGCGAACAGAATACTTTGGCCGGGTATTGAATACAGTTGCGAAGAGACATCGACGGATGCCAGTGGCTTGATGCTGATATTGCCAATGTTCGTGCAATACAACGTGATGGTGGCCGTGTGCAAGTTGGTAATGTTCATGATGGCTGCACGTCGAGAACGGGCAGTGGCAAATGTTGGCTGGTTGTTCAGCTCGGCAATTAATTGATTGATTTGCGCGGTCATGTCCAATGTTTTTATTTGTTCTGCCATCTCTTCAGGCGGCCGGTGTGTGGAAATTAGAGTCTTGATCATGAGCGGGTTCGTTACAGTAGGGCGATGGGCATAAGTATGGTTTTGGGAGGGGGTGGAGGCAATTATGGAATTGTCGGGAAGTATTGCCGATGAACAATACTTGAGTTGTTAAAGAGGCAGCACGGGGCAACTCGGTAACGCTGCGCTTTTGGCAGGACGATAAGACCGGCCGCCGGGGCGGCGGTGATCGGATATCGGTGTACGAGGCGCGAGAAAAGCTATGCCGCCACTGCCTGCTGCCCCTGCCTGAGCAACGCCACGGCGCGCACCGTATCACCCGGTTGCACTTGCAGGCGTTTGGCGGTGAGGCGATCGACGAGCAGGCTGTTGCCATGCACGCGTGCGCGGGCGCTGGTGACGCGGCAGTTTTCCAGGCGCCGGTTGTGAATCAGCCAGACCGGTGCTTGTTCGTCCGGAGTACCAATGGCCAGGGTCAGTGTCTGGCTATCGCGTACGCTGCGGATTTTCGACACCGGCGCTTCGATCACCGGGCCGCCGTCGAAAATGTCGATGTAGCCCCTATGGCTGAAACCTTCGGCGCTGAGGATTTTCAGGGCCGGTTCGGTGTTCGGGTGAGCCTTGCCGATCACCGCCTGGGCCTGTTCGGTGAGCAGGCAGGTGTACAGCGGCTGGCGTGGCATCAGCTCGGCGATGAACGACTTGTTGCCCATCCCGGACAACTGGTCGGCGTAGCTGAAATCCTTCTGGAAAAAATGCCGTCCCAGGCTGTCCCAGAACGGCGAACAGCCTTGTTCGTCGGCATGGCCCCGCAGCTCGGCAATGAGTTTTTCGCCGAACAGCTGGGAAAACTCGGCCACGAACAGCAGACGCGCCAGGGACAGCAGGCGTCCGTTGTGCCCGTGACGCTGCTCGGGGTGCAGGAACAACGAGCAGATTTCCGATTGCCCGGACATCTCGTTGTTGAGAAACAGCGTCGGGATCTGCCGCTGGATTCCCAACTCCGGCGCCGAGCTGACCGTGACCCCGACCCGATAGTTGTACCAGGGCTCACGCAGCCCCACCGCCCCGGTCAGGGCGCTGATGCCCACCACCTGCCGGTCATCGTCTTCGAGCACGAACAGGTAGTCGGCGTCGGCACGTTCGACTTGGCCGGCGAAGGTCCGTTGGGCCCAGCGAACGCGGTGGGCCAGACGCTCTTCGTTGGCCGGCAGGCTGGTAAACCCCGGGCCCGCGCAACGGGCCAGGTCCAGCAAAGCAGGCAGATCGGTGAGGGCCACCGGACGGACAATCATGATGCAACTCCTTCATCGTGTCGGTCCAAACGTCGGTGCAGGCCATGGGATCGAGTGAGGTTCATAGGGCAATCACCCGGATCCGCGCGCCATCCTGGATGTCCAGGGCCGTCAGCATGGCGGGCGACAGGGCCACAGGGCCGTCGGCGCCGACGTCCAGCTCGGCGACGATGGCCCGGTAGCTGGCAAGGTGCTCGTTGCTCACCAGGTACAGGCCCCGTGCGTCAATCTGCGGGCTCTGCCTGGCCGTAGTGGTGCGACTTTGCGTGATGGAACGGATATTGGCGATACGGGCATGCAAGGTCGGCCCGCCGTCGAAGATATCGACGTAGCTGTTGGTCTCGAAACCCTCGCGCTCGAGGATGTCGAAGGCTTCCTGGCCGTCGGGATGCACCCGGCCGATGCAGGCCTGGGCTGCGGGCGGCAACATGGGCACGTAGATCGGGTACTGCGGCATCAGCTCGGCGAGAAAGGTCCGGCTTTGCAAGCCACACAACCGTTCGGCTTCGGCGTAGGGCAGGTCGAAGAAGTGCTGGCCGATGGCGTCCCAGAAGGGCGACTGGCCGTCTTCGCTGCTGAAACCGACGATTTCGGTGATGACCGATTCGGCAAAACGCTGGGGGTGGGCGGCGATGAACATCAGCCG
Organism: Pseudomonas sp. Pdm06; assembly: GCF_014851795.1. Lineage (NCBI taxonomy): Bacteria > Pseudomonadati > Pseudomonadota > Gammaproteobacteria > Pseudomonadales > Pseudomonadaceae > Pseudomonas > Pseudomonas sp. Pdm06. Next base: position 551,709 of record NZ_JACVAH010000001.1, read on the forward strand.
GGCCCGGGACAGCAGCTCTGATTCCGGCGTGCGCACCCGTTCGGCGTCGATGTGGAAGCCACGCAGCAGTGTTTGTCCGTTGAGGTCCTGGCACAGTGACAACGCGGGTACGCCGTGCTGGATGTTCAACTCCCGGGATTCGCTGGAAAACGGCCGGTTGCGCAGGCTGTAGAACGGTTCGTTGCAACCAGTGCTGGAGAGGATTTCCGAACAACCGACCAGGCGTCCGGATTCCAGGTCCTGCAAGACGAAAAAGTAATTCTCTGCCCCCGGTCCCTGCGCATCGGCGGCGAACGAGGCGCACGAGTCGAGGATTTTTTCCTCCAGCCGCCGGGTATCGTCCGGCAGCGACGTGACGCCCACCAGGCTGTCACGGGCCAGTTGTTGCAGTTGCGGCAGATCGGCTAATTGAACTGGACGTAAGGCCAGCATGGATTGCACTCCTGTTCCCAGAGAGCCCGGTGACCGGCACCGGGCTTGACGATCACTGTCGATGTCCACGCGTTACAACCACGGCTGGCCGAACCCTTCGACCGCCGTTTCTCATTGACCCGCCGGATCGGGCAGGGCGGTACGACTGCCGAATTTGTTGAGCAGGCACAGATAGACCACGCCCGCGGCGATCCAGATCAGGCCGAGTTTCTGCGCGGCCACGCCCATGTTGTACATGATGGCCGCGACGATCACGAAGCCGACCAGCGGGCAGATCAAGTGACGAATCAATTGGCCGGACCGCTGGCGGCGCCAGTAATGGTTGATGACTGTGATGTGCAGCAACATAAAGCCGCTCAGGGCGCCGAAGTTGACCAGGGAGGTCAGGGTGTCCACGGCGTTGATGAACAGGTAGCAGATCAGCAACGACAGCACCGCCACCAGGTAGATGCTCATGTAGGGGGTGTTGTGTTTCGGATGGACCTTGGCCAGCACCTTGGGCAACTGGCCGTCCCGGGCCATGCCGAACAACAGGCGCGACACCGCTGCCTGGGAGGTGATCGCTACCGCTACGCCCCAGGCCAGGGCTGTGGCCACCGCGGTCAAGGTGGCCAGCCAACTGCCGGCTGCCAATTCGGCGATTTCATAAAACGCGGTATCGGCGGACTTGAAGCCCATGCCGGCTGCCAGATCGGTGGCGATCCAGGTCTGCACCACGAAAATCGCCCCCATCACCAGCAAGGTCACCAACGCAGCCTTGCCGACGCTGCGGCCCGGGTCGCCCTTGATTTCTTCGGCCAGGGTGGAAATGGCGTCGAAGCCCAGGAACGACAGTACTGCGATGGACACGGCTTGCATCAGCAGGGCAAAGTTGAAGTGTTCCGGGCTGTACAGCGGCGCCAGGGTCAGTTGGCCGTGGCCGGCCCCGCCGTGCAGGGCATTCCAGGCGTAGAACAGGAAAATCCCCAGCACCACCAGCTGTGCCAGCAGGAAAATGATGTTCATCCGTGCGGTGAACGTGATGCCCCGCAGGTTGACGAAGGTCGCACTCACCAGGAATGCCAGGATGAAACCGACCTTGGGAATGTCCGGGTACAAATGGTTCAGCGCCATGGCGGCGTAGACATAGAGCAGCGGCGGGATCAGCAGGTAGTCCAGCAGCATCAGCCAGCCAGCGATGAACCCGACGTGTGGGTTAAGGCCTCGTTGCGCGTAGGAATAGACAGAACCTGCCACCGGAAAGGCCCGGGCCATGCTGCCGTAGCTCAAGGCGGTAAACAGCATCGCCACCATGCCGATGATGTACGCCAGCGGCACCATTTCCGGAGCCTCGGCGTTGACGTAGCCATACACGCCGAACGGTGCGATGGGAATCATGAAAATCATCCCGTATACCACCAGGTCTGTCAGCGACAGGCCGCGTTTCAATTCCTGTTTGTAGCCAAATGCCTCGATGCTCATGAGCCGTTTTCCTTTTCAGCTGTGTGGGTTGCGCTTGCTTGCTGTCTGTCGCTGGTAACTTGCCGCTGCCGCTACAGCAGGGGCGCCAGGTAGGTGCTCCAGGTCCGTACCCCTTCGGGGCTGCGCAGCTGGTCGTTGCGCACTTCGATCAGCACCGAGTCCAGGCCGCGGCCATCGCCGTGCACCGGGACCGTCATGTCGGTCAGGGGGTTGATCTTGTAGGGCTGGTTGCCCGCTGCCCGCAAAGAATGCCGGCTCAGTCCGTCGACGATGCGCTGGGCGTACTCCTTGGCTTCGCCGAACAGCACGCCGGCTTCCAGGGCGCGTGGCTGGCCATAGAACACTGGGGTGAAACTGTGGATGCCCACCACGCGCACCAGCCGGTTGGCGGCCAGACGCTGGTCGATCAGCGCTCGCAAGCGATCATGGAAGGGATGGAACAGGCGCTGCTGGCGATACTCGCGCGTGGCCTCGTCCAGGTCGTGGTTGCCCGGGACCTGGTAGATCTCGCTCTGGGCCGGAATGCTGTCCGGCACGTGCAGTGGGCGGTTGAGGTCGATCAACAGCCGTGAATAATTGGCCGACAGCAAGGTCGCGCCAAGGGTTTCGGACAGGCGTTCGGCCAGCAGCAGGGCGCCGATGTCCCAGGCGATGTGTTCCTGGGACGCGGTTTCATCCAGGCCCAGGTCGTTCAGCGCTGCGGGAATGAAACGGCTGGCGTGTTCGCACACCAGCAGCACCGGGTGGTCGGATTCCTCCCGGGTCAGTCGATAGGCTGGCCTGGTGTAGAGGCCCGATTCAGCACATTCAATAGATTCGTGCATAGTGCTCGCAACGTTCGGCAGGTGAGAGCGCCTGGGTCAAGGCCAGCTCCTGGGCCTTCAAGGCGAAATAGGTTTCGACCAGCGGGCCGGGCAGGGTCTCGAGCAGCGCCCCGCTGTGGCGCAGGCAGTCCAGTGCCTGGGCCAGGGTTGTCGGCAGGGCGATAATGCCACGGGCGCGACGTTGTGTTTCATCCAGCTCATCGGGTATTTCATCGGTGACAGCCTGCAGTTCTCGCCGTTGCTGGATGCCCAGACGCCCGGCAATCAACAACGCGGCCATTGCCAGGTGCGGTGAGGCCGTGGCGTCCATGGCGCGAAACTCCAGGTTGTACTGGTTCGCCAGCGGCTTGCCACCCAGGCTCACGGTCGGGCAGATGCGCAGCGCCGCTTCGCGGTTGCGCTGTCCCAGGCACGCATAGGATGCGCTCCAATGATGAGGTTGCAGGCGCTCGTAGGACAACGGCGTCGGCGCGGTCAGCGCGCACAGCGCCGGCAGATAATGCAGCACACCTGCGGCCCAATGCTGGCCGAGGCTGGACAAGCCGTTGCTGCTGGCGGCGTCATGCAGCACCGGGTCTGCGCTCAGGTCTTGCAGGCTCAGATGCAGATGCACGCCGTTGCACACGGCATTTTCCGAGGTCTTGGGGGCAAAACTCACGTCCAGGCCCATCTGCCGGGCGATCTCGCGGGTGATTTCCCGTACGTTCACCGCCCGATCGGCAGCGGCCACGCCCAGGGTCGGGCGGCAGGTGATCTCGTATTGCTGCTTGCCGTATTCCGGCAGGAACATTTCCGGTTCGACGCCGCCGGCCCGCAGGGCACTGAGCAGCCACCCGGCGAACCCGGCCTGCTGGCGCTGGGCCTGGAGGCTGAAGGCCAGGCGATCAGGCTGCGCAGGCGCGGCAGCCAGGTTGAATTCATGTTCGAACGCGGCGAAAACCTGCAGGCCCAGTTCGCTGCGATAACGCTCCACTTCGTCCTGCAGGAGCGTGCGCGGGCAGGCGCTCCAGGGGCGGCCGTCGGTCTCCCGGATATCGCAATGGATGAAGTCCAGGGCCGGCGCCTGGGCGTCGGGGCCATTGTTGACGGTCACCCGGCTGGACAGGTCCGGTACCAGCCGCAGGTCGCCATAGGCGCCCCAGGGGTTGGTCGAGGCGATGACATCCTGGGGCGTCAACGCGCTGTTGGCCGGCACCCAGCCGCAACCGGCAGTGACGTAGTGGGGCAACTCATCGCTGGGAAACGAGCGCCCGCGGGTCACGCCGATCAGGTCGGTGGTCACCAGGGTCGTGACCGGCAGCGGTGCGAGGAGGGCAGCGGCATCGAGACGGCTCATGGCTGCATCTCCTGCAAACGAGCGAGTACGGTGTCGGTGTCGGTGATCCAGCAGTAGCCCTTGATCGCGTTCAGGCACGCCAGGTGCCGTTGTTCGGTGTGGGTCGCACAGGCGTCTTCCACCAGCGTGACCAGGTAGCCGCGGTCGGCGGCGTCACGCACGGCCATGTCGACGCACTGGTCGGTGACGATCCCGGCGACGATCAGGTGCCGGGTCTGCAGGTTGCGCAGCACGTAATCGATGTTGGTGGAATTGAACACCCCGGAGGAGGTCTTGGGCAGCACGATTTCGTTTTCCTGCGGCGCCAGTTCGGCAATGATCTGCGCCTCGGGGCTGCCCTTGGGCAGGTGCATGTCCGACAGCTTGTGATCCAGGGAGCGGTCGCGGCCATCGGCGGTGAGGCTTTCGATGTGGGTGTGCAAAACGTTGTGCCGCGCCGCGCGCATCGCCTCGAGCAAGCGCTGCTGGTTGGGAATGACCTGCCGGCGAGCCCGCTGGAGGAAATACTCGGCCTCGGGGCTGTGCAGGTGGGCATCGAATTGTGGTTCCAGCCAGGCGCGTTGCATGTCTACCAGCAGCAAGGCTGTGTGCTCGCGAACGAACGGTAAATCCCGGGGCGAGCGGTGGGGGAGCGAGAACATCCTTATTTTTCCTCCAACAGGTGCGTGTTGAATTCCCTGCGCAGGGCGTCGATGCCTTCCAGGCGTTCGGCCAGCTCGGGGCATTGCAGGGTCAGGCAGGCGATCAGGGCCTCGACCTGGGCCAGCGCCGGCACCAGGCTGTCGAAGGCCGAAGCCGATTCCACCGGGGCGCTGATGATCAGGTCGGCCAGTTCGCGCAACGGCGAAGCATAGACGTCGCTGAACAGGACGACCCGGGCGTGCCGCGCCTTGGCCGCGCTGGCCACGCGCAGGGCCTGGGCCTGGTAGCGGCGGTAATCGAAAATCAGCACCACGTCCTGGCGCTGCACGTCGAACAGGCGGTCAGGCAGTTGGGCATTGTCTTCCAGGGCAAAACAGCCGGCGCGCAGCAGCCGCAAATGGTTGAGCAGGTAGTGGGCCAGGAAGCTGCTGAATCGCCCGCCGAAACAATGCACCTGGTGGCGGCTGTCGAGCAACCACTGCACGAGAATGCGCACGTCTTCGGGTTGGGTCAGGGCCTGGGTGTCGATGAGGTTGCGTTGGCTGGCGGCCAGGTACTGGCTCCAGGTATCGCCTTGCTGCAATTTGGCCCGCGGTTGCAGCAGCGTGCGAGGGGAGCGCAGGCGATGGTCCATGTCACTGAGCAGCGCATCCTGGAATTCGGCATAACCGCCAAACCCGAGTTTTTTCACCAGCCGCACGATGGTCGGGTCGCTGACACCGGCATGGTCTGCCAGGCGTGACATCGGACCGAGGCCGTTGCGTGGGTAGTGATCGAGCAGGGCACGTACGACCTTGCGTTCCGACGGCGTCAACACCAGGCCGGGATCGGTGATCAGGTCTCTGAGGGGCGGCATCCGTGCTCCTTGCCTGGATGAATGTTGAATTTATTTCATAACTCCTGAAAACAGTATTTATGTAGCTGGTGCTACATGTCCAGTGGTTTTTACGTTCCGTTTAAAATGCTCCAAAGTTGTGCGAAAACCCTGTAGGAGTTGGTCTCGGCCGGGTGGAATGAGTATGTCAGCCGTTGCATCTTGGACATGTAGGACATAGCGCCTTTTTGTCTCACTTATTTGATTTCGTATAAGGTGCTGTACAACTAAACCCGTGAATATCCCGTCCATGCGACCCGTTCGATTACCCGAGAATCCAGTGTGCAAGCCACTCGCCTGACGTTGATCTGCCACGCCCGCACCGTTTCCCAGAAACAGGCGCGCTTCAGCGTGGACGAAGCGCTGGACGCCGACTGGCTGAGGCGACGCGGGCAGGTCGAGCTTGGCTATCGAAACGTCCGGCAACTGCTGTGCGGGCCGGAACTGCGCACTCGCCAGACGGCCGCGCTGTTCGGCGACGAGTTTGAGGTGGACCCGGCCCTGGCCGATTGCGATCTGGGACGCTGGCGCGGGTTGTCCATCGATGAATTGCTCAAGGTGGAACCGCAGGCCCTGCAAACCTGGCTCGACGATGCCGAGGCGGCCCCCCATGGCGGTGAGTCCGTCGCCCGGTTGTGTCGCCGTGTCGGGGATTGGCTGGTCAGCCTGGAAACCCGACCGGGTCATCTGCTGGCCGTCACCCACCCCTTCGTGATCCGCGCAGCCGTGATGAACGTCTTGGGCTGCCCGGCCGCCACCTTCAATCGAATCGACATTGAACCGTTGTCCACCCTGGAGTTGCGTTTCAACGGCGTATGGCGATTGCGCACCCAGGAGCCTGGCCAGGAGTCGCCGCGATGAAAATGCTGTCAGTCATTGGCATTGGGGCCGGCGATCCGGATCACCTGACGATGCAGGCTGTGAAAGCCTTGAACCGTTTGGACGTGGTCTTCCTCATGGACAAGGGCCCGGCCAAGGACAAACTGTTGGACCTGCGGCGCGAAATTTGTCGACGCTACATCGTTGATCGCACCTACCGTTTCGTCGAAACCTACAGCCCGGAACGCCAACGCGGCGACCTGGACTACAAGGACAGCGTCGAAGCGCTGAACCTTGCGAAACAGGCCACCTTCGAACGCTTGGTCGATGAAGAACTGTCCGATGGGCAACGGGGCGGTTTTCTGGTGTGGGGCGATCCGGCGTTGTACGACAGTACCGTGCGCATCCTGCAGGCTATTCTCGACGGGGGCCGTTGCGCCTTCGAATTCGAGGTGATCCCCGGCATCACCAGTGTCCAGGCCCTGGCCGCCCGGCACAAAGTGCCGTTGAACAGCATTGGTGGTGCGCTGGAAATCACCACCGGACGCCGCTTGGCGGCAGGGCAGGTGGGCGACGCGGCGAGCGTGGTGGTGATGCTCGATGCCGAGGATGCCTATCGCCAGGTGAGCGATCCCGATACGCAGATTTACTGGGGCGCCTATGTGGGGACGGCGGATGAAATCCTGATCGCCGGCCGGCTGGGGGATGTGGCCGATGACATCGAACGCACCCGCAAGGCCGCGCGAAAAGCCAATGGGTGGATCATGGATACGTATTTGTTGCGTAAGCCTCAATGATGCCGCAATCAACCTGTGGCGAGAGGGATGTGGGAGCAAGGCTTGCCCGCGATACAGGCGATGTAAGTTTTCCAGAAATCGACGCGCTCATATCGCGAGCAAGCTTTGCTCCCACCTGTATTCCCTCGCCCTGACAGCGTTCGACAGCTTCATCGCCAGTAGGCTATTTACCCCCTTCCAAACCGCTCCCGATACACCGACGGCGCCAACCCCACGACGCTGCGAAACGCCACGCGAAAGCTTTCCACCGAGCGGTAGCCACACAGTTGCGCGATACTGTCGGTGTTGTCGCCGGTGCTTTCCAGCAGCTCGCGGGCCCGGGCCAGGCGTTCGTGTTGCAGCCAGGCCTTGGGCGACATGCCGCAGGCCTGGGTGAAGTGGCGCAGGAAGGTGCGTTCGCTCATGGCCGCCTGGCTGGCCAGTTCGCGCACACCGAGGGGGGCGTGCAGGCGCTCGCGGGCCCATTGCATGACGCTCGACAGGTCGCTGCGTGGCGTACGGCTGACCGGCGAGGGAATGAACTGCGCCTGGCCGCCCGTACGTTGTGGTGACATCACCAACCGGCGCGCCACGGTGTTGGCGACATGGACGCCATAATCCCGTGCCACCAGGTGCAGGCAGGCATCGATGCCGGCGGCGCTGCCCGCCGAAGTGATGACCTGTCCCGAGTCCACGTACAGCACATCCGGGTCGACCCGGACGGCGGGAAAACTCTTGGCCAGTTCGTCGGTGTAGCGCCAGTGAGTCGTGGCGCCCAGGCCATCGAGCAGCCCGGCGGCGGCCAGTACGAAGGCCCCGGAGCAGATCGACAGCAGGCGCGCCCCACGGGCGTGGGCCCGGCGTAGTGCATCGAGCAACGCCTCGGAAGGTGGCTCGCTGCGGCTGCGCCAGCCTGGCACGACAATGGTCCGGGCGGTTTCGAGCAGTTCCATGCCGCCATCGGCCAATACCTGGAAGCCACCCATGGCGCGCATCGGGCCGTCATCGACCGCGACGATCCGATGCTCGTACCAGGGGAAATCGAATTCCGGCCGCTCCAATCCGAAGATCTCGACGGCAACGCCGAATTCAAAGGTGCATAGGCCGTCGTAGGCGAGGATCGCGACCAGACCTGGTAGAGGCTGCATTTGTCGGAAAATTCCCACAGAGTGTCTTGTACGCCACTGTAGCCGCAAGCCTCGGGGGGATAAAGTCTCTTCACGCCTTTATCTACCCTTGGAGTACACCCCCATGACCAGCCTGGTTCGCGAAGTGCCTGCCGCCCCTTCCGATATCGCCCTACAGCATTTCAGCCGTCGTCTGTCATTCGAAACGGATTGTTCCGACGTTCACGCCAGTCAACAGGCCGGCAATGTCGATTTTGTGCTGGTGGATGTACGCGGACCGCTGGCCTACGAACGCGGCCACGTACCCGGGGCGATCAACCTGCCGACCCGCACGCTCACCGCCCAGGCATTGGCCGCCTATGCCAAGACGACCCTGTTCGTGGTGTATTGCGCCGGCCCCCACTGCAATGGTGCGAACAAGGCGGCGGTGCGCCTGGCGACTTTGGGGTATCCGGTGAAGGAGATGATTGGCGGGGTTATGGGGTGGCTCGATGAAGGCTTTCGCCTGACCGGCTCGGTGGAGCGCGTGGCGGACGAGGCGATCCGCTGCGACTGCTGACTTTTTGCCCTACGCGGCTATCCCGCATTCATGCCGGGATGCCCGCTGCGCAAATGCCTGTGATCGGCCAGCGTGGTTTAACGGGGCGCCCCAGATCAAAATCAAACGCGAGGCGGCCTTATAGCCGGCCTGGTTCAGAGTGAACGCGTTCACCCTGTGGGAGCGAGCTTGCTCGCGAAGGCGATGTAACTGTCGATGAGGATATTGAGCAAGCTCGCTTCTCAGGGAAGCTTTATTGCCCTTCGAGCCCGCGCTGTTCAATCACCCCAAAAACATCCGCCACATCCTGGACCATGATCCGGGCGATGTTGGCGATGTTGGTGATGGTGTTGATGTCGGCCTCGGCTGAATCGCGCAGGGTAGTACAGGCCATGAGTGCGAAACCCTCCCCACTGACCAAAGCCAGCAGGTGAACCAGACTATAGAAGGGGGGGGGGAGGCAACAACCGACCTGTAGGACGCCCACAAACCCCGTGGCGAGGGAGCTTGCTCCCGCTCGGTGGCGCAGCCGCCGTAAACCCTGGGACATGGGGTTGGTCTGACGAAAAGAGGGGGCTGCTTCGCAGCCCAGCGGGAGCAAGCTCCCTCGCCACGGTGAGTGAATTCCTACGAGATTTTCAGAAGGCCAGGGGGAGCAATTGATTTCAGAAACGGAACGCGGAGCATCAAAAACTTGTGGGAGCGAGCTTGCTCGCGATGACGTCGTCACAATCGACATCACCGCAAACTGATCCTCCGCTTTCGCGAGCAAGCTCGCTCCCACAGTTGGATCGGAGTACGACAAAGAGACAGGCCGGCTATAAGGCCGCCTCGCTTTGGCCTTTTACAAACCAAGCTATTTTTATAACTAATTGTCGCTTCTACACAATTCCCCTCCTGAGCACCCCTCTAGACTCCCGGCCACTTCGGTTCCTCGTTGACCGAACGCTGCCTACGAATCTGCCAATAATTGCCAATAAAAACCCCTGCACACTCAGGAGCGAAAATGAAGAAGCTAGCCATGTTCGGTGCCCTGGCACTGTCCGTGTTGTCCCTGTCGGCCGTGGCCGAAGACGCCAAGCCGATCCGCCTCGGGATCGAAGCCGGTTACCCGCCTTTTTCGATGAAAACCCCCGACGGCAAGCTGGCCGGCTTCGATGTCGATATCGGCGATGCGCTGTGTGAACAGATGAAGGTCAAGTGCGTCTGGGTCGAGCAGGAGTTCGATGGCCTGATCCCTGCGCTGAAAGTGAAGAAAATCGACGCGATCCTGTCGTCCATGACCATCACCGACGATCGCAAGAAAAACGTCGATTTCACCATCAAGTACTACCACACCCCAGCGCGCTTCGTGATGAAGGAAGGCTCCGACGTCAAGGACCCGCTGACCGAGCTCAAGGGCAAGAAAGTCGGTGTGCTGCGCGCCAGCACCCATGATCGTTTCGCCACCGAAGTGCTGGTGCCCGCCGGCATCGACCTGGTGCGCTACGGCTCCCAGCAGGAAGCCAACCTGGACATGGTCGCCGGCCGCCTCGACGCCATGCTGGCCGACTCGGTGAACCTCGACGAAGGTTTCCTGAAAACCGACGCCGGCAAAGGTTTCGCCTTCGTCGGCCCGACCTATGAAGATGCGAAATACTTCGGCGGCGGTGCCGGCATTGCGGTGCGCAAGGGCGATAAGGCCCTGGCCGATCAATTCAACGCGGCCATCACCGAAATCCGCGCCAACGGCAGGTACAAGCAAGTGCAGGACAAATACTTCGCCTTTGACGTCTACGGGCATTAATCGCTGACCCCCAAGGTGGCCCGCCGTTGACCCGGCCGGCCACCTTTTTCATGGGCGATTGTTTACCCTGCGCCTATCGTAATGCCGCCATCCGGAGTTCCTCATGCAACGCATCGACCATACCCTGCCATGGAGCCACCTGGGCACCGAGCGCCGGCTCAGTGTGTTTCGCTACGGCCATGGGCCGCGCAAGGCCTACATCCAGGCCAGCCTGCACGCCGATGAATTGCCGGGCATGCGCACCGCCTGGGAGCTGAAGCAGCGGCTCAATGATCTGGAGGCCCAGGGCTTGCTCAAGGGGGTGATCGAACTGGTGCCGGTGGCCAACCCCATCGGCCTGGATCAACACCTGCAAAGCGCCCACATGGGGCGTTTCGAACTGGGCAGCGGCAAGAATTTCAACCGTTCCTTTGTGGAGCTCAGTGCGCCGGTGGCGCAACGCATCGGTGATCGCCTGGGGGACGACCCGGCCGCCAATATCACCTTGATCCGCCAGACCATGGCCGAGGTCCTCGATGACCTGCCGCCACCCCCTTCGCAACTCGAAGCGCTGCATCGCCTGCTGCTGCGCCATGCCTGCGATGCCGACATCACCTTGGACCTGCATTGCGATTTCGAGGCGGCGATCCATTTGTATGCCTTGCCACAGCAGTGGCCGCAGTGGCGTTCTTTGGCCGCACGCTTGAAAGCCGGTGTGGCCTTGCTGTGCGAGGATTCGGGCGGCAGTTCGTTCGATGAGTCCTGCTCCTCACCCTGGTTGCGCCTGGCCAAGGCCTTTCCTGGGGCGGCGATTCCACCGGCGAACCTGGCGACGACGCTGGAATTGGGCAGCATGGGCGATACCCGGGTGGAGCAGGCCCAGGCCAATTGTGAAGCCATCCTCGGGTTTCTCGCCGAGCAGGGACTTATCGCTGGGGACTGGCCGCCCGCACCCAGCGAGTGCTGCGAAGGCTTTCCGTTCGAAGGCACGCAATACCTGTTCGCGCCGCACCATGGCGTGGTGAGTTTCCTGCGGGAGGCTGGCGAATGGGTGGAGCGGGGCGATCCGCTGTTCGAAGTGGTCGATCCGCTGAATGATCGGGTCACCACCGTGCGGGCCGGCACCAGTGGCGTGCTGTTTGCCCTGGACCGTGGCCGCTACACGCAGCCGGGGATCTGGCAGGCAAAAGTCGCTGGGCGTGAACCGATTCGTACGGGGAAATTGATCAACGACTGATAACTGCTGTCTACCTCACCGCACGCGCCTTGCCGTGCGGCTATCGAAACGATGGAGGAAGATCGATGTTCAAAGCGCTCGCCCTGTTCCTGCTGCTGGTCTCGTCCGGGTTGCAGGCCCAACCTTCGCTGCACACGGACTTGCCGCTCAACTACTTGGCCCAAGTCGATGAGCAGGCTCGGAACCGACCGCTGGTGATCTTTCTGCACGGTTCCGGCAGTAACGAGCAGGACCTGTTCGCACTCAAGGACGAGTTGCCGCGCGATTACAACTACCTCTCGGTGCGGGCGCCGAAGAGCATGGAGCAGGACCGTTACCAGTGGTTCGCCAAAAAGGGCGAGGGCGCCTACGACGGTGACACCTCCGACCTGAAGGCCAGCGGCCAGATGCTGCTGGAGTTCATCGACAAGGCCCGGGCCAAGTATTCGACCGACGCGAGCAAGGTCTACCTGGTGGGTTTCAGCCAGGGCGCGATGATGAGCTACGAAGTGGCCCTGCGACACCCCGAAGCCGTCGGCGGCATTGCCGCGATGGGCGGGCGGGTCCTGTCGGCGCTGCGGGCGGAACTGACCCCCGACGAGTCACGACGGACGCTGGCGGTGTTCATCGGCCATGGCACGGCAGACCCGATCATTCCCTACCACGATGGCACCGAGGCCAACACCTTCCTCAAGACCCTGGCGCTGGAACCGGAATTCCATGCCTACCCCGGCGTCGGCCACAGCATCAGTGCCCTGGAAGTGCAGGACCTGCGGGCCTGGCTGGAGCGGCTCAATCCCTGACCAAAATAGAACCCAGTGGGAGCTGAGCTTGCTCGCGATAGCGGTGGGTCGGCTTACATCAAAATTGGATGTGCCGACGCCATCGCGAGCAAGCTCGGCTCCCACATTTTTGACGGTGCTTGTCCTCGATTCTTCGGCGAATACAGAACCCTGTGTGAGCTGAGCTTGCTCGCGATAGCGGTGGGTCAGCTTGCCTCAAGGTTGGGTGTGCCGACGCCATCGCGAGCAAGCTCGGCTCCCACATTTTTGACGGTGCTTGTCCTCGATTCTTCGGCGAATACAGAACCTTGTGGGAGCGAGCTTGCTCGCGATAGCGGTGGGTCAGCCTGCATCAAAGTCGAGTGTGCCGACGCCATCGCGAGCAAGCTCGGCTCCCACATTTTTGACGGTGCTTGTCCTCGATTCTTCGGCGAATACAGAACCCTGTGGGAGCTGAGCTTGCTCGCGATAGCGGTGGATCAGCTTGCCTCAAGGTTGGGTGTGCCGATGCCATCGCGAGCAAGCTCGGCTCCCACATTTTTGACGGTGTTTGTCCTCGATTCTTCGGCGAATACAGAACCCTGTGGGGGCTGAGTTTGCTCGCGATAGCGGTGGGTCAGCTTGCCTCAAGGTTGGGTGTGCCGACGCCATCGCGAGCAAGCTCGGCTCCCACATTTTTGACGGTGCTTGTCCTCGATTCTTCGGCGAATACAGAACCCTGTGGGAGCGAGCTTGCTCGCGATAGCGGTGGGTCAGCTTGCCTCAAAGTTGGGTGTGCCGACGCCATCGCGAGCAAGCTCGGCTCCCACATTTTTGACGGTGCTTGTCCTCGATTCTTCGGCGAATACAGAACCCTGTGGGAGCTGAGCTTGCTCGCGATGGCGGTGGGTCAGCTTGCCTCAAGGTTGGGTGTGCCGATGCCATCGCGAGCAAGCTCGGCTCCCACATTTTGATGGTGATTGTCCTCGATTCTTCGGCGAATACAGAACCCTGTGGGGGCTGAGTTTGCTCGCGATAGCGGTGGGTCAGCTTGCCTCAAGGTTGGGTGTGCCGACGCCATCGCGAGCAAGCTCGGCTCCCACATTTTTGACGGTGATTGTCCTCGATTCTTCGGCGAAGACAGAACCCTGTGGGAGCTGAGCTTGCTCGCGATGGCGGTGGGTCAGCTTGCCTCAAGGTTGGGTGTGCCGACGCCATCGCGAGCAAGCTCGGCTCCCACATTTTTGACGGTGCTTGTCCTCGATTCTTCGGCGAATACAGAACCCTGTGGGAGCTGAGCTTGCTCGCGATAGCGGTGGATCAGCTTGCCTCAAAGTTGGGTGTGCCGATGCCATCGCGAGCAAGCTCGGCTCCCACATTTTTGACGGTGCTTGTCCTCGATTCTTCGGCGAATACAGAACCCTGTGTGAGCTGAGCTTGCTCGCGATAGCGGTGGGTCAGCTTGCCTCAAAGTTGGGTGTGCCGACGCCATCGCGAGCAAGCTCGGCTCCCACATTTTGATGGTGATTGTCCTCGATTCTTCGGCGAATACAGAACCCTGTGGGGGCTGAGTTTGCTCGCGATAGCGGTGGGTCAGCTTGCCTCAAAGTTGGGTGTGCCGATGCCATCGCGAGCAAGCTCGGCTCCCACATTTTGACGGTGTTTGTCCTCGATTCTTCGGCGAATACAGAACCCTGTGTGAGCTGAGCTTGCTCGCGATAGCGGTGGGTCAGCTTGCCTCAAAGTTGGGTGTGCCGACGCCATCGCGAGCAAGCTCGCTCCCACATTTTTGACGGTGCTTGTCCTCGATTCTTCGGCGAATACAGAACCCCGTGGGAGCTGAGCTTGCTCGCGATGGCGGTGGATCAGCTTGCCTCAAGGTTGGGTGTGCCGACGCCATCGCGAGCAAGCTCGCTCCCACATGTGCCGGGGGGGTTATTGACCGCTGGCGATCTGCTTCACCAACGCTTCATGGCCGGTCTTGTCGCTGGCCCGGGAGATGATCTGCACCACCGCCATGCGCGTGCCGGAGGCACCCAGCAAGGTGGTGTCGAGGGTCGGTCCGCCGCCCTGGGTCGCACGGGTGTCGAGCTGGCGCAGGCCCAGGCCGGTGCCTTTTTGCTTCAGGCTTTTTTCGCTGAGGATCTTGGCATCCGGCAGGGACTTGAGGCGCTGGGCGGCGAAGTCGGCCATGGTGGTGTCGAGGAACGTGCCATCGTCATCCTTCACATTCGCACCGTCGATGATGATGTTTTCCGCTGCGATCACCACGGTCTTGCTGGTGGCATTGCTGTACATCGTCCCCGTCGCCCCGGCGGTGCCCTGGGCGGCTTCACCGGCGGGCAATGGCGTCGCCGTAAAACCCTTGGGCAAGGTGAAGGTGAACTTGCCGCCCAGCATCGACACCTTCTGCGCCGGTGCATCGCTGGCAGGTTTGGCCGGGGCCGCCTGGGCGAATGCCACGACCAGGCTAGCGATGGCTCCCAGCAACAGGACGGCGGCTTGTTTACTCAGCAATGACATTGAAAATCTCCACAAAGGGTCGCGCTTGAAGACCGATCATCCCATGGGCGTCGTACCGGACTCCAGCAAGAGACCGTCATTTTGGCGATGCAGCCCGCACCAGCAGGCGGCGGGTCACCAGCAACATGGCCACTGACACCGCGACGCCCAAGGCAAAGGCCGGCATGCCCAGCACCGGCAGGGCGAGAGCCAGGGTCAGACAGAAGGCGGCGAAACAATACATGCCGGTGGCCGTCGCCCGCAGCAGCGCAGCGGTGAAGGCCGGCCCGCGGGTTTGTTGGGAGAACACCGCCATCACACTGCCCAGCACCGGGAATACCGCCAGCAACCCGCTCCAGCGTTCGCCTACGGTGCTGGCCAGCAGTGTCACCGCCAGGGTCAATAGCGCGCCGGCGATCATGCGTAGCAGCAGTTTGTCGGATTTGGCCGCCGGCCCGCTCATCACCGGCCGGACCGTCGGGAACAGATACGGCGCCCCCAGCAGCGCGACCAGGGCGATCAGGCTCGACAACGGCAGCGAAGCCGGTAGCCAGGACAGCATCAACGCCACCAGGGCCCAGGCGCCTAGCGCGATGCCCAGCGCCCAGGGCCAGTTGCGATACTGGGCGACCTGGGCGTACACCACACAGAAAGCGATCATTGCAAACATGGCCGCCAGTGCCGCGGTCGCCGACTGCGCGGCGAACACCTCGCCTTGCTCCAGGGCCAGGAACAGCAGAATCGGCCCCACCACCACCGGCAACCCCGAGAGCCAGCCGGCCACGCTCGGTCCCCAACGCCTGCCCGCCCGGGAAATCAGCAGCAGGAAAGCGGGAATCACCAGCAGTTTGAGCAGCAGCACGCGATTATCCTTGTCGGAGGTGGGCCGTCACGTTAGCACCGCCTCGCCCAGATCATCCACCGACAGCCGAGGCGCCATCAATGTCGCGTCGCCGATATTCAACCCGGCCCGGCCCTGAAGCGCCGAGCCAACGCCTCGCGCTCGAAATGCTCGGTGATGAAGTCGATGAAGGCCCGGGTCTTGGCCGGCATCAGCGTGCGACTGGGGTAGTAGAGGGCAATCACCCCCAGATCGACGTACCAATCCGGTAACAGCCGCACCAGTTCGCCACGTTCCAGCCAGGGCAGGGCGTCGGGCACCACCAGCAGGGTCACGCCCAGGCCGAGCAAGGCGGCCTCTCGCATGGCTACGGGATCATTGAAGATCATGGATTCGGCCAGTTGCACGGCGCATTCGTCCCCGGCGGCGTTGCGCAGCACGGTCTGGCGCACCCGGCCGGTGCGGCTGGCCCGCAGCACGATGTTGTCCAGGCCGGCCAGGTCCTCAGGTTGCCGGGGCAGGGCGCGTTCGGCCAGGTAGGCGGGGCTGGCGACGGCAATCAGGTGAGCGGGCGCCAGGGTACGCGATACCACCCCGGGCGTCAGGGCGAAGCCACCTCCAATGGCCGCGTCGAAACCTTCGGCGATCAGGTCCACCGGGCGGTTTTCGAAATGCCAGTCCGGACGGATCAGCGGGTAGCGGGCCAGCCATTGCGGCATCAACGGCAGTACCTGACCGATGCCAAAACTTGGCGAGAGGCTGACGCGCAAGACGCCGGCCGGTTCGCCGCGCTCCGTGGTCACCGCGCCAATGGCCGACTGCAGGGCGTGCAGGTTGCCACCGATGCTGGCCAGGAAATGTTCTCCTGTTTCGGTCAGGGACAGCTTGCGGGTCGAGCGCTGGAACAGTCGCACCCCCAGGTTGCGCTCCAGCATCGCCACGTTGCGGCTCACGGCAGCGGGAGTGAGGGCAAGCAGCCGCGCGGCCGCCGAGAAACTGCCAGTTTCGGCGCTGCGAACAAAGCATTCGAGGTTGGCGAGGCTTTCCATGGCATAGACCTGATAGTAATGCTTGAAAATGATTCGCCATATTACCGACTAATCAGAAGGTAATGGCAAGGGCACCATGCACCTCAACGGCGGATATCACCGCCAGGCTTATCCAACCTTGAGGACACAAAACATGAGCAGCATCGACACCATCGGCATCATTGGCGCTGGCGCCATCGGCAGTGCTTTCGCCCGCGCCCTGGCCCGCCAGAACATCAACGTCGTGATTGCCAACAGCCGTGGCCCGCAAAGCCTGGCCGAACTTGTGGCTGACCTCGGTCCTAGCGTACGCGCCGGCACCGTGGAGGAGGCCGCCGCCCAGCCGATGGTGCTGGTGGCGGTCAACTGGTCGAAGTTGCCCCAGGCGCTGGGCGGTCTGCCGGATTTTGCCGGGCGCATCGTGATCGACGCCAACAACGCGATCGAAGTGCCGGGGTTCAAGGCCGTGGATCTCCAGGGCCGGGCTTCGACCGAGGTGTTCAGCGAGTGGGTGCCGGGCGCACGGGTGGTCAAGGCCTTCAATCATCTGCTGGCGCGCCTGCTGGAGGCAGACCCAACGTCCGAAGGCGGCAAGCGGGTGCTGTTTCTGACCGGTGACGACGCGCAGGCACGGGGTGAAGTCGCGCAGCTGATCGAGCGCCTGGGCTTTTTCGGCGTGGACCTGGGCCCCTTGAGTGTCGGCGCACGCTTGACCCAGTTCCCGGGCGGCCCGCTGCCGGTGCTGAACCTGGTCAAGTTCGACTGAGGCCGCGCCGTGTTCAGCGATCCCAGTAGGGCACTTCGCCAAAACACTCGAGGAAGAAATCGATGACCGTGCGGACCTTCACCGACAGGCGTCGACTGCCCGGCCAGAGGATGGCGATCTGTTGCGGTTCGAGGCTGTTGGACGCCTGGTAATCCTGTAGCACCGGGACCAGCGTGCCGTTACGCACGGCTTCGCCGATCAGCCACGACGGGAACATCACCAGCCCCAGGCCTTGTTCGGCGGCCTGGGTCAAGGTGTCGGCGTGGTTGCCGGTGATCGGGCCGCTGATGCTGTAGGGTGTCCAGGCCTGGCCCGGGCGGCGGAAGAACCAGCGCTGCTGACCGGTCACGCCCTTGTAGGCCAGGCACCGGTGGTGAACCAGGTCCTGGGGCTTGAGTGGTGCGCCGTGGCGGGCCAGGTAGGTCGGGCTGGCGGCGATCTGGAAGCGATGGGGCGCGAGGATGCGCGCCTGCATGCTCGAATCGTGCAGCGGACCGATACGGAACAGCAGGTCGGCGCCCTCCTGCAGTGGGTCGACGTAGCTGTCGGTCTGCTGGATCTCCAGTTGCAGCTTCGGATAACGCTCGCATAGCTGCCCCAGCCACGGTGTCAGGTGGCGCTGGCCAAACACCACCGGCGCATTGATCCGCACCAGTCCGGACGGCTCGCTGTGTTGCTCCTGCAGCGCCTGTTCGGCTTCCTCCAGTTGCACCAGCAGCAGCCGTGCATGATGCCCCAACAGGCGGCCAGCCTCGGTGGGTGAAACGGCGCGGGTGTGGCGATAGAGCAACTGTTGGTTCAGGGCCTGTTCCATCAACTGGATCTGCCGGGAAATCGAAGACGGCGCCAGGCCTTCGCGCCGTGCGACTTCCGAAAAACTGCCGTGATCGAGCACCGCGACGAACAATCGCAATGCCTTGAAGCCCAGTTCATTGAGGCCGTGCATGGGGTGGGCGTTCCTGTGCGTATTACGCAAAAGTGTTGTCGGGATACTCGCATTTATTGCACAGCGACACCAGCCGATAATGCCGGCCATCTTTTTCAAGTGAACAGGTTCTGATCATGCAAACATCTTCACTGAGCGAGGCCGTGCCGGTATCGACGCCCGCCAGACCCCGGACATGGCTGCGCTGGCTATTGCTGCCCCTGGTGATCCTGGCCGGCATGGGCTTGTCGGTGGAAGCCGGCCTGCTCGGGCCGCTCGGGGCCCAGGTCGGGCATCTGTGGGCCACGCTGAGCATCTTTGGCGTCGGTTCGGCGATTCTTTTCCTGCTGTTGTTGCTCAGTGGCCGGCAGCAAGGCCCAGCCTTGCATGAGTTGCCACGCTGGCAATTGATCGGCGGTTTCCTCGGTCCGATCTATGTGGTCGTGCTGACACTCGCCACGCCGCACATCGGCATCGCCATGACCATGGTCGCGATTCTCTCCGGCCAGGTGGGTAAAAGTGTCCTGATCGATCATTTCGGCTGGTTCGGGACGGCCCGCAAGCGGGTCAATGGCGAACGCTGGCTGGCGTTGGCCTTGATTGTCGTCGCCCTTGTCCTGATTGCCCGAGGTTGAGCATGAACCTGTTTGTTTTGTTGCTGCTGGTCGTCGCGGCCGGTGCGGTGTTGAGTGTGCAGGCGGCTATCAACGGACGCCTGGGCCAGACGGTCGGTGTGTTGCGCAGCAGCTTGCTGACGTTCACGGTGGGCACGGTGACCACCGGGCTGCTGATCGTGTTTTTCGAACCGGCCCACGGGTTGACGCTGTTGGACATGCCGAAATGGCAACTCAGCGGGGCCTTGTTCGGTGTCGTGTACATGATGGTGATGGTGGGCGCGGTGCCCAGGGTCGGCACGGCCGTGGCCACCGTGGCGGTCATCGTCGGGCAACTGGGCATGGGCATGCTGATCGACAACTTCGGCTGGCTGGGCAACCCGGCCATCGAATTGTCCGGCAGCCGAGTCTTCGCCATGGCCTGCCTGGCATTGGCGCTGGTGTTCATGTATCGCAGCAATGCCCGTCAGGCCTGAACGGTTCAGTCGGGTTCCACGTTGAGTTGCAGGCTGCCATCGGCCAGGCGTTCAGTGCTGCGCACGATGCCGCTCAGGCGCCGGCCCTCGGCGCTGAACACCACGATCTCGGCCTTCTCCAGATCGTCCGGCATCGGCGGTTGAACGTGCAGCGCGAACCACACCGGCTTGTCCTCGTCGAGGCGCTGGACGGTGTATTGGCAGTCGATACTTTTGGTCTGGCGGCCGAACAGGGTGTCGAGACCGTAGTCGAGGTGAGTGCTGTCGGCGGCGGAGGGTGTGAGAGGCATCGGCGGTCTCCTGGGGCACGCGGTTGATGTTCAAATGATCCTGCCCGGGAGGGAAAATTCCATTGGCTGAGCCGTTGGGAACCGCCCTGGGGCTCAGCTCGATAGCCCCGTGGCAAGGGAGCTTGCTCCCGCTCGGGTGCGCAGCAGCCGCAAAGAGCCAGGGGCCGCTGCGCAGCCCAGCGGGAGCAAGCTCCCTCGCCACGGAGGAGAAATCAGAGGCCAGGCACGCCGTTCTTCCACGCCGACCAGTTCTTCACAATGTCCTGCACCAGCGGGTTGCCGGTGCGGAACAGGTTTTCCAACGCAGGGACGAACGCGCCCTGGTCGGCGTACTTGAGCAGGTTATCCACTTCATTGCCACCGGGCTCGGGGCGGTCGAAGTCGGACCCGGCCCGCAGCACTGCCAGCCGGTTGATGTCCACCCGACCTTCACGGCTGGCCCGTAGCAAGGCCTCGTAAGTCGAGTTGTCTTCCTGTTGGGTCGTGCAGTAGACGCCTTTGTTGTCGGTGAGCAGGCGGGTCCAGACTTCGGCACGCTCGCTCAGGCGTGTGCCGGAGAACCAAGTGTTGCCGGCCAGGGTGTCACAGCGGGTCACCACCGGTGGCTGGTTGGCCGGGGCATACGGATACTTCAAGCGCCAGGCTGCCGACTCCTTGCTTTCGGCCAGGGTCACCTGCTGGCTGAGGGCAAAGGCCTTGGCTTGCAGGGCCGGGTTGAGTTCGAAGACTTCTGTCTTGTAGTCCAGCGGTGGTTTTTCGTTCGGCCCTTTGGTGTTGATGCCCAGGTAGCCGGTGGGCCAATCCTTGGGTACATCCCGCGAATCCAGTTCCCATTGAGTACCGAACTCCACCAGGTAATGGGCCCAGGCGGTTGTGCCGAGCGTGCCGTGGTGCGGGTTGATGCCGGCGATCCCGGCTACCAGGAAATAGCTCTTGCGCAGGTCGACGGTCGGGGCGAGCGCCAGGGCCAGGGTCGAGGCCGCCGCGTTGGTCTGGCCCATGCCGGTGATCAACAGACAGACCCGTTCGGCATTGCAGCGGATCGTCGGGTACTCGGCGGACAGCCCCGGTACACGGATTTCATCCTTGAGCTGCAAGCGTTCGATCCAGTTCTGCGCTTCGGGGGCGAACATGGTGATCAGCATCACTTTGGGTTGAAGTGGCGGTGCGGCTCCGGCGCTTGTCGCGAAGAGTGCAGTACTTGCCAGGCCGATTGAAGCAAACAGGCGATTGATCATGTGTTCGTGACCTCCATGGATTCGAAAGGGTGCTGCGACGATGTGCTCAGAATTGATAGCCGACCCCGGCGTAATACCCCCACCCATCGGAGCGGGCGCGGAAGTCGCCATCGCCAAAGTTGAGTTCACTGCCATCCTGCCAGTTGCCGCCGTTGTGGAAGTAGCGGCCCACCAGAGTGAAGCGCACGTGGGTGAACGCGTACAGCAAGACATTGGTGGCGACCGTGGCGTTGGCGGTGCGGGCCGGGTTGTCCTTGTGCAGGTCCGAACCGAAGTCGAAGTTGGTGAAGCCAATGTACGTCAGCGAGGCACCATTGCTGAACTGGCTGATCGGCACGATGTACTTGAGTTGAGCGCGGTAGCCATCCCAGGAATATTCATTGCTGGCGCCATAGTTTTCCCATTGATAACGGCCATAAAGGTTGGCCGACAAGTTGACCCTCGAGTGAGTGTCGATGTCGGTGCCCAGGCCGCTGTACAAGGTGTTCGCGCGATTGGCGCTGTTGCTGCCGTGGTCGTAGATCCAGTCGAACGCCACATACCATTCCTTGAACGGTCCGATGGCCAGGCTGCGGCCGGCCAGGTAGTCGATGGAAATCCGCGGTTCGTGTTCCATGAACACGGGTGAGCCGTGGTCCCACGCACCTTTGTCGTGACTGTTGCCAATGTTGAAAATCTTCGGGATGTCGACGTAGCCATAGAGTTCGAAGGGCCCCTTGCGTCCGAAGTATTCATATTCCAGATAGATATCGTCGACCGGTTGCGGGCCGAAGCTGATGTCCTTGCTGCCGATGAGCGTCAAGTCCTGGTTGTACCAGTCCGACAGGTAGGCGCCTTTTTTTGACGGGGTGGCTTCAGGACTGAGGGCTTCGCCTTGGGCGGACACCTCGGTGGGTTGGGCGTGGGTCGTGACGCTGAGTAGTCCGGTAACGGCGGTCAGTAGCAAGGTGGTTGCCCATACGCCGGGCGTGGCGCGACACCGGGAAGTGAAGTGCATGGAAAGTCCTTGTTCGTGCGGGCCGAAGCCCGGGTTCCGTGATTGAAAAAAACCGTCGATCCGCTGGCGGTGATCGAATGCGCAAACGTTTGCACATCCCATACCAATTTTATGCAGTGGCTTGAAAATCTTGGGTTTAAGGCATTTTTCCTGTCCTTTTGGTCAGACCTGGTGCGCCGAATGCTTCACGCTCGCCTGAAGCAGCACCAAAGTGTTGCACGGGCGAATGCTCGGCACGGCACTGAGTCGGCGGCGTTGCTGTTAGAATCGATCCCCTTGATTGACCGGAGAGATGCCCATGAGCGAGCCGATTCGCCTGACCCAGTACAGCCACGGCGCCGGTTGCGGCTGCAAGATTTCGCCCCAAGTGCTGGAAGTGATCCTGGCCGGCAGCGGTGCGCAGAACCTCGATCCCAAGCTGTGGGTCGGCAATGCTTCTCGCGACGACGCTGCGGTGTATGCCATCGACGAAGAGCGTGGGGTGGTCTCGACCACCGATTTTTTCATGCCGATTGTCGATGATCCCTTCGATTTCGGTCGCATCGCCGCCACCAATGCCATCAGCGACATCTACGCCATGGGCGGTGATCCGCTGATGGCCATCGCGATTCTTGGCTGGCCGGTCAACGTACTGGCCCCGGAAATTGCCCGGGAAGTGATTCGCGGCGGTCGTTCCGTGTGTGACGAGGCGGGTATTCCCCTGGCGGGCGGGCATTCGATCGATGCGCCCGAGCCGATCTTCGGCCTGGCGGTCACGGGCCTGGTGCAAAAGCGTCATATGAAACGCAACGACACGGCCACCGCCGGTTGCCGCCTGTACCTGACCAAGCCCCTGGGCATCGGCATCCTCACCACGGCGGAAAAGAAAGGCAAGCTACGCGCCGCCGATGTCGGCCTGGCCCGTGACTGGATGTGCACCCTCAATAAACCCGGCAGCCGCTTCGGCAAGCTCGATGGCGTGACGGCGATGACCGACGTCACCGGTTTCGGCCTGCTCGGGCACCTGGTGGAAATGGCCGACGGCAGCCAGTTGACCGCGCGCATCCGCTATGACGCGGTGCCGCGTCTGCCGGGCGTCGAATACTACCTCGACCTGGGCTGTGTGCCGGGCGGTACGCTGCGCAACTACGACAGCTACGCCAGCAAGGTCGGTCGGGTCCAGGAACTGCACAAGCGAGTGCTGTGCGACCCGCAGACCAGCGGCGGTCTGTTGATTGCCGTTACCCCCGAAGGCGAGGACGAGTTCCTGCGGGTGGCCACCGAACTCGGCCTGGCGCTGGAGCCCATCGGCGAGTTGGTCGAGCGACAGCGTTACGCGGTCGAGGTGTCTTGATGAGCCATGACATCACCGATTACCGCGACATCTTCCTCCGTGACCGACCGATGATGGACACGCGCGCCCCAGTCGAATTCATCAAGGGCGCTTTCCCCGGCGTGGTCAATTTGCCGTTGATGACCGACAACGAACGGCAACGTGTCGGGACCTGCTACAAACAACAGGGGCAACAGGCCGCCATCGTCCTGGGGCATCAATTGGTGTCCGGTGAGACCAAGGCCCAGCGCATCCAGGCTTGGGCGGCGTTCGCCAAGGCCCATCCCGACGGTCTGCTGTATTGCTTTCGCGGCGGCTTGCGTTCGCAGATAGTCCAGCAATGGCTCAAGGACGAAGCGGGCATTGATTACCCTCGGGTCGGCGGTGGCTACAAGGCCATGCGCACGTTCTTGCTGGACACCGTCGAACAGGCGGTCGCCGAGTGCGACCTGGTGCTGCTGGGCGGCATGACCGGTACCGGCAAGACCGAAACGCTGGGCCAACTGGGCAACAGCCTGGACCTGGAAGGGTATGCCAACCATCGCGGTTCGAGCTTCGGCAAACGCGCCACCGGCCAGCCTTCCAACATCGATTTTGAAAATCGCCTGGCGGTGGATGTGCTGAAAAAACGCGCCGCCGGCATCGAACAGTTTGTGCTGGAAGATGAGAGCCGCGCGGTCGGCAGCTGCGCCTTGCCACTGTCCTTGTACCAGCGCATGCAGCAGGTTCCGATGGTCTGGCTGGAAGACAGCCTGGAGCGCCGGGTCGAACGGATCCTGCAGGATTACGTCATCGACCTGTGTGCGGAATTTGTCGCGGTACATGGCGACGAAGGTTTTTCGCTGTTTTCAGAGCGATTGCTGGCAAGCCTGGACAACATCCACAAGCGCTTGGGTGGCGACCGTCACCGGCGCTTGAAGGACATCCTGGAAATAGCCCTGGCCGAGCAGGCCCACAGCGGCGCGGTCGATGTGCATCGCGGTTGGATCGAGGGTTTGCTGCGTGAGTATTACGACCCGATGTACGTGTTCCAGCGGGAAAAGAAGGGCTTGCGGATCGAGTTCTCGGGAGAGCAGGCGGCGGTGCTGGAGTATTTGCGCGAGCGGGTGGCCCGGGGAGGGTGACCTGTGGGAGCGAGCTTGCTCGCGATGGCGGCGACACAGGCACCCTTGATGCAAGCTGACTCACCGCCATCGCGAGCAAGCTCGCTCCCACACTGATGATCAGGTCGGACAGGTTTGCTGGCCATTGTCCAAACCTTGCTTGTAGCTCTGGCTGGTGAGGCTGGCCTTGCCGTTGTGCCAGGTGAGTGTCAGCACATACAGCGAATCGAAGTCCCCGGATGCCCAGTCTTCGGTAATGGTCTGCTCCTTGCCCACCGCCTCACCGGCGACCTTGTTGATCAGCTCCGGCAGGTAGCCATGGGACCAGGCGGTATAGATGGTGGAGTTGTGGTACTTGTCGTGCAGCAACTCGTCAGCCAGGTCGCTGGTGTCGTTGGCTGAGAAATTGATGTTTACCGGCAGCCCGAGCTTGATGGCGCTGGGGCTGATGGTCATCAGCGGGCGAATATAGCTGTAGGAGTTGTCCAGCTCACCCTCTTCGACATTGCGGGTAGGGTTGGCCGCGAACACGTAGTCGGCCTTGCCGAATTTTTCCGGCAGCAGGGTGGCCAGGTCGATGGCGCGGTTGAGGCCCTGGCAGTTGAGCTGGCCCAGGCCACCGGCGGGTTTCTCGGCGTGGCGCAGGAACACCAGGGTCTGTACGCCGTCGGCTGGCTGGGCGCGGCTGACGCTGGATTCCAGCGACAGCACCAGGCCACAGACCACAAGCAGCGTTGGCAGCATCAGCCACGAACGGTGTTTGAAGCGTCTGGCGAAATTCAGTGGGTTCATCATCGAATAATAGTCTTCAGCACGCTTGAGTCAGGCTGACAAACCCTGGCACCGCGAAGCGCTTGGCCTCGGGTGTTTTCCCTGTCGTTACGCCTCGTTGGTTCTTCGGGGGCATTGCTCAGAGTCCCTTCGAGCGCTTTGGTTCGATTCCGGTGCACTGTAGCGATCTCCGTCAGGAGATGGGACGAACGTTAACGACAGGATGTTGCTGAATTAAGAAGGGACGACGTGAATTCTGTGACGGGCAGTGGTGTCGTCCCCAACATCTTGGATTATCCTCGGGTTTTTCTTCATTTCCGAGCCGACCCCATGCCCGACTTGACGCCATACCTCATCACCCAGAAATGGCCCGCCCAATACCCGGAGTGGATCCAGCTCTACTCCCTGCCAACCCCCAACGGCGTGAAGGTTTCGATCATGCTGGAAGAGATCGGCCTGCCGTACGAGCCTCACAAAGTGGACTTCGCCAGCAACGACCAGCTGTCGCCCGAGTTCCTTTCCCTGAACCCCAACAACAAGATCCCGGCGATTCTCGATCCCCATGGGCCGGGGGACCAGCCGTTGGCGTTGTTCGAGTCGGGGGCGATCCTGATTTA
This sequence comes from Pseudomonas sp. Pdm06, assembly GCF_014851795.1. Lineage (NCBI taxonomy): Bacteria > Pseudomonadati > Pseudomonadota > Gammaproteobacteria > Pseudomonadales > Pseudomonadaceae > Pseudomonas > Pseudomonas sp. Pdm06. The sequence goes on from NZ_JACVAH010000001.1 coordinate 577,760, forward strand.
TCTGGCGGACAAGAGCGGACAGTTGCTGGCCCAGGAGTCGGCGGCGCGCTACGAGACGATCCAGTGGCTGATGTTCCAGATGGGTGGGATCGGGCCCATGTTCGGGCAGTTGGGGTTCTTCAACAAGTTCGCCGGCAAGGACTACGAGGACAAGCGGCCACGCGATCGTTATGTCGAGGAAAGCAGGCGCCTGCTCAAGGTGCTCGATGGCCGTCTGCAAGGGCGGGACTGGATCATGGGCGAGCGCTACACCATTGCCGATATCGCCACGTTTCCCTGGGTGCGCAACTTGATCGGTTTTTATGAAGCCGGTGATTTGGTGGGTATCCAGAACTTCCCCAATGTGACGCGGGTATTGGAGCGCTTCCTGGCGCGACCGGCCGTGGCCCGTGGGTTGAAGATCCCGGAATGAGCAAGCCGACGACCCGCCGATTCGATTACAAGCAACTGGATGTGTTCAGCGATGTGCCGCTCAAGGGTAATCCGCTGGCGGTGGTGTTGGGGGCCGATGGGCTCAGTGACTCGCGCATGGCCGCTTTTGCCAACTGGACCAACCTCAGCGAAACCACGTTCCTGTTGGCGCCGCAGCACCCGGAGGCCGATTATCGGGTGCGTATTTTCACTACTTCCACCGAGTTGCCGTTTGCCGGGCATCCGACCCTGGGCAGTTGTCACGCCTGGCTGGAAGCCGGAGGCGTGCCCAAAGGGCAGGAGATCGTGCAAGAGTGCGGTGTCGGCCTGGTCAGGGTGCGCCGCAGCGATCATGGGTTGGCGTTCCTCGCGCCGCCCTTGCTCAAGTCCGGCCCGCTGGAGGCCGAGCTGCTGGAGCGGGTGCGCAAGGGGCTGGGGCTCGCAGCGCAGGCGATTGTCGAGGCGCAATGGGTCGATAACGGTGCCGGCTGGCTGGCGGTGATGCTCAAGGATCGCCAGCAAGTCCTGACGCTCGAGCCGGATTACCCGCAGTTGCTGGATTTGGCCGTGGGCGTGGTCGCACCCTGGGATCGGGCCGTGGATGGCGATGAGGCCCACTTCGAAGTGCGCGGCTTTATCGCCGGTGATGGCATGCCCGAGGATCCGGCCACCGGCAGTCTGAACGCCGGGCTTGCCCAATGGATGCTGGGCAAAGGGCTGGCACCTGCGTCCTACGTGGTCAGCCAGGGGCTGACGATGGGTCGGGCCGGGCGGATTCATGTCGAGCAGTTGGGAGACGAGGTTTGGATTGGCGGTGCAGTCGTGACGTGCATCAATGGCTCGCTGACTTTGTGAGGTGATTATTACCCGGCTGGTAACACTCTGTTTTCCAGCAGGCGTTTGTGCCCTGGCTGGCCTGGGCATAAGCTTCGCTCCCTGTGATCGAGCCGCATTTTTTGCCCAGGAGTCCCATGTCCAGCCAGTTCCCCGAAGCACGTCCACGCCGCCTGCGTCGCAATGCAAGCCTGCGCAGCCTGTTCCAGGAAACCGAGTTCACCTTGAACGATCTGGTGCTGCCGATTTTCGTCGAAGAAGAAATCGATGATTTTGTACCGATCAAGAGCATGCCCGGCGTGGTGCGCATCCCGGAGTCGAAGCTGGCCGGTGAGATCGAACGCTATGCCCGTGCTGGCATCAAGTCGGTGATGACCTTTGGCGTGTCCCATCACCTGGACAACGAGGGCAGCGACACCTGGCGTGAGCGCGGCCTGGTGTCACGCATGGCCGGGATCTGCAAGGACGCGGTGCCGGAAATGATCGTGATGTCCGACACCTGCTTCTGTGAATACACCGACCATGGTCACTGCGGCGTGCTCCACGGCGATGAAGTGGACAACGACCGGACCTTGATCAACCTGGGCAAGCAAGCCGTGGCGGCGGCCCGCGCCGGTGCCGATGTGATCGCGCCGTCGGCGGCCATGGACGGCCAGGTCCAGGCGATTCGCAAGGCTTTGGATGAAGCCGGTTTCAGCCAGACGGCGATCATGGCCTATTCCACCAAATTCGCCTCGGCGCTGTATGGGCCGTTCCGCGAGGCCGGCGGCAGCGCACTGAAAGGTGACCGCAAGAGCTACCAGATGAACCCGATGAACCGCCGCGAAGCCCTGCGTGAATCCCTGCTCGATGAGCAAGAGGGTGCCGATGCGCTGATGGTCAAGCCGGCCGGTGCCTACCTCGACATCATCCGCGATATTCGCCAGGCTTCGAACCTGCCGCTGTCGGCTTACCAGGTCAGTGGCGAATACGCGATGATCAAATTCGCCGCCCAGGCCGGCGCCATCGACGAAGCCCGTGTGGTCCGCGAGAGCCTTGGCGCAATCAAGCGGGCGGGGGCAGACCTGATCTTCACCTACTTCGCCATGGACCTGGCGCTGAGTGGGATCTGATCCTGCGTTCCTTCTACTTGCCTCAGTGGTGACTGTGCCGCCGTCATCGCGAGCAGGCTTGCTCCCACATTGGGCATAGCCCGCATCCACTTTTGATCGTATGGTTGCTCCGGAATAACGAACGCGATGGAGCACCATGCAATTCAACCCATTGATGATCAGCCTCGCGGCGTTGCTGGCCCTGGCCGGTTGCGGCAACCGTCAGTTGCAGGAGCCCGAGCGCCAGCCCGCTGAGGTCAAGAAGCAGATCGTGCAGTTGTTGCCGGCCAAGACGGTGGATCGTGAAGGCTGGGCGACAGACATCTACGTGGCCTTTGCGGCCCAGCAGATTCCGTCCACGACGCAGAATATCTGTGCGGTCCTGGCGGTGACCGAGCAGGAGTCGACGTTCCAGGCCGATCCGCCGGTGCCGGGGCTGGGCAAGATCGCCCGTCAGGAGATCAACCGCCGCGCGGCGAAGGTGCACATTCCGGAGCTGTTGGTCAGCGGCGCGCTCCAGGTGCGTTCGCCCAATGGCAAAAGCTACAGCGATCGGCTCAACGCGGCCCGTAGCGAGAAAGAGCTGAGCGGGATTTTCGATGATTTCATCGACATGGTGCCGCTGGGCAAGACCCTGTTCGGCGGTTTCAATCCGGTGCACACGGGTGGGCCGATGCAGGTCAGTATCGCGTTTGCCCAGGCCAATGCGCGGGATTATCCCTACACGGTGGATGGCTCGATTCGTCGCGAAGTGTTCAGTCGCCGTGGTGGGATGTATTTCGGTATCGCGCATTTGCTGGGCTATCCGGTGAACTATACCGAGCCGTTGTATCGTTTCGCCGATTTCAATGCCGGGTGGTACGCCAGTCGCAACGCGGCTTTCCAGCATGCGGTGAGTGTAGCGTCGGGCATTTCCCTGGCGCTGGATGGCGATCTGGTTGCCCATGATTCAATCATGCCGGGCAGTACGGAGTTGGCGGTACGCACGCTGGGCAAGTCGTTGGGAATGCGCAACCCAACCATTCGCGATCAATTGGAGCAGGGCGACAGCCTGGCGTTCGAGGACAGCAAGCTCTACAAGCGTGTGTTCGAACTGGCTGAGCGGGCCGAGGGCAAGCCGTTGTCGCGGGCGGTATTGCCGGGGATCGTGCTCAAGAGCCCGAAAATCACGCGCAAGCTGACCACGGCGTGGTTTGCCAAGCGGGTGGATGAGCGTTATCAGCGCTGCATGGCGCGGGCGGCGGGGCGCTAGCCAGGCATTGAAGTATGAAAAAGCCCGGCGGATGAGGCCGGGCTTTTACTGTGATGGGTTGGGTTTGGAGGTGTTCTGGAGCGGTGTGTCGGGTGAGCTGCGCGGCGGCTGCTTGAAGGTTGCGGCCGCTGCGCGCCCGAGCGGGAGCAAGCTCCCTCGCCACGGGGTGTGTTGCACATGATTTGCGATATTTTCAGGCATTGCGGTCAAGCAACTCATGCGCGGTTTTCGATCAGACGATCGGAGCCACCTTCGGCGACGCGGCGTTCCAGCAGGCGATCGGCACCGCCTTCAGCGACACGGTTCTCGATCAGGCGGTCAGAGCCACCTTCGGCGACGCGGCGTTCCAGCAGGCGATCGGCACCGCCTTCAGCGACGCGGTTTTCGATCAGACGATCGGAGCCACCTTCGGCGACGCGACGTTCCAGCAGGCGATCAGAGCCACCTTCAGCGACACGGCGTTCCAGCAGGCGATCGGCACCACCTTCGGCGACGCGACGTTCCAGCAGGCGATCGGCACCACCTTCAGCGACGCGGTTTTCGATCAGGCGATCAGAACCGCCTTCGGCGACGACGGGTTGCGAGGAGGCGGCAAATACGTTGGCGGCCAGTACGGAGAAAGCGAGGCTGAGGATGACTTGGCGTTTCATGATGGTGTGCTCCGGGGGTGCAGTGGTTTGTGTGGGGCCATTGTTGTCCCGGGCGATCATCAAGAGAACTTCATTGGCATGATGGTGAACATCGACGGCAGTGATAGCTCGTCAGTCGCATCGATGTCGAAGCTGAGCCGCAACGTGCGCGTCGTCCTCCGGGTGGAACACAGCCAGGTTTGTGGGCTCTACCGGGTAAACCACAGGCAGGAGGCAAGTTCATGTACCAGTTATTCGGTTACAGGCAATCCGGTTCTGCGGCGGTGGAGATTGCCCTGGACCTTTGTGATGTGGCATATCGGCGGGTCGACGCCTATTCGACCCAGGACAACGACGCCGCGAAAGCGCTCGAGGCACTCAACCCTCAGAAGCAGGTCCCGACCTTGCAGTTGCCGGACGGCTCGGTGCTGACCGAAGCGGCGGCGATCCTGATTCACCTCGGGCTGACCTTTCCGGCCTCGAAGCTGCTCCCTGATGACGCAACCCAGCGTGCCCAAGCCATACGGGGGCTGGTCTATATCGCAGCCAATTGCTACACGCCCATCGGCATCATCGATTTTCCGGAACGCTGGTTGGACGATGCGGACGAAGCGACTCGGCAGCGCTTGGTAGCGGGCACCCAGCAACGGCTGTACCGCAACTGGGCGCTGTTTGCCGATCAGTTCCCGGCCCAGCCTTTCCTTGGCGGTGCCGAGCCGGGGGCGATGGATATCCTGGCGGCCGTGATCACGAAGTGGAGAAACACGCGGGAGGCAATGCTCAACGCCCGTCCGGCGTTCCACGGATTGTTGGAGCGCATCGACCACCATCCGCGCGTTGCACCGATGCTGTCGTTGCATTGGCCTTCGTAGGCGCTGCCGAGCGAAGCGAGGCTGCGATCTTTGCGCTAACGCTGGAATCTCAAGCGAAAGATCAAAAGATCAAAAGATCAAAAGATCGCAGCCTTCGGCAGCTCCTACGGGTCAAGGACAAGCCTTGCGTACAGCCGCCTGCTCAACCAAGTCGACAAACTGCTGGACGTTCTGCTGATGCGCCGTCACCAGTTCGTCGATACTGGCCCCCGCCGGCGTTTGCAGGCTGCTGCGACAGGTGAGGGAGCGGGTATCGCCACCCAGGTTGCGCAGGCGCCATTGCACGTCCATGCGGGCATAGCGGCCGGGGATCGAGTCAAAGCGCTGCACGTCCACCCGCAGCGATGATTTCGGCGCGCCAGGGTTGCTCAGTTGTTCGTCCAGGGTGCTGTACAGTTCATCTGCCAGGCTGGCGCCCCACCATTCGGTTTCCAGGATCGCCAACCCGCTGTTGCCCTGGCGAATGACCATTTGGGTGCGATCCACCTGGGGTGGGACGCTCACCTGTTCGATCTGGATGTCCACGCCGGCGCGTGCCTGGCCTGTCGGCTGAGCCGGGCTCAGGGTGTGGTAATGAATCGGATCGCTGCGACAGGCGCCGAGCAGCAGTGCCATGGCGAGCAGGGTGAATTTCAGCGTCAGTGGCATGGGACGGGCTCCTGTACTCATTCTTTCACCGGCAATGTGAGGTTCTGTGCCGGTGCGTCCTTGGGCCGGCCGCGAAGCAGCGATTCGGGATGGCGGCTCAGGTAGTCCGACAGCTCGCGCAGCGAACGCGACATGCGCCCCAGGTCGTCCAGGGTCTGGGTCAGTTGTTCGCGCTGGGGTGAGTCTTCGGCCAGGGTCGAGTTGGCCGATTGCAGGGTCTTGCTGACGTCTTGCAAGGTGTGTTGCACGCCTGGCAGGGTCTTGCTGTTGAACTGGGCCAGGCCTTTGCGCAGCTCTACCAGATTGCCATCCAGGTTGCCGGCGATACTCTCCAGTGGCAGTTTGTTGATTCGTTCGACCATCGTCTGCAGTTGTTCCTGCAATTGCTGGAGGCTGCCCGGGAGGGTCGGGATACGCACGGGGCGGGCGCTGGGGTCGAAGGCCACTTTTTCGGCCTTGGGGTAGAAGTCCAGCGAAATGTACAGCTGCCCGGTCAGCAGGTTGCCGCTACGGGCCTGGGCACGCAGGCCGCGCTCGACGAAGCTGCCCATCAGGCGGGCACTGGCGGCTTCGTCTTCAGGATCGTGGTTGAGCGACTTGAGCAGTTTTTCATGGGCCTTGCCCAGGCGCTGAGGGTAGATCACCACGCCGACGTTGACCGGAAAGCTGCGTTGCTTCTCATCGAAATCGAGGTTGATGGCCACCACCCTGCCGACTTCCACGCCGAGGAACTCTACCGGCGCACCGACGCGCAACCCGCGCAGGGCCTGGTCGAAACGCAAGGCCAGGTATTGGCCCTTGCCATCGGGCGGGGCGAGGGCGCTCTGCTGGTCGGCAAACAGTTCGAAGGTCTTTTCTTCGCTGGCGGCGGTGTCGTTGGGGCTGTACTCCGGTGCCCGGAACGCGATGCCGCCCAGCAGCAAGGCCGAGAGCGATTCGGTCTTGACGGCGAAACCGTTGGCGCCGACGTTCACGTCCACGCCGCTGACGTTCCAGAACCGGGTGTTTTCGGTGACATACACATCGTTGGGCGCGTTGACGAACACGTCGATGTTGACGCCTTTGCCGTCGGCGTCCAAGGCGTAGGACACCACCTGGCCCACCGGGATCTTGCGCAGGTACACCGGCGAGCCGATGTCCAGCGAGCCGAGGTCCTGGGCGTGCAGGGTAAAGCGCTTGCCCGGTTCGCCATAAGTGATCGGCGGCGGGTTCTCCAGCCCCGTGAAGGATTTGGCGCGCACTTTCGACTGGCCGGCGTCGGCACCGATGAAATCACCGGACAGCAGCGTGTCGATCCCCGAGATCCCACCGGCCCCGATGCGCGGCCGTACGACCCAGAACACCGAGTCTTCGTGCGTGAAGGTGTCGGCGGTCTTGGCGAGCTTGACCGTGGCGGTGACGTTCTTCTGGTCGTTGCTCAGTTGCACGTCGGTGACCTGGCCGATAACCACGTTGCGGTATTTCACCTGGGTCTTGTTGGCGGTCAGGCCCTGGCCGGTCTTGAAGGTGATGGTGATGGTCGGGCCTTCCTGCAGCCAGTTGTGGACCACCAGGGAAACACCCACCAGCACCGCGATGATCGGCACGATCCACACCAGCGACACCGTCCAGCGGCGGGTGGTGACGTGGGCCCGGCCGGGGACAGGTTGTTGCCCGTCAGTGGCTTGCGACTTCATCCATGACCTCCTCGGATGGTTGAGTGTCCCAGATCAGCCGGGGGTCGAAACTCATGGCCGAAAGCATGGTGAACAGCACCACGAGGCCGAAGAACAGGATACCCGGTCGTGGCTCGATATCGCTCAGTGCCTGGAACTTGACCAGGGCGGCCACCAGGGCCACCACCAGCACATCGAGCATCGACCAGTAGCCGATGACTTCCACCAGCCGGTACAGCTTCGCCCGCTGGACCTGGGCCCAGGTACTGCGTCGTTGTACGGTCACCAGCAGCAGGGTCAGTACCACGAACTTGATGCCGGGCACCGCGATGCTGGCGATGAAGATAATCAGCGCGATGTCCCAGGCGCCGCTTTGCCAGAACTCGATGACACCGCTGATGATGGTGCTGTCGGCACCTTCGCCGAGCATCTGGGTGTTCATGACCGGCAGCAGGTTGGCCGGGATGTAGAACACCAGCGCCGCGAGCATGTAGGCCCAGGTGCGGGTGATGGCGTCGGGTTTGCGGCGGTGCAGGGCGGCGTCGCAACGCGGGCAGGTCTGGGGGCCGTCGGCCATGTCGCAGGCCAGGCCACAACTGTGGCACAGGCACAGGTCCAGGTCGCGGGCCTCTGGCGGGGTGTCCTGCGGCTGGCCGTTCATGGGGTGTCCCACAGGTCGCGGACATCGCGCCCGGCGATACGGATCATCAGCAGGCTCAAGGCCGCCAGGGCGAACAGGCCGATACCCGGGAGCACGTCCAGCAGGCCGGCGAGCTTGATCACCGCCACCAGCGCGCCCAGCAGGCACACCTCCAGCATGCTCCAGGGCCGCAAGGTTTCCAGGCTGCGCATGCACAGGCTGAACCCTGGCGCCCGCCGCTGGAGGTAGGCATGGCCCAGTACCCAGAGCAGCAGCGCCAGTTGGAAGGCCGGTGCAATGATGATCGCCACCGCTGTCACCAGGGCGATGAAGGTGATGGGGCCCTGGCTCAGCGCCACGATGGAATCCCACAACGTCGCGCTGTTGCTCAGGCCCTGGAGACGGATACTCATCACCGGGTAGAGGTTGGCGAAAGCCCACAGCACCGCGGCCGTCACGCTCAAGGCCAGGCGCTGTTCGATGGTCAGGCCGTTGTAGCGCTGGATCACCGCGTGGCAGCGCACGCACGTGGCCTTTTGATGCGGGGCGAGCACAACCGGCTCGTACACCGCATCGCAATGTTCACAAATGATCAGTCGGTCGGTGGCGGCCATCGGGATGCTCGCAGGAACAACCCCTTCAATATAGAAGTGTGTTGAGAATGAGCAACCCGATGGAAGGGATCATTCGCCGCGAATGTATTGCTCCAGTTGTCGGATCAGGTCGGCCTGTTCGGCGATGGCTTCCTTGACCAGGTCGCCAATGGACAGCAGCCCGACGAGCTTGCCGTCTTCTACCACCGGCAAATGTCGCAAGTGCTTGTCGGTCATGATGCTCAGGCACGTCTCGACATTCTGGTGCGGGTCGATGGTGATCACGGGGGATACCATGATGTCGCTCACTTTCGTGCCCACGGATGAGCGACCGTGCAGGACCATTTTGCGTGCATAGTCGCGCTCGCTGATGATCCCCAGCACTTTTTCGTCCTTCACCACCAGCAAGGCGCCGACGTTCTTCTCGGCCATGCGCATCAGGGCCTGCAATACCATGTCGTCCGGTGAGATGGTGTGCACTTGCTGGTTCTTATCATCTTTTAGCCGGAGCAACTGCGCGACGGTTTTCATGGGGAGCCTCAGGTGTTGTTTTGCGGGTGATTAAAGAATCGTAGACCCAGCGGCGCAGAGCAAGCGGTAAAGCGGCGGCCAGTCGTCCAAAAGCGTCATTGCCCGGGAAATTACCACCCATCCCGTGGTCGGGCGCTGTTGTGGCGAGGGGATAAATCCCCTCGCCACAGGTAGAATCGTCGCCTACGCAAAATTCGAGGTTTCAGCGGTGGATTTACAGCAGGGCTTCGTCCTGACCCGGCATTGGCGCGACACCCCGGCCGGCACCGAAGTCGAGTTCTGGCTGGCGACCGACGCCGGTCCCCGGCGCGTGCGCCTGCCGGTGCAGACGTCGGTGGCCTTCGTCCCGCAGATCCAGCGCGGCCAGCTCGAAGCCTTGCTGCAAGGGGAAAAGGAGGTAGAGCTACGCCCCTTGGACCTGCTGGATTTCGAGCATCGCCCGGTGCTGGGCCTGTATTGCCAGCAACACGCCCAACTGATGCGCCTGGACGGCACCTTGCGCCGCGCCGGTGTGGAGGTGTTCGAAGCGGACATCCGGCCGCCGGAGCGCTACCTGATGGAGCGTTTCATCACCGCCCCGGTGTGGTTCGGCGGTACGCCGGCTGTCGATGGCCTGCTGGTGGATGCCCAGATGAAACCGGCGCCCGACTACCGTCCACCGTTGCGCCTGGTGTCCCTGGACATCGAAACCACCGCCCAGGGCGATTTGTATTCCATTGCCCTGGAAGGCTGCGGCGAGCGCCAGGTCTATATGCTCGGGTCACCTAATGGAGACGATAGCAGTGTGGATTTCCAGCTGGAATACTGCGAATCGCGCACGCTGCTGCTGAAGAAACTCAACGACTGGTTCGCCCGTTTCGACCCCGACGCGATCATTGGCTGGAACCTGGTGCAATTCGACCTGCGGGTGCTGCATGAACATGCCCGGCGGCTGGCGGTGCCGTTGCGCCTGGGCCGCGGTGGCGAAGAAATGCAGTGGCGCGAGCACGGCGCGCGCAACAACCACTTTTTCGCCTCGGCGGCCGGTCGGCTGATCATCGACGGGATCGAGTCCCTGCGCTCGGCGACCTGGAGCTTCCCGTCGTTCAGCCTGGAAAACGTCGCCCAGACGCTGCTGGGGGAGGGCAAGTCCATCGACAACCCGTACCAGCGCATGGACGAGATCAATCGCATGTTCGCCGAGGACAAGCCGGCCCTGGCCCGCTACAACCTCAAGGACTGCGAGCTGGTGACGCGGATCTTCGCCAAGACCGAGTTGCTCAAGTTCCTGCTGGAACGGGCCAGCGTCACCGGCCTGCCAGCGGACCGCAGCGGCGGTTCGGTGGCGGCCTTCACGCACCTGTACATGCCGCTGATGCACCGCCAGGGTTTTGTTGCCCCCAATCTCGGCCAGCGTCCGCCCGAGGCCAGCCCGGGTGGTTTTGTCATGGATTCCCAGCCGGGGCTCTACGAGTCGGTGCTGGTGCTGGACTACAAGAGCCTGTATCCGTCGATCATCCGCACCTTCCTGATCGACCCGGTGGGCTTGATCGAAGGGCTGCGTCACCCGGATGACCGTGAATCGGTGCCGGGCTTTCGCGGGGGGCGCTTCTCCCGAAGTCGACATTGCCTGCCGGCCATCGTCGCGCGGGTCTCCGAAGGCCGGGAGACCGCCAAGCGCGAACACAATGCGCCGCTGTCCCAAGCGTTGAAAATCATCATGAACGCCTTTTATGGCGTGCTCGGCTCCAGTGGTTGTCGCTTCTTCGATCCGCGCCTGGCCTCGTCCATCACCCTGCGTGGCCACCAGATCATGCAGCGCACTCGCCAGTTGATCGAAGCCCAGGGCCATGTGGTGATCTACGGCGATACCGACTCCACGTTCGTCTGGTTGCGTCGTGCCCATGGTCAGGAGGAAGCGGCCAGGATCGGTCGCGAGTTGGTGGCACACGTCAACCAATGGTGGCGTGAGCAGGTGCGTGCCGAATTCGGGTTGGAAAGCGCGCTGGAACTGCAGTTCGAAACGCACTTCAAGCGCTTCCTGATGCCGACCATCCGGGGTGCCGAGGAGGGCAGCAAGAAACGCTACGCCGGGCTGGTGACCCGCGCCGACGGCAGCGATGAAATCGTCTACAAAGGCTTGGAAACCGTGCGTACCGACTGGTCGCCGCTGGCCCGGCAGTTCCAGCAGGAATTGTACGGGCGGATCTTCCACCGCAAGCCCTACCAGGAGTATGTGCGTGATTATGTGCAGCAGACCCTGGCCGGTGCGTTCGATGATCGGTTGGTCTATCGCAAGCGCCTGCGGCGGCCGCTGGAGGATTACGAGCGCAACGTCCCACCCCACGTGCGGGCCGCGCGGCTGGCCGATGAGTTCAACCAGCGCCAGGGCCGTCCGCGGCAATACCAGAATGGCGGCTGGATCAGCTACGTCATCACCGTCGCCGGCCCCGAGCCGCTGGAAATTCGCAGTGCGCCAATCGATTACGACCACTACGTGACCAAACAACTGCAGCCGGTGGCGGATGCGATCCTGCCGTTTGTGGATGATGATTTTTCGACATTGGTGGGGGGGCAGATGGGGTTGTTCTGACGGGAGGAGGCCCGGTTATTGGCAGGATGCCTTTGTGGCGAGGGAGCTTGCTCCCGCTGGGCTCTGTAGGGGCTGGCGAAGCCTGCGATCTTTTGATCTTTTGATCTTTCGCTTGAGATTCAAGTGTCAGGGGAGAGATCGCAGCCTCGTTGCACTCGACAGCTCCTACACAGCTCCTACACCATCGCCAAGCGCTGCTTGCCCTGGGGCTGGGGAAATATCAGGTCCAGGGCGGCCAGGTCCTGAGGCTCGAGCCTGAGGTTGGCCGCTTCGGCATTCAGGCGCACATGTTCAGGTTTTACAGCCTTGGGTATGGCAATCACATTGTCCTGGCGCAGCAACCAGGCCAGTGCGATCTGCGCGGGTGTTGCCCGATGGCGTTCGGCGATTTGTCCCAGGGTGTGATCCTTGAGCAGGTGCCCGCCCTGGCCGACCGGGCAGTAAGCCATGATCGGCATGCGCCGTTGCTGGCACCAGGGCAGCAGGTCGAATTCGATGCCGCGTTCCTGCAGGTTGTACAGCACTTGATTGGTGGCGCAGGCCGGCGAGGCCAGCTCCTCGAGATCATCGACGTCAAAGTTCGACACACCCCAACGACCGATCTTGCCTTCTTCGCGCAGACGTTCGAACGCTTCGACGGTTTCTGCCAAGGGGTACTGCCCGCGCCAGTGCAACAGATACAGGTCGATGTAATCGGTGTCGAGCCGGCGCAAGCTGCGTTCGCAGGCCAGGGGAATGCCTTTGCGACTGGCGTTGTGGGGATAGACCTTGCTCACCAGGAACACCTGGTCGCGCAGGCCGGTGATCGCTTCGCCAACGACGGTCTCGGCACCGCCTTCGGCATACATCTCCGCCGTGTCGATCAGGGTCATGCCCAGTTCGATCCCCAACCGCAGGGCCGCTACTTCTTTCTTGTGATGGGACGGTTCTTCACCCATGCGCCAGGTGCCCTGGCCGATTACCGGTACGGACACACCCGCCAATTCCAGCGTCCTCATGCCTATCTCCTGTTTTTTGCTTTGACGTGTGGCAGCAGGATAGACCAAGTGTTCCCGCATGGATCGTTCCCATGCTCTGCGCGAGCCCGCAGCATCCGAACTCAACACCAACCCGTGGGAGCGAGCTTGCTCGCGAAGGCGTCGGCCCATCCAGCAGCATCACACGCAGACACACCGCTATCGCGGGCAAGCTCGCTCCCACAAGAGCATGGGAACGATTCGGCGGGGGCGTTACTTCGCGGAGAACTTCAACACCATGGTCTGGGTGTAGGTCTGGCCCGGATCAAGCCGCGTCGAAGGGAAGTTCGGCTGGTTTGGCGAGTCGGGGTAGTGCTGGGTTTCCAGGGTGAACGCGCCCCAATGCGGATAGACCTTGCCTTGCTTGCCCTTGACGGTGCCATCGAGGAAGTTGCTGGTGTAGAACTGCACGCCAGGCTCGGTGGTGTACAGCTGCAGGCGTCGTCCGGACTCCGTGTCATACACCTCGGCGGCCAGTTTTTTCACATCGCCCTTGGCGTCCAGTGCCCAGTTGAAGTCGAAGCCGCCCTGTTTCGGTTCGGCGAACTTGAGTTGTGGGTGATCAGCCTTAATATGGGTGCCGATGGCGGTGGGTTGGGTGAAATCCATCGGTGTGCCGGCCACCGGGGCCAGTTCGCCGGTGGGAATGAGTTTGCCGGTGACCGGCGTGTAGTGGGCCGCGTGCAGGGTCGCGACCTGCTCGAGTATGTCGCCGTTGCCTGCGCCGGCCAGGTTGAAATAGCTGTGGTTGGTCAGGTTCAGCACCGTGGGTTTGTCGGTGGTGGCCTGGTACTCGATGCGCAACTCGTTCTGTTCGTTGAGGCTGTAGGTGACGTCGGTTTTCAGTGCGCCGGGAAAGCCCATCTCGCCATCGGGTGACAGGTAGGTCAGGGTGACGCCCACCGAGTCCTTGGCATTATGGGGCTGGGCCTTCCAGACACGTTTGTCGAACCCTTGCGGCCCGCCGTGCAAGGAGTTGCCATGGTCGTTCTGCGGCACTTGGTAACGCTTGCCGTCCAGCTCGAAAGCCCCGTCGGCCAGGCGATTGCCAAAACGGCCGATGGTCGCGCCGAAATACACGCTGCCATTCTTCTGATAACCCTGCACATCGTCGAAACCGAGCACGATGTCGGCGACCTTGCCGTTTTTGTCCGGCACGCTCAATGACTGGAGGATGCCGCCATAGGTGATGACCGTGGCCTCCACGCCATGACTGTTGCGCAGTACGAATTTTTCCACCGCCGTGCCGTCGTCGGTCTTGCCGAACGCAGCGCGTTCATTGGTCAGGCCGGCAGCCTGGGAAGCCGAGGTGGCGATCATCAGAGACACTCCGAGGGCCGTGAGCAGTTGTCTGGATTCAAGCATGGTGACCTTCCTTCCTGTTGTTTTGTTGTTGTTTTAACGCGGGTCGAGTCCGTTACTGGTCGGACAGCGATGAAGGCTTTTTCGTCTAGTAGTCTTTCTATTTGATGGGTGAAAAGGGATTTATAGCCATAAATTAAGATTTATCAATTAAAAAGTAAGACTAATTAGGCAAAAAAGACTTTGCCTAAGGTCGAGGATTTTCTCTGGGCACTGCACTTTTGCGATTTTTGCCGCTCTATCCATGGCCTGGAAGCGGCGACCCCCATCGCTTCCCCCAGCCCAGATCGAGACTCGATGGTCGGTGTTTTTTCTTCTGTGACGAGGTTGCGCCGTGCCTGCATGGCAGGGTTGGTCGCTGTGTCGATGCTGTTCAGCGGCGGCTGCAGCCATCAACAGGGGCAGGACATGGTCACGCAGTTCAGCAATGCCAAGCCCCAGGAGTTCTTGCAAACCAGTGTCGACCGCATGGCAACGCTGGCCATGCACGACAACCTGCAAAGCCTCTACCTGCTGATGAGCAAGCTTTACCTGCGCAACCCCGAGGAACTGCGCAAATCCGGCTTTCTTGACGCCCGCACCGCGGAAAAACAGGTGCGCATGGCCATCGAGCAGCAGCAACCCTTGCCGACCCTGGGTGGCAAGAAGGACCTGGCCGCCCTGAGCTATGCCATGAGCCCGGAGTTTCTCGGTGATCGGGTCGGGGCGTTCATCTATGCCATCGGCAGCATGCTGGTCACCGCCCATGGCAATCGCCTCGAGTTCTACATGACCGACACCATCGACCCGCGTTTTGTCAGCAATGCGGCGCGCAACATCGAAAAAGCCACTTGGCTGCTTAGCCAGCGGCAGAACAAGGACGGCAAGCCGCTGCTGTTTTCCAATGAGATTTCGGAGGAGGGCAGCAACCTGAGTTTCGCCGTCGAGTTCGGGAAAATTGTCGCCCGATTGGACCTGCTGACCCAGATGCTCGACGAGCGTTACCGGCGTATCGGTTTGAATTACGCCCAGAGCCTGCTGTTCCTCAATTTCCTGCCGGTTCAGTGATTAGAGAAGAAAGGAATAAAGATAGATCATATCGATATAGGGCGTTATAAGAAAAATCGCTATGCTCGCGGCCAGATTTTTCATGCGGTCGTGTTGAGACGGGTTTAATGGATTTCGGTAATGTCGGTTTAGTCGTTGCGGGCCTGGTGGTCGGCTTCATCGTTGGAATGACCGGCGTCGGTGGTGGGTCGCTGATGACCCCGATCCTGTTGTGGTTTGGTATCAACCCGGCGACGGCGGTGGGTACGGACCTGCTGTATGCGGCCATTACCAAGTCTGGTGGCGTGTTGGTTCATGCCAAGAACCGCAACATCGACTGGGCCATCACCGGCTGGTTGACGTTGGGCAGCGTGCCGGCGGTTGGCTTGACCTTGTGGTTCCTCAGCAGCCTGCACAGCTCGCCCGACGCCATGAACGCGGTGATCAAGCAAGCCTTGGGCTTCGTGTTGTTCGCCACCGCCCTGGCAATCCTGTTCAAGAAGCGTCTGTTGCAATTCGCCCACGACCGTGCCGGTGGTCACTACAACCCCTCTGGCGCGCGTCTCAATGTGCTGACGGTCATCACCGGTCTCGTGCTGGGGACGATGGTCGCGTTGACGTCCATCGGCGCCGGCGCCCTGGGCACTGTCGCGCTGTTCATCCTCTACCCGTTCCTGGTCACCAAGCGCCTGGTGGGCACCGAGATCGCCCACGCCGTGCCGCTGACCCTGGTCGCTGGCCTGGGCCACGCGAGCATGGGCAACATGGACTGGCACATCCTGGGTTTCCTGCTGATCGGTTCGTTGCCGGGGATCTACCTGGGCAGTCATTTGTCGGGACGGATCTCCGACGAGCTGCTGCGCCCCTGCCTGGCGGTGATGCTGGCGATGATCGGGTTCAAGCTGGCGTTCTAGCACGATCACCCCGATCCAGTGTGGGAGCGAGCTTGCTCGCGATGACGCAGGCACATTCAGCATCGATGCAAGCTGAACCACCGCTATCGCGAGCAAGCTCGCTCCCACACTGGTCGCTTCCGACTTCAGCACTCTCCCTACGGTTGCGCAATGATCCCCCTGGCCTAAGCTTCAAGGCAGGCAGGCGCAGTATTGAGCGACTCTCGCGGAACAATCGCCGCCCTGTGCAATCAGTACAGCGTAAATATCAAAAGGAGAGGCGCATGCTCATTCGGTCGTTGACCTTCGCTACCTTGCTGGCCATCGCCGGCCCCCTGTTCGCAGCCGATGGCGACTCACCCTTGGTGGCGGATGCAGGCAGGGCACGTCCCCTGATCGTCATCGCGCCCAGTACAGTCGACCCGGCCTGGGTCAGCCTGAAAAAGGCCTTGGGTGAACCGGCGGGCAAGCAGGGTTTTTCCGAGCGCAACATGGTGCTCTACACCGTGCTCAATACCATTGGGCAGCGCGATGGCAAGGACCTGGACCCGCAAAGCACCATGGCGCTGATCCGCTCCCTCAAGCTGGGCGCCGGGGCCCAGACCAAGATCATCCTGGTGGGCAAGGACGGGGAAAAGAAGCTTGAGCATTCCGGGGCGATCGAATTGAAAGACCTCTTCGACACCGTCGATAAACTCCCCGCCGCGGAAAAAGAAGCGACGCCCCCGGCGCCACCTCCCGCGCCGGAGCCCGCACCGGCCAAGGATGCGAAAGGCACCAAGCCTGGCAAGGCAACCAAGCCGACAGCGCCGCCGAAGCCGCTGGATGACTGATGCCCCTGTGGCCAATGCCAGTCAGTTAAGCCTCAAACCCGTGGGAGCAAAGCTTGCTCGCGATTGGGGTGAGCCAGTCGACAACGCCATTGACGGGTCTGCCGCCATCGCGAGCAAGCTTTACTCCCACAGGTTAACTGACTGGCATCAGGGCTCTGACTGGCTGGCATTAGGACTCATGGCCGTTTTATTGGCCATCCAGCGCCATCAGGATCCGGTGCGCCGCCTTCACCCGTTCCTCGATCGGGTAGTTCCTGTTGGCAAGCAGGACGATCCCCATGTCCTTCCCGGGCACGAACGCTGCGTACGCGCCGAAACCGTTGGTGGAGCCGGTCTTGTTGATCCAGGCGCCGTCCGGCGCCGGGCGAGGCGGGTCGAGAGGTTCGGCTTTTTGTGGGGCCAGGGCCATCTGCGGTGTGTTGCCAGCGAGCAGGTCATTCAAGGTGTACGGGGCGGGGTAGAACTCCCAGCCCAGCCCCTGATTCATCCCGCCAACTTTATAGAAACCCGTATGCGTCGTGGCGATGGCTTGCTTCAGGTCCGCGTCCAGTTTTTCAGGTTGCAGGTTGGCCTCGACGAAACGAATCAGGTCCGTTGAACTGGTCTTCACCCCGTAGGCTTCGGAATCCAATGCGCCGGTGCCGACTCGCACGGGCTTGCCGTCCTTTGCATAGCCTTGGGCGTATCGCCCCATCTGATCCTGCGGCACCCGCACATAGCTGTGCTTGAGGCCCAGCCCTGGCATCAGCGTGCGCTCCATCACCTCATCAAATGGCTGCCCCAGGCTGCGGGCCGCCAGGTAGCCGAACAGGCCAATGCTCGGGTTTGAATAGAGCCGCTGGGTGCCGGTCGGGTAGAGCGGTTTCCAGTTCCTGTAGTAACTGAACATCCGGTCCGGGTGATCCGCCTCGTCGGGAAACTGCAAGGGCAGGCCGCCGGCGGTGTAGGTGGCAAGGTCGAGCAGGCGGGTGCCCTCCATGGCGCTGCCGCGCAGTTCGGGTGCAAAGCGACCGGCCGGATCCGTCAGGGACAGTTTGCCCCGGGCCTGGGCATAGGCGCCGAGGGTGGCGGTGAAGGTCTTGCTGACCGAGCCGATTTCGAAAAGGGTCTGGTCGGTGACCGGCTTTTTCGTGTCCTTGGAGGCCAGGCCGTAGTTGAAATAATGGCGTTGACCGTTATACGTGATCGCGACGGCCATGCCCGCGATGTCCTGTTGTTTCATCAAGGGCTGGATGACGGCATTGACCGTGTCTTCAATGCGTTCCTGGGCAAAGCTTACGGACGTCCCGCAGACCAGGAAAACAATCCCGGCGAGTATCGATCTGGCAATTGGCATGGTGCAGCGTTCTCGTTGGCCTTCCTGGAGGGGGCTCAATCTAGGGCGTTTTTGGCGGCCGGGCAATCCGAGGCTATCGGGCCGGGGGGATGTTTCTGAGTTGTCTGACGGGGCTACGGGAACCTTCCCACAAAAGGGTCGGGTTGCCGGGCGCGATCGGACCTCAAGCCAAACCACACAAAGCGGCAGCCGCCGGGTAAACTCGCGGCTCTTTCTAAAGGAGTTCACATGAGTTACTACCAGTCCGGCATTCTTGCCACCCCTGTTCCGCCTCAGGCCCGTCATTTGTTTTTTGCCCTGGAATCGGTCGAGGCATTGCCGGCTGCGCTAGACAAACTCCTGTTGCTGCTCGATGGCCGGGCCGTGATCGGCTTTGGCGAATCGCTGGTCCACGCGCTGGGCTCCCAGGTCGCTGGCCTGCGGGCTTTTCCGGCGTTGGCCGGCGTAGGTGTGGACAACCCCTCGACCCAACATGCCCTGTGGTGCTGGCTGCACGGTGAAGACCGCGGCGAGCTGATGCACCGCAGCCGCGCCATCGAAGCGGCACTGGCCCCGGCGCTGCGCCTGGTGCAGATGAACGAGACTTTCCGCCACATGACCGGCCATGACCTGACCGGTTATGAAGATGGCACCGAAAACCCTCACGACGAAGCGGCCATCGCCGCCGCCCTGGCCCAGGGCGCCGACGGGGTGCGCGGTGGCAGTTTCGCCGCGATCCAGCAATGGCAACACGACCTGGACGGTTTCGCGGCGATGCAGCCCCATGAGCGCGACAACATCATGGGCCGGCGCCTGAGCGACAACGAAGAAATCGACGACGCGCCGGAATCGGCCCACGTCAAGCGCACCGCCCAGGAAAGCTTTGCCCCGGAGGCATTCGTGGTCCGTCGGTCCATGCCCTGGATCGAAGGCGACCGTGCAGGGCTGATGTTCCTGGCGTTCGGTTTCTCCCTCGATGCCTTCGAGGCTCAATTGCGGCGCATGAGCGGCCTGGAAGACGGCATCACCGACGGCCTGTACCGCATGAGCCGACCGATCACCGGCGGCTATTACTGGTGCCCGCCATTGTTGGACGGACGCCTGGATCTGCGCGCCTTGGCCCGGTAAGCGCAGCGGTTTGTGCAAAGCGTGACGTGAACGCTATCCTTGGGCCGGACGTCTATCCGTGGAATGGGAGAAGCAAGCGTGGATAAAGTCATCGTCATCACCGGTGGCGGCCGCGGAATCGGGGCGGCCACGGCGCTGTTGGCTGCCGAGTTGGGCTATCGGATCTGCATCAACTACCAGTCCGATGAAAGCGCCGCGCAGGAGGTGCTCGAACAGGTCCGGGCCAAGGGCGCACAGGCGATTGCCGTGCGCGCCGATGTGAGCATCGAGGACGAAGTGATCGGCCTGTTCAACCGGGTGGATGCCGAGCTGGGGCGTGTCACCGCGTTGGTGAATAATGCCGGGACGGTTGCCCAGAAAGCCCGGCTCGATGAAATGTCCGAATTCCGCATTCTCAAGATCATGAAGACTAACGTGCTGGGTCCGATTCTCTGCGCCAAGCACGCGGTGCTGCGCATGTCGCCCCGGCATGGCGGGCAGGGCGGCAGCATCGTCAACGTTTCGTCCGTGGCCGCTCGCCTGGGCTCCCCCAACGAGTACATCGACTACGCGGCCTCCAAGGGCGCCCTGGACACGTTCACCGTCGGCCTGTCCAAAGAAGTCGCCGGCGAAGGCATTCGCGTCAACGCGGTGCGTCCCGGCTACATCTACACCGACTTCCATGCCCTGAGCGGCGACCCGGATCGGGTCAGCAAGCTGGAATCGGCAATCCCCATGGCCCGGGGCGGTCGTCCGGATGAAGTCGCCGAGGCGATTATCTGGCTGCTGTCGGACAAGGCTTCGTATGCGACCGGGACGTTTGTGGACCTGGGCGGTGGGCGCTGAGCCCTGGGTTGTCTGGTCTGGCCCCATCGCGAGCAAGCTCGCTCCCACATTTGAATACAGACCGCCTATGGGAGCGGGGTTGCCTTGGATGTTATCGGTATGCAGAACGCCTGCATTGAAATGGCCGGACAGGGGTTATTCCTGGATGACGTAGATGTTATCGAACCCTACGCCGTGTGGAGGCTTTTCAACTTCTCGGAATGCTGTAATACGAACGGTAGGAAATCCGGACGTTTGAGGTGGAGGAGGGGGAAATGTCACTTTGCAAGAATGCCATTGGTCATCGCCTGCGGGGACGTCCAGTAGCTGAACATTATTATTGACTGTACAAGCCAACTCTTTCAGCGTCACCCCATCGGGGACTTTGATGTCGAACTTTACGGTGACTGGAAGATTGTCCACGAATGGCAATTTGAATATCTTGGCCAAGCTGTAATCAGTCACATACTCGTTGCCTGTGATGTAATGATTGCCGCTCGGTTCCCTTACTATTTCTCCTTCACTTTGAGTAAATCTCCAACCGTCTGGACCGCTCTCGAAATCGTGAAAATATTTCATGATCTTCTCCTTAGCTGATTGTTGCCAACGCGGGATGCTCATTTCGGTTGGCGATCTCTACGCTAAGTCGTTCCCCACAAGCCTGCTACTGTCAGAGCTGACAGGTCGTCTTCAGTTGTCTTGTCTCGTTATCAGTGAGCGAATAATCCGCCCCAATGTCTCCATGGCCTTTTCCGAGGCCTCGGTCCACGGGCTGCCATAGTTCAAGCGAATGCAATTCCTGAAGCGTCGGGTCGGCGAAAAGATCGGTCCCGGGGCGATGCTGATGCCTTGGGCCAGGGCCATCTGGAACAGTTTCAGCGAGTCCATCTGCTCCGGCAGCTCCAGCCACAGGAAGTAACCGCCCGCTGGCTGACTGACCCGGGTCTGGGCCGGGAAGTAACGGGCGATGGCGCTCAGCATCGCGCTTTGCTGTTCTTCCAGGGCGTAGCGCAGTTTGCGCAGGTGACGGTCGTAGCCGCCGTGTTGCAGGTAGTCGGCGATGGCGGCCTGGGCCGGCATCGAGGCGCATAGCGAGGTCATGAGCTTGAGCCGTTCGATCTTCTGCGCATAGCGCCCGGCGGCGACCCAGCCGATGCGATAGCCCGGCGCCAGGCTCTTGGCGAACGAACCGCAATGCATTACTAATCCTTCGGTGTCGAACGCCTTGGCGGGCTTGGGGGCCTGTTGGCCGTAATAGAGCTCGGCGTACACGTCGTCTTCGATCAACGGCACCTGGTGGCGGCGCAACAACTCCACCAGTGCCTGCTTCCTTTCCTCGGGCATGGTCGCCCCCATGGGGTTCTGGAAAGTGGTCATGCACCAGCAGGCCTTGATCGGATGGCGCTCCAGGGTCTGCGCCAATACCTCCAGGTCGATACCTTCGCGGGGGTGGACGGGGATTTCCACGGCCTTGAGCTTGAGTCGTTCCAGCACTTGCAGGCAGGCGTAGAACGCCGGTGCCTCGATCGCCACCAGGTCGCCGGGCTCGGTCACGGCTTGCAGGCACAGGTTCAAGGCTTCGAGGGCGCCGTTGGTGACCAGCAGTTCCTCCATGGGCAGCATCAACCCGCCCACCATGTAGCGCAGGGCAATTTGCCGGCGCAGGTGCGGGTTGCCCGGCGACATGTCGGTGACGACGACCCGAGGGTCCATGTCCCGTGTGGCGCTGGACAGCGAGCGCGACAAGCGCTGCAACGGAAACAGCAGCGGGCTGGGGAACGCCGAGCCGAACGGTACGGTGGCCGGGTCCTTGATCGAGTCCAGCACCGAAAACACCAGTTCGCTGACGTCCACTTCGGTGGACTCGTGCACCTGGGTGCTGATGGCCGGTTCGGAAAACGGGCTCGGCGCATGGGTGTTGACGAAATAGCCCGAGCGCGGCCGGGCGCGGATCAGGCCGCGTCGCTCCAGCAGGTAATAGGCCTGGAACACGGTGGACGGGCTGACGCCGTAGGTCTGGCTGGCATAACGCACCGAGGGCACGCGCTGGCCGGGCCCCAGCATGCCGGAGCGGATCAGTTCAGCGATGTCGTCGGCGAATTTTTCATAGCGTTTCATGGCGGGCCCAGTCTTGAGTGACACATGGTTTGCGCTTTTTAAACTGTGAGGGAGCCCGTGGGAGCAAAGGTTGCTCGCGACGCAGGCGACACGGATCAACAGTAAGGTCGCGTCATCGTTCTTCGCGAGCAAGCTTCGCTCCCACAAGCTCGCTCCCACAGGGCGCCCGGCATCTTAAAGCTTCAACGATTCATCGGTGCGACAAAACGGCTCTTGGCCAGGCTGTAGATGCCGGGTTCATCGCTGTCGGCCACCTTGAAGGTCATTTCCTGGGAGCCGCTGCGAGGCCGCTCGCTGAGCATCGCCACCGACACCGGCACGTCGACGATTTCCCCGGGCGCCAGGCTCAGTTGGGTCTTGCCCTGGAGGACGAAGCCGTCGCCATCCACCAGGGACAGGTGATAGTCCTGGCGTTGCTGGGTCTTGTTGATGATTTTCAGGCTGTAGATGTTCTCGATCTGGCCTGCGCTGTTTTCGCGGAACAGGCCGCGGTCCTTGCTGACGTCCAGGGATACCATTGGCCGTTGCACCAAAGCCAGGGCCAGCGCGCCGATCATCACCAGCAGCACGGCGGTGTAGCCTACCAGCCGGGGCCGCAGCAAGTGGGTCTTGCCACCCTGCAACTGGCGTTCCGAGGTGTATTTGATCAGGCCGCGGGCGTAGCCCATCTTGTCCATGATCGAGTCGCAGGCGTCGATGCACGCCGCGCAGCCGATGCATTCCATCTGCAAGCCGTCGCGGATGTCGATGCCGGTGGGGCAGACCTGCACGCACATCTGGCAGTCGATGCAGTCCCCCAGGCCAATATTGGCCGGCTTCACCTCGCGTTTACGCGGGCCGCGGATTTCGCCACGGGCCGTGTCGTAGGAGATGGTCAACGTGTCCTTGTCGAACATTACGCTCTGAAAGCGTGCATAGGGGCACATGTGCATGCACACCGCTTCCCGCAGCCAGCCGGCGTTGAGGTAGGTGGCAGCGGTGAAAAACAGTACCCAGAACAGGCTGACACCGCCGATCTGCAGGGTCATCAGCTCTTCGGCCAAGGGGCGGATCGGCGTGAAGTAGCCCACGAACGTCAGGCCGGTGAGCAGGCTGATGGCCAGCCACAAGGTGTGCTTGGCGCTGCGGCGCAACAGTTTGCTCAGGCCCCAGGGGGCCGCTTGCAGCTTGATCCGCTGGTTGCGTTCGCCTTCGGTGATTTTCTCACACCACATGAACAGCCATGTCCAGGAGCTCTGCGGGCAGGTGTAGCCACACCACACGCGACCGGCAAACACGGTGATCGCAAACAGGCCGAAGGCGGCGATGATCAACAGGGCCGACAGCAGGATGAAATCCTGGGGCCAGAAGGTCGCGCCAAAAATATGGAATTTGCTTTCGGAAAGGTCCCAGAGCACCGCCTGGCGGCCGCCCCAGTTCAACCACACCGTGCCAAAGAACAGCAGGAACAGAACCCCCGCACCGCTGATGCGCAAGGTGCGGAACAAACCGGTGAAGCTGCGGGTGTGGATCAGGTTGTCGGTGGTCCTGGCCTTGATCTTCGTTGGCGCAGGTTCGAACGTCTGTATCAACTGGACGGGGATTCTATCGCTCATGGTCGGTCGCTCATCAGCCTCTATCTGGCCGGCGCACTATGACCATGGAACTGTTTGCATAACAGACTCAGGTGTTTCGATAAAAACCGGATCAGATGCCGCGAAGCCCAGGCGCTGCGACACTTTGATGCATCGGGGGGCGAGCGAACAACACCTTGCTCCCGTTGGGCTCTGTAGGAGCTGGCGAAGCCTGCGATCTTTTGATCTTGATCTTTCGCTTTGGACTCAATGAGGAAAGATCGCAGCCTCGCTTCGCTCGACAGCTCCTACGCAGTTCGTACAGGTCGCAGTTGGTGGGTGGCGTCAGATCGCCGAGCCGCTGTCGCTGGCCTTCAGGTGCTTGCGCCCGTCGACTGCGCCGGCCACGGTCAGTGCATCGGCCTCGGCCTCGGTGATATAGAACCGGTCGCCATTGAGCTCCACGACTGACATGGCCTTGTCCGGGGCGGTGATGATGGTCAGCTCGCTGGCGGGGCGCTGTTCGGTGCCGTCGGGGGTTTCGAAATGGCAGGTCTGGTTCTCATCGATACGGACAGTCATGGTGTTCCTCCTTCAGGGGTCATGAACGTTAGGTCGCGCGGCCAAGCCAGGGTTCGTTGTGGCTGATCAGCGGTCGGGTGCACCTCTGGCTTCGCTTGCGGTCCATCGTTTATCCAATGAGAAAGAGGACGCTCCATGGAAGCCTGGTGGCATGAAGTCTGGATAACCCTGCAGGCGGAATTCGCCGACATCACCGATGCCCAGCAGATGACCCGGGTCACGGTGCGGCTGGTCATGGCCGCGCTGTTGGGCGGCATCCTGGGCTTCGAGCGCGAACACAAGGGCAAGGCTGCCGGCGTGCGAACCCACATGCTCGTGGCGCTGGGGGCGGCATTGTTCGTATTGGTGCCACAGATGTCCGGGTCTCAGGCCGACGCCATGAGCCGGGTGATACAAGGGGTGGTCGCCGGCATCGGTTTTCTCGGCGCCGGTACGATTCTGAAAAACAACGACGGCGATGAAAGTCATGTCAAAGGCCTGACCACCGCCGCCGGCCTGTGGATGACCGCGGCCATTGGCGTCGCCGCCGGGCTGGGCCGGGAGGCGACCGCGGTACTCAGTACGGTGTTGGCCCTGGCCATCTTCAGTGTGATGCCGGTCATTGTTCGGGCGCTGGAGAAGGGCGACAAGCCATCAGCCTGAACATAAGACCTGTGGGAGCGAGCTTGCCCCGAGCGGCGTTTCGACGATGGCGGAGGATCAGCCAGCCACTATGCTGATTGACACTCCGCTATCGCGAGCAAGCTCGCTCCCACAGGGAGTCGTTGAATCAAACCCGCTCCGGCGGCGCCTCGCTGGGCGGGTCACCCTTGGGCGGTTGTGGGGCCAGCGGCGGGTCTTGCTCTGGAATCGGATCCGGATCGGGACCGGGCGGGGGCAAGGTGGGGTCGTCGATGTTCGGATCGGGTGTTTCGGCCGGGATGGGAATATTCATTAGGAACGGGTCTCCGTAACGCACATGGCTTGAGTCGTGCTTATGGTTGTTGACCATCCTGTACCGGGTTTGATCCCGGATACATCGAAGGCAAATCCCGCTGAACTTTTAGCCGTCGTCCCGGTTCGGAGTTTAAGTGAGTTTTTTTCAGGGACCCGTTGGGCCTTTACCGCCACAAGCGCGTCCATGGGGCGTAAAAGGAGCGATGCTCGATGACTGCTGAACACCCGTCTGACCAGGCCTACAACCCGCATTTACCGCTGTCTCAAGCCTTGTTGTTACCGCGTATCGCGATTGAAAACACCATGCCGGTGATCGACGGCGGGCAATTTGCCGCCAAGGCCGTGGCCGGGCAGGACGTGACGGTGACCAGTAAAGTGTTCGCCGACGGTCACGACAAGCTGGCGGTGCGCATTCGCTGGCGTTCGCTGCAGGATGAGCTGTGGAACAGCGAGGTCATGCGCGACCTGGGCAATAATGGCTGGCGCGGCCAGTTCAACGTGTCGGAGCAAGGTCGCTATGTTTTCTGCATCGAGGCCTGGATCGATCAGTTCGCCAGTTTCCGCTACGAACTGGAGAAGAAGTTCGGTGCCGGAGTGCCGATCAGCCTGGAGTTGCAGGAAGGACGCAACCAAGTGCAAATGGCCGTCGAGCGCAGCACAGGGGAACTGAGCGAGCAACTGGCGGCCTTGCACCACGAGCTTTCCGGCCTGTTGCCGACGGAGCAGGTGGCGCTGTTCCTGGCACCGCGCAGTGCCGACCTGATGTCCCTGGCCGATCATCGACCTTACTTGAGCATCAGCCCCGAATACCCGTTGGATGTGGAGCGCAAGCTGTCCGAGTTTGCCAGTTGGTATGAGCTGTTTCCCCGCTCGATCACCGACGATCCCCAGCGCCATGGCACGTTCAATGATGTGCATTCGCGCCTGGCGGTGATCCAGGACATGGGGTTCGACGTGCTGTACTTCCCGCCGATCCACCCCATCGGTCGTAGTTTCCGCAAAGGCCCGAACAATTCCCTCACCGCCGGTCCCGACGACCCGGGCAGCCCCTATGCCATCGGCAGCGAGGAGGGCGGGCACGAGGCCATTCACCCGCAATTGGGCAGCCGCGAGGATTTCCGGCGCCTGGTGGCGGCCGCCGCGCAGCACGGCCTGGAGATTGCCCTCGACTTCGCGATCCAGTGTTCCCAGGACCACCCCTGGCTCAAGCAGCACCCGGGCTGGTTCAGTTGGCGACCGGACGGCACGATCAAATACGCGGAAAACCCGCCGAAGAAATACCAGGACATCGTCAACGTCGATTTCTACGCGGCCGATGCGATTCCCAGCCTGTGGGTGGAACTGCGGGACATCGTGGTGGGCTGGGTCAAGGAAGGCGTGAAGATCTTTCGCGTCGATAACCCTCACACCAAGCCACTGCCGTTCTGGCAATGGCTGATCGCCGACGTCCGGGCCCAATACCCCGAAGTGATGTTCCTGGCAGAAGCGTTCACCACCCCGGCCATGATGGCGCGACTGGGCAAGGTCGGTTATTCCCAGAGCTACACCTATTTCACTTGGCGCAACACCAAGGCCGAGCTGGCGACCTACTTCAGCGAGCTCAATGAGTCGCCTTGGCGTGAATGCTACCGGCCGAATTTTTTCGTCAACACGCCAGACATCAACCCGGCCTTTCTCCATGAGTCGGGGCGCCCGGGCTTCTTGATCCGCGCGGCCTTGGCAACCATGGGCTCGGGTCTGTGGGGCATGTATTCGGGCTTTGAACTGTGCGAGTCGGCCCCGGTACCGGGCAAAGAGGAATACCTCGATTCGGAGAAATACGAGATCCGTCCTCGCGATTTCACCGCGCCGGGCAACATCATTGCCGAGATCGCCCAGCTCAACCGCATCCGCCGACAGAACCCGGCGCTGCATACCCACTTGGGCCTGAAAATCTACAACGCGTGGAACGACAACATTCTCTATTTCGGCAAGCGCACCGCCGACGGCAGCAATTTCATCCTGGTGGCGGTGAGCCTTGATCCGCACAACCCGCAGGAAGCCAGTTTCGAATTGCCGCTGTGGGAAATGGGCCTGCCCGACGACGCCCAGACCCAGGGCGAGGATTTGATGAACGGGCATCGCTGGACCTGGTACGGCAAGTACCAGTTCATGCGCATTGATCCGGCGTACCAGCCGTTCGGGATTTGGCGGATCAGCGTGGCGTGATGCGATGCAATGTTGAGTGAGAGCTGTTGTGGCGAGGGAGCTTGCTCCCGCTCGGCTGCGAAGCGGTCGTGATTTCAGGGGGGGCGCTTGGCGCCCAGCGGGAGCAAGCTCCCTCGCCACAAAAAGACCTCACCCCATAAAAAGACCTTTCAAGCCTGTGTCCCGCGGCTTTAATGAATTATCAGGAGTTGCAAATGGCGAAGAAACCCCGGTCTGCCACCTTCATCAAGGATCCGCTCTGGTACAAGGATGCGGTGATTTACCAGGTTCACGTTAAATCCTATTTCGACTCCAATAACGACGGGATCGGTGATTTCCCCGGCCTGATCGAGAAACTCGACTACATCGCCGACCTGGGCGTCAACACCATCTGGTTGCTGCCGTTCTATCCTTCCCCCCGGCGCGACGACGGTTATGACATCGCCGAATACCGTGGCGTCAGCCCCGACTACGGCACCATGGCCGATGCGCGGCGGTTCATCGCCGAAGCCCACAAGCGCAACCTGCGGGTGATCACCGAGCTGGTCATCAACCACACGTCGGACCAGCACCCCTGGTTCCAGCGCGCGCGCAAGGCCAAGCCGGGTTCGAAGGCGCGGGACTTCTATGTCTGGTCCGATGACGACCACAAGTACGACGGCACGCGGATCATCTTCCTCGACACTGAAAAGTCCAACTGGACCTGGGACCCAGTGGCGGGCCAGTACTTCTGGCACCGTTTCTACTCCCACCAGCCCGACCTCAATTTCGACAACCCGCAGGTCATCAAGGCCGTGTTGTCGGTGATGCGCTACTGGCTGGACATGGGCATCGACGGCCTGCGCCTGGACGCCATCCCGTACCTGATCGAGCGCGACGGCACCAACAACGAAAACCTGCCCGAGACCCATGACGTCCTGAAGCTGATCCGTGCCGAAATCGACGCCAACTATCCTGACCGCATGTTGCTGGCCGAAGCCAACCAGTGGCCGGAAGACACCCAGTTGTACTTCGGTGATGTCGACGCCCAAGGGATGAACGGTGACGAATGCCACATGGCTTTCCACTTCCCGCTGATGCCGCGCATGTACATGGCACTGGCCCAGGAAGATCGTTTCCCGATCACCGACATCCTGCGCCAGACCCCGGAGATTCCCGCCAATTGCCAGTGGGCGATTTTCCTGCGCAACCACGATGAATTGACCCTGGAGATGGTCACCGACAAGGAGCGCGACTACCTGTGGAACTACTACGCGGCCGACCGTCGGGCGCGCATCAACTTGGGGATTCGCCGGCGCCTGGCGCCGTTGATGGAGCGCGACCGTCGGCGCGTGGAGTTGCTCAACAGCCTGCTGTTGTCGATGCCCGGCACGCCGACGTTGTACTACGGTGATGAAATCGGCATGGGCGACAACATCTACCTGGGCGACCGCGATGGCGTGCGTACGCCGATGCAATGGTCCATCGACCGTAACGGCGGCTTCTCCCGCGCCGACCCGGCCAGCCTGGTGCTGCCGCCGATCATGGACCCGCAGTATGGCTACCAGTCGGTCAACGTCGAGACCCAGGCCGGCGACCCACACTCACTGCTCAACTGGACCCGGCGGATGCTGGCGGTGCGCAAGCAGTCCAAGGCCTTTGGTCGGGGCACGCTGAAAATGCTCTCGCCCAGCAACCGCCGGATCCTGGCCTACACCCGCGAATACACCGGCCCCGACGGCAAGCACGAAATCATCCTGTGCGTGGCCAACGTGTCCCGCAGCGCCCAGGCCGCCGAGCTGGACCTGTCGGTCTACGCCGGCATGGTTCCGGTGGAGATGCTCGGTGGCAACGCTTTCCCACCCATTGGGCAGTTGAATTTCCTGTTGACCCTGGCGCCGTACGGTTTCTATTGGTTCGTCCTGGCGGCGGAAAACCAGATGCCGAGCTGGCACGTGGAGCCGGCCCAGAGCCTGCCGGACTTCACCACCCTGGTGCTGAAGAAACGCCTGGAAGAATTGCTCGAAGCGCCATCGCGCACCACGCTGGAGCAAGCCATCCTGCCGAGCTGGTTGCAGAACCGGCGCTGGTTCGCCGGCAAGGACAGTGCGATCGAGAAGGTCGACATTGTCTATGGTGTGCGCTTCGGCGACCCGCAGCGCCCCGTGCTACTCAGTGAAATCGATGTCACCAGTGGCGGCCAGACCCTGCGTTATCAGTTGCCGTTCGGTTTGCTCGCCGAAGACCAGGTCGGTGCGGCGTTGCCGCAGCAACTGGCCTTGTCGCGGGTCCGTCGGGGGCGTCAGGTGGGGTTGATCACCGATGCATTCAGCCTGGAAAGCTTCGTGCGCGCCGTGCTGCACAGCATGCAGACCGCCACGGTGCTGCCGTTCGCCGAAGGTGAGTTGCGCTTCGAGCCGACCGAAGGCCTGGCTGCGTTGAGCCTGGGAGACGAGCCGGAGGTACGCTACCTGTCCGCTGAACAGTCCAACAGTTCGGTAGTGGTGGGGGCGAGTCTGGTACTCAAGCTGATCCGCAAGGTGGCCTCGGGCGTGCACCCGGAACTGGAAATGAGCGCCTACCTGACCGCCGCGGGTTTCAGCAATATTTCACCGCTGCTGGGTTCGGTGGTTCGCCGCGATGCCGAAGGCGAAGATGCGTTGCTGATGATCGCCCAGGGCTACCTGAGCAACCAGGGCGACGCCTGGGAATGGACCCAGAACAACCTCGAACGCGCCTTGCGCGATGAGTTGGCGGACGCTGTGTCCGAGCAGGAGCAGCACTACAACGCCTTGGGCGAACTGAAGGATTTCGCCGGCATGCTCGGCCAGCGCCTGGGAGAAATGCACCAGGTACTGGCCCAGGCCACCGACGATCCGGACTTCGCGCCGCAGGCCACCAACGCCAAGGAAGCCCAGGCCATCGGCAAGGACGTGGCCGGCCAGGTGGAAAACGCCTTGCGTCTGCTCAAGCAGAGCCAGGGCCAATTGAACCCCGCGGACCAGGCCATGGTCGCACGTTTGTTGGAGCACAAGAAAACCGTCCTGGCCCATGTCCAGGCGTTGGCCGGCAAGGCCGTCGGTGGCTTGCGTATCCGCGTCCATGGCGACCTGCATCTGGGCCAAGTGTTGGTGATCAAGGGTGACGCCTACCTGATCGACTTCGAAGGTGAGCCGGCGCGGCCATTGCATGAGCGACGGGGCAAGCACAGCCCATACAAGGACGTCAGCGGCGTGTTGCGTTCCTTCGATTATGCGGCGGCCATGGCGATCCACTTGAATACCGTCGACAGCACGGCCGATGCCGATGCGGCGCGGCAACGGGTCGCCGAGCGTTATTTGAAAGAGGCCCGCCAGGCATTTGTCGAGGCATATCGGCTGGCGGCAGCTAGTCTTGCCCATGAGTGGAAGGATGCTGAAGGCGAAGACGCCGCGCTGGCGTTGTTCGGCCTGGAGAAGGCGGCCTATGAAGTGGCCTATGAAGCCGAGAATCGCCCCACCTGGCTGCCCGTGCCGTTGCACGGTCTGGTCGGGTTGTTGAGTGGGCTGCAACCCTTTTCCGACTTAGCCGGACCGATTTAGTGGAGAGAATCATGAGTGTCTCGAACAAAGAACCCCAGGGTCAGGCCAAGGAATCCTTGCTGCCGGCCCCCCAAGACATCGACGCGCTGGTGCGCGCCGAACATCACGATCCGTTTTCCATCCTGGGTCCCCATGGCGACGGCGCCGGCGGCCAATTCATCCGCGCCTACCTGCCTGGCGCCTTGAGCGTGCATGTGCTGGCCCGGGAGGGCGGCGAAGAACTGGGGGAACTGCAACCCACCGAAACCCCGGGATTGTTCGTCGGCCATTTCGATCGCGCCCAAGCGTACTTGCTGCGCACCCGTTGGGCCGGCGGCGAGCAGGTTGCCGAAGACCCGTACAGCTTCGGCCCACTGCTGGGGGAGATGGACCTCTACCTGTTCGCCGAGGGCAATCACCGCGACCTCAGTGCCTGCCTTGGTGCACAGCTGACCACCGTCGACGGTGTCGAGGGCGTGCGCTTCGCCGTGTGGGCACCGAATGCACGGCGCGTCTCGGTGGTGGGGGACTTCAACGTCTGGGACGGGCGCCGGCATCCGATGCGCATTCGTTATCCATCCGGCGTGTGGGAATTGTTCATCCCGCGGCTGGAGGCGGGGGAGGCCTACAAATATGAAATCCTCGGCGCCCACGGCATCCTGCCCCTCAAGGCCGACCCGGTGGCGCTGGCCACGCAAATGCCACCTGATACGGCGTCGAAAGTCGCCTCGCCCTTGAAAATCGAGTGGCAGGACGACGAGTGGATGCAGAGTCGGCGCGAACGCCAGCTACCGGGCGCGCCATTGTCGATCTATGAGTTGCATGCCGGCTCCTGGCAGTGCGAAATCGACGAAGCGGGGGAGGTGGCCCGGCAATACAACTGGCACGAAATGGCCGAGCGGCTGATTCCGTATGTCAGGGATCTGGGCTTCACTCACATCGAGCTGATGCCGATCATGGAACACCCGTTCGGCGGCTCCTGGGGCTATCAGCCGCTGTCGCAATTCGCGCCAACGGCACGCTTCGGATCGCCCGACGATTTCGCCGCGTTCGTCAACGCCTGCCACCAGGCCAACATCGGTGTCATCCTCGACTGGGTGCCGGCGCATTTCCCCACCGACACCCACGGCCTGGCCCAGTTCGACGGCACCGCGCTGTACGAATACGGCAACCCGCTGGAGGGTTTCCATCAGGATTGGGACACGCTGATCTACAACCTGGGCCGCACCGAAGTGCACGGCTTCATGCTGGCTTCGGCGTTGCACTGGCTCAAGCATTTCCACGTCGACGGCCTGCGGGTGGATGCCGTGGCCTCGATGTTGTACCGCGACTATTCGCGCAAGGCCGGCGAGTGGGTGCCCAACCGCCACGGCGGTCGGGAAAACCTCGAAGCCATCGATTTCCTCCGGCACCTCAACGATGTGGTGGCGCTGGAAACCCCCGGTGCGCTGGTTATCGCCGAAGAGTCCACCGCGTGGCCGGGGGTCAGCCAGAGTACCCAGCAGGGCGGCCTGGGTTTTGCCTACAAGTGGAACATGGGCTGGATGCACGATTCGCTGCACTACATCCAGCAAGACCCGGTGTACCGCGCCCATCACCACAACGAACTGAGCTTCGGCCTGGTGTATGCCTGGTCCGAGCGCTTCGTACTGCCGATTTCCCACGACGAAGTGGTCCATGGCAAACGCTCGCTGATCGACAAGATGCCCGGTGACCGCTGGCAGAAATTCGCCAACCTGAGGGCCTACCTCAGCTTCATGTGGGGCCATCCCGGCAAGAAGCTGTTGTTCATGGGGTGTGAGTTCGGCCAGTGGCGCGAGTGGAACCACGACCAGCAGTTGGATTGGTACCTGCTGCAATACCCTGAGCACCGGGGCGTGCAGAAGCTGGTGAGCGATCTGAACCGGCTGTACCGCGAAGAGCCGGCGCTGCACGACCAGGATGACGCGCCGCAGGGCTTCCAGTGGCTGATTGGCGACGATGCGCTCAACAGCGTCTACGCCTGGTTGCGCTGGAGCAAGGAGGGTAAGCCGGTGCTGGTGGTCGCCAACTTCACCCCGGTGCCGCGCGAGGCCTACCGGGTCGGCGTGCCGTTCGCCGGGCGTTGGGTGGAATTGCTCAACAGCGACGCCGACACCTACGCCGGTTCCAACTACGGCAACGGCGGTGGCGCCTTCACCGAAGCAGTGCCCAGCCATGGCCAGGCCCTGTCGCTGGAACTGAACCTGCCGCCGTTGGCGGTGTTGATCATGCGGCCGGAGGGGTAGGTTCTACAAAAACCTGAAGGCGAATGATGACTGTGGCGCTCATGAATCCAGATGTGGGAGCGAGCTTGCTCGCGATAGCGGAGTGTCAGTCGACAGCAATGTGGCTGACCCACCGCCATCGCGAGCAAGCTCGCTCCCACAAGGGATATCGGTCGCTTTAACGAACCAGGCACGGCTGCTTGTTGTTGAACGTCCAGCCCGGAATCAGGAACTGCATCGCCACCGCATCGTCCCGCGCCCCCAGGCCCATGCCTTTGTACAACTCATGGGCCTTGGCCAGTTGGTCGGTGTCCAGCTCGATCCCCAACCCCGGTTTTTTCGGCACCTGTACGCAGCCGCCCTGGATCTGCAAGGGCGCCTTGGTCAGTCGCTGGCCGTCCTGCCAGATCCAGTGGGTGTCGATGGCGGTGATGTCGCCCGGTGCCGCGGCGGCCACGTGGGTGAACATTGCCAGGGAAATGTCGAAGTGGTTGTTGGAGTGCGAGCCCCAGGTCAGGCCCCACTCATTGCACATCTGCGCTACCCGCACCGAACCCTGCATGGTCCAGAAGTGCGGGTCGGCCAGGGGAATGTCCACCGACTGCAAGGTGATGGCGTGACCCATCTCGCGCCAGTCGGTGGCGATCATGTTGGTCGCCGTCTTGAGGCCCGTGGCGCGGCGGAACTCGGCCATGACCTCGCGCCCCGAATAGCCGTTCTCGGCACCGCAAGGGTCTTCGGCATAGGCCAGCACTTTGTGTTGGTCGCGGCACAAACGGATCGCTTCCTTGAGTGACCAGGCGCCGTTCGGGTCCAGGGTGATGCGGGCCTGGGGAAAGCGCTCGGCCAATGCGGTGACCGCTTCGATTTCTGCGTCGCCCTGGAGCACGCCGCCCTTGAGCTTGAAGTCCTGGAAGCCATAGCGGGCCTGGGCCGCTTCGGCCAGGCGGACCACGGCGTCGGCGTCCAGGGCCTTTTCGTGGCGCACGCGGAACCAGTCGTTGTCGGCGTCCGGTTCGCTGCGATAGGCCAGGTCGGTCTGCTGGCGATCACCGACGTAAAACAGGTAGCCGAGCATCTTCACTTCGTCGCGCTGCTGGCCTTCGCCGAGCAGGGCGGCGACCGGTACGTCCAGGTGTTGGCCGAGTAGATCCAGCAACGCCGCTTCCAGGCCAGTGACCGCGTGGATGGTGATGCGTAGGTCGAAGGTCTGCAGGCCACGGCCGCCGGCATCGCGGTCGGCGAAGGCGTTGCGTACCGTGTTGAGGATCTTCTGGTACGTGCCGATGGGGCTGCCGACCACCAGCGAGCGGGCGTCTTCGAGGGTCTGGCGAATGCGCTCGCCGCCGGGCACTTCGCCCACGCCGGTGTGGCCGGCGTTGTCCTTGAGAATGACGATGTTGCGGGTGAAGAACGGGCCATGGGCGCCGCTGAGGTTCAGCAGCATGCCGTCATGGCCGGCCACGGGCACGACCTGCATGCTGGTGATGATCGGGGCTTTGCTGGTTTCAGGAATACTCATCTGTACTTATCCTTGGCAATCGAATGATCAGACGTGGCTGGTGGCCGGATCGGCCGGCGTCGTCACGGCTTTGGGCTTGGGCGTGTTGCGTGCGGCAAACACGATGATCGCGGCAATGATCGAGGTGGCCGCCAAGCCGTAGAGGCCGCCCTGGATCGAGCCGGTGTGCTCTTCCAGCAGGCCGAACGTGGTTGGGGCGACGAACCCGCCGAGGTTGCCCACCGAGTTGATCAGGGCAATCACCCCGGCGGCGATCCGGGCGTCCAGGTAAGCCTGGGGAATCGGCCAGAACAACGACGACGCCGATTTGAAACCCAGGGCCGCGAAGCAGATGGCGACGAAGGCGAAAATCGGTCCGCCGGTGGTGGACATGAACATCCCGGCTGCCGCGATCAACAGGGCGGTGGCGACCCAGGCCTGCTGGAATTTCCACTTGGCCGACAGCGAGGCGAAGGCGTACATGCCGACGATTGACAGCAACCACGGGATCGAATTGAACAGCCCGACCTGAATGTCGCTCAGTTCGCCCATTTTCTTGATGATGCTCGGCAGCCAGAACGTGGCGGCATAGATCGTCAATTGAATGAAGAAATAGATCAGGCAAAACAGGATGATCTGGCGATCCTTGAGCAACTGGCCGATGGACAGTTTGATCGGCGAGGCGGCTTCCCGTGCCCGCTGTTCATCGTCGATGGCCTTGACCAGCACATCCTGTTCTTCGCGGCTCAGCCATTTGGCGTCATGGGGCTTGGAGTCCAGCCAGAACCAGACGAAGACACACAGGCAGACGGAAAACATCCCTTCGATGAAGTACATCCACTGCCAGCCGTGCATGCCCAGGCCGTTGATTTGCAGCAGCAGCCCCGACAGCGGGCCGGAGATCAGTGACGCAATGGCCGAACCGCTGAGGAAGATGGCGATGGCTTTGCCACGCTCGACGCCGGGCAGCCAGCGGGTGAAATAGTAGATCACCCCAGGGAAGAATCCGGCTTCGGCCACGCCCAGCAAAAAGCGCAGGATGTAGAAGTGGGTTTCGTTCTGGATGAAGGCCATGGCCGCCGCCACCAGGCCCCAGGTGAGCATGATGCGGGTCAGCCAGATGCGGGCGCCGATGCGTTGCAGGAGGATGTTGGACGGGACTTCGAACAGCGCGTAGCCGATGAAGAACAGCCCGGCACCAAAGCCATAGGCCGCGGCACCGATACCCAGGTCGTGCTCCATGTGGGCACGGACGAAGCCGATGTTCACGCGGTCGATGTAGTTGACGATAAACATGATGACGAACAGCGGCAGGATGTGGCGCTTGACCTTGGCGATGGCCGACAGCAGCACCGGATCCGCGCCGGCATTCGCCTTGAGGCTGGATGTGTTCACTGGTTTTTCTCCCACTCGTTATTTTTATGCGGGGCATCGTGCATGTGCCGATGTTGATAGACATCATACAACTTGATTTTTTTGGATGACAAGCAGTTTTTCAGCATCATTGGATTAGGTGAATGGCGTTTTTATGGCGTATTTGTTGGGGTTGTCCGGCTATTGTGATTTTATCCAGCGTCTGCCTGGCTCGCGCGAAGCCGTTTTTTGAAGGGGCGATTTTTGCTGGGATGGGCTGAGCTTGAGTGTTGTCATACAAGTTAATGGCTTGACAATGAGATTTCCGGCGCCCGCTGGTGATACGATCAGTCAGCCTGTTTTCAAGGAACCCCGGCGATGCCGCAAGACACCGACGCGCCCCCGCGCAAGCGTACCCACAACCTGGCCCATGACCTGGTGACGAAGCTGAGCCAGAGCATCTTGCTGGGGCAGTTGAAACCGGGTGAGAAGCTGCCATCGGAAGGTGCCATCGTGCAGGCCCATGGCGTCAGCCGGACGGTGGTGCGCGAGGCGATTTCCAAATTGCAGGCTTCGGGGCTGGTAGAGACCCGCCATGGCATCGGCACCTTCGTGCTGGCGCAAACCGGCGAGCCAGGGTTGCGCCTGAATGTCGACACCGCGGCGGGAGTGCGGGCGATCCTGGAACTGCGCCTGGGCCTGGAGACCCAGGCCGTCGCCCTGGCGGCCCAGCGCCGCAGCGAACACCAGTTGCAGCAGATGCGCCAGGCGCTGGATGACTATCAGCGGTTGTCCAACAACAACGACAGCTGTGTCGAAGCCGACCGGCGTTTCCATCTGCTCATCGCCGAAGCCACGGACAACGCCTGTTTTGTCGAAATCATGCAGCACCTGGGCAGTGCGATGATTCCCAGGACCCGGGTGAACGTGGCCGAGCGCGGCCAGGCCGATTTAAGCAAGCTGGCGCAGTTGGCCAACCTTGAGCACGAGGCGATCTTCAACGCGATCAAGCGTCAGGACCCGGACGCCGCCCGCGCGGCCATGTGGTTGCACCTGACCAACAGCCGTGATCGGTTTGGCGCGGGATCCTGACGGTTCATGGTCGCCTGACTCACCGCCATCGCGAGCAAGCTCGCTCCCACAGTTGAGAACACCTCGAAAAACTGTGGGAGCGAGCTTGCTCGCGATGGCGGCGGCACACCCAACATTTCCATGACTGACCCACCGCTTCCCGCAAGAAGGCGTGGGTATTTCCATGGCTCAGCCCGCTTTGGCCGGGCCGGTGGTGGC
The DNA here is from genome assembly GCF_014851795.1 of Pseudomonas sp. Pdm06. Lineage (NCBI taxonomy): Bacteria > Pseudomonadati > Pseudomonadota > Gammaproteobacteria > Pseudomonadales > Pseudomonadaceae > Pseudomonas > Pseudomonas sp. Pdm06. Next base: position 615,170 of record NZ_JACVAH010000001.1, read on the forward strand.
GTTTCCGGCCACGGGGGTGGGGGCGCTTTTCATCAGGGCGTCCAACGCCTGCCGGTAGTTTTTGCCCGCCAGGCTCATGCTGTTGTTATGCGTCGCCCCGGGCACCAGCAACAGGCGCTTGGGTTCCCGGGCGGCGTTGAACAGTTGCTCACTGAAGCGTGGCGGCACGTAGCGGTCGGCGGCGCCATGGACAATCAGCAGCGGCATGTTGATCTCGCCGATCTTGTCGATGGAGTCGAACTTCTGCGACAGCAACCAGCGTACCGGCAGGGATGTATTCGCCATCGAGGTGGCGACATCGCCCAGGGAGGTGAACGTGGATTCGATCACCAGGCCCCGGACCTGGGCTTTGCCATCCTTCGCTGCCTGCTGACCGAGCTGCGCAGCGAGATCCACCGCGACGGCGCCGCCCAGGGAATGACCATAGATCAGCCGCAGGCTCGGGTCTGGTTGCAGCGCTGCGAGACGCTCCCAGGCGATGCGCGCGTCTTCATAGACACTCGCTTCCGATGGCAGGTCTCCCTGGCTTTTGCCAAAGCCCCGGTAGTCGATGGCCAGCACCGAATAGCCCAGCCCTCGCAGTTGCTGGATACGAAACAACTGGCCGGTCAAATTCCAGCGCACACCGTGCAAATACAGGATGGCCGGCGCGTTCTTGCGTTCGGCCGGCCACCACCAGCCGTGGATGTTTTCCCCGGCCTTGAAGCTTTTTGGCTTGAGGTCGAACTCCTGCACGCTGCTGGGCAGCCCACTGAACCAGCTCGCCGTCCCCGGCTCGATGCGAAAGACCAGTTCCCGCTCCTTATGCTGCAACACAGCACAGCCCACCGGCAGGCCGACCATCAATGCGCCCATGCACAGCCAGGCCAACCAGCGGCGTCTCAGGCCAGAAAGTAAGAGTGAAGACATCGATGCCATTCGCTACTGAAACCAAAGATGCCTTGTAGCAGATTCTCCGAAAACGGCGCAGGGATTTGTGACGGTCATTCGTCTGAAGCGCGCTTTTCGGCGCTGGAAAATCCCCAAACCCTGAGCCTTGTTCCCTAGTCCTTTAGGGGAGGACACCCTTCTCACAATCAAGCCTCCATGGCAGAGGGGTCATTACGCATCCTCGAGCTGAACCAGCTCGAACGTCCGCTCAATGGTGCCATACCCTACCTTCGGCACCCCCGCCAGGCGCTGATGCAGCACCTGGGTCAACGAGCAGCCGGGAGCCAGGTAGGTGTCGCCGAAATCCCCGTCCAGTTGCACTGGATGAACAATCACTTCCAGCAAGCCATGGTCTGGTGCGGCGGCGTGCTGCAAGTCGGTTGGCGTGCAGACATAGTCGGCCGTGGCGCCGCATAAGCGACGCAGGCGGCGGTTGAGTAAGGTCTTGAAGATGCGCTTGGGTATATTCAGGTTGGCTCCGAGGTTGCGCGCCAGGCGAATGGACACATCTTGCCGCGCAGCGAAGCGCGCCACCAATGCTCCGATGGGCCAGATGTTATGCACGTGCTGATGGGAGTCGAGGTGGCTTGGGCGCACTCCGTGGTCCAGGCAGCGTTGCCATTGCGCCTGGAGTTCGTCCTGTATTGCGGCGAGGTCCTTCGAGCCCAGATGCAGGCAATAGCGTGACAGGCTGAAGCTGAACTGGCCGTCCGCATCGCAAAACGCCGGGCGTGACTTTATGGCCTGGCTTAGCGGCTGCCCATGGCTGAGATTGAAATGCAGCCCGATGCGCCCTTTGAGCCGGGGCAGTCGGGCCAGTACACACGCCTGTTCGAAGCCCGGCGTATTGGCCATGATGGTGGCGGAACTGATCAGCCCTGCTTCGAAGGCTCGAACGATTGTCGCGTTTTCACTGAAGCACAACCCGAAGTCGTCAGCGTTGATGATCACTTGGCGGGGCATGTGAGATCTCCTGTTCCTTGGGGATAGAGGGTGAATCTGTCGCCGTGGTTTTTTGGGGGGAGTGTTTGCGAAGCCAGGGTTTAAGACTTTTCCAGAGTCGCAAGGCGAGCCCGAGAATCAGGCCATCGGGGTGCCAGGAATAAAAACTCCAACGCCAGTGCTCCAGTTGTCCGGTCATGCGTTCGTGCAATTGATGGCTGGAATTATCGAGACTGACCCGTGACGCATCGATCCATCGCCAGTTTTCGTCCAGCCCCCAGCGAATCCACTCTTCGAGCAATACCCGGCCGCTGCCCAGGTCGGCGTGCTGCGGCAGGAACGCCAGGTTGTAGTCATACAATCGGCCTTGGTCCAGCAGGCCGAGGCGATAACTGATGCATTCACCGTTCAGCTCCAGCATCACCACCCGCACCTGGCCTTGGGCGGCGAGGGCGGTGAAGGCATGGTTCATCCATTGCCGGCGCCTGGGGTCGGCGAAAATGCCGACACCTTCCTCACCCTTCCAGCTGGCGGCCTCGACGTCGGCCAGGGCTCGCAACAGCTGTCCCATGCTGATGGCGTCCGGTGTCACTCGGCGGATTTCGGCACCGCAAGCGGCGATCCGTTTGCGCGCCCGACGCAGCTTGTAGCGTGGATCGCCAGAGACTTCCCGATGATCACTGTCGCTGATCAAGTGCACCGGAACCCGGCAACTGAGCCGCCGCTCCCCGGTGGAGCTCAGTGCCATCCACGCGCTCAGGACGCTTTGCTCGCCGACCGGCTCCACCACTTCATTGAGTTGCAACATCGCGTGGGGCACCTGCTGACGGATCTGCATCAGCGCCTGGCCCATGCCTTCGGCATCCAGGCGCACCAGCAGGGCGATGCGGTCGGCCAAGGGGTAACCCAAGTGATGCACCACCCGGAACCGCAGTCCGCCGATACGCTCACGTCCCGAAACCAGGGGCAGGCATAGCGACAGATTCTGGTCCTGCCAGCCCAGTAATACATGCAATTGCTGATCAGGCAACAGGGCAAATTCCGCCGCTTGCAGCCAGGCCAGGGTGTTGAACGGTGTTGCGTCGGCCACCTGGGTTCGCAGCTGTTCATAAGCTGACACAGGAAAGTCCTCCGCGCCCAGGGAGCGACACCATTGGAACCGGATGGTCATGGACGTCAGGCCGCCGCAGTGGATGGAACCGGCTTGGCCGGTTTACGAAAAGAGTCCAGGACCGAGCCGGTGTAGAACGTGTCACGGAAGAACCGCCAGCGGCCGAACAAGCAATGCATGTGGGTGATCTGGCCGCGCTCCTGATAGTCCATGCGCAGGTGCAGCTTGACGGCTGGGATGTTGCTCAGCTCGAAGACGTCGACCACTTTGTTGCAACCCTGCTCGGCCATGGCTTTCCACAGATCCAGCTGGAAATCCACCGATAGCTGGGTTCCCCAGTAAGCGCGGTACAGCTCCCCGCCGAACTCGAAGAACTCGCCCGGTTTGACCGGGAACCAGCAGCGAAAGAAATGGCGGTCGAAATAGTCTCGTGTACTGCCCCAGATGAAAGCGACGGTGTCGCCCTTGTCGTCCAGGTACATGAGCCCGGTGTGGCCTTCGGCAGCCAGTTCGCGCATGGTCTCGACACGGTCGCCAAAGTACCTGGCGAAGGCATCGGCATTGCTGGTGGTAATGATCTCCCGGCGCAACGGCGTATAGGGCCTGAGGTTGTTGGGCCGTATCGGGCTGACCAGATCGCGCTCCATCCACACCAGTTGTTCGTGGAAATACACGTAGTGCCTGCTCAGCTGATTTAGAACGGCGCGCAGACCTTTTTTCCGAATGCGATCACGCAATTTTTGCAGAACGTTCATGGTGCCTCCTGGCGGGGGCCGGTTAGGGAAAGACCCCATCGCGAGCTTGCTCGCAATGGGGAGTTGGATTGCCATGGACATCAGGCCGGCGCAGTCGATGCAAGCGGCGGGGCCGGCTTGCGAAAGGCGTTCAGTGCCGAGCCGCGGTAGAACGTGTCGCGGAAAAACCGCCAGCGACCGAACAGGCGATACACATGGGTGATCTTGCCGCGCTCCTGGAAGCCCATGCGCAGGTGCATCTTGATCGCCGGGGTGTTTTGCAAATCGCAGACATCGACCATTGTGTTGCAGCCGCTGTCCACCATGATTTTCCACATTTCCAACTGCATGTCCGCCGACATACTGGAACCCCAGTAGGCGCGGATCATCTCGCCACCGAACTGAAAGTACTCACCCGGCTTGATCGGGAAGTTGCAGCGATAGAAATGGCGGTCGAAATAGTCTCGTGTGCTGGCCCAGGCGAAACCCACGGTGTCGCCCTGAGCATCCAGGTACATCAAACCTGTGTAGCCTTCGGCTGCCAGCTCGCGCATGGTTTCGACGCGGTCGCCGAAGTGCCGGGCAAAAGCATCGGCATTGCTGACCGTGATGAACTCCAGGCGCATCGGTGGGTAGGGCTTGAGGTTATGCGGGGGGAGTGGGGTCCGCACATCGTGCTCCAGCCACACCAGTCGGGTGTGGAAAAACACGTAGCGCCTGAACAACTGTTTGAGAACGGCGCGCAGGCCTTTTTTCTGAATGCCATCACGTAATGCTTGCAGAACGCTCATGGTGCCTCCTGACGGGTGGCGGGTGGGGGGAAAGAGAGGGCGGTCCAGCCGAGGGCGAACACGGTTTCTCCTGGCAGGAGAAAACGGATCTGCCCGGCCTCGCAGTTGAACGGGGCGCTGCGGCTTTGACTGTCGGGGCCGAAATACACCAGCTCTGCTTGCGCCTGGGGGCAGGACGCGCCGTCCAGGCTGACCTGTTGCGGGCGCGTGCTTTTGTTCACGCCCAGCAAGCTGCGTCTCGTGTCGGTGGCCATGGCCAGCACGTCGACTTCGAAGGCGTCGTTATCCAGGCGTAGCACCTGGTTGAGCCAATGCTGTTGGATGAACTGCTGGGCCAGGCCCACCGGCTTGAGTTCGAAACGCTGGCTGTCCAGCACCCGCACCATGCCTTTGGGGTACTCAGGTTCGTCGGCGAGCATGAACCAGTTGAGCATGTCCAGCCAGCCGTCGGCCGAGGCGTTGATGACCACGGACGTCCACCACAGGGCGGCGTAGTGGGTTTCCTGGTCGTAGGGGCTCAGGCTCGAGCCGCTGGACATGTTGGTCTGGTCCAGCAGCAAGGCCTTGTTCGGCCGGCCCTTGCTGTCCAGGCCCACCAGGCCAGCGGCGCGGCGCACGCTGTTGCGATAGACCCGGGTCGCCAGCAGGTCGCGGATCATCCATTCATGCCAGGCCAGGGCGTCGATCTGGTCACCGTATTTATCCAGCAAGCGCCGCGCCCAATCGATCCCGCGCCGCTCGACGGCGTTCTCCGCCAAAGGACCATTGGTGAACCGGGAGCTGGCCGGTATGGCAATGCGTACCCCGGCACGGGCATTGGCGGGAATGGCGCGAACCTGATTGGCCATGCTCTCGAACACCTGCTGGTAGCTGGCGAAATCCGGGTAGTTGAGGTTCGGCTCATCGGCGAAACTGAGGTAGTGGATGCCTTTGCCGCCCAAGGCGCGGGTCGCCTTGAGCCAGGCTTGCAAGCCGTTGTTGCTGACGCGGTCGGCCTGCAGGTCGGCCTTGCGCGCGCTACCGGCCAGCAGGGTGATGTCCCGGGTGATGCCGAAGCGGTCCTGGTACAGGCGCCGAAACTGATTTTCATAGTCCGGCCTGTCTGCGGTGATGTCGACCAGGCTGTAGTAGCTGGCGGCCTGGGGCTTGATGGCTTCGATCACCGGGTAGGCCGATGGCGGGGGCATGACGTAGGGCAGGTAGACCCCCAGTTTCGGGGTTGTTCCCAGGACATCGCCATAGAGTTTCAGGTGCGCCTGCCCCGGGTCCTGGCGCAGCGGTTGCAGATGCTCTGGGTTTTGGGCGAACAGGTTCGCCGTGCCATCCAGCCAGAATGCCGCCTTGCCGTTGCCCTGCAATTGCAGGCGCCAGGTTTGCTCGACATTGGCGACGGGCAATGCCACTTGATCGAACTGTCCATAGGCTGGATACGGCTTGAGGTTCAACTGCACCTGTTTGCCATCGGTGACGCGCCGGGCTTGCAGGCTGCGCACGCCGCCGTGGAACTTGCCCGCCAGTACGGCCTGTTCGCCGGGGGCGACCTTGAAATACAACTCATCGCCGTCGTGGGTTTCGGCATTGAAATGCACCTTGGCCGGTGCGAACAGCGCCCGGGTATGGGCGTCGTGTTCGACGGTGTAGCGGCGGAAACTGTAGCCGGGAATTTCCAGGCGATAGCTGGCGGCCCCCGGCAGCAAAGGCCACTGCTGCTCGCCACGTTCCTCGGCGGCCTTGATCAGGCGTTCACCCACCAGGCGCCCTTGGCCGTTGAGCAGGTACAGGTGTTCTGTGTTGGCATTGGCCTGCCAGGCGGGTACCCAGCGCACGGTCACTTGATCCGGGCGGTCGGTCTGCAAGTACAGGCTGCCGTCGCGGATGCCGGTCCATTGCATGGCCGCGCCATGGGCCAACAAGGCCAGGCTCCAAAGGCACAGCCCAGCGGCTATTTTCCACCCATGCCGTACTGGCCCCATCGCGAGCAGGCTCGCTCCCACAGTTGATTTGTGGTGGTCGCGGATAGTGTGTTCGGCACCAGGTTTTTGTGGGAGCGGGCTTGCTCGCGAAGAGGGCGGCACATCCACCATTGACGCAAGCTGACCCACCGCTTCCACAAGAACAACCCCGCACCCTGTGGGAGCGAGCTCGCTCGCGATGGCGGCTTGGCGGGCAACCCTGCTCATGCCGATTTCCCCAGCAGCATCTGGCGCATCGGCAGCAAGTCGCTGGGCAGGATGATCAGTGTCTGCCACAGCGCCACGCCGCTGAGGCGGCAGTACATCGCCAGCAGCGCCAGGGTCACGCACAGGTAGGCGATTGACGACGCGGCGGCAGCGCCGACGATGCCGTAGCGGGGAATCAGGATCAGGTTCAGCGCCAGGTTCAACAGCGCGCCCACGCCCATCAGCAGCGACACGGTGCCGGGTCGGTCCTTGCCCAGCAGATCCAGGCGCAGGATGCTCGCGTAGCACAGCCCGAACAGGCCTGGCAGCAACGCCAGCAAGGCCGGATAGGCCGGTTGATAGGCGATGCCGAACAAGGTGACGATCAGCCACTCGCCGATCAGCGCCATGGTCAGGCAGGCGCCAAGCATCACCGTGGCGGTCAGGCGCAGGGCCAGGGGGGTCAGGCGCTGCATGTCGCTGTCTTGCTGCAGCAGGCGTTTCATCAGTGGCGTGGTGACGGCTTCCGGCACGATCAGCAGCAGTTCGGCAGCGGCGCTGGCCATGGCGTAGTGACCCAGGGCCGTGCTGCCCAGCAGGGCACCGATGAACAGGAAATCCGAGCGCAGCAGCACTTGCTGGAACAGCAGGTCCGGATGGCTGCGGGCGCCGTAGCGCAGCAGTTCGTTCTGACGGCTGCGATCCCAGCGCAGGGTGACCACATGATCGCGGCGCAACCACACCCAACCGGCCAGCACCACCAGGCTCAGGCCTGCCAGCCAACTGATCAGCGCCGCTTCCAGCGCCGTGTCTTTCCACATCCAGAACAGCGCGATAAACAACAGCAGGGGCGCCAGGGATTCCAGCAGGCGCAAGGCATTGAAGGCGCCCACGCCACCGGAGGCGTTGTGCAGCGTCAGCAGGCCACTCTTGAGCACGGTCAACGGCACGGCCAGCAACAGCAGCCAGGCGAGCAATCCCAGTTGCGTGGTGATGTCCAGTTCGCCGCCGAACTCGCGCACCAGCGCCACCACCAGCAAGGTCAGCAACCCGGCCAGCAGGCAACCGAACACCAGCACCTGGCTGAGTAACAAACCCATTGAACGCTGCTGCGCCGCTTGATAACCCACGGCGGAATTCAGGCCGCCGCTGGTGGCGGCGCTGATCAGGTCCGGCAGGGTGCTGAGCAAGGCAAACAACCCCCGTTCGCTGGGCCCGAGAATCCGTGCCAACAGCACATTGCGCAGCAGGCGCAGGCCGATCATCGCCAGGCGCGTGCCCATGCTCAGAGCCAGGTGCTTGAGGTAATGAGCACGGCTCATGGGCGTGTCCCTCGGCGAATTCGCCAGGCCAGTAATTCGGGATGATGGGCATTGCGCTGGCTGACGCCGAAGCGCGGCAGGTTCAAGGGGTCGCCGTCGTTGCGATACAGCCCCGCCTCGGTGCCCAGGGCGAAGGTAAAACCGTGGGCCGCCACCTGTTGGCGCACGCGGGCATCGTGATCGCCGTTGGGGTAGCAATACACCGGCAAGGGCTGGGCGCAGCCGTTTTCCAGGGCCGTCCAACTGCGCGTCAGTTCTTCGTGCAGGCGCTGGTCGTCCAGCCCGGTCAGAATCGAGTGGCTAGCACCATGGGGGCCGAAGCGGATCAGGCCGGAATCCTCGAGCATGCGCACCTGGGACCAGTCCAGGGCCTGGGGTTGGGAACCCTGCGGGCAGGCGTCGGTGAGCTCGCTCAAGGTACGTGGATCGAGGCTCTTGAGGCTTTGCAGGTAATGCAGCAACGCCAGGCTGCGACGCTCGTCGTCGATGTCATCGAGCAGCACCGGCAACGGGCGGCCGGCGTGCTGCAAGTGCTCGATCAACGAATGTCGGGCCACCTGGCCATGGCTGCCCCACAGGGTCTCGCCAATGCTTTCCCACCAGAAGTGCTGGCGACTGCCGATGAAATCGGTGGACAGGAAAATGCTCGCCGGCACCTGGTATTGGCGCAGCAACGGAAAGGCATTCATGGCGTTGTCGCGCCAGCCGTCGTCGAAGGTCAGGGCCACCCGAGGGCGGTTCGGGACGCTTTCAGGATCAGCCAGCAACAAGCTCATCAGCGGTACACACTCGAAATGCCGTAGCAGCCAGATCAGCAAGTGTTCAAACGCATCGGGCCCCACGCACAGCTCGTTGCGGTGGGGCAATTCGGCGGCGCGGTCGTTGTTCAGTACGCGATGCAGCATCAGGATCACGCTGGCGCCACGCAGGGGGTGGCGGCCCAGGGACGTGTTCAGGTACAGCCAGCCGCCGGTGCGCTTGAAGACTTGTTTGATCGACATCGGCTCTTCTCCTTAGCGATTCTGCTCGGGATTCCATTGGCTGTAGCGATGACCCCGCAGGAACTGCCAGAGCCCTATGCTCATGCCCGCCAGCGTCACCAGCACGAACGCCGCCAGGCGAAAGGGCCGGGGCAAACGGTGGCCGGCATCCATCAAGCCGATCAGCGCCATGGTGTAGCCGAGCAGCTGCGCCAGCAGGCTCAGGCGGTAGAACGGATGGTCGTTCCACAGCCAGGCATTGCTCAGCAACAGGGGCAACAGCAACACCGGCGCCAGGCGGCGGATCAATTTGTGGCTGATCAGCCCGATGGCGTAGAGCCCGTGACGCATAGGGTTGAGCAGCTCCCGGCGTTGGGCCAGGCTCTGCAACCCGCCAACGGTGACCCGCTGGCGCCGGCGAAACTGCTTGTCGGCCTCGTCCACGCCCTGGTCGGTGACCCGGGCCTGTGGCACGTAGACGATGGACTTGCCGGCGGCCGGCGCGCAGGTGCTGAGGAAGAAGTCGTCGTTGACCTGGGCCGGGATCGGCTGGAACAGCGCCCGACGCAGGGCCAGCAAGGCACCGTCGGCCGAGACCATGCAACCGGTGCGGCTCTCCACCCGCCGCAACCAGCCTTCGTAATGGCGATACAGGCTGTCGCCCAGGCTCAGGCCCTTGCCCGGCACCGGGATCTCCATGTGCCCGGCACAGGCGCCGACTTCCGGATCGCCCAGGGGCGCCAGCAGGTGGCCGAGGGTATCGACGGCCCATTGGTTGTCGGCGTCGGTGAACACCAGGATCTCGCCGCGGCTGTGGGCGACACCGGTATTGAGGGCGGCGGCCTTGCCCTGGCGCGGCAGGTCGAGCACGGTGATGCGCGGGTCGATCACCTTGCGCGCGCAAGCCACCGTGTCGTCGGTGGAACCATCACTGGCGAGGATGATTTGCAGCGAGTGCGCCTGGTAATCCTGGGCGAGCAAGGTGCGCAGCTTCTCCTCGATATGCCGCGCCTCGTTGTGGGCGGCAATGACGATGCTCACGTCCATCGGCAACGCCTTGCCATAGCGCCGCAGCGGAAACAGCGGCGCCAGCAGGCTCAGCATCAAGGGATAACCGAGGTACGCGTACACCGGCAGCAGCAGGCACGACCAATAAATGAACTCAGCCACGGGCAGGTCTCCTGACGTTCCAATGACACAGGTTGAGCAGCAAGGCGGCGCCGGTCAGGTGCAGGCGCACCCCATGCAAAGCCCACAATTGCAGGGTCAGGCGCGGGTCGCGCCGGCTCTGGCGCAGGCTCAGCAGCAGAGGCGGCAGCGCAGTGACCAGCAACAGCATCAGCGCCAGGTGCAACTGCCCCTGGAGCACCGCGAGCAGGGCCAGTAGGTCCAAGCACCAAGCGCCGACGGACAGGGCCGGGAAGCGCAGCAGGCGCAGGCTCGGGCCATGGCTGCGCAGCAATTGCAGATGACTGCCCTGGCGCCACAGCTCCTTGCTCATCCACTCGCGCCAACTGCCTTCGTAGCCCCAGTGCAGGGCCACGCTTTCGTTGACCAACAGCAATTGCGCGTCGGCCTGGCACAGGCGCAGGGAAAAATCCTTGTCTTCGCCGGTACGCAGGGTTTCGTCGAAGCCGCCGACCCGTTCGAACCAATTGCGGCGCATCAACAGGTTGGCGCTGGGCAGCCACTGCACCCGATGCAAGAGGCGTGACCCCGGACGTTGACTGCGGCGCTGCCAGGCTTCGGCGAACCACGGTGCCTGCCGGGGCGTGTCCAGGTCCAGGCCCAGTACATCGCCCTGGTGGCCTTCAAGCTCCAGCAACAGCTTGAGCCAGTCGGCCGGCATCTCGATGTCGGCGTCGATGAACGCCAGCCAGTCGCCGCTGGCGAGGGCCGCGCCGCGATTGCGCAGGGCGCCGATGTGCACGCCCGGGACGATCAGCACCCGGGCGCCCAGCTCGTTGGCAATGCGCGGGCCGTGGTCGTCGGAGCCGTTGTCCACCACGATCAACTCGCACGCCAAGCCTGCCTGGCGGGCCGCTTCCCGGGCCGCCTGCAGGGTCCGGCCGATGTGCCGGGCCTCGTTGTACATCGGGATCACAATGCTGATGCCACTCATGGACGAGCCTCCTGTGGCGCGGCCTGTTCGGCGTCGTAGCGCAACACGCTGGTGAGGGCGAGCATGATCCACAGCAATTTGTGGTTCGGCGCACTGAGAAACATCAGGAACAGCCCCAGGGACAGGAAACTCATGCCCAGGTGCGTCAGCAGGTCCGCCTGCGCCCAGTCGCGGCGCTGCAGCCAGAGCCGACGGGCGTGCAGCAGGTTGTACAGGCCAAGGCCAAGCATGCCGACGAACATCAGCCCGCCCGGCACGCCGATTTCGCTGAAGATTTCCAGGTAGGTGTTATGGGCCCGGCGATACAGGTCCCCCAGCTTGCGGTTGGCCGAGAACGCCTTGGCATAGCCGGTGGGGGCGTAGTGCAGGGGAAAGGTTCCAGGCCCTGACCCGAGTATCGGGTTCTCGCGGATCATCTGGCTGCCGACCAGGATGTACGAGGCGCGGCGGCCCAGGGATTCGTCCTTGTGGGCATTGACGCCGGCGCTGAGGATGCTCAACGACTGGATGCGTGCCACGTAGCCGGCGGGCATCACCGCGACCGCCAGGGGAATCAACAGTGCCAGCCCAAGCATGGCGAAGCCCAGGTGCCGCGGACGGATACGCGGCAGCTGCGCACGATAGTGGTACAAGCCGATCACCAGGCTGAGCAACAGCACCACCAGTCCGGAACGCGACTCGGTCTTGGTCATGCCGCCCAGCAACAGGATGAAACCCCCGCTCCAGAACAATCGGTGCAACAAGTTCGGACTGCGCAGTACCAGCCACAAGGCCAGCGGTACGGTGAACGCAATCAACAGCGCAAAGGCGTTGGGGTCTTCCAGCAGGCCGGAAGCGCGGCCCTGATCCTGATATTTGACCGAGAACATCGCGAGCACGCACGTGGTGGAGACGCTCACCGTCATCAGGCGGGCGAACAGGTCCAGGTTCAGTTCGCGACCGATCAGCAAAGTGATCACGAATAGAATCAGCCCCACCGTCAGCTCTCGCAGATGGGTCAGGGACAGGTCCATGTTTTCCGAGATCAACAGGCTCAGGCCGTACAGCATCATGAAACCGATCAGAGGCTTCCAGATATTGCTGCGCAAGCGTGTCGCGGGAATCTGGTGCAGGGCCAGTTGCAGCATCAGGATCAGGATCAGCGCCAGGCCAAAGAACTTGCTGCCGGAAAACGCGTTGTCCTTGAACAGGCCTTCGAATGGCACCAGCGCGGCAATACCCAGCAAACCCCAGCCGGGCTTGCGGTACAGCACGGCGACGCCGACCAGGCCGAGCACCGCGCCCGGGGCGAGGAACGGATAAGGGCTGGCCAGCAACGCCAGGCACACCAGGCCCAGCAGGCTGACGATCGAGAGTGGGACAATCATGAGCGAGCCTCCCGTGCCGTGCGGATGTATAGCTGCGACCAGCGTTCGGCCAGCGTGCGCAGGTCGTAGCGATCCTGTTGGGTGCGGCGTGCGTTGTCGGCCAGGATCCGCGCCAGGGGCGGTTCGCTGAACAGCGTTTCGATCTGCGCCGCCAGGTCCGCACTGTCGGCCGGTGCCGCGAGCAGGCCGTTATGGCGGTCCTGCAACACGTCGGGAATGCCGCCGACACCGAACGCCACCACTGGCACGCCGGCCTGCATGGCTTCGAGCAGAATCATCGGGGTGCCTTCGGTGCGCGAGCTGATCACCAGCGCGTCGAGGCGACTCCACCAGGCGTTCATGTCGGTCTGGTAGCCGGGTAATTCGATGCGCGTGGGCAGCCCGGCGTCGGTGATGCGCTTGAGCAGCACCTGGCGTTCCGGGCCGTCGCCGAGCATCACCGCGTGCAGCGACGAATGCCGCTGGCACAGGGGGATCATGGCGTCGAGGAATAGGTCCGGGCCTTTCTCGCTGCTCAAACGGCCGACGTAGCCGACCCGCCAGCGTTGCTGGTCGATGCGGTGGGCCAGTGGCGTGCTGGCCGCTGGCAGGCCGTTGGGGATCACGTCGAGTTTTTCCGCCCGTACGCTGGCCCGGCGGTGCAGCGTGGCGATGCTCTCGGCCACGCAGACCACTCGCTTGACCGAGGCGGTGCGGCACAGTTGCAGGCTCAGCCAGGTGTAGAAACGTTGTTTGGGGCTGCGCGGCGTGAAGCCATGCTGGGTGATCACCAGCGGCAGGCGCAGCAGCGTGGCCGCCGACCAGCCGAACAACAGCCCTTTGAAGTTGTGGGTGTTGATCAGCGGTCGCTCGTCCCGGCGCTGGCGCAGGTGCTGCAACAGCTCGGCCCAACTGGCGCAGTGACGGCAATCGACCCCAGCTTGGCGAAAGCGTGTGATCAACGTCGGTGGCGCCGCCAGGAACAGCACCTCGTGCTGTCCGGGCGTTGCCAGGCAATGATCGAGCAGCATCCGCTCGGCCCCATAGAAGCCACCGCTGTCGAGCAGATGAATGATCGACAGGGGGCTGCTGTGGTGGGGCGGGTCGAACGGCGCGTTCAATTTCGCACCCAATGGACAAGGCTGGGCAGGCTCCAGTTGCGGTGCGGATTGACCTGCTCGGGGGACTGTTCGTTGATCACCAGCAGCACCGGCACTTCCAACTGCCGGGTGATTTGCGCTGGGTGCTTGAAGCGGTGATCGAAGAACTCACGCACATAGACCAGGGCGATCGCCAGCAGCAGGCCGCTGAACATGCCGAAGACAATGATCAGCATCGGCTTGGGAAAGGCCGCAGCGGTCGGTTCGAACGGCGGGCTCAGGACCCGGGCGTTGGACAGGTCGTTGTCCAGCGAGCGCGCGGTGCTGGCTTCGGCGAAGCGCTGGGCGTAGGTGGAGAAGGCTGCATGCAAGGCGTTGATCTCGGTGTCCATTTGCCGCAGCTTGCTTTGGGTTTCCTGCAACTGATGGATGCGCTCCTTGAAGGCGGCGATGCGTTCGACTTTCTGATTGATCACCGAACTGACCACTGCCAGATCGGTGGTGCGTTCCTGGATCCGGTTGTTGACCACTTTCAGGAACTGCTGGCGCGTGCGGACGATCTGTTCCCGGGCCAGCAACATCGGTTCGCTGCTGGGCTGGAAGATCGCCAGGTCATTCATGTAGCGGCTGACCTGGCTGGTCAGTTGCTCGCCCAGTTGTTTGATCTCCCGGTCCTCGAAGGCAATGTTGTCCACGGTGGTGGTGAAGGTGAACGGGAAGGTGTAGTCGTTGAACCGGGAGCTGTTCGCCGCCGCCAGGCTGGTCTTGAGGTAATCGAGCCAGCGTTGGCTTTGCAGCAGGCGATCCTGATACAGGTTCAGGGCCTGTTCTTCGGTGTTGATGGCGTTCAGGCGGAAGGTGATTTCTTCCTTGGGATCGGACGAACCGATGTTTTCCAGCAGCCCCAGCCGGGTGCCTTCCAGGCCGTCGAGGCGGGTCTGGTATTGGGCTTTCTTCTGCTCGTAGAAGGTCTGTGGCAGTTCGATCGATTGCAGGTCCTGGCGGTTGCTGAGGTAGTTCTGCAGCAATTGCGCCACGAATCGGGTGCCCTGGGCCGGGTCGCCGAAACTGTAGACGATGGAAATGACGTTGGAGCCGGGCAGGGTCTCGATCTTCAGGTTTTCGATGGCCTCGTCGGTCAGCGTATCGAGCACGGTGTCGCGCACCGGATCGACCTCCAGGCCCAGGCCATCGCGCAGCGGGTTGATGACGTACTCACGCAGGGGCTGGGTGATGTACTTCTTGAGTGGCTCGCTCACCCATTTGTTGAGAATGCCTGGGCTTGGGGTGTAGTCGCCCTGGTCGCGCAGGGCACTGATGGTTTGCCGGATCAACGCCGGTGAGCGCAGGATATTGCTCTCGGTTTCCATGTCCGCCAGGGACGGCGGGATGAAGGTGGCGTTTTCCTGGTTCAGCGACGTGGTGGCGTCGCCCTGGGAGAGTTTTTTCGACTGGACGATCACCTGGGCGGTGATGTCGAAGCTCTGCTTGAGCATCAACGGCAGCACCAGGGCGATCACGGCGAAGATCAGGAAGACGCGCTTCACCCACTGCTTGTTGGCGAAGAAGATCCTGAAGAACTCGTGCAGATAGTTTTCCTTGGGGTTCATGATCGGTCACCTGGGTCAGTTGCTGTCGCTGCTTTTGTTGTCGAGGCGGTAGCCGAGGCTGACGCCAACGCCCTGGAACAGCACCACGTCGGCCAGTTGCCGAGCCATTTCACCGGCTTTGGCCAGGCCGGTCTTGGGCACGTACAGCATGTCTTCCGGCTGCAGGTAGGCGATCTGCGAGGCATCGCCGCTCAGGGCTTTTTCCACGTCATAGTGGCGGGCTTCGACCTGGTTGCCGTTGCGCCGCATGATCACCACCGAGTCGAGCCGGGCCTTGACGTTGGTGCCACGAGCCAGGGTCAGGGCCTCGAGGACCGAGATGGGCCGGCGGATCGGGTAGGAACCAGGCTGCGCCACCTCACCGAGGACATAGATCTCGTTGCCGGCGGTGGACTTGAGCAGCACGTCGACGGTCATGTGGCCTGGCAACTGGGCGTAGCGCTCGTTGAGGAAGGTTTCCAGTTGGGTCACGGTCATGCCTTGCAGCGGCACGGAACCGATTTCCGGGAAGCTTGCGTAACCATCCCGGCCCACGATGATCTCCCGGCTCATGCCGGTGGCTGGGTGGGTCAAGGTGTTGCGCAGGTTCGTCTCGCTGCTCAGCGGGCTGGTCACCATTACCGTCAATTGGTTGCGATTGGGTTGGAACAGCATCTTCTGGTCATAGGCGCGCTGGACCGCCAGACGGGCTTCGTCGGTGGTCAGGCCGGCGACTTTCACCGAGGTGTTGGCCCCTGGCAGTTCGATGCTGCCGTCGGGCATCACCTGTTGCGTGCCGTTGAGCTGGCTGGCGGCGGTGAAGTTCAGCGCCACCTGGTCGCCCGCCTGCACCCGATAGGCCTGGGGCCCGGTGGTGCTGATGTGGAAGATCACATCCAGCACGTCCTGGGGCCGCAGGGTCTGTTCGACCTTGGGCATGTCGGTGGCCTGGGCGTTGGCCGGTGCGGCCGTGAGGATCTGCACCGGCATCGAGCGGGTATCGCTGGTGCTGGAGCAACCGGCAAGCGGCAGCAACAGCAGGACAAGCATTCTGGCGTTCATCTCGTCATCCTTTTGCAGGCTTACAGGTTGTTGTAGAGCCACTTGGGCATGTAGTACTTGCGTCGGTTGAACACGCTGCCGACCACTTTCGCGCCCGCTTGGGACAGGCGCTGGCGGGCGGCCTGGGCCACTTCCCAGCGGGTGTCTTCACCGCGCACCACCAGCACCACGCCATCCACCTGGGTGCTGAGCACCAGCGTGTCGCTGGCCGAATACACCGCGTCGGCGTCGATCACCACAAAGCGGTACTGCGCCGCCAGTTGCTTGAACAGCGGGCGCAGGCGCTCGGGGCTCAGGCGCTCGGCATTGCGACCCAGGCGACCGTGGGGCAGCACGTCGAAGGGCAGGCTGGACGCCTGCACCACGCAGTCCTGCAACAGGGGTGGGGCGAGGCTGTTGAACAGCAGGTCGGTGAAACCGCGTTCCTTGTGCAACGCCAGTTGCTGGCTGAGGTTGCGCGGTGACTGGCTGGCATCCACCAGCAGGACGCGACCGTTGCTCATCTGCGCCAGCTGAGCGGCCAGTGCCATGGCGCTGGTGCTGGTGCCGGTGCCTGTGTTGGCGGACGTCAAGAGCAGGGTCCGCAGGGAAGGGTCGAGCACGGTCGAGGTCAGGTTGGTCTCGCTCGGGCTGGCTATGGTCAGGATATTCGTTGAACCGTCCATTTAACTCGCTCCGTGGCCGCTGAAAACTTTGAAGGGGGTAAGCATCAGGATCTTCAAGTCCAGCCACAGGCTTTGTTCAGCGATATAGCTGAGGTCCAATTCCACGCGCTGGTCGAAGTCGATATTGCTGCGTCCGGAGATCTGCCACAGGCCGGTCATGCCGGGGTAGATGCTCAGGCGCACAAGATGGTTGTCCTTGTAGCGATAGGCGTTGAACGAGGTCGGCCGTGGGCCCACCAGGCGCATGTCGCCGGTCACTACGTTGATCAGGTTCGGCAGTTCGTCGAGGCTGCTGCGACGCAGGAACCGGCCGATGGGCGTGATGCGCGGGTCGTTGTCGATCTTGAAATCGATGGCATCGGCGCCGTGTTTGTTGAGGTGGCGCAGCGACTCCTTGAGGGCTTCGGCGTCGGCGACCATGGTGCGGAACTTGTACATGCCGAACACCCGACCGCGATAGCCGGTGCGTTTCTGTATGAACAGCACCGGGCCCGGGCTGGAAAACTTGACCAGCAGTGCCAGGCCCAGCAACAGCGGGCAGAAGACCACCAGGATCGCCAGTGCGCCGAGGCCGGCTACCACCCGATTGGTCCGCGAGACCGTCCAGGGCCGGCCGCCGTCTCGACCGGTCAACCAACCACGGCCTTGGCGGTGAATGGCCGCATCCAGGCGCCTGCGGTGCTCGGGATCGACACGCTTATCGCGTCCGGGGGCATCGATCGCAATGATTTGTTCATGTCGGGTCATAGACTCCTCCGCTGAGATTGGGCCGCAAGCGGCGCGTGGGCAGGCACTAGGTAATACTCGAGGAACCACTGGATGAAGCGGCCCAGGCCGTCGTCCAGTTCGATGCCCGGCTTGAAGCCGGTGGCCCGCGCCAGGTCGCTGGCGTCGGCGCAGGTGTTGAGCACATCGCCCGCTTGCAGGGGCAGCAGTTCGACGCGGGCGGTGCGGCCCAGGTGTTTTTCCAGCAGCGCGACATAGGTGCGCAGCGCCACCGGGTGCTGCCCGCCGATGTTGTAGATCCGCCAGGGCGCGCGGCTGGTGGCCGGGCCCGGTTGTTCGTGATCCAGCAAGGGCGTGACCTGGGGTGCATGTTCGATCAGGCGGGCGATGCTTTCGACGATGTCGTCGATGTAGGTGAAATCGCGCTGGTGCTCGCCGTGGTTGAACAGCTGCAGCACACGGTCTTCGGTAATGGCGCGGGCAAACTGGATCGGCGACATGTCCGGCCGGCCCCAAGGGCCGTACACCGTAAAGAACCGCAAGCCGGTGCAGGGAATACCAAACAGGTGGCTGTAGCTATGGGCCATCAGTTCATTGGCTTTTTTGCTGGCCGCGTACAGCGACAGCGGATGATCGACGTTGTCCTGCACCGAATAAGGCGTGCGCGGGTTGGCGCCGTATACCGAGCTTGAGGAGGCGTAGATCAGGTGCTCGACCGGATACCGGCGGCAGCTTTCCAGGATGTTCAGGAAGCCGGTGATGTTGCTGTCGACATAGGCCTGCGGGTTTTCCAGGGAGTAGCGCACGCCGGCTTGGGCCGCGAGGTGAATCACCACGTCCGGGCGCCGGGCCTGGAACAATTCGTCGATGGCCGGTGCGTCGGCCAGGTCGAGCCGTGCCAAGGGGAAGGTGCCGACCTGGTCGTTCACCCAGGCCACGCGGTCGTGCTTGAGCTGTGGGTCGTAGTAGTCGTTGAAATTGTCCAGCCCGCACACCCGATGGCCGTCGCGCAGCAGCCGCAACACGACATGGGCGCCGATGAAACCGGCTGCGCCGGTGACCAGGATGTTCACGCTTGTGGCCCTGGTGCCGGGGTACCGGGCACGGTGTGGCGCAGCCCGATACCGCGATACAACAGCCCGGCGGCGGCCAGGTGTTCGGGGTTGTACAGGTTGCGGCCATCGATGATCACCCGGGCGCGCAACTTGCTGGCCAGCAGGTCGAAATCCACCACGCGAAAGTTCTTCCACTCGGTGCAGATCACCAGGGCGTCGGCGTCTTCCAGGGTGTCATCGCGGGTCGCACAGAGGTTCAGGTCCTTGCGATAGCCGTAGAGGCGGCGGCATTCGGACATGGCTTCCGGGTCATAGGCCTGGACCCGGGCGCCTTCGCGCCACAGTGCTTCCATCAGGTAGCGGCTGGGGGCTTCGCGCATGTCATCGGTGTTGGGCTTGAACGCCAGGCCCCAGATGGCAATCGATTTGCCGGCCAGGCCATCCGGGAATTGCTTCGCCAGTTTCTCGAAGAGGATGTGCCGCTGGCTGTCGTTGACGTCAGTGACGCTGCGCAGCAGGCGCAGTGGCATGCCGCTTTGTTCGGCGGTGTGCAGCAGGGCCCGCAGGTCCTTGGGAAAGCACGAACCGCCGAAACCGCAGCCGGGGTAGATGAAGTGATAACCGATGCGCGGGTCCGAGCCGATGCCCTTGCGCACCGCTTCTATGTCGGCGCCCAGCCGTTCGGTGAGGTTGGCCAGTTCGTTCATGAAGCTGATGCGGGTGGCGAGCATGGCATTGGCGGCGTACTTGGTCAGTTCGGCGCTGCGGTTGTCCATGAACATCAGTTTTTCGTGGTTGCGGCAAAAGGGCGCGTAGAGCTCCGTCATCTGGTCGCGGGCCACCGGGTCGGCAGTGCCGACGATGATCCGGTCCGGCCGCATGCAATCGGCCAGGGCGCTGCCTTCCTTGAGGAACTCGGGGTTGGACACCACGCGCACGTTCAGCTGTTTCAGGCCGCGCCGGGCCAATGCCTGGCGGGCGCATTCGGCCACCTTGTCGGCGGTGCCCACCGGCACCGTGGACTTGATGACCAGGGTGCGGTCGCTGTCCATGAAGTCGGCGATCTGCCGGGTCACGGCCAGCACATGGCTCAGGTCGGCCGAGCCGTCTTCATCGGCGGGGGTGCCGACGGCGATGAAAATCAGCTCGCCGTGATTGACCGCGTCGCTGGCCTGGGAACTGAACGACAGGCGTCCGGCCTTGATGTTGTCTTCGAGCAGATTGGACAGCCCCGGCTCGCTGATGGTCGGTACGGCCTGTTGCAGTTGCCGGATCTTGTTCGGGTCGATGTCAATGCACAAAACGCGGTGTCCGACGTCGGCCATTGCGGCCGCCTGGATCAACCCGACATACCCCGTACCAAATACGCTCACGTCCATTTTTGGCGCGCCTCGCAGACCGAATGATGTAACTCGGATGAAACTGTTTAGAGGGGTATAGCGCAGCTTCAGAAAAGCGTGTCAGCAAAATGACAGTTGTCAGTGTTGGCAATTCAAGTGAAGTCGGGCCTTTTGATATCAAGTCATTGACTGATCTAGCAAAGTGGCTGTTTTGCTGGGTGTGACTGGCATTTAACAAAGCGATAAACGGTCGTTATCCATAGATTTTTATATTTTGTTACCTATTTTCGTGTCGTTTTTGGGGCAACTTTTTTTTGACGCGTGGTTGGGGGAGGGCGTTTCTTGCGCTTTGAAAATCGGCTGCTAACGTGCAGGAACGAAGTGCTTTCGACACCGCGATCCGGTCGAGGAAAACATGGCCCGCTACCTCAAGGAATTGCTGCTGTTTTTGTACCTGCTCAAGGGGTACGCCTATTACCTCGACCGTCTCGATACGTTGGGCCTGGGCTTGGCCACCTTGCTGTTCGGCGCCATGTTCGTGTTGTTGGTGGGGGCGCTGTGGATGTGCGCCTACATACGCCAGACGATGGTCAGGCATGTATTTGCCGTGGCGCTGTTCGTGTCAGCGGTTTTTTTCGAGGTGTACACCCAGGTCACGGACAGTTACCTGACCTACAGCCAGTTTGTCTCGCTGGTGTACTCGGGAGGGTTCATCCAGGAAGCGGCCTATCAGTATCGCGAGGTGATCATCAACGCGGCGATCGGCGGCTTGTTGCTGTTGTTCGGCATCGCCCTCAAGCCTCGGCGGGCGCTGCGAGTGCCCGGTTATCTGCCGGTGCTCGCGCCCGTGCTGGGCGTGGTGTTGCTCAGTGGCGTGCTGTTCGTGCGGGCGGGCGAGGGCGCGCGCGGCCTGCCGGTGATGTACACGCCGTTGGCCTATTTGAATCTCTTCGCCTACGAGTCCTTGCACAACACCATCGGCCCCCGGGAACCGGTCACCCTGACGCGGCGATCGTCTTTGATCGAGCAGGACATCGTGCTGATCATCGATGAAAGCATTGGCGGCAATTACCTGGATATCAACACGCCGTCTGGCGTGCACAGCGGCCTGAAGACACCGCCCGAGGGCGTGGATATTTTCAATTTCGGCTACGCGGCTTCCATCGCCAATTGCAGCGCCGACACCAATGTCACCTTGCGCTACGGCGGTACTCGCGCTGACTACATGCGCATCAACAGCACCCGGCCGTCGATCTGGCAGTACGCCAAGAAGGCCGGCTTGCGCACCGTCTACATCGACGCCCAGCGCACTGGCGGCAACCTGCAGAACCTGATGACCGACCTGGAAAAACAGGACATCGACGAATTCGTCCAATTCGACCAGGCCAGCGTGCGTGACCGCGACATGGCGGCGGCGGCGAAGTTGATCGAGCTGTTGGGCGACCACCAGGCCGAACTGGTGGTGATCAACAAGGTGGGGGCGCATTTTCCAGTGCACGACAAATACCCCGACGACTTCATGAACTACCGTCCGGCCTTGCCGCGCGGGCAGTTCCAGGAAGTGGCCGACACCGGCAGGCGCGACGGTTTCAATGGCCAGCAAGATGACTGGCTGCTGTACCGCAACGCCTACCAGAACACCTTGTTGTGGAATGTCGGCGAGTTCTTCAAGCGAATCTTCCAACAGGCCGATTTGAGCCATGCGGTGTTGATCTATACCTCCGACCACGGCCAGGATCTGCACGAACGCGGCAATCCCGGGCTTAACACCCATTGCGGCGGCGACCCGGTGGCCGAAGAAGGCTTGGTGCCGTTGGTGGTGATCCAGGGCAGCCAATTGCAGACCCTCGATTGGCGCAATGCCTGGGCTCGGAACAAGGACCGCTCCAGCCACTACAACATCTTCCCGACGTTGTTGCAGTTGATGGGCTACGACCCGGTCGGGGTCGAATCGGCTTATGGAAAATCCCTGAACCAGCCGACCGATGACGACTTCACCTTCAACTACCGCTTCAACGCGCGGCTGGGGGCGAAACCGGCGTGGAAACATATCGACCTGGACAACATCGTGACACCGCATTCCGGCCAGGTTGAAATGGCAGTGGGGCATTGACTCTATACGCTGAGCTCTTTGGGAGTGGACTTGCTCGTATGAGGCCGGCACATCCAACATCTTCATCGACTATGACGCCGCCTTCGCGAGCAAGCTCGCTCCCACATGGATTTTCGGCAGCCACAAAATGCACATACGCCGCAGAGCCCTGTGGGAGCGAGCTCGCTCGTGATGAGGCCTGCCCATCCACATCACCGCCAACTGATACACCGCCTTCGCGAGCTCTCGCCTGGGCCGGCATTGCGGCTAATTCCGCTATCCTGAGCCTCACGTTCATTCATCGAGCCTGTTCATGCTTGAAGTCCGCGATGTCTATAAAAGCTACCCCACGCCCCAAGGCCCGTTGCCGGTGCTGCAGGGCGTCGACCTGACCCTGATGCCCGGCAGCAGCCTGGCGCTGATGGGGGAGTCCGGCAGTGGCAAGAGCACCTTGCTGCACCTGGTCGCCGGGCTGGACAAGGTGGATCGCGGCAGCATCCGCAGTGGCGAGTATCGGCTCGATGGCATGAGCGAAAGCCAACTGGCGAACTGGCGACGCACGGAAATCGGCCTGGTGTTCCAGCAGTTCAACCTCATCAGCAGCTTGTCGGTGGAAGACAACCTGGCGTTCCAGGCGCGCCTGTGCGGCCGCCATGACGCGGCCTGGCAAGCCCATCTGGTGCAGCGGCTCGGGCTTGCAGCGTTGCTGCGGCGTTACCCTGAACAGCTTTCCGGCGGCCAGCAGCAACGGGTGGCGCTGGGGCGGGCGCTGGCCTCGCGGCCACCTTTGTTGCTGGCCGACGAACCCACCGGCAGCCTCGACGAAACCACCAGCGACCAAGTGCTGCAACTGTTGCTGGAACTGCTGGAGGGCAGCCCCACCAGTCTGCTGATGGTGACCCACAGTCCACGGGTGGCGGCTCGCCTGGCCCAACGCGTGGTGTTGCACGGCGGACGGTTGGCGCAGGTGGCCCAGGGGTGATGATCGTTCGCCAGACCCTCAAGGCCCTGCTCAGCCATTGGCGCCAACACCCGGTGCAATTCTTCAGCGTGCTGACCGGCCTCTGGCTCGCCACCAGCCTGCTCACCGGCGTGCAAGCGCTGAACAGTCAGGCCCGGGACAGCTACGCCCGGGCCAGCCAATTGATCGGCGGCGGACCCCAGGCCAGCCTCAATGCCCCCGGTGGCGGCACCTTCCCTCAGCAATGGTTTATCGATTTGCGGCGCCAGGGCTGGCCGGTGTCGCCGGTGTTGCAGGCCCGGGTGCTGCTCAAGGGGCACGAGGATCAGCGCCTGCAACTGATGGGCATCGACCCGGTGTCGCTGCCGCCCGGCGCGGCCCTGGCGGGGCAGGCGCGGGACATGAGCGAGGTGGTCGAGTTTTTTACCGACCCCGGTCGCACGTGGGTCGCCCCGCAGACCTTGCAGGCCTTGGGGCTGGACGAGGGCGACCGGCCTCGTACAGTCGATGGGCAACCGCTGCCGCCGCTGCATGTCCAAGTGGACATGGCGCCGGGCGTGCTGTTGATGGACATCGGTTTTGCCCAAGCCGTACTCGGGTTGCCGGACCAGTTGTCGCGGCTGTTGTTGCCCGCCACGTTCAATGCCGCGCTGTCGGAGGCCTTCCGTGATCGGCTGCAATTGACGCGTGCCGATGAAGAAAACAACCTGTCGCGCCTGACCGAAAGTTTTCACCTGAACCTCGACGCCTTGGGGTTTTTATCGTTCGTGGTGGGGTTGTTCATCGTTCACGCCGCCATCGGCCTGGCCCTCGAACAGCGTCGCAGCCTGCTGCGAACCCTGCGGGCCTGTGGCGTCAGTGCGCGGGTGCTGGTCATCAGTCTGGCGATTGAGCTGGGTGCGCTGGCCTTGCTGGGCGGGATCGCCGGGGTTCTTTGCGGCTATTGGCTGGCGGGCCTGTTGTTGCCTGATGTCGCGGCGAGCCTGCGGGGTTTGTACGGTGCCGAAGTAGCCGGGCATTTGAACCTCAGCCTGGGGTGGTGGCTCAGCGGTGTCGGCCTGAGCCTGCTCGGCGCGCTGCTGGCCGGGGCCGACAGCCTGCTACGGGCGGCGCGTTTGCCCTTGCTGGCGCTGGCCAATCCCCAGGCCTGGCATCAGGCCCATGGGCGCTGGCTGCGACGCCAGGGTTGGGTGGCGACAGGGGCGGCGTTGATTGCTGCCTCGGCGCTGGTCTGGGGCGACAGCCTGGCCAGCGGTTTTGTCCTGATGACCGCCTTGTTGCTGGGGGCGGCGCTGGCCTTGCCGGTGTTGCTCAACAGTGCGCTGAAGCAACTGCTGCGCCACAATCGCTCGGTGCTCGGGCAATGGTTTCTCGCCGATTGTCGTCAGCAATTGCCGACGCTGAGCCTGGCGCTGATGGCTTTGCTGTTGGCCTTGGCGGCGAATATCGGTGCCGGCAGCATGACCGCCGGTTTCCGCCAGACCTTCAGTAACTGGCTCGAACAACGGCTGACCGCCGAGTTGTACATCAACCCGCAAACCCCAGCCCAGGCGGTGGAGTTGCACGCCTGGCTCAAGCAGCAACCGGCGATCACGGCTGTCGTTCCCCTCTGGCAAGTCTCGATCCCGTTGCAGGGCTGGCCGACGGAGATCCATGGCATCATCGATCACCCGCACTATCGCCAGCATTGGCCGCTACTGGAATCGGCCGGCGACAAGCCGTGGGAGCAACTGGCCGCCGCCGACACCCTGATGCTCAGCGAGCAACTGGCCCGGCGCCTCAAGGTGAGGATCGGCGATCAGTTGACCCTGCCGACGCCACAGGGACCCTGGGCACTGCGCATCGTCGGTATCTACGCCGACTACGGCAATCCCAAGGGCCACGTGCTGGTCAATGCCGATCACTTGCTGGCGCACTGGCCGCAGCTGACGCCGAACCGTTTCAACCTGCGCATCGAACCGCCCGCGATCCCGGCACTACTGACCGCGTTGCAGGGCCGGTTCAGCCTGGACGACAGCCGCATCGTCGACCAGGCCCGGCTCAAGGGCTGGTCGACCCAGGTGTTCGAGCGCACCTTCGCCGCCACCGCCGCCCTTAACAGCCTGACCCTGGCGGTGGCGGGGGTGGCGTTGTTCATCAGCCTGCTGACCCAGAGTCAGAGTCGTCTCGGCCAGTTGGCGCCGCTGTGGGCGCTGGGGGTGACGCGTCGGCAATTGATGTTGCTCAACCTCGGCCAGACCTGGTTGCTGGCGCTGCTGACCCTGGTCCTGGCCTTGCCGCTGGGGATTGCCCTGGCCTGGTGCCTGGACGCGGTGATCAATGTACAGGCCTTCGGCTGGCGCCTGCCGTTGCGGGTGTTCCCGTTGCAATTGGTGCAGTTGCTGGCCCTGGCGATGCTCGCCACGCTCCTGGCATCGGCCTGGCCGCTGTATGCGTTGTATCGAACGCAGCCGGCGGATTTGCTGAGGACCTTTGCCCATGAAAATTAAAATTGGCGTGTTGCTGCTGGCGTTGCTCAGCGGTTGTGATGATTCAGCGCCGCCACAAAAGGGCTTTGCCGGCCTCGGCGACCAGGCTGTCGCCTTTACGCCCGTCGTGCCTGGGCGGGCGTTCAGTTTTCCGGCCGACCATGGCATCCATGACGGTTTCCGTATCGAGTGGTGGTACGTCACCGCCAATCTCAAGGACGCCCAGGGCCGGGAATTCGGTGTGCAATGGACGCTGTTTCGCAGCGCCTTGGATGCCGCGCCCCAGGCCAGCGGCTGGCGCAACCAGACGATCTGGCTTGGCCACGCGGCGGTCACTTCCGCCACCGTGCACCATGCCGCCGAGCGTTATGCCCGAGGCGGAGTGGGGCAGGCCGGGGTGCAGGCGGTGCCTTTCGAGGCATGGATCGACGACTGGCAATTCACCAGCCAGGCTGTTGCGGCCGAGCCGTTGGCGGACATGCAATTGAAGGCGCGCGACCGACGCTTCAGCTATGCGTTGCGGCTGACGTCGAGCCGCCCGTTGGTGTTGCAGGGCGATCAAGGTTTCAGCCAGAAATCCGAACAGGGGCAGGCGTCGTACTACTACAGCCAGCCGTTTTTCCAGGCCAGCGGTGAATTGGAAATCGACGGTCAGCGTTACACGGTCAGCGGCCCGGCCTGGCTCGACCGCGAATGGAGCAGCCAGCCCCTGACCGCCAACCAGACCGGCTGGGACTGGTTCTCCCTGCACCTGGACAATGGCGAGCACCTGATGCTCTATCGCATGCGCCACAAGGACGGCGCGCCTTACCTCACAGGCACCTGGATCGATGCCCAGGGCCGGACGCAAACCCTGCAGGCCGCAGAGATCAGTCTCGTGCCTCTGGACACCACCCAGGTCGCCGGACGCCCGATGCCGGTACGCTGGGCCATCAAAATCCCCGGCAAACAACTCGACGTTACCCTTCAGGCACTCAATCCCAAGGCCTGGATGGACCTGCGCATTCCCTATTGGGAAGGCCCGGTACGACTCAGTGGCAACCAGGGCGGCACGGGTTATCTGGAAATGACCGGCTATTGAAAATCGCCGGAACTCCCTGCGAACGTCGACCCTCATAACTGATGAACGTCTCGCAGGAGCCCGTCATGAGCGATGACCTCAAACTTCCGTCGCTGGCCGACTGGCAGCAGTTGTTCGACGACAACGCCTATTGGCAGCAGTCCCCCGACGCCCACTTCACCGAGCTGATGCGGGTGGCCAATGACCTGTTTGGCCGGGGCGTCATCGACCTGGCGCGCTGGCAGGATTTGAAGACCCAGGCCGAGCAACTGCACCGGCGCTCGCCGGATGCCAATGTCGCTGAAGAAGTCGCCGACCCCGATGCTTGAATCCCGAAAGATCCAAGGAGTTCGCCATGAAGTACAACCCCGATCGAACCCCATCCAACCCGGACGCACCGGCATTGCCCGGCGAAGTGGAACGCGATAACGATGCCTTGCGCCCCAATGATCCGGCCAAGCGCAAACAGCAACGGGGTGACCCTGAAGCGGGGGACACCGATGCGCAAAAAACCGGACGGCGTGGTTGAAGTCCGGCTGGTATTAAAAAGAGTTTTTTAATGACTGTTTAATTTTCTTGTGTAGGCAACTTTTTGTACTTGTCCATGTTTTGTATAACTGTTTGCAGCGCTAGCGAAGGAATCCTCCCTCGCCACAGGTCCGGGTTCCGGTCCACGAATGTAACTGTACGAACATATGAGTCATGATCAGTCGTGCGCAGCTACAACAAAGATAAACAATTATTTAAACAGCCTCGCGGACTTATTCTGAAAGTTCCATTATTATTGTGCCTGTTCGCCCAGTGTCAGGCTCTTTACCAGTGCATGGATTGCCGAGGCCGTCGCACTGGGCGAACACCGTCCTGAATCAATAACTGTCAATTATCAGAGTGCACATTGACCCACTGCGTTGGTCGATGCGTGAACGGCTGCCTCCGATTTCAACCGGCGGCCGGTGCACGCCAGTCATCGGAACCCGAGGTGCCGCTGACTTCATGGGTCCAGGTGATCTTGCGATACGTGAAGTACACGTCTTCCAGATGGGTGAAGTGGGTGTTCTCCGGGTCCTGGCAGTTGGGCATGTAGTCCTTGATATCGACGATGATCGCGTCCTCCAATGTGGTGGTGTAGTAGTGCTCCTGGGTGCCGGCGGCCGAAGTGCGGTACCACTGGATCTTGACTTCGGTCAGGCGCTCGCCGCTTGTCAGGGCATCGAGCATCAGTGGCGAAGCCTTGTCGAATACCTTGGTGATGATCAGGGGTTTGTGTATGCGCTGGCCGGTTGGCTGACCGGACTGAGGATCGCGAGGGATGGTCACCTGGTGCTCGAAAGCCTGCACCATGACCTGGTCTTCGTGACCCTCTTGGTAGGTGTTGCCCACTGAGTCGGCGGTAAACGCACCGGCAGTGATCAGACCTTGTTTGGTGCCTGTAACGGACATGTACGCGGGGATAGCCAAGGAATGTTCTCCTTCCTGGATAACGATAAGGTCCTGGGACGGGAATCGCCCCTAGGTGGCCTGACGGTTATCAAACGCTATGCCAGATTAGAAAAGACTATAAATATCAATGGCTTGATCTGAGTGAAGGCGGCTATTCCCTTCAGTCGGGCAACAAAGCGTACAAACGCTTGCCCGGTGCATTGCAGATATTCGCGATCCACCCGGGCGTCGCTCTAGCCGGGCAGAATCACCGAGGACGGCGCGCCGTGTTGCGCGCCGGTCAGGCAACTTATTGCCGTTTTATCCTTCGGCCTGTTCCTACACGCCCAACGCAGCCCTGCACTCATCAATGGAGCGCTGTTGCGTCTGGGCGTACAGCCTCAGCTCATCGATGGTCGCTCGCCCCAGCGCCGCTTCGAAGGCCTGGCGGTTGGACTGCCCGGCGTAATGGCTCTGGGCGGCATCGCCGAGGTTCGACTGGAAGATGCCGGCGGCGCTGACCGGCAGGAAGTCTTCGTACACCAAGGGCTCGGCGCGCAGGTATTGCTGTTCGAGCAAGTGTTCCAGGGACGCTGCTGGTTCGAGGTCGCCCTTGGCGGCGAGGCCCTTGGGCGTCGGGAAGTAACGGAAATACGCCAATGCCTGTTGGCGCAATTCATCGTGGTTGTCCGGGAATGCGACAAAGTGTTCGGCCATCAACGCGTTGTAGCGTTCGGCGTTGGCTTCGTTGGGAAACGCCCCCAGCGCATCGCGTGCGGCGTTCAGCAATTGGTCGTAGAGCGCGCGGCCCTTGGGCGTGAGCGCGGCGCCGCGTTGTTCGATTTCGCCGAAGCGGGCGCTGTGGCTGCCTTGGGCCTGTAGCTGGTCGGTGAAGGCGACGGGTTCGTCGAGTGCCTTGAAACTGGTCTGGCGCAGCAGGATCGGGCATTGGCGACGGGGTGGGCCTTCGATCACGGCCTTGGGGGTAATGCCATGCATGGGCATCTGGGCCTGGACGATGTCGATGTCCAGGGTGCGCGGCGTCAGGTGATTGATATGTGGGCCCTTGAACGCCACCACGTCGGCGATCAGGCGATGCTGGGCGCTCAGTTGCCGGTACTGTTCGGCGGTGACGGTGGCGCTGTGGTGCCAGCGGAAGGTTTCCAGGGCCTGCAGGACGAAGTCCTCGGCCTGGGCTTGCGTCAGGCCACCCTGGCGCTCGGCCAGGTCAATGAGCTCCAGGGCCCCGGGGGTGAAGATCTGCCGTTTGGCCAGCACCGACTCGGCAAAGGCCCGCAGCTCGGAATTCTCGATCAGTTCCAATCGCAGCAGCGAGGTAAACACTCGGAACGGGCTCACCTGCAACGCGCTTTCATGCACGGCGCGAAACGCTGTGGAATGCACTGGCACCCCGGCCGGCGTGAGGTCGTAGTAGCCCACCGGCTGCATGCCCATGACCGCGAACAGTCGCCCCAGGGTCGCCAGTTCGGCGGCGGTGCCGACGCGAATCGCGCCGTGGCGTTCCAAGTCCAGGCGCTCGAGTTCGCCGGTGCTGCGCAGGTGTGCGGCCAACTGCGGTTGTTCGCTCAGCACCTGGGCGTTGGTGTGTTCCACCAGCTTCATCAGGGCGCCATACAGCGGCACCTCGTCGCGGTACATGTCGGACATCGCTCTGGAGAAGCGTTGGCGGATCAGGTCGGGGCTGACGAAGCTCATCGTGAGAATTCCTGGCGAGGGCAGTGGGAAAGTTGAACGAAAGATCGCAGCCTTCGCCGGCCCCGGCAAACGAAGAATCTTCAGGACTTCATTCTGCCAGGGACTGATCCACCAGCTCGATCCAATGCCGCACGGGCGTGCGACCGGCGCCGTCGAGGTGGTTCTGGCAGCCGACGTTGGCCGTGACGATCATCTCCGGCTGGCCGCTTTCCAGGGCATTGAGGCGGTTGTCGCGCAACTGCCGCGCCAAGGCCGGTTGGGTCAGCGAATAGGTGCCGGCCGAACCGCAACACAAATGGCCGTCGGGCACCTCGGTGAGGTTGAAACCCAGCCGCGTCAACAGCGCTTCAATGCTGCCGCCGAGTTTCTGCGCATGCTGCAAGGTGCACGGGCAATGAACGGCGATGCGCTGGTTCCTGGCCGCGCAGATCTCTTCCAGCGGTTCGTTGCCGAGCACTTGCACCAGGTCCAGCGCTCGTTCGCTTACCTGCTTGGCCTTGGCGGCATAGGCAGGGTCATGTTCCAGCAGGTGCCCGTAGTCCTTGATGAAGGCACCGCAACCGCTGGCCGTCTGGACGATGGCTTCGGCGCCGTGCTCCAGGTGCGGCCACCAGGCGTCGATGTTCTGTCGGGCGCGGTCCAGTCCGGTGGCCTGGGCATCGAGGTGATAATCCAGCGCACCGCAGCAGCCGGCTTGCGCACAAGGGATCACGCTGATGCCGAGTCGATCCAGCACTCGCGCTGCCGAGGTGTTGGTGTTGGGCGACAGGCCCGGTTGCACGCAGCCTTCGAGCATCAACACCCTCCGCCCATGGCGTAGCGGGGGGCGGTCGCTGTGGGAGGGGGCGGGGCGGGGCAACTTGGCGCTCAGGTTCGTCGGCAGCAACGGACGGAAGACCGCACCAAGGCGCAGCAGGGCCTTGAACCGTTCGGGACTGACGGCCAGGCTGCGCAACCCCAGGCGCAGTGCGCGTTGGCCGGCGGGGCGCGGTACGGCTTGGTCGACCACTGCCCGGCCGATATCCAGCAGGTTGTGGTAATCCACGCCGGACGGGCAGGTGGTCTCGCAGTTGCGACACGACAGGCAGCGATCCAGGTGCAACTGGGTGCTGGCTGTCGCCGGCTGGCCTTCGAGCACTTGCTTGATCAGGTAGATCCGGCCTCGCGGGCCGTCCAGTTCATCGCCGAGCAATTGGTAGGTGGGGCAGGTGGCATTGCAGAAGCCGCAATGCACGCAACTGCGCAGGATCCGTTCGGCTTCTTCGGCGCGGGGCAGGTTTTTGCTTTCCTCACTGAACCGAGTCTGCATGCTAGAGCTCCGGGTACATTCGACCAGGGTTGAACAGTCCCAGGGGATCGAGCTGGGCCTTGAGTTGCCGGTGATAGCGCAGCAGCGCCGGGGCCAGTGGCTGGAACGGTGTGTCGCTGGCACCCTGACGATAGCAGGTGGCATGGCCGCCCACTTCATGGGCCAGGGCTTGTACCGTGCCAGCCTCGGTTTTCAACCAGCGTTGCGCGCCACCCCAATCGATCAGTTGAGCGCCGGGCAGGGTGAGGGGGCCGGTATGGTTGGGCAATGACAGGCGCCACAGCGGCAAGCCTTCGTCGAAAAATGCCAACCGATGTTCATTCAGTGCCGTCCAGTATCGATCGTCGATCACCTCGCCACCAAAACGTTGATGAGCGGCACTGACCGAGCCTTCGCCCCCCTCCAGGCGCAGGTGCAGGCAGTCGCCGTCATGGCTGGCGGCGCTGATGGGCAGGGGCTGGCGGCCCCATTCGGCGAGTGTCTCCAAGGCTTCGGCGCTGCCCAGTTCCAGGCGGATGCTCAGGCTGTGACGGGGCTTGGGCAGGACCTTCAAGGACACTTCGGTGATCACCCCCAGGCAACCGAAACTGCCGGCCAGCAGGCGCGAGAGATCATAGCCGGCGACATTCTTCATCACCTCGCCGCCGAAACGCAGCACGGTGCCGTGGCCGCTGATCAGGCGCGTACCCAGGACGAAGTCGCGCACCGAACCTGCCCAGGGGCGACGGGGCCCCGACAGCCCGGCGGCGACCATGCCGCCGACCGTGGCGTCGTCGCCGAATGCCGGCGGTTCGCAGGGCAGGCGTTGCCCGGCGGCCTCCAGGGCGGCGAGCAGTTCCCGCAGCGGGGTGCCGGCCCGCGCCGTGATGACCAGCTCGGTGGGGTCGTAATGGACGATGCCACGGTGCACGCGGGTGTCCAGCACTTCGCCGGCCACTTCCCGCCCCAGGAACGCCTTGCTGTTCGAACCCTGGATGCGCAACGGCGTGGCGTTGGCCCGTGCGCGATTGACCTGTTCGAGCAACAGGTCGCTGGCGTCCTGGTCGGCTTCGCGGCTCATCAGAAACGCTCCAGTTCGGGAAACGGCAACTGCCCGCCATGGATGTGCATGGCACCGAACTCGGCGCAACGGTGCAGGGTCGGGATGTTCTTGCCAGGGTTGAGCAGGCCTTGGGGATCGAATGCCGCTTTTACCGCGTGGAACAGGTTCAGTTCGTCGCTGTTGAACTGCGTGCACATCTGATTGATTTTTTCCCGGCCAACCCCGTGCTCGCCGGTGATGCTGCCGCCTACCTGGACACACAGTTCGAGGATTTTCCCACCCAGGGTTTCGGCGCGCTCCAGTTCGCCGGGCTGGTTGGCATCGAACAGGATCAGTGGGTGCATGTTGCCGTCGCCGGCATGAAACACATTGGCGACCCGCAGGCCATACTCGGCGCCCAGGCTGGCGATGCGTTGCAGCACCTCGGGCAGGGCGCGTCGGGGGATGGTGCCGTCCATGCAGTAATAATCCGGCGCCAGGCGCCCCACCGCCGGGAAGGCGTTCTTGCGCCCGGCCCAGAACCGCAGCCGCTCGGCCTCGTCCCGCGCCTGGCGCACCTCGGTGGCCCCGGCCTGTTCCAACACCTGACGAACCCGTTCGCAGTCGTCATGGACATCGGCCTCGACCCCGTCCAGTTCGCACAGCAGGATCGCTTCGGCGTCCACCGGATAGCCGGCGTGGATGAAATCCTCGGCGGCGCGGATCGCCAGGTTGTCCATCATTTCCAGGCCACCGGGAATGATGCCGGCGGCGATGATGTCGGCCACCGCCCGCCCGGCCTTGTCCACCGAATCGAAACTGGCCAGCAGCACCTTGGCGACCTGGGGCCGGGGCAACAGCTTGACCGTCACTTCGGTGATCACCCCGAGCAAGCCTTCGGAGCCGGTGAACAGCGCCAGCAGGTCCAGGCCCGGCGAATCCAGGGCTTCGCTGCCCAGGGTCAGGCGTTCGCCTTCGACGGTGAGGATTTCCAGCTTCAACAGGTTGTGCACTGTCAGGCCGTACTTGAGGCAGTGCACGCCGCCGGCATTTTCCGCGACATTGCCACCAATGGAACAGGCGATCTGGGACGAAGGGTCTGGCGCGTAATACAGCCCGAACGGCGCCGCTGCCTGGGAGATCGCCAGGTTGCGCACACCCGGCTGAAGTCGTGCGGTACGGGCGTCGGGGTCGATGTGCAGGATCTGGTTGAATCGCGCCATCACCAGCAACACGCCACTGGCCAGGGGCAGGGCACCACCGGACAGACCGGTCCCGGCGCCCCTGGCGACCACCGGGACGTTCTGTTCGTGGCAGAGCTTGAGCAGCGCTTGCACCTGCTCGACCCGCCTGGGCAAGACCACCAGCAGGGGCGTGGTGCGATAGGCCGACAAGCCATCGCACTCGTAGGGCTTGAGGTCTTGCTCCTGGTGCAGGATGTCCAGGTCTGGAATCTGTGCCTGGAAGGCTTGCAGCAGGGCCTGTTTGTCCACCTTCGGCAAAGGGCCGTCGAGGTGTTCGTCGTAGAGGATGTTCATGAAATCGATACCCCTCGGTCGGCCACGAATCCTTGTGGGAGCGAGCTTGCTCGCGATGGCGGTGGGTCAGCGTGCCTCAGTGTTGAATGTGTCGCCGCTATCGCGAGCAAGCTCGCTCCCACCTTGGGTTCATGTTGTTTTACGCATCGCCGTCACTGGCCCAACCCCTTAAGAAAGCCACGGTACAGCGCCGCGGTTTTCCCCGGTTGCTCGATCATCGGCAGGTGGCCGATCCCGTCCCAGATTTCCACGCGCAAGTCCGCGATGCCCTTGCTCCACACCGGCACGCTGCTGACATCGATCACCCGGTCCTGGCGGCCCCAGAGCAGCAGCGAAGGGGCGCGAATGTCGGCCAGGTGGGGCTCCATCGATGGGCTGGCGCGAAAGTCGGTGTAGATCTCCGCCAGTTCTTCGCGGTGTTGTACATAACGCTCGGCCACGGCCGCCATCACCATGCCCGGTACCCAGGGCGGCGAGGCCATGGTCATTGCATAGAACGGCATGAACTCCTCCCGCGAATGCACCAGGGACGGGTTACGACCGGTGGCCAGTTGACGGTCCATGTCGCTGGGCTGGGGGGAGGTGACGCCGGCCGGATTGAGCAGCGCCAGGGTCAGCACGCGGTCAGGCGAAGTGGCCGCCAGCCACGCGGCGAGATGGCCCCCCATGGAATTGCCGATCACATGGACCTTGTCCAGGCCGCAGGCGTCGAGCAACTCGATGATCCGCCGGGCCTGGGTCGGGATGTCGTAGCCGCCGCCGGCCTTGAAGCCGGTTTCGCCATGGCCGGGGAGGTCAGGGATCACCACCCGGTAATCACTGACAAAATGCCGGGCAACACGCAGCCAGAGGTTCTTGTCGCCGCTGTAGCCGTGCAGCATCAGGATACTGGCGGACGCTTCATAAGGCCCGCCCTGCCAGGTCGACACGGTCATCTCGCTGATGGGCACGGTGATTTTGCGCAACCGGTAAAGGCGTGCCTCCAAGGCCATGCTCATGTCGTAGATCACATGGCCGATGCCGGGATACGTCAACCAGCTCCAGGCGATAAGTACAGCAAGAACTACCCACAACACCAGCATGTTTTGCCCTCCATGGGCTGCGACAGAATGTAATCAAACGGATCAGGCGGTAATAAGCAGCTTAAACCCAGGGACCTCTTTCTGAGGGTTTACGGATTTCCTTGTCATGTATAGCCAAAATACGAGCAGAGTCCCGTATTTGAAGGAGAATAAATACCCCTGTATTCAGTGGTGGCTATTTAATGCCACCCTGATAGACTCCAGGCAACCCCCGTCCCAATGACTTGGGAAACCCGCGGTGCAGAGGCTTCTATGCAAACAACGGGAAAAAAGGGACGGACGCTGGCCAGGAGGCTCTATATCTCGCGCATTCTGGGCCTGACGCTGGGGTTGCTGTTGGTGAGCGCTGCTGTCTTTCCCCTCGATCCGGCGCCGTGGGTCTGGGGTTTCATGCTGTTCAACGGCCTGCTCTGGCCACACGTGTCCTACTGGTGGGGCCGGCATTGCGCGAGGCCGTACCACGTCGAACACCTCAATTTACTGATCGATGCGGCGCTCGGCGGCTTCTGGGTCGCGGCGATGCAATTCAACCCGCTGCCCGCGGCCGTCACGCTGGCGATGATGGCGATGAACAACGTTGCCATCGGTGGCCTGCGTTTCCTGTTTATCGGGGCGCTGGCCCAAGTAGCCGGCATTGTTGTGGGGGTGCTGATCTTCCCGCTGACCAGCGTGCCCATGACCAGCCCGGCGCAGATCTACGCCTGTCTGCCGTTGCTGTGCCTGTATCCGATGGCGCTGGGTTGGTTCTGCTTTCGCCAGGCCTACATCCTGGGTCGGCAAAAGCGCGAGTTGCTGGCCCTGAGTCGTACCGACAGCCTGACCGGGCTGCTTAACCATGGTGCCTGGAAAGATCGCCTCAACGAGGAATTCCAGCGCTGCCTGCGTCACCCTGATGAGGGGGCAGGGCACGGCGCACTTGCGCTGATCGACATCGATCATTTCAAAGCCATCAATGACACGTATGGCCATGTGGCTGGCGACATCGTGCTGCGCCAGCTTGGCAAGATCCTCAGTCAGAACCTGCGGGCCGCCGACGTGGTCGGGCGTTATGGCGGTGATGAGTTCTGTGTGATTCTGCCGGACCTGACGCTGGCCAATGCCGTACGGGCCATGGATGGCTTGCGTGAGCGCTTCGCGATGCTCGGCTACGAACAGAACCCGACGTTGAAGGCGAGCCTGAGTATTGGCCTGGCGGCCTTCAACCCGGCCTATGGCGATGCGACCCATTGGCTCAATGATGCCGACCAGGCGCTTTACGAGGCCAAAACCGGCGGGCGCAACCGGGTCACTTGTTTCCGGAGTCTGCAAGTGTTGGAGGAGTCGGTCGTTTCCCTTTGAGATGGCCACCTGCTGTCTAGAGCCTTGCTCGATTGTCGGGTAGGGTGCCCATGGCACTCTCTCGATACGGAACAAGGATGAAATCATGACGATAACCGCTGTTCGCTCCCGTCTGGCCGTCAGCCTCGGCCTGAGCCTGGCCCTTGGCGTCTTCACCCCCATGGCCTTGGCGCAACCCCATCAACAAATCCTGAGCGATGCGCAGCAGTACAAGGGCGAGGCCCTGAAGTTGCTGGAGCGCCTGGTGAATATCGACTCCGGCTCCGGGTATGTGCCGGGGCTGACCCAGGTCGGCGACATTGCCATCGACGAACTGAAAAAGTTGGGCGCGACCATTGAGAAGGTGCCGAACTCGGACGGTACCCAGCACATCCTGGCGACCCTCAAGGGCACCGGTAAAGCGAAAATCCTGCTGATGGCCCACATGGACACGGTGTTCAAGGAGGGCTCGGCCGCCGAACGCCCGTTCCATATCAAGGATGGCCGCGCCTACGGGCCGGGAGTGATGGACGACAAGGGCGGTATCGTCGCGGGGATCTACGCCTTGAAGGTGCTCAAGAACCTGGACTTCAAGAACTACGCGCAGATTACTTTCCTGCTCGACGCCAGCGAAGAAACCGGCTCGGACGCCGCCACCGACCTGATCAAGAAAACCGCCAAGGCTCATGACGTGACCCTCAACCTCGAACCGGGTCGCCCGGCCGACGGCCTGGTGGTATGGCGCAAGGGCAGTGCCACGGCGCTGGTAGAGGTCAAGGGCAAAGCGTCCCACGCCGGCGTCGCGCCGGAACTGGGGCGCAATGCGGCGATGGAAGCCGCGCACCAGATCTTGCAACTGGGCAAGCTCGGCGACGCGGAAAAGAAAACCACCATCAACTTCACGGTGATCAACGCTGGTGACCGGACCAACGTGATTCCCGACCAGGCGAGCGCCAAGGCCGATGTGCGGGCGGCGGTGCCGGAAGAATTCGACCGCATCGAAAAAGACCTGGCCCGGGTCTCGCAGGACAAATTGATCGCCGACACCGAAGTCACTACCAGCCTCAAGCGCGGCCTGCCACCGATGCCCCAGACGGCGGAGTCGGACCGGTTGATGGCCATGGCCCAAGGCATCTATGGCGAACTGGGGCGCAAACTCACCGAGGAAGGCAGCGGCGGCGCGGCGGATGCCAGCCTCTCGGCGGGTGTCGGCACGCCGACGCTGGATGGCTTTGGCATCGTCGGCGGCAACATTCATACGCCGGAGGAATATGCGGAAGTCGAGAGCGTGGTGCCGCGGATTTACCTGTTGTCGCGGATGATCATGGAGTTGGCGGGGCGGTAACGCACCATGCCGTAACCTCGAACGCCTCGAAACCTTGTGGGAGCGAGCTTGCTCGCGAAAGCGATCTGTCTGTCGATCAAGTGTTGGCTGACAAACCGCCTTCGCGAGCAAGCTCGCTCCCACAGGAAAATGCGCTATGTCGACGGACGCGCTTCGACGTTGTCCAGCGCGCGGTTTGCCAGTTGTCCACTCAATTCGATCAATTGCTGGATGCCCAGGGCAATGTGGCGCCTCGAGCCTTCCAGGTCGAAGGCCAGGTCGCTGAGCATGGCGTTGGCCGAGGCCAGGGTTTCGCTGAGGTTGGCGAGCAGGGATTCGGTGTCGACACCGTTGATGACAGTGAAGAGTTGGCCGGGATCAGCCTCGGTTTTGGTGGTCTTGGGCTTGAGGTAGTAGTCGAGGGCGCGGTCGGCGACTTTGTCGAACGCTTTTGAGTTGGCTGGATCAGTGTCCGGCGGGTTGGGTGTTGGTTTGAACATAGATGAAACTCCAGATAAGAAATTGGAGCCATCACTCTCGCTACCAAACGAAGGGTGGTGGCCATACGAAGGTTGGTAGACCGGTTACCTGGCAACCCGGCGCGTCCGAGAACGCCCTGCGCATGACCACCATAAAACAGAGGACGTAGAAGCCCCTTGCATCAGGATGCACGTGCGCCAGGAAACCGGGCTACCAAACCCGATCGCTGATTCGTCAGCGACCCGGAAACGATAAAACCTGGCCTCAAGGCGTACAAGCCGGCGGATTCTGGCGTAGATGTAGGCAATGGCGCAAGGTGAGGTCGTTCGGTCCTACATCAAGAATAATGAGGTAAACATCCAGGCTTTTGTGGCGAGGGAGCTTGCTCCCGTTCGGCTGTGTAGGAGCTGTCGAGTGCAACGAGGCTGCGATCTTTCCCCAGACACTTGAATCCCAAGCGAAAGATCAAAATCAAAAGATCGCAGCCTTCGGCAGCTCCTACACAGCCCAGCGGGAGCAAGCTCCCTCGCCACAAAAGCGGGTGCGCTTTTTGATGGCGTCGTTCTAGTAAACCCAGACCTCCACCCGCCGATTCCGAACCCGCCCTTCATCCTCACTGTTGGCCGCCACCGGCATCAAGGCGCCGAACCCTCGCACTTCCCGCAACGCCACGCCGTATTTGACCAGTTCACGGCGCACCGCCATGGCTCGCAGTTTGGACAGCAGGTCGGCCCGCGCCGGGTCATCCTTGGCGTCGCCAAAACCTACCAGGGTCACGCGTCGGTCGGCTTTGCCGTGCTGCTTTATATAGTCGA
This sequence comes from Pseudomonas sp. Pdm06, assembly GCF_014851795.1. Taxonomy (NCBI): domain Bacteria; kingdom Pseudomonadati; phylum Pseudomonadota; class Gammaproteobacteria; order Pseudomonadales; family Pseudomonadaceae; genus Pseudomonas; species Pseudomonas sp. Pdm06. The sequence goes on from NZ_JACVAH010000001.1 coordinate 653,746, forward strand.
GCACGCGGCTCAGGTCCTGGTGGGCCTTGTTGTCCAGGCTGGCGCTGCCTTCTTCGAAGCGGAAATTCACGGTCAAGCGTTGGGCGTGGCGGCTCAGGGCCTGGTAACCCTCGGGCATCAATGCATTGGGTGTGACGGCCATGGCCTGGACGGTCTGGGCGATAAATCCGTTGGCCGCGACGATGGCCTGGCCTTTGTCACTTTGGGTGAACTCGACCAGTGCCGTGGCCCACGGGTTGGTGCCCCAGGGGGGCAAATAGAAGAACAGGCGCCGGGAGAGTGGGTAGTCCTCGGTGGCGATCAGGTGGTTGAGCGGCAACATGGGTTGGGAGGCACCGTCGACAATGGCCAGTGCCTTGGCCTGGCGCACGTAGGGCAAACCGATGAAGCCGATGCCTTGCGGGTCCTGGCTGACCGCGTCGGACAACTGTTCGCTGGACTCGAAGCGCCGCGCGGCAGGATCCAGCCGTTTCCCCTGTCGGCTGAGGACCAGTTCCTTGAAAGTGTCGTAGGTGCCGGACTGTTCATCCCGGGCATACAAATGAATCGGCCCGCCCGTTCCGCCGACGGACTCCCAGGTTTTTGCCTCGCCGCTGAATATCCGCGCCAGTTGCACGGTATCGAGTTGGCGCAGCGGGTTGGAGGAATGAAGGATGATCGCCAGGCCATCAATGGCGATGACCTGCTCGGCGGCAGGACTTTTCAGGTCGCCGAGGGGCGACAATTCCTTCAGTTCACTGTCCTTGATCGGCCGGGAAGAGGCCGCCAGGTCGGCGCTGGCTTGCTTGAGGGCGGTGAAACCGGTGCTGGAGCCGTGGGCCGCGATGTCGACTTCCACCCGCCGGCCATCGGCGGTCAGGCCGATGATGCGCTGCTCATTGTCGCGCCCGGTGATTTCGCTGCTGACCCTGAGCAGGCCCTGATCTTCCATCAAGCCTCTGACCAGGGCCGGCCCCAGCGCCGCACCGATGGTATTGGAGCCCTGGAGGCGCAAGGCAGGGCCTTGTTCGGGAATGGGCAAATTGCCGGCCCATGCTACGAACGGCAGCCAGAGGCCCATGAAAACCACAACACACAGCCGCATGCCGGCACCTTCTGAACCCGAGGAAGTGCCGGAAGATTAAGTCAGTCAGGTTACTGATAAATGACAGGAGTGCGACTTTTCAGCCGCTGCAGGGAGATGCGTTCTGTGGGAGCAAAGCTTGCTCGCGATACGGGCGACTCGGTTTAACGGCGGGACCGCGTCATCGTTCGTCGCGAGCAAGCTTTGCTCCCACAGGTCTGTCCAGGGTTCATGTGCGCCAGTCAGCTCAATTGCAACCAGATCGGCGCGTGGTCCGACGGTTTTTCCATGCCCCGCAGCTCATAGTCCACGCCAGCGTCCTTGACCCGCGGCAGCAGGCCGTGGGAAGTGAGGATCAGGTCGATGCGCAGGCCGCGCTTGGGCTCGTCCTCGAAACCGCGGCTGCGGTAGTCGAACCAACTGAAACGGTCGGCGACGTCCGGGTTCAGGTGGCGGAAGCTGTCCACCAGGCCCCAGTTCTTCAGGCGGGCCATCCATTCGCGCTCTTCCGGCAGGAAGCTGCATTTGCCGGTTTTCAGCCAGCGCTTCATGTTGTCCGGGCCGATGCCGATGTCGCAGTCTTCCGGGGAAATGTTCACGTCGCCCATCACCACCACCGGCTGGTCGTTGCTGAAGCGGCTTTCCAGCAGTTGCTGCAAATCGTTGTAGAAACGCTCCTTGGCCGGGAATTTGGTCGGGTGGTCACGGCTTTCACCCTGGGGGAAGTAACCGTTCATGATGGTCACCGGTACGCCGTTGGCATCGGCGAAGGTGCCCCAGATGAAGCGCCGCTGGGCGTCCTCGTCGTCACTTTCGAAACCTTTGTACAGGCTCAGCGGCGCCTGGCGGGAGAGCAGGGCGACGCCGTAGTGGCCTTTTTGCCCGTGGTAATGCACGTGGTAACCCAGGGCCTGCACCTCGGCCAGGGGGAATTGTTCGTCGTGAACCTTGGTTTCCTGCAGCCCGATCACATCCGGCTGGTGCTTCTCGATCAGCGCCGCCAGCTGATGGGGGCGGGCGCGCAGCCCGTTGATGTTGAAGGAGACGATCTTCATGGTCGGCTGTCCTGGCAAAACTGCGATGCTAGCTGACATGTGGGAAGGGAGCCAGCGTGGCAGTAGGACAAATGCGCTGCTAATGTCCTTTTGGCGAACGCTTTGTGGGAGCAAAGCTTGCTCGCGAAACAGACAACTCGATTCCTGAAAGACCGTATCGCTTTCATCGCGGGCAAGCCTTGCTCCCACAAGGTCTTTGCTCAGGCTTCACCGAGCCCGCCCAGGAGATCTGCCATCATGCCTGAAACCGCCGCCATCGCCGACGTCCATATGCTCGACAGTGGTTATTCCCGTGAAGCCCGTTCGTTGCTGTACCAGGCCTATCGCCATGAGCCTACCTTCAGCTACCTGTTCGAATCCGAGCGTCCCGGTTATGAACAGCGGGTACGGGCCACGGTGCGCGAGCTGGTCAAGCAGCATTTTCTCCAGGACCTGCCGGCCATCGGCCTGCTGGTCAACGACCGCCTGATTGGCATCGCCCTGATCGCCCCGCCGCAGCGGCGCCTGGGCATCACCGAAAGCTGGGCCTGGCGCCTGCGCATGGTCCTGAGCACCGGTTTTCGCTGCACCCGGCGCTATCTGGAGTACCACGCGGCGGTGCTGGCCTGCCTGCCGTCGGATGCGGTCCATGTATTGCCGCTGCTGGGGGTGCACCCACAGTTCCAGGGCAAGCATTTCGGCGAGCAGTTGCTCGAGGCGGTCCATAACTGGTGTGCGGTGGACGAGCATTCCCAAGGGGTGGTGCTGGACACCGGAAACCCGCGCTACCTTGAGTTCTATAAACGCCAGGGATACGAGGAAATCGGTGAAGTCGCGGTAGGACCGATCCGCGAGCATGTGTTCTTCCACGCCAACCCGCAGATTCTGCAAAGCGCAACGGCATAGTCGGGCGAACTTTTAGGAAATGTCTGGCTCTATCAAGCACCTACGCTCGTGATAGCATCCGCGCCATGAATCTCCCAGGAAGAATGACCCGTGGCGCGCTCTTGCTGTCCTTCAGCTGCGCGGCACTGGCAAACAGTGAATTGGAAGTACGCGTCCAGCCGTCCAATGATGAACTCAAGGCCAACGTCGAAGGTTACATCGGTGGCGTGGGGGACCGTGACGAGGAAGCCTTGCTGCGCTTCAGTCGCGGCGCCGAGGAACAGGCGCGCAAGGCCGCCCAGGCGCTGGGCTACTACCAGCCGCAGATCGACAGCGAGGTCAAGGGCGGCAAGGATCCACGGCTGGTGCTGACCATCGACCCCGGCGAGCCGGTGCACCTGCGCAACGTCACCGTGCGCATCGATGGGCCGGCGGCTTCGCTCAAGGCTTTTCGCGTGCCCGGCAATGCCGCGCTGAAGCCCGGCGCGGTACTCAACCATGGTCGCTATGAAGACGCCAAGCGGGTGATCCAGAACCAGGCCTCGCGCTACGGCTACTTCAGCGGACGTTTCACCCAGCAGAAACTCCGGGTGGACCCCCAGGCGGGCATCGCCGACATCGAGCTTGTCTACGACAGCGGCCCGCGCTATGCCTTGGGCCCGGTGAGCTTCGAGGGCGACACGCCGTTCGACGAAGACCTGCTGCAACGCATGGTGCCGTTCAAGGCGGGCACGGCGTACGACTCCGAGCTGATTGCCGAACTCAACCAGGCCTTGCAATCGAGCGGCTATTTCGAAGGCGTTCGGGTGGATGCGGCCCCCACCGCCGCCACCAACAATGTCATTCCGGTGGCGGTCAAGCTCGATACGCGCAAGCCGCGCACCATGGGCCTTGGCCTGGGTTTTTCCACCGATGTCGGCCCCCGGGCCAAAGCCAACTGGACGCGCCACTGGGTCAACCCCCAGGGCCACAGCTATGGCTGGGAAGCGGAAGTGTCGGCGCCCCGGCAAAACGTCGGCCTGTGGTACGACGTGCCGCTGGACCCGCCGCTGACCGACAAGATGCGCTACGCCGGCGGTTATCAATATGAAGAACTGGCCGGTACCGACAGCCTCAGCAAACTGCTTACCGTGGGCCCGGAATGGCACAGCAAGTTGCCCAGCGGCTGGCAGCGGGTGGTGTCGCTCAAGTGGCAGCGCGAGGAATACCGCCTCGGCGACGATGCGGGCCTGAGCACGCTGTTGATGCCGGGCGTGAGCTATTCCTATCTGCGCAGCGACAACCGCATCGACCCGCACAACGGCTACCGTTTGCAGTTCGACACCAAGGTCGCCAAGGAAGGGCTGGGCTCGGACAATAACCTTGTATACGGCACCGCCATGGTGAAGGGCCTGACCACGGTGTTCGACAAGCATCGCTTGCTGGCGCGGGCGCAAATCGGCGGCAGCGCCACCAATGGCTACAAATCCATTCCGCCGTCCCTGCGCTTTTTCGCCGGTGGCGACCAGAGCGTGCGGGGTTACGACTACCAGAGCCTGTCGCCGGAAAACTCCGAGGGCGACCGTATCGGTGGTCGCTATATGGTCGCCGGCAGCCTCGAGTATCAGTATTCCATCGCGGAAAAATGGCGAGTGGCGACGTTCATCGACCAGGGCAACTCCTTCAACAGCCTTGAGCTGCCGAGCCTGAAGACCGGCGTGGGTGTCGGCGTGCGCTGGGTGTCGCCGGTGGGGCCGATCCGCCTCGACCTGGCCCATGCGATGGACGATGAAGGCGGTATTCGATTGCACTTTTCCATGGGGCCTGAGCTGTGAAGCGTGGTGTGAAGATAACGCTACTGGCCCTTGTTGGGGGGCTGCTGGCGGTCGTGCTGGCCTTGAGCACGGTGCTGGGCACGGCATTTGGCAGCCGCTGGGCCCTCGGCCTGGTGCCGGGGCTGGCCGTGGAGAATTTCCAGGGCCGGCTGGGCGGGCAGTGGAGCGCCGATCACCTGCTGTGGCAGCAGGGCGACAGTCGGGTGGCGTTGGATCGAGTGATATTCGCCTGGTCGCCGTTGTGCCTGGCGCGCATGACCCTGTGCATCGAACAGCTCAAGGCCGACCAGATCGCCTTGCAGTTGCCCGCCTCGGCCGATGAGCCGAGCAGCGGCCCGATCAGCTTGCCGGACCTGGACTTGCCGCTCGCGATCGAATTGGGCGATGTGCAAGTCGGCAGCCTGTCGTTCAACGGCAGCGAGCAACTCAAGGGCCTGCAATTGGCTGCCCATTGGACCGCCGAGGGTCTGCAGATCGACTCGGTGCAGTTGCAGCGCGACGAGCTGGGCCTGAAGCTGTCCGGCTTGCTCAAGCCCGGCGGCGACTGGCCGTTGAATGCCGAAGGCCGGTTGACCCTGCCAGCTCCGGGTGCCACGCCCTGGGCCCTGGACCTGAAAGTCGACGGCAACCTGCTCAAGACCCTCAACCTCAAGGCCGACAGTAGCGGCTACCTGCAAGGCCAGTTGACCGGTGAGCTGCAACCGCTGGCGGACAACCTGCCCGCCAAGGTGCGCATTACCGCCGATGGTTTCAAAGCCAGCGCCGATCTGCCAGACACGCTGTTGCTCAATCAGTTGGAATTGACCGGCGAAGGCGATCTGAAAAAAGGCTATCAATTGCTTGGCAAGGCGACGTTGCCCGCCGAAAAAGGGCCAGTGGCATTGCTGCTGCAAGGCACCGTGGACGCCAATGGCGCACGGATCGCCGGCCTGGATCTGGACGCCGGCAATCAGCAAAGCCTGAAACTCAGCGGACAAGTGGACTGGCGCGACGGCTTGAGCGCCGAGGCGAAAGTCGCCTGGCTGGATTTCCCCTGGCATCGCCTGTATCCGCTGATCGACGAGCCGCAAGTGACGTTGCGCAGCTTCAATGGCGAAGTCTCGTACACCGATGGCAACTACCTGGGCAATTTTCAGGCCGCGCTGGACGGCCCCGCCGGGGCTTTCAGCCTGGACAGCCCATTCAGCGGCAACCTGACGCAAATCCATCTGCCGCAACTCAAGCTCGCCGCGGGGCAGGGCAAGGCCGAAGGACACTTGAGCCTGCAATTTGCCGACGGCATTGCTTGGGACACGGCGTTGCAACTGTCGGCCATCAACCCGGCGTATTGGCTCGGCGAGTTGCCCGGGACCCTGGCCGGACCGTTGCGCAGCAAAGGCACGATGAAGAACGACCGCCTCGAGCTCGACGCGGACCTGGATCTCAAGGGCAAGCTACGGGGCCAACCGGCGCTGTTCCAGGCCAAGGCCAGTGGTGCTGGCGAGCAGTGGAACCTGAGCGCGCTGGACATCCGCCTGGGGGATAACCGCATCAACGGCACTGGCAGCCTGCAACAGAAACTCACCGGCCAGATCGACATCAAGCTCGCCCGCCTGGCCCAGCTCTGGCCGCAATTGCGCGGCCAGGTCGTTGGCCGGGTCGATGTCGCCGGCACGCTCAAGGCGCCCCAAGGCAAGCTCGGTCTGCAAGGCACGCAATTGGCGCTGCAGGACAATCGCCTGCAAAGCCTGAACCTGGACGCGACCCTCGACAGCGCCCAGCGCGGCAAGCTCGACCTCAAGGCCAGCGGCATCCGCGCCGGCGAAACGTCCCTGGGCGCGCTGACCGTCAGCGGGCAGGGTGACATTAAACGACAAACACTCAACCTGGACTTGCAAGGGCCGCAACTCGACACGACCCTGGCGCTCGACGGCGCCCTCGACCAGGGCAATTGGCGCGGACGCCTGGCCAGCGGCGAGGTGCAGGCCGGCGGTCAAGCCTGGCGCCTGCAAGCCCCGGCAAAACTGGAACGCCTGGCCGATGGCACGCTCAACGTTGGCGCTCACTGCTGGCGTTCCTTTGATGCCAGCCTGTGCGGTGAAGACCAGCGGCTGATGCCGGAGCCGAAGCTGCGCTATCACCTCAAACAGTTCCCCATCGAAAGCCTGGCCCAGTGGATGCCCAAGGATTTTGCCTGGCAGGGCCGGCTCAATGCGGACCTGCAACTGGATCTGCCAGCGAGCGGCCCGAATGGCCGGGTCCTGGTGGACGCGAGTGGCGGTACGTTGCGCATCCGTGACAAGGCCGGGGACAAGGCGCAATGGCTGGACTTCCCCTACCAGACCTTGACGCTCAATAGCCGCCTGACCCCCAAGCGCATCGACACCGACCTGAATTTCGTCGGCGCCAAGCTCGGCGAGCTGGTGCTCCAGGCGCAGATCAATCCGCTGCCGGCCAGCAAGCCCTTGAGCGGCTCGTTCCGCCTGACGGGTCTGGACCTGTCCGTGGCCCGGCCGTTCGTGCCGATGGTGGAAACCCTCACCGGTCATCTGAACGGCAGCGGGACGTTGTCGGGTGGTTTGCTCGCACCCCAGGTCAACGGCAACCTGGTGCTCAGCGACGGCGAAGTCTCTGGCCCGGAACTGCCGATCAGCCTCGAAGCCCTGCAGGTGCGGGCGATGATTGCCGGCGAAACGGTACGGCTCGACGGTGCCTGGAAAAGCGGCAAGCGCGGGCAGGGCAGCCTGACCGGGAACATCGGCTGGGGCGAAGCCCTGACCCTGAACCTGGCTCTCAAGGGCTCGCAACTGCCGGTCACCGTCGAACCGTACGCGGTGCTCGATGTCGCCCCGGACCTGAACATCACGATGCAGGGCGAGCAGCTTTCCATCGCCGGCAAGGTCCTGGTGCCCAAGGGCGAGATCACCGTCCGCGAACTGCCGCCGTCCACCGTCAAGGTGTCGGATGACACGGTGATCGTCGGCCACCAGACCGAGGAGGGCAAGGCGCCGATAGCCATGGCGATGGACATCGACGTGATCGTCGGCCAGGACAAACTCGCGTTCTCGGGTTTCGGCCTGACGGCCAACGTCCAGGGGCAAGTGCACATCGGCGACAACATGGACACCCGCGGTGAACTGTGGCTCAACGACGGCCGCTATCGGGCCTACGGGCAACGGTTGACGGTGCGTCGGGCCCGGCTGCTGTTCGCCGGGCCCATCGACCAGCCCTACCTGGACATCGAAGCGATTCGCCAGACCGACGACGTGATCGCCGGCATCCGCTTGAGCGGCAGCGCCGAGCAACCGACCACGCAAATCTTCTCGGAGCCGGCCATGAGCCAGGAGCAGGCGTTGTCCTACCTGGTACTGGGCCGGCCGCTGAGCACCACGGGCGAGGACAACAACATGCTCGCCCAGGCGGCGCTGGGCCTGGGGCTGATGGGCAGCTCGGGCGTGACCAGCAGCCTGGCCAATAACCTGGGCATCGATGACTTCCAGCTCGACACCCAAGGCAGCGGCAACACCACCAGCGTGGTCGCCAGTGGCAACCTTTCGGAAAAACTCAGCCTGCGCTACGGCGTCGGCGTGTTCGAACCGGCCAACACCATCGCCCTGCGCTACAAGCTCAGCAAGAAGGTGTACCTCGAAGCCGCCAGCGGCGTCGCCAGTTCGCTGGATATCTTCTACAAGCGCGATTTCTAAACCCCTTCCCCCAAACCCTTGTGGGAGCGAGCTTGCTCGCGATAGCGGCGTGTCAGTCAACGAAGAAGTTGAAGGTTATACCGCTATCGCGAGCAAGCTCGCTCCCACAGGGATGTCTGCATTTTGTCTGCTGGTGAGTAGCAAGCTAACTATTTGTTTGACATTTGCTGCCTAAGCAGTAATATCTCGACATACATTCACTGCCTAGGCAGCAAACGGTGCTCAGATGAAGCATTTCACCCCAGACGAATTTCACAATTGCCACCTCGGCATGCTGCTCGGCCGCGCCGCGCTGCTCAAGGACCGGATCATCGACACTCACATGGAGCCCGTCGGCATTACCGCCGCCCAGTTCAAGGTGTTGATCATCATGGCCCAGCACGGCATCGACACACCGGTCGAGCTGTGTCGCTACCTGTCCCTGGACAGCGGCTCGATGACGCGGATGCTCGATCGCCTGGAGCAGAAAGGTTTCCTGGTCCGCCAGCGCTCGGCAGAGGACCGGCGCCAGGTGCAACTGGTGTTGACCGAAGCCGGCCAGGCCCTCGCCGATCGCCTGCCGTTCATCGGTGCCGACGCCATGAACCAGTTGGCCAGCGCCATCAGCCGCGAGGAGCTGCAAACCCTCGAAGACATCCTCAAGAAAATACTGCTCGCTGCCGGTGATCCCATCACCGTGTTGCGATTGGGGGAGAAATGAAACGTCAAACCTTGCGTACCCGCTTGAGCCTGGTGCTGTTGGCCATGAGCCTCGCCGGTTGTGCCAGCTACAGCGGCCTGAAGACCGAAGGCGTCAGCCTCGAGGCCAAGAGCCTCCAGGCTGGACAGTCCCTGACCGGGGTCACACTGTCGCCGGCCGCGTGGCCGAAAAACGACTGGTGGAAAAACTTCGGTGATCCGCAGCTCGACGGCCTGATCCGTGAAGCCCTGCGCGATAGCCCGGACATGCAGGTCGCCAGCGCCCGGGTCCACCAGGCCAGTGCCGCGGCCTATGCTGCCAACGCGGCGCGCATGCCGACCCTGGATGCCAGTGGCAGCGTCAGCCGTTCGCGTCTGGCCCGTGACCAGGATCCGCAAGGGCAGGGCGGGGCATACAGCACCCTGCGTTCGCTGAGTGTGGACTTCAACTACAACTTCGACCTCTGGGGTGGCCAGCGTGCCGCCTGGGAAGCCGCCCTGGGCCAGGCCCGCGCCGCCGAGATCGATCGCCAGGCCGCGCAACTGACCCTGGCCGCCGACGTGGCCCGGGCCTACAGCGACCTGGGCCAGGCCCACATCATTCATGACCTGGCCGCCGAAGACCTCAAGCGCACCCGGCAGATGCTCGACCTGGGCAAGCGCCGCCTCAGCGCCGGGATCGACAGCGAGTACCAGTTCCAGCAGACCGAAAGCCTGGAAGCCAGCGCCGATGCGACCTTGATCGACGCAGAAAAACGCCTGCAAAGCGCCAAGATCGCCCTGGCGGTGTTACTGGGCAAGGGCCCGGATCGCGGCAATGAAATCGCCCGGCCCAACGTGCTGCAAGCCAGCGCGGTCGCCTTGCCGTCGAACCTGCCGGCCGAGTTGCTGGGCCGTCGTCCGGACCTGGTCGCGGCGCGCTGGCGGGTCGAGGCGGCCAGCAAGAACATCGAGGCCGGCAAGACCAACTTCTACCCCAACCTCAACCTGAGCGCGGCGGCGGGGGTGCAGTCATTGCTCGGCGATGCGATGTTCGGTTCGGCCAGCCGCTTCTTCAACGTGGCGCCCACCGTGTCGTTGCCGATCTTCGACGGTGGCCGCCTGCGGGCGGACCTGGATGCCCGGGACGCCGATTACGACCTGGCGGTGGCGCAGTACAACAAGAGCCTGGTCACGGCCCTTGGCGATGTCAGTGACACCATCAACCAGTTGCGCGACATCGCTCGCCAGATCGGTGCCCAGCAACATGCCACCGATATCGCACAGAACTCTTACGACACCGTGGTCCAGCGCTACGGCTCGGGCATCGGTAATTACCTGGACGTGCTGAGCATCGAGCAGCAATTGCTCCAGGCCCAGCGCCAACTGGCGAACCTGAATGCCGAGCAGATCGATTTGTCGATCCAACTGATGCAGGCCCTGGGCGGTGGTTTCGAAGCCCAGACCCTGGCGGCGGCAACGCCGACCCCTGCCACGCCGACTCACTGATTCGAGGTACTTGTCATGGCGACTGCCGAAACGACTCAATCCGAAAACACACAAGACAGCGGCAACCCACGCAAGCGCAAGGTCATGCTGCTGGCACTGGCGCTGATCGTCATTCTCGCGGGCCTGGGTGTGTGGGGCTGGCATGAACTGTATGGCCGCTGGAGCGAAAGCACCGACGATGCCTATGTGAACGGCAACGTGGTGGAGATCACGCCGTTGGTGACCGGCACCGTGGTGAGCATCGGTGCCGATGACGGCGACCTGGTGCGTGAAGGCCAGGTGCTGGTGCAGTTCGACCCGAACGACGCCGAAGTCGGGCTGCAAAGTGCCCAGGCCAACCTGGCCCGGACCGTGCGCCAGGTGCGTGGCTTGTACAGCAACGTCGATGGCATGCGGGCGCAGGTCAATGCCCAAGAGGCCGAAGTGCAGAAGGCCCAGGAAAACTACAGCCGACGCAAGAACCTGGCGGCCGGCGGAGCGATTTCCCAGGAAGAACTGTCCCACGCCCGGGATGACCTGACCTCGGCGCAGAACGCCCTGGCCAATGCCCGGCAACAGCTCAAGACCACCAGCGCCTTGGTGGACGATACCGTGGTGTCGTCCCATCCCGACGTGCAAGCTGCCGCCGCGCAATTGCGCCAGGCCTTCCTGACCAACGCCCGCAGTACCTTGATCGCGCCGGTCACCGGCTATGTGGCTAAGCGCACCGTGCAACTGGGCCAACGGGTGCAGCCGGGCACGGCGTTGATGGCGGTGATCCCGCTGGATCAGCTGTGGATCGACGCCAACTTCAAGGAAACCCAACTGCGCGACATGCGCATCGGCCAACCGGTGGACATCGAAGCCGACCTGTACGGCAGCGATGTGAAGTTCAGCGGCACCATCGACAGCCTGGGCGCCGGGACCGGCAGCGCGTTTGCCTTGCTGCCAGCGCAGAACGCCACCGGTAACTGGATCAAGATCGTCCAGCGGGTGCCGGTGCGCATTCATGTCAACGCCGAAGAACTGGCCAAGCATCCGCTGCGAGTCGGCCTGTCGACCCAGGTCAGCGTCAATCTGCACGACCAGAGCGGCCCGGTGTTGGCCCAACAGCCACCGCAGAAAGCCTCGTTTAGCACCCAGGTCTATGACCGGCAGTTGGCCGAGGCCGACGCGATGATCACCCGTCTGATCCACGACAACAGTTCCGCGGCGAGCAAAACCGCGCAGCGCTGATCAGTTGTGGGAGCCGAGCTTGCTCGCGATAGCGGTATGACCGGCTACAGAGATATTGACTGCAAGGGCCTCATCGCGAGCAAGCTCGGCTCCCACAGGTTTTGTGTCCTACCCACTGAGTTCAGGCAACTCTGGATCCAGTGGGAGCAAGGCTTGCCCGCGATTGACTCTCTTCGCTTCATAGGATTTCGCAATGAGCAATAACGCGTCCTTCACGCCGCCCAGCCTGTTGCTCAGCACCATCGGGCTGTCGCTGGCGACGTTCATGCAGGTGCTCGACACCACCATCGCCAACGTCGCCTTGCCGACCATTTCCGGCAACCTGGGCGTCAGCTCGGAGCAGGGCACTTGGGTGATCACCTCGTTCGCGGTGAGCAACGCCATCGCCCTGCCGCTCACTGGCTGGCTCAGCCGTCGGTTTGGCGAGGTGAAGTTGTTTTTGTGGGCGACGATGCTGTTCGTGCTCGCTTCATTCTTGTGTGGCATTTCCACCTCGATGCCGGAGCTGATTGGCTTTCGGGTACTCCAGGGGCTGGTGGCCGGGCCGTTGTACCCGATGACCCAGACCTTGCTGATCGCCGTCTACCCGCCGGCCAGGCGGGGCATGGCCCTGGCGTTGCTGGCGATGGTCACGGTGGTGGCGCCGATTGCCGGACCGATCCTCGGCGGCTGGATCACCGACAGCTATAGCTGGCCGTGGATCTTCTTCATCAATGTGCCCATTGGCGTCTTCGCGGCGATGGTGGTGCGCCAGCAGCTCAAGGCGCGGCCGGTGGTCACCAGCCATCAGCCGATGGACTACGTGGGATTGATTACACTGATCATCGGTGTTGGCGCGCTCCAGGTGATTCTCGACAAGGGCAACGACCTGGACTGGTTCGAATCGAACTTCATCGTCATTGGTGCGCTGATTTCAGTCATTGCCCTGGCGGTCTTCGTGATCTGGGAAATGACCGACCGCCACCCGGTGGTCAACCTCCGTCTGTTCGCCTATCGCAACTTCCGCATCGGCACCATTGTGTTGGTGGGCGGTTACGCCGGGTTCTTCGGCATCAACCTGATTCTGCCGCAGTGGTTGCAGACCCAGATGGGCTACACCGCGACCTGGGCCGGATTGGCCGTGGCACCCATCGGTATCCTGCCGGTGTTGATGTCGCCCTTCGTCGGCAAGTACGCCCACAAGTTCGACCTGCGCTTGCTGGCGGGGCTGGCGTTCCTGGCCATCGGCCTGAGCTGCTTCATGCGCGCCGGGTTCACCAACGAGGTGGATTTCCAGCACATTGCCTTGGTGCAGTTGTTCATGGGCATCGGCGTGGCGCTGTTCTTCATGCCGACCCTGAGCATCCTGATGTCGGACCTGCCGCCGCACCAGATTGCCGACGGCGCGGGGCTGGCGACGTTCCTGCGGACCCTGGGCGGCAGCTTTGCCGCATCGTTGACCACCTGGATCTGGATCCGCCGGGCCGACCAGCATCACGCCTACCTGAGCGAAAGCATCAGCACTTTCGAGCCGGCCACCCGCGAGGCGCTCAACCAGCTTGGCGGCGCGAATGCTCCGGCCTATGCCCGGCTTGAGCAGGTTCTCAACAGCCAGGCGTACATGCTCTCCACCGTGGATTACTTCACGCTGCTGGGTTGGGCATTCATGGGGTTGATCGTGCTGGTGTGGCTGGCCAAACCGCCGTTTGCGGCGAAGGCGGGGCCGGCTGCGGCGGGGCATTGATCCAAAGGTCAATACAATTCAATGTGGGAGCGAGCTTGCTCGCGATGGCGGCATGACAGTCAACTTTTATGTCGACTGAAACACCGCTATCGCGAGCAAGCTCGCTCCCACAGGGGGATCTCAGGTTGGGTGGGGCGCAGGCAGCTGCGGCGGCGGGGCGAACCCAAACGGCGCCAGTGCAAACCCCTGTTCATCCACCTGCAACGCCCAGCCTTGCTTGTCCCAATCCCCCAGCACGATGCGCCGGGCGGCGTGTTCGCCCAGTTGCAGCTTGTGGATGGCGGGGCGATGGGTGTGGCCGTGGACCAGGGTCTTCACGCCGTATTGCTGCATGATCCGCGGGATCTCTTCGGGCGTGATGTCGACGATGTCATTGGCTTTCATGCGTGTCTGCGTGCGGCTTTCGCTGCGCAGTTTGCGCGCCAGTTTCTGGCGGCTGCCCAGCGGCAGGTGCCGCAGGATGAACAGCGTCACCGGGTTGCGCAGCCAGCGCCGCAGCTTCATGTAGCCTTCGTCGCGGGTGCAGAGGCTGTCGCCATGCATCAGCAGCACCGGCTCGCCATTGAGCTGCACGACACTCGGGTCCTTGAGCAGGGTGCAGCCGGCCGCTTTGCAAAAGGCCTGCCCCAGCATGAAGTCGCGATTGCCGTGCATCAGGAAGATGGCCGTGCCGCTGTCGCTCAATTCGCGCAGGGCCTGGCAGATGGAACGCTGGAACGGCGTCATGGCATCGTCGCCGATCCAGGCTTCGAAAAAGTCGCCCAGAATGTACAACGCTTGCGCCGAGCGGGCGCGTGTGGCGAGTAAATCCAGAAACGCCCGGGTGATGTCCGGGCGCTCCTCTTCCAGATGCAAGTCTGAAATCAGCAATATCACTCAATGATCTCGGCTTTCTCGATGATCACGTCGTCTGCCGGGACGTCCTGGTGGCCAGCCTTGGAAGTGGTGGCGACGCCCTTGATCTTGTCGACCACGTCGGTGCCTTCGGTCACTTCACCGAACACTGCGTAGCCCCAGCCCTGTACGGTCTTGGCGCTGTGGTTCAGGAAGCTGTTGTCGGCCACGTTGATGAAGAACTGCGCGGAAGCCGAATGCGGTTCCATGGTACGGGCCATGGCAACGCTGTATTTTTTGTTCGGCAGGCCGTTGTCGGCTTCGTTCTGGATGCTCGGGCGCTTGTCTTTCTTTTCCTTCATGCCCGGTTCGAAGCCGCCGCCCTGGATCATGAAGTTGCCGATGACGCGGTGGAACACGGTGTTTTCGTAGTGGCCGGCGTTGACGTATTCGATGAAGTTGGCCACGGTCAGCGGCGCTTTCTCGGCGTTCAGTTGCAGAACGATGTCACCGAAGTTGGTGGTCAGTTTGACTTTGCTCATGGTCGGTACTCTTTCAAGGAATTCGTGGGTTTCGGGGCACAAACGCCCGCAACCGGTCTGGCTGCAATCGGCCAGGTTGGGCAGTTTAGCGTGCCGGGCACGAATTTCGAGGCTGTTTTTCATCTGGCCGTCGATTAAATTCAATCGTTTGCCGGCCTGGCCTGTCAGGTACTTGACAGCATCGGCTATGATACGGGCTTTGATTTATCAGGCCGCACCCGGCCGCGCACTTGTACGTTCAAGGATCCTATGAGCAAGCCCACTGTCGACCCTACCTCGAATTCCAAGACCGGCCCGGCCGTGCCGGTCAATTTCCTGCGCCCGATCATCCAGGCGGACCTGGACTCGGGTAAGCACACACAGATCGTCACTCGTTTCCCGCCGGAGCCCAACGGCTACCTGCACATCGGCCATGCCAAGTCGATCTGCGTGAATTTCGGCCTGGCCCAGGAGTTCGGCGGCGTCACGCACCTGCGTTTCGACGACACCAACCCGGCCAAGGAAGACCAGGAATACATCGATGCGATCGAAAGCGACGTCAAGTGGCTGGGTTTCGAATGGTCCGGTGAGGTGCGCTACGCCTCGCAATATTTCGACCAGTTGCACGACTGGGCGGTGGAACTGATCAAGTCCGGCAACGCCTACGTGTGCGACCTGACCCCCGAGCAGGCCAAGGAGTACCGCGGCAGCCTGACCGAGCCGGGCAAGAACAGCCCGTTCCGTGAGCGCAGCGTGGAAGAGAACCTGGACCTGTTCGCCCGCATGCGCGCCGGTGAGTTCCCGGACGGCGCACGGGTGCTGCGTGCCAAGATCGACATGGCCTCGCCGAACATGAACCTGCGCGACCCGATCATGTACCGCATCCGTCATGCCCATCACCACCAGACCGGCGACAAATGGTGCATCTACCCCAACTATGACTTCACCCATGGTCAGTCGGACGCCATCGAGGGCATCACCCACTCGATCTGCACCCTGGAGTTCGAAAGCCATCGTCCGTTGTACGAGTGGTTCCTCGATGCACTGCCGGTTCCGGCGCGCCCTCGTCAGTACGAGTTCAGCCGTCTGAACCTGAACTACACCATCACCAGCAAGCGCAAGCTCAAGCAGCTTGTGGACGAGAAACACGTCAATGGCTGGGACGATCCGCGCATGTCGACGCTGTCGGGCTTCCGCCGCCGTGGCTACACGCCGGCGTCGATCCGCAACTTCTGCGAGATGATTGGCACCAACCGTTCCGACGGTGTGGTCGATTTCGGCATGCTCGAGTTCAGCATCCGTCAGGATCTGGACGCGAATGCCCCGCGCGCCATGTGCGTGTTGCGTCCGTTGAAGGTCGTGATCACCAACTACCCGCAAGACCAGGTCGAAAACCTCGAGCTGCCGCGTCATCCGCAAAAAGAAGAACTCGGCGTGCGCAAACTGCCATTCGCCCGTGAAATCTACATCGACCGCGATGACTTCATGGAAGAGCCGCCAAAAGGCTACAAGCGCCTGGAGCCGAACGGCGAAGTGCGCCTGCGCGGCAGCTACGTGATCCGTGCCGACGAAGCGATCAAGGACGCCGACGGCAACATCGTCGAGCTGCGTTGCTCGTACGATCCGGACACCCTGGGCAAGAACCCTGAAGGCCGCAAGGTCAAGGGCGTGGTCCACTGGGTGCCGGCTGCTGCCAGCGTCGAGTGCGAAGTGCGTCTGTACGATCGCCTGTTCCGCTCTCCGAACCCGGAGAAGGCCGAAGACAGCGCGAGTTTCCTGGACAACATCAACCCTGACTCACTGCAAGTGCTGACCGGTTGTCGTGCTGAACCCTCGCTGGGCAATGCACAGCCGGAAGACCGTTTCCAGTTCGAGCGCGAAGGCTACTTCGTCGCGGATATCAAGGACTCGAAACCAGGTCAGCCGGTATTCAACCGTACCGTGACCCTGCGTGATTCGTGGGGCCAGTGATCAAGTCTTAAGGAAACACCGTGCTTACGATCTACAACACGCTCACCAAGAGCAAAGAAGTCTTCAAGCCGCTGGATGGCAACAAGGTGCGCATGTACGTCTGCGGGATGACCGTGTACGACTACTGCCACCTCGGCCATGGTCGCAGCATGGTCGCCTTCGACCTGGTGACCCGCTGGCTGCGCTTCAGCGGTTATGACCTGACCTACGTGCGCAACATCACTGACATCGACGACAAGATCATCAACCGCGCCAACGAGAACGGCGAGTCGTTCGAAGCGTTGACCGAGCGCATGATCGCGGCGATGCATGAAGATGAAGCGCGCCTGAACATCAAGAAGCCGGACATGGAGCCGCGTGCCACCGACCACATTCCGGGCATGCACGCGATGATCCAGACCTTGATCGACAAGGGCTACGCCTACGCGCCGGGCAATGGCGACGTGTACTACCGCGTCGCCAAGTTCATGGGCTACGGCAAGCTGTCGCGCAAGAAGATCGAAGACCTGCGCATTGGCGCACGCATCGAAGTCGACGAGTCGAAGCAGGACCCGTTGGACTTCGTGCTGTGGAAGGCGGCCAAGCCGGGCGAGCCGAGCTGGGAATCGCCATGGGGCGCCGGGCGTCCGGGTTGGCACATCGAATGCTCGGTGATGTCCACCTGCTGCCTGGGCGAGACGTTCGACATTCATGGCGGCGGCAGCGACCTGGAGTTCCCGCACCACGAAAACGAAATCGCCCAGAGCGAAGCGGCCACCGGCAAGACCTACGCCAATGCCTGGATGCATTGCGGCATGATCCGGATCAACGGCGAGAAGATGTCCAAGTCCTTGAACAACTTCTTCACCATCCGCGACGTGCTCGATAAGTACCACCCGGAAGTCGTGCGTTACTTGTTGGTGTCGAGCCACTATCGCAGTGCCATCAACTACTCGGAAGACAACCTCAAGGACGCCAAGGGTGCCCTGGAGCGTTTCTATCATGCGTTGAAGGGCCTGCCCGCCGTGCCGCCTGCCGGTGGCGAAGCGTTCGTGGCGCGTTTCACCGAAGTGATGAACGACGACTTCGGCACGCCGGAAGCCTGCGCGGTGCTGTTCGAGATGGTGCGTGAGATCAACCGCCTGCGTGAGAGCGATCTCAATGCCGCAGCCGGCCTGGCGGCCCGCCTGAAAGAACTGGCCAGCGTGCTGGGTGTGTTGCAGCTCGAAGCCGATGACTTCCTGCAGGCCGGTGCCGAAGGCCGCGTGGACGCCGCCGAGGTGGACGCATTGATCCAGGCACGCCTGGCTGCCCGGGCCAACAAGGATTGGGCCGAATCCGACCGCATCCGCGACCAGCTCACCGCCATGGGCGTGGTGCTGGAAGACGGGAAGGGCGGGACGACCTGGCGATTGGCGGACTGAGTCCACCCGGGTCTATGTGGGAGCGGGCTTGCTCGCGAAAGCGGTGTCTCTGTCACTGAGATGTTGAATAAGCCTCCGTCTTCGCGGGCAAGCCCGCTCCCACAGGGCCAGTGGTGTTCATCCAATTGTGGGAGCGAGCTTGCTCGCGATAGCGTCGAATCAGTCAACGATAATGTTGAATGAAAGATTGCCATCGCGAGCAAGCTCGCTCCCACAGTTTTTTGAGCGGTTCACAGGCATCACATACATTGAAGATCCCACAGTTTTTTTGTGCTCAGCCTGGCAACCATTCCTTTATGAGCTAGTACTGTCTGGTCGATTCGACGTTCCCACTGTCAGGAGTCTTCCATGTTGGCTCATTGGTCTCTTGCGGCAACTCATCTGCTGGCGTTCGCCCTCGGATTCTGGGCGGTGCTGACGCGCGGCACGGCGCTACGGCGCCTGGCGGGCGGTGTGGACGCGGTGCGGGGTGTCTTGGTTGCTGACAACCTGTGGGGCCTGTCGGCCCTGGTGCTGTTGGTGACCGGGGGGATGCGCGCTTTCGGCGGGTATGAAAAAGGCACGGACTATTACCTGCATCAACCGCTTTTTCACTTGAAGATGACGTTGCTGCTGCTGATTCTGCTGCTAGAGATCGTGCCGATGATTGCCCTGATCAAATGGCGGATGGCACTGGGCAAAGGGAGGGCGATCGATCCTTCGAAAGCCGGCCGACTTGCACGGATCAGCCACATCGAAGCCTTGTTGCTGATCTTGATGGTCGTCGCCGCCACAGGCATGGCGCGCGGCGTGGGCTTGGGCTGACCGGCCGCGAACGCCTGCTTCGTCATCATTAAAACGAAACGTCTGACAGCCATGCCAAGCGCCATGCCATTAGTATCGATTCACGGGCGGGGCGAAAGAAGGCGGGGTGGGGCAGGGTGCGGCGCAGTCGGCCAGAATCTTTAGCCAGCCATTGCGACGATGCAAACGGGCTGGCTGCGGACTGCTGCAATGTTCAGGGAGTTTGCGGCTTGTCAGGGGCGGTAAGGCCGGCCTGAATACGCTGATAGATCTCTTCACGATGCACCGCAACGTTTTTCGGGGCGTTGATGCCGATCCGTACTTGTTGGCCGCTAACGCCCAGAATGGTGATCGTGATGTCGTCACCAATGTTTATGCTTTCACCGACTTTGCGGGTGAGTATCAGCATGGTGTTCTCCTTGATTGCTTTATAGGGCACCTGATTCAGACAGTGCAGATGTCGGTACTGCTTATAGATTAGTGCTAAGTGTCACAATGTGGGTGCCTCTTTCTGACGTGCAGATGCAGCATTAATTCCCAGGGTGCGACTATACAGAGACGCCGGGCAGGATTCTCGTGTTTTGAGCATTGTTTGCGGCGATCTTGAGAGGCACGGGTGCTAAAATCCATGTCTCATGTCTTCCAGGGGAAACGTTGTGCGTAAATTGGCTTGGGTTATCGCGGTATTGGTGCTGGCAGGATGCGGTGAAGGGCGTGACGTCGAAGCACCGAAGCCGAAACCCGCCGCCACCTCCGCACCGGCCGTCGCTGCCGCGCCGCAGTGGGCCGTCGAGGTTCGTGGCGAGACACCGCAGGCTGTCAGCGACCTGACCGGTTGGCTCATCGAGCACAGCTTCATGTCGAACGTGGTGCGGGAGAACGGCAAGGAGCGCGTCCTGGTCGGCCCTTTCAGCTCCGAGGCCGAAGCCCAAGCCAAGCAGGAGCAGGTCACGGCCGCCCTGGTCCGGGCGAAGAAGCGCAACATCGAGACGTTGGTGGTGGATTACCCGACGGCTCAATAATCGGGCAGCCCAAAAAGTCAGCCAAGCCCCAAAACCTGTGGGAGCAAGCTTGCTCGCGATAGCGGTGGATCAGCCAGCGTTGGTGTTGACTGGCCTGTCCCTATCGCGAGCAAGCTCGCTCCCACAGTTGTTGGTTTTGTGCTGTTCACAAGTGCGAGGTCAACCGCAGGCCTTCATGTCCACCGGTCCCACGAACTCGTTCCCTCGTCCCATGACGCACGCCACGCTCTGGTTGCGCTGGCGTTCCCAGCTTTCGACCGGGTAGGTCTTGTCCCAGGCTTCATACAGACGCCGGTCCTGTTTCGACAGGCGCAGGCCATATTGCTTGCTCATGTAGAAATAGGTCCGGGCGATCATCCCCCGGATGGAGGGGCGGGGCATGACCTTCTTGGCCTTGAAATCCACCTGGGTCAGGCATGAGCCGTATTGGCCCTTTTGCTCCGGCAACCAGCCAAAACTGAAATTGCTGCGATCGCCATTCACTTCCCCGATGCTCGGCACCAGGTTGTGCAGGTCGGCCTCGGCCCGTTGATAGACTGGATCATAGCGGGTGCAGTTTTTGCGGCCACCTTCTTGCCAACATTGACGCTGATGGCCGATCTGCCAGGCCGGGACGATATGCTCCCACTCGATGCGGGCGGCACGGCTGGCATTCTTGCGCGGTACGTAACCGCAGGCGGCCAGGTTCACGCGATTGCCGGTGTATTTGCAGCCACAGTAGAACTCGGTGGATTGTGGGGCATAGAGTTTCCAGGCGATTTTCTTGGCTTCGTTGAAGGTGCGCGGGGCACCGGCTTGTGCGCCCATGGCGATGAACACAAGCAAAAAAGCTAAACAGCGAACACTCATCAGGCTCAATCTTCCTTCGGCACAACCCAGAAAACCTGCACACCACCATCGTCGCGATAGGCGAGGGTCACGTTGTCGTTCTCGTCGATTTCTTCCAGGAGGCGCTCCCACTCATCCACCGGCTCGTCGGGCAGACGGAAGATCAGGGCGGCCTTGGCTTTTTGCGCGGTGGGGGCGTTGATGATTTTCGAGACCCGGAGGCCGAGTCGTGTATAGGAATCTAAGGGGGTAGTTGCAGCGGAGGGGGTGGCCACAGGATTATCCTTATTAAGCTGTACGGGCATACAGTATTTAACCGTAGGCATTTACGCAACTACTTAAAATTCAAGAAGATCGTCTGACAGCACTTTTTTCGTTTTGGTGTGGGAAAAAGGAATTTTTTATCGGCTGATGTACACAGGCGTTGCCGCTCAGGGTGACGAAGCTATCGATGGGTTTCAGTGGGCGCTAAAGAAACGACTTCGGCGGGCGATGACCTTCGTAGGAATCCCCCCTTCATGGAGTTTTGACATGTCGTTTTCCATCGGCTTTCCCAATGCGGCAGCGGTGACCATCGGCGGAAAATCCGCCGCCACCCTGAAGGCTTTGAGCGAGGCAGAAGACCAGGCCGCCGATGAGGCCCTGGGTACAACGCAAACCTCGGGCAAGGTCCGCACGGGCATGGGCGCTGGCGCTGAAGCAACCGACCAGGCGCAGGAGGGTGGCAGCACCCAGAGCGTGGCGGTCCAGGTGCTGCTCAAGCGGATGCAAGAACTTCAGCAGCAGCTCAGGGAGCAGCAACAGCAACTGGCCGCCGCAGAGGCGCGCGACTATGCCACGGAGGAAGCCAAGGCTTCTGCGGTCATGGCAGTCCAGGGGCAGATCGCCGATACCAGTGGCGCTTTGCTGGAAGTCACCGGCCACCTGGTCACGGAGTTGTCCAAGGGCAGCGGTTCGGGTTCGGTGGTCAATACGACGGTCTGAGTTTCGACGTTGCGGGTCAAACCGCAACGTTGACAAATCTGCGAAGCCTTACCATAGTTCACTTCACGCAAACGTTTGCGCGGCGTTCCGTGCATTGATTTGCTCACAATAATCATAAGATCGGAGTGAACCCATGAAGTTGCCATTCGCTGGACGCCTTCTCGCTGTTGCCATGCTCGCGGCCGCATCCGCTGCGCTGCCTATCTCCTCGGCATTCGCCCAGACCGCAGAAAAGCCCAAGGTTGCCCTGGTCATGAAATCCCTGGCCAACGAATTCTTCCTGACCATGGAAGACGGCGCCAAGGCTTATCAGAAGGAACACTCCGCCGATTTCGACCTGATCTCCAACGGGATCAAGGATGAAACCGACACCGCCAACCAGATCCGCATCGTCGAGCAGATGATCGTGTCCAAGGTCGATGCCCTGATCATCGCGCCAGCGGACTCCAAGGCCATGGTGCCGGTGATCAAGAAAGCCGTGGATGCCGGCATCACGGTCATCAACATCGATAACCAACTCGATCCGGCCGTGGTCAAGAGCAAGAACATCAACGTACCGTTCGTAGGCCCTGATAACCGCAAGGGCGCGCGACTGGTGGGCGAATACCTGGCCAAGCAACTCAAGGCCGGTGACGAAGTCGGCATCATCGAAGGTGTCTCCACCACCACCAACGCCCAGGCACGCACCGCGGGCTTCAAGGATGCGATGGAGGCGGCGCAGGTCAAGGTCGTGTCCCTGCAATCCGGCGACTGGGAAATCAACAAGGGCAACCAGGTTGCCGCGTCGATGCTCAGCGAATACCCGAACATCAAGGCACTGCTGGCCGGTAACGACAGCATGGCGGTCGGTGCCGTATCGGCCGTGCGCGCGGCGGGCAAGGCGGGCAAAGTACAGGTGGTCGGCTACGACAACATCAATGCCATCAAGCCAATGCTCAAGGACGGTCGTGTCCTGGCGACTGCCGACCAGTTCGCCGCCAAGCAGGCCGTGTTCGGCATCGAAACAGCGCTGAAGATGCTCAAGGGCGAAAAAGTCGACAGCGGTACCAACGGCGTTATCGAAACTCCGGTCGAGCTGGTGACCAAGCCGTAATCCTGGCGCCACAACGGTGCTCGCCCATCCGGGCGAGCGCATTGGAGAGTTTGTTATGTCCGTTCGCGACCCGAACGCTGTCCTGTGCGTCAGCGGTATCGGCAAGACCTATGCCCAGCCGGTACTGACCGATATCAACCTGACGTTGATGCGCGGTGAAGTGCTGGCGCTGACCGGTGAAAATGGCGCCGGCAAAAGCACCCTGTCCAAGATCATCGGCGGGCTGGTGACGCCGACGACCGGGCAGATGCAATTTCAGGGGCAGGATTATCGTCCTGGCAGCCGGACCCAGGCTGAAGAGCTGGGCGTGCGCATGGTGATGCAGGAACTCAACCTGCTGCCGACCCTGTCCGTGGCTGAAAACCTGTTCCTCGACAACCTGCCCAGCCACGGCGGCTGGATCAGTCGCAAGCAATTGCGCAAGGCGGCCATCGAGGCCATGGCCCAGGTGGGGCTCGATGCGATCGATCCCGACACGCTGGTCGGCGAGCTGGGGATCGGTCACCAACAGATGGTCGAGATCGCCCGCAACCTGATTGGCGATTGCCATGTGCTGATTCTCGATGAACCGACCGCCATGCTGACGGCCCGCGAAGTCGAAATGCTCTTTGAGCAGATCACCCGCTTGCAGGCGCGTGGCGTGTCGATCATCTACATTTCCCATCGTCTCGAAGAACTGGCGCGGGTCGCCCAGCGCATTGCGGTACTGCGCGATGGCAACCTGGTCTGCGTCGAGCCGATGGCCAACTACGACAGCGAGCAACTGGTGACCCTGATGGTCGGCCGGGAGCTGGGCGAGCATATCGACCTTGGCCCTCGCCAGATCGGCGCGCCGGCGTTGACCGTTAAAGGCCTGACCCGTTCCGACAAGGTCCGCGACGTGTCCTTCGAAGTCCGCAGTGGCGAGATCTTCGGCATCTCCGGCCTGATCGGGGCAGGGCGCACCGAACTGTTGCGGCTGATCTTCGGTGCCGATCCGGCCGACAGCGGCACGGTGGCGCTGGGTTCGCCGGCCCGGGTGGTGAGCATTCGCTCGCCGTCCGATGCGGTGGCCCATGGCATCGCGTTGATCACCGAAGACCGCAAGGGCGAAGGCTTGCTGCTGACGCAGTCCATCGCCGCCAACATTGCCCTGGGTAACATGCCGGAGATTTCCAGCGCTGGCCTGGTCAACGGCAGCGCCGAACTGGCCTTGGCGCAGCGCCAGGTCGATGCCATGCGCATCCGCAGTTCCAGCCCGACCCAGTTGGTGTCCGAGCTGTCGGGCGGCAACCAGCAGAAAGTCGTGATCGGTCGTTGGCTCGAACGCGATTGCGCGGTCATGCTGTTCGACGAGCCGACCCGTGGCATCGACGTCGGCGCCAAATTCGACATTTATGCGCTGCTCGGCGAGTTGACTCGCCAGGGCAAGGCGCTGGTCGTGGTGTCCAGTGATCTGCGGGAACTGATGTTGATCTGCGACCGAATCGGCGTGCTGTCCGCCGGGCGCCTGATCGACACCTTCGAGCGCGACAGCTGGACCCAGGATGACTTGCTTGCCGCCGCATTCGCCGGCTACCAGAAACGTGATGCGTTGCTCAACGAAGCAGCGCCTAGGGATTTTTCATGAAAACCGCATCTGCCGTCGGCAAATCGAGTGGCAACTTCTATGGCCTCGGGACCTACCTGGGCCTGGCCGGCGCACTGCTGGCCATGGTCGCGCTGTTCTCAACCCTGAGCAGCCATTTCCTGTCCTATGACACGTTCAGCACCTTGGCCAACCAGATTCCCGACCTGATGGTGCTGGCGGTCGGCATGACGTTCATCCTGATCATCGGCGGCATCGACCTGTCGGTAGGCTCGGTGCTGGCACTGGCGGCCTCGACGGTCAGTGTGGCCGTGCTCGGCTGGGGCTGGAGCGTCTGGCCGTCGGCCTTGCTCGGCATGGCCGTGGCAGCGCTGGCGGGTACGGTCACCGGTTCGATCACCGTTGCGTGGCGGATTCCATCGTTCATCGTCTCCCTCGGCGTGCTGGAAATGGCCCGGGGCCTGGCGTACCAGATGACCGGTTCCCGGACCGCCTACATCGGCGACTCGTTCGCCTGGCTGTCCAACCCCATCGCCTTTGGTATCTCGCCTTCGTTCATCATCGCCTTGCTGGTGATCTTCATTGCCCAGGCGGTGCTGACCCGCACGGTGTTCGGTCGCTACCTGATCGGCATCGGCACCAATGAAGAAGCCGTGCGCCTGGCCGGCATCAATCCAAAGCCCTACAAGATCCTGGTGTTCAGCCTGATGGGCTTGCTGGCCGGCGTGGCGGCGTTGTTCCAGATTTCCCGCCTGGAGGCCGCGGACCCGAACGCTGGCTCGGGGCTGGAACTGCAGGTGATCGCGGCGGTGGTCATCGGCGGTACCAGCCTGATGGGTGGGCGAGGCTCGGTCATCAGTACCTTCTTTGGCGTGTTGATCATCTCCGTGCTGGCGGCGGGTCTGGCACAGATCGGCGCTACCGAGCCGACCAAGCGCATCATCACCGGTGCGGTGATCGTGGTGGCGGTCGTGCTCGATACCTATCGCAGTCAGCGCGCCAGTCGGCGGGGCTGAACCATGGCGACGATCAAGGATGTAGCAGCGCTCGCGGGGATTTCCTACACCACCGTGTCCCACGTGGTTAACAAGACGCGGCCGGTCAGCGAAGAAGTGCGACTCAAGGTCGAGGCGGCCATCGAGCGCCTGGACTATGTGCCCAGTGCCGTGGCCCGGTCGCTCAAGGCCAAGACCACGGCGACCATCGGCCTGTTGGTGCCCAACAGCCTCAACCCTTACTTTGCCGAGTTGGCCCGGGGTATCGAGGATTACTGTGAGCGCAACGGCTATTGCGTGATCCTGTGCAACTCCGACGACAACCCGGACAAGCAACGCAGCTACCTGCGGGTGCTGCTGGAAAAACGCATCGATGGCCTGATCTTCGCGTCCGCCGGAGGCGATGTCGGCCTGGCCGAGGGCCTGGCCAGCGTGCGCACGCCCATGGTGATCGTCGACCGCGGGCTCGATGGCGTCGACGCGGACCTGGTGCGCATCGATCATGAATACGGCGCCTACCTGGCGACCCGGCACCTGCTGGAGTTGGGTCACCACGACATCGCCTTCATCGGCGGCCCGGCCGATACCAGCGTGGCGCAGATGCGCCTGGCCGGTTACTGCCGGGCGCTGAAAGAGGCCGGGATCGAGCTGCCCGTCGAGCGCATGCTCGAAAGCGATTTCACCAGTACCGGCGGTTACCGCGCCGCTGCGCAACTGCTTGAACAGCTGCCGCCCAGCGCGATCTTCGCGGCCAACGACATGATCGGCATCGGTGTACTGCGCGCCGCGGCTGAACGCAATGTGCGCGTGCCCAGCGAACTGTCGGTCATCGGTTTCGATGACATCCAGATGAGCCGCTATGTCTACCCGGCGTTGACCACGGTGGGGCAGTCGATCCTGCAGCTCGGGGAGATGGCGGCCGAAGTGCTGCTGCGGCGTATCGCTACGCCGGGCCTTGCCACCGACCAGCGGATCGTGACGCCGAGTATTGTCTTGCGAGAGTCGACTGCACCGCTGTCCGGTACATTCGCCCAATACCGCTGAACCGAATTGATGAGTAGTGATGTATGCCAGCAAAAGTAGTGGTAATAGGCAGTCTGAATATGGACCTGGTGACCCGGGCGCCGCGCTTGCCCCGTGGCGGTGAAACGCTGATCGGCGAGTCGTTCGCGACCATCCCGGGGGGCAAGGGCGCCAACCAGGCGGTAGCCGCCGCGCGCCTGGGGGCGCAGGTGTCGATGGTCGGCTGCGTGGGCGACGATGCCTATGGCGAACAATTACGCGGCGCGTTGCTGGCCGAGGGCATCGACTGCCAGGCGGTCCGCGTGGAGCAGGGTTCCAGCGGCGTGGCACTGATTGTCGTCGACGACAACAGCCAGAATGCGATCGTTATCGTCGCCGGTGCCAACGGAGCGCTCACCGCCGAGGTCCTGGACGGTGTCGATGAGGTACTGCAAAGCGCCGATGTCATCATCTGCCAGCTCGAAGTGCCGGATGCCACCGTCGGCCATGCCCTCAAGCGCGGGCGGGAGTTGGGCAAAATCGTCATCCTCAACCCGGCGCCGGCTTCCCATGCGTTGCCCGCCGACTGGTATGCCTGCATCGACTACCTGATTCCCAATGAGAGCGAAGCCGCGGTGCTGAGCGGGCTGGCGGTGGATTCCCTGGAAACCGCAGAGGCCGCCGCAGCGCATTTGATCGCCGCCGGTGCCGGCAAGGTGATCGTCACCCTGGGGGCCCAGGGGCTGATGTTCGCCAACGGCGCCAGCTTCGAGCATTTCCCGGCCCCGCGGGTCAAGGCCGTGGATACCACGGCCGCCGGGGATACCTTTGTCGGCGGCTTCGCGGCAGCCTTGGCCAGCGGCAAAAGCGAGGTCGATGCGATTCGTTTCGGCCAGGTCGCTGCCGCGCTGTCGGTCACCCGCGCCGGCGCGCAACCTTCAATCCCCACGTTGCTGGAAGTACAGGCTTTCAAATCATGAAAAAGACGCCGTTATTGAATGTGGCACTGTCCCGACTGATCGCTTCCCTCGGCCATGGCGACAAGGTGGTCATCGGTGATGCCGGCCTGCCCGTGCCGCCCCAGGTCGAATTGATTGACCTGGCCCTGACCCATGGCATTCCTGACTTTGTCAGCACCTTGAAGGTGGTGCTCAGCGAAATGCAGGTGGAAAGCCATGTCCTGGCCGAGGAGATCCTCGACAAGCAGCCGTTGGCCCTGGCAACCCTGGAGACGCTGAATGCCGAGGGGGCGTTGGGTGAGCGGGCGTTGGTCAGCCATGAGCAATTCAAGGTCATCAGCCGACAGGCACGGGCGATCATTCGTACAGGCGAATGCTCGCCGTACTGCAATATCGTGCTGGTCGCTGGAGTGACGTTCTAACCCTGTTCAACCCTGCACAAGGAGTGCGCCATGCACCGCTATGCTGAGAAAATGCATCAACTGATCCGGAGTCTGCTGCTTTTGTCATTGATCACTGCAACGAGCGCCCAGGCGGCGGAAAAGATCGACCTGATCATCGACACCGACCCAGGCGCCGACGACGTGGTGGCGCTGCTGTTCGCCCTGGCGTCGCCCGAGGAACTGCATATCCGTGC
The DNA here is from genome assembly GCF_014851795.1 of Pseudomonas sp. Pdm06. Lineage (NCBI taxonomy): Bacteria > Pseudomonadati > Pseudomonadota > Gammaproteobacteria > Pseudomonadales > Pseudomonadaceae > Pseudomonas > Pseudomonas sp. Pdm06. The sequence goes on from NZ_JACVAH010000001.1 coordinate 681,928, forward strand.
GCTGACCACCGTCGCCGGCAATGTGCGCCTGGACAAGACCTCGCGCAACGCTCGCCTGACCCGTGAGTGGGCGGGGCGCGAAGACGTGCCGGTCTATGCCGGTGCGCCGAAACCTTTGATGCGCACGCCCATCTACGCAGAAAACATCCATGGCAAGGAAGGCCTGTCGGGTGTCACGGTGCACGAGCCGAAGAAGGGGCTCGCCGAAGGCAATGCCGTCAACTACCTGATCGACACGCTGAAGGCGGCCAAGCCCCACAGCATCACCATTGCCATGCTGGGGCCGCAGACCAACCTGGCGCTGGCGTTGGTCCAGGAACCGGACATTGTCCAGGGCATCAAGGAAGTGGTGATCATGGGCGGTGCGCACTTCAACGGCGGCAATATCACCCCGGTGGCTGAGTTCAATCTGTTCGCTGATCCGCAGGCGGCCGAGGTGGTGGCCAAGAGCGGCGTGAAGCTGACCTACCTGCCGTTGGATGTGACCCACAAGATTCTCACCAGCGAGGCGCGCCTGAAGCAGATCGCGGCGCTGAACAACAATGCCAGCAAGCTGGTGGGCGATATCCTCAACGAATACGTCAAGGGCGACATGGAGCACTACGGCATGACGGGCGGGCCGGTGCATGACGCGACCGTGATTGCCTACCTGCTCAAGCCGCAATTGTTCACTGGTCGTTCAGTCAATGTCGTGGTGGACAGTCGCGAGGGCCCGACGTTCGGGCAGACCATCGTCGACTGGTACGATGGCCTGAAAGCGCCGAAGAACGCGTTCTGGGTGGAAAACGGCGATGCCCAGGGGTTCTTTGACTTGCTGACCGAGCGCCTGGCGCGCCTGAAGTAATCTGCCTGGCTATAGCGCGCCCCTGGCTGGACCCGCGGGCGCGTACCTCAATCCACGGCGTCGACGATGCTCGGGTAGCGCTCGAATGTCTGCTGGATGAAGTTGCGGGCGACTTCTATCCCCAACTCTTTCACCAACAATTCTATGCAGATGATTGCCAGTTCCTCCGGGCTGCCCGGGCTATAGGAACTGTGGCCCTCCGACCATTTGGCATTGATGGTGGCTTCGATACTGACGGTACTCATGGTCGGGCTCGCGAGTTGAAGGTCTGTAGGCTGAGTTAAACATTTTTGCCCGGGATTTGGCACTGCGACTTAGGCATTGGGGGAGGGCTGTGCGACACTTGTTCCTTTATTTTTCAAAGGAGCTTCGCCGTGCAGATAGATTTGAACGCTCCTGATGGCCTGACCGTCGAGGCGGTTCGTCAGTTGCTGGCCTCGGCCAGTGACGACGAGCATACCCAACTGCGCGTGACCAAGGGTGGCATTGCCTATTTGTCCTCGGGTGTGGTCGGTGGCGTTGACATCGATGGTTTGCGGTTTCGGCTCGAAACTTGGGCGAAGGGCTCGGGGTACGTCGGCCGGGTCGCTGCCAGCGACGAGGTCTGGGTCATGCAGATCTACAACGCGCTGAAGGACAACTGGCCCAATCCGCCCTTCGATTACATTGACGTTTATTGAGCCGTGTTCATATCCAGTCACGATTCAGGCCTGAACAGCGGGAACGGGCTCAGGCAAACTGCCAGCTTTCCCCTGGCTGAGGCCTGCGGTGTTGAAACCAAGCGCCGTTTGGGCTGTCGCACGTTCTCTGTTTATTCATCGAAAAAAGGAGGCTTCATGCCTTGGAAGCTCGCGTCATTGAGTACTTTGCTGGCCGCCATGTTCTTGAGCGGTTGCAGCAGCACCTCTGAATCGACCCCCGAACCTGTGGCGGCCGAGACCGGTCACAGCCGCTGCGAAGCAAAGGCCGCCGAGTTCGCCATTGGCAAGAAGGCCTCGCCACAGTTGCTGGAGCAGGCCCGTACCCGCGCCGGCGCGCAGAATGCCCGGATCCTCAAGCCCAACGACATGGTCACGCTCGAGTACCGCTCCGATCGCCTGAACCTCAATACCGATGCCGACCTGGTGATCAACCGGGTGAACTGTGGCTGATTGACGCTTTTCGATCGCCCATAAAAAACCCCGTCACATGGACGGGGTTTTTTTGTGCGCCGAGAAATTACTCTGGGCGAACCTGTGCAGCTTGCATACCCTTTTGGCCTTTCTCAGCCACGAAGGAAACGGTCTGGCCTTCTTTCAGGCTTTTGAAACCGTCGCTTTCGATAGCTTTGAAGTGTACGAACAGGTCGTCACCGCCACCTTGAGGAGTGATGAAGCCGAAGCCTTTTTCATCGTTGAACCATTTAACGGTGCCGGTTTGGCGATTAGACATGGTGTATCTCCAAGAAACATATATTTTCAGTGTACTGTGCTGCTCAGGCCAACTGGGCACACCCGGGTATCATAGTCGAAATGTTCGATTTGGGAGCCCCCCGCAGGCGCTGTTTGCCAATCAGTCGTGTTTACTTTATCGCCTTTACCCGCTGAAAGGCCCGGTTTTAAAGGCTTTGAGCCGAAAGTAAAGACGATAAAAAAAGCTGTAAAACCTGCATAAATAGTACGAAAAAGCGCTTTTTTTGGCCTTTTACCAGCCCCGGGCGGCATCAAAGGCTCCAGTTATTCACTTTTTCGCAGGCGCATTGGCCTTGCATTTGGCGATCTCGCCGAGGGCTTTTTGCTGCAATTGGGGGGTGGCCTTGTTGTCCATCAGCGCCTGGATATCACTCGCCGGGTAGGACTTGATGGCGTCGGCGCCACAGGCGCAGTGGGATTTCGCCGCCGCCGCGCCAATCTGCGGGGTCGCTGCCTGGGTGCACTGGGCCATGTATTTATCCCGCTCGCCCTTCGGCCAGTCAGCGTGGGCACTCAAAGGCAGCAGCAGAACAATGGGGGCGACTACGGCGAACAGGGTATTGAGACGCATGCGGGGATGCTCCTTCTGGGTCGATGTTCTGTGATTCGAGGGCTCTAGGGCCGATCAAGTTCAGCACTCTGGCATAAAAGCAGACGATTTGCCTTCCTGTGACAGCCTTGTGCATCGATGACCGTTCATCTGTGCTAGCATGCCGGGCTCGGCTATTTCCAGGCTGTGGATGCTCGTTCGTCCCGGTGGCAAAGAGTCCGAATAACCCTGATTTGAATCCCAGTCACTCTGGTTCGGTTTTCCCGGTTGGCCGCAAGGCTCCTGCCGCTGTAAGGCAGGCGTTCGTCATTGAATGGCCTGGACTGGATCTTGTACTGGCTCATCCCAACCCACGTGACCTTTGGTAGGGGTCACCACTAGGAGAGGAGGCGCCATGCCAACTATTACTCTTCCCGACGGCAGTCAACGTTCGTTCGATCACCCGGTTTCCGTAGCCGAGGTCGCCGCATCCATCGGCGCGGGCCTGGCCAAGGCGACCCTGGCTGGCAAGGTCAACGGCAAACTGGTCGACGCCAGTGACGTCATCGACAGCGACGCCACGCTGCAAATCATCACGCCCAAGGATGAAGAGGGGCTGGAGATCATTCGCCACTCCTGCGCGCACTTGGTTGGCCACGCGGTCAAGCAACTGTACCCGAGCGCGAAGATGGTCATCGGGCCGGTCATCGACGAAGGCTTCTATTACGACATCGCCTTCGAGCGTCCTTTCACGCCGGACGACATGGCCGCCATCGAACAGCGCATGCAGCAGCTGATCGAGAAAGATTACGACGTCATCAAGAAAGTCACCCCGCGCGCTGAAGTCATCGAAGTCTTCAAGGCCCGTGGCGAGGACTACAAGCTGCGTCTGGTGGAAGACATGCCGGACGAGCAGGCCATGGGCCTGTACTACCACGAAGAATACGTCGACATGTGCCGCGGTCCGCACGTGCCGAACACGCGTTTCCTCAAATCCTTCAAGCTGACCAAGCTGTCCGGCGCCTACTGGCGTGGCGATGCGAAGAACGAGCAGTTGCAGCGCGTCTACGGCACTGCCTGGGCGGACAAGAAGCAACTGGCGGCCTACATCCAGCGCATCGAAGAAGCCGAAAAGCGCGATCACCGCAAGATCGGCAAGCGCCTGGGCCTGTTCCATACCCAGGAAGAGTCCCCGGGCATGGTGTTCTGGCACCCGAACGGCTGGACCCTGTACCAGGTGCTCGAGCAGTACATGCGCCAGGTCCAGCGTGAGAACGGCTACCTGGAGATCAAGACGCCACAAGTGGTCGACCGCAGCCTGTGGGAGAAATCCGGGCACTGGGCCAACTACGCCGACAACATGTTCACCACTCAGTCGGAAAACCGCGACTACGCCATCAAGCCGATGAACTGCCCGTGCCACGTGCAGGTGTTCAACCAGGGCCTGAAAAGCTACCGCGAGCTGCCAATGCGCCTGGCCGAGTTCGGTGCCTGCCACCGCAACGAGCCGTCGGGTGCGCTGCATGGCATCATGCGCGTGCGTGCGTTTACCCAGGACGATGCGCACATCTTCTGCACCGAAGAGCAGATGCAGGCCGAATCCGCCGCCTTCATCAAGCTGACCATGGACGTCTACCGGGACTTCGGCTTCACCGAGGTCGAGATGAAGCTGTCCACTCGTCCGGAAAAACGCGTCGGCTCCGACGAGCTGTGGGATCGCGCCGAAGCGGCCCTGGCCGCCGCCCTCGATAGCGCGGGCCTTGCGTATGACCTGCAGCCGGGCGAGGGGGCCTTCTACGGTCCGAAGATCGAGTTCTCGCTGAAAGATTGCCTCGGTCGCGTCTGGCAGTGTGGTACCCTGCAGCTCGATTTTAACCTGCCGATCCGTCTGGGCGCCGAATACGTGTCCGAAGACAACAGCCGCAAGCACCCGGTCATGCTTCACCGCGCGATCCTCGGTTCGTTCGAGCGTTTCGTCGGGATTCTGATCGAACACTACGAGGGTGCGTTCCCTGCGTGGCTGGCACCGACCCAGGCAGTGATCATGAATATCACTGATAAACAGGCAGATTTTGCCGCTGAAGTCGAAAAAACTCTCAACCAAAGCGGATTTCGTGCCAAGTCCGACTTGAGAAATGAAAAGATCGGCTTTAAAATCCGCGAGCATACTTTGCTCAAGGTTCCCTTTCTCTTGGTTATTGGAGATCGGGAGGTCGAGATGCAGACTGTCGCTGTGCGTACTCGTGAAGGTGCTGACCTGGGCTCGATGCCCGTCGCCGAATTCGCTGAGTTCCTCGCGCAAGCGGTTTCCCGGCGTGGTCGCCCAGATTTGGAGTAATTATTATTAAGCGTGAAATGAGACAAGATAAACGAGCTGCACCGAAAGCCCCGATCAACGAGAATATCTCGGCACGCGAGGTTCGGTTAATTGGCGCTGACGGCGAGCAGATTGGCATCGTCTCGATTGATGAAGCGCTTCGTATTGCTGAAGAAGCAAAGCTTGATCTGGTAGAAATTTCCGCGGACGCAGTCCCACCGGTTTGCCGGGTGATGGACTACGGCAAGTCGATCTTCGAGAAGAAGAAGCAGATTGCCGCGGCGAAGAAAAACCAGAAGCAGATTCAGGTAAAAGAAATCAAGTTTCGTCCAGGGACGGAGGAAGGGGATTACCAGGTAAAACTGCGCAACCTGGTACGTTTCCTGAGTGATGGGGACAGGGCCAAGGTATCCTTGCGATTCCGCGGCCGTGAGATGGCCCACCAGGAGCTGGGGATGGAACTCCTCAAGCGGGTTGAACAAGACCTGCTCGAGTACGGTTCGGTCGAACAGCATCCTAAGATGGAAGGACGCCAGCTGATCATGGTCATCGCCCCGAAAAAGAAGAAGTAATCACCAGGGCACGGCAGGCCTTGCGATTATGTTTATCAACTGAATGCGGAGTATCCGAACATGCCAAAGATGAAAACCAAAAGTGGTGCTGCTAAGCGGTTTCTGAAAACTGCTAACGGTATCAAGCACAAGCACGCTTTCAAGAGCCACATCCTGACCAAAATGTCGACCAAGCGTAAGCGTCAACTGCGCGGTAGCAGCTTGCTGCATCCGTCTGACGTGGCAAAAGTCGAGCGCATGCTGCGCCTTCGTTAATTTTTGGATCAAGAATAGAGGAAGTAACTCATGGCTCGTGTAAAGCGTGGCGTCATTGCCCGTAAGCGTCACAAAAAAATTCTGAAACTTGCTAAAGGCTACTACGGCGCGCGCTCCCGCGTATTCCGTGTTGCCAAGCAAGCGGTAATCAAGGCAGGCCAATACGCCTACCGTGACCGTCGTCAGAAAAAACGTCAGTTCCGCGCTCTGTGGATCGCTCGTATCAACGCTGGTGCTCGTGTTAACGGTCTGTCCTACAGCCGTTTCATCGCTGGCCTGAAAAAAGCGTCCATCGAGATCGACCGTAAGGTTCTGGCTGATCTGGCAGTGAACGAAAAAGCGGCGTTTGCTGCGATTGTCGAGAAAGCTAAAGCCACCTTGGCTTAAGTACCCCCGGCAGTCACCAGGGCCCACCTCTGTGGGCCCAGGTGCCAAACGTCATAAATAGGGGAAGAGCCTTAAAGCTCTTCCCCTATTTTGTATCTGGAGTCTGTACATGGAAAACCTGGACGCGCTGGTCGCTCAAGCACTAGAGGCTGTGCAAAGCGCTGAAGATATCAATGCCCTGGAGCAAATCCGGGTTCACTACCTTGGCAAGAAGGGCGAGTTGACTCAGGTGATGAAGACCCTGGGGAACCTGCCAGCCGAAGAGCGTCCGCAGGTCGGTGCGCTGATCAACGTTGCCAAGGAGCGTGTCACAGAAGTCCTCAATGCGCGCAAGGCGTTGTTCGAGGAGGCGGATCTGGCTGCCAAGCTCGCCGCCGAGTCCATCGACGTGACTCTGCCTGGCCGTGGCCAGACTTCCGGTGGCTTGCATCCGGTGACCCGGACCCTGGAACGCATCGAGCAGTTCTTCACCCACATCGGCTACGGCATTGCCGAAGGCCCTGAGGTCGAAGACGACTACCACAACTTCGAGGCACTCAACATCCCAGGCCATCACCCGGCCCGGTCGATGCATGACACCTTCTATTTCAATGCGAACATGCTGTTGCGCACCCATACCTCGCCGGTACAGGTCCGCACCATGGAATCGCAGCAGCCGCCGATCCGCATCGTCTGCCCAGGCCGTGTGTACCGCAGCGACTCCGATATCACCCACTCGCCGATGTTCCACCAGGTCGAAGGCCTGCTGGTTGATCGCGACATCAATTTCGCCGACCTGAAAGGCACGATCGAAGAGTTCCTGCGGGTGTTCTTCGAAAAAGAACTGGCGGTGCGTTTCCGCCCTTCGTACTTCCCGTTCACCGAGCCCTCCGCTGAAGTCGACATGGAATGCGTGATGTGCAGCGGCAAAGGCTGCCGCGTCTGCAAGCAGACTGGCTGGCTGGAAGTCATGGGCTGCGGCATGGTTCATCCGAACGTGCTGCGTATGTCCGGGATCGATCCGGAAGAGTTCTCGGGCTTTGCTTTCGGCATGGGCGTCGAGCGCCTGGCCATGCTGCGTTACGGTGTGAATGACTTGCGCCTGTTCTTCGACAACGACTTGCGGTTCCTTGCGCAATTTCGCTAGGTCGTGGTAACGAATTTATTAGGAGAACAGGATGAAATTCAGTGAACAATGGCTGCGCGGCTGGGTAAGCCCGCAGGTAAGTCGGGACGAGCTGGTTGCTCGCCTGTCGATGGCCGGTCTTGAGGTCGATAGCGTCACGCCGGCCGCCGGCGAATTCAGCGGCGTAGTGGTGGGTGAGGTATTGAGCACCGAGCAGCACCCGGACGCTGACAAATTGCGGGTTTGCCAGGTCAGCAATGGCGCGGAGACTTTCCAGGTGGTCTGCGGCGCACCTAACGTGCGTCCAGGCCTGAAGATCCCGTTCGCCATGATCGGTGCCGAACTGCCGGGCGACTTCAAGATCAAGAAAGCCAAGCTGCGTGGCGTCGAGTCCAACGGCATGTTGTGCTCCCAGGCCGAACTGCAGATCGGCGAAGGCAACGATGGCCTGATGGAACTGCCGGTTGATGCGCCGGTGGGCCAGGACATCCGTGAGTACCTGGGCCTGGACGATGCGAGCATCGAGGTCGACCTGACGCCGAACCGTGGCGACTGCCTGTCCCTGGCCGGCCTGGCCCGCGAAGTCGGTGCGTTGTATGCCGCCCCCGTGACGCGTCCGGTGGTCGCGGCCGTGCCGGCGGTGCATGACGAAGTGCGTTCGATTGACGTCCTGGCGCCGGCGGCATGCCCGCGTTACCTGGGTCGCGTGATCCGTAACGTCGACCTGTCCAAGCCAACACCGCTGTGGATGGTCGAGCGCCTGCGTCGCGCCGACGTGCGCAGCATCGACGCCGCCGTCGACATCACCAACTATGTGATGCTGGAGCTGGGTCAACCGCTGCATGCGTTCGATCTCGCCGAAATCAATGGCGGCATCCGCGTGCGCATGGCCGAAGAGGGTGAAAAGCTGGTGCTGCTCGACGGTCAGGAAGTGACCCTGCGCAGCGACACCCTGGTGATTGCCGACCACACCCGCGCCTTGGCGATTGCTGGCGTAATGGGCGGCGAGCACAGTGGCGTATCCGCCACGACCCGCGATGTATTCCTGGAAAGCGCGTTCTTCGACCAGATCGCCGTCGCTGGCAAGGCGCGTTCCTATGGCCTGCACACCGACGCCTCGCACCGCTACGAGCGTGGCGTGGACTGGCAGCTGGCCCGTGAAGCCATGGAGCGCGCCACTGGCCTGCTGCTGGAGATCACTGGCGGCGAAGCCGGCCCGATCATCGAGACCGTCAGCGAACAGCACCTGCCCAAGATCGCACCGGTCAACCTGCGTGCCCAGCGCATCACCCAGATGCTGGGTATGGAAATGGACGCCGCTGAAGTCGAACGCCTGCTCAGCGCCCTCGGCCTGAACATCAGCGCCGATGGGGCAGGGCAGTGGCGCGTCGAAGTGCCAAGCCATCGCTTCGATATCAGCCTGGAAGTCGACCTGATCGAAGAACTGGCTCGCCTGTATGGCTATAACCGTCTGCCGGTTCGCTACCCGCAAGCGCGCCTGGCCCCGCAAGCCAAGGCCGAAGCCCGCAGCGATCTGCCGGAACTGCGTCGCCTGCTGGTGGCCCGTGGTTATCAGGAAGCGATCACCTACAGCTTCATCGATCCACGCCAGTTCGAGCTGTTCAGCCCCGGTGTCGAGCCGCTGTTGCTGGCCAACCCGATCTCCAACGACATGGCGGCCATGCGCTCGTCGCTGTGGCCTGGTTTGGTCAAGTCGCTGCAGCACAACCTCAACCGCCAGCAGGATCGCGTTCGTCTGTTCGAAAGCGGCCTGCGCTTCGTCGGTCAACTGGACGGCTTGAAGCAAGAGCCGATGCTGGCCGGTGTCGTCTGCGGCAGTCGCTTGCCGGAAGGCTGGGCGCAAGGTCGCGATGTCGTCGATTTCTTCGACGTCAAGGCTGACGTGGAAGCGGTGCTGGGCTTCGCCGGCGCGCTCGACGCATTCACTTTCGTACCAGGCAAGCACCCGGCGCTGCACCCAGGGCAGACCGCACGCATCGAGCGAGACGGGCGTGAAGTCGGCTATGTCGGCGCCATCCACCCGGAACTGTCGAAAACCCTGGGCCTCGATCGTCCAGTCTTCGTTTTCGAGCTGGTGCTGGCCGAAGTGGCCCAAGGGAAAATGCCGAAATTCCAGGAGTTATCGCGCTTTCCTGAAGTGCGTCGTGACCTTGCGTTGCTGGCCGATCGCGACGTTGCATCCAGCGCCGTGCTGGAGGTAATACGTGAAAATGCAGGCGAATGGCTGACGGACCTCAGGCTATTTGACGTGTATCAGGGTAAAGGCATTGATCCGCATAGAAAAAGCCTTGCAGTTGGCTTGACCTGGCAGCATCCATCGCGCACTCTTAATGACGATGAGGTGAATACCGCAACGCAGAATATCCTCACCTCGCTCGAAAACAGGTTGAACGCCACGTTAAGGAAGTGACGTATGGGGGCTCTGACGAAAGCTGAGATGGCGGAACGTCTGTATGAGGAGCTGGGCCTGAATAAACGGGAGGCCAAAGAATTGGTCGAACTGTTTTTCGAAGAAATCAGGCACGCTCTGGAAGACAACGAACAGGTCAAATTGTCCGGTTTCGGCAATTTCGACCTTCGGGACAAACGCCAGCGGCCTGGCCGCAATCCGAAAACGGGAGAAGAAATCCCGATCACGGCTCGCCGTGTGGTCACCTTTCGTCCAGGGCAGAAGTTGAAGGCCCGAGTTGAGGCTTATGCTGGAACCAAGTCATAACGACGAACTACCCGTCATCCCGGGCAAACGCTACTTCACCATTGGTGAAGTCAGCGAGCTGTGTGCGGTAAAACCGCACGTGCTGCGCTATTGGGAGCAGGAGTTTCCTCAACTCAACCCGGTCAAGCGCCGCGGAAACCGCCGGTATTATCAGCGACAAGACGTGCTGATGATCCGGCAGATCCGCGCGCTGCTTTACGATCAGGGGTTCACCATCGGCGGCGCACGCCTGCGCCTCTCCGGTGATGAGGCCAAGGACGATACAACCCAGTACAAACAAATGATCCGCCAGATGATCGCCGAGCTTGAAGATGTGCTGGTGGTGCTCAAGAAATAAAATTTCTGCTTTAAATACTTCCAGTTTTCAAAAGCTTGCGATATATTCCTGAGCGTTCCGTTGAGAAGCGGAACAAGATTCACGCCTAGTCGGGGCGTAGCGCAGTCCGGTAGCGCACTAGCATGGGGTGCTAGGGGTCGAGTGTTCGAATCACTCCGTCCCGACCATATTTTTCAATGACTTAGCCCAATCTGAAAAGGTTGGGCTTTTTCATGCCTAAAAAATACCCCCGCATTGCCTGGATGGCAGGGCTGAAAATCCAGAGTCGTTTCCAACGTTCCTGCTTCATCCACCAGGTTCTGTCATGGACGAAAACGGCCCCAGTGCTCATCCAACAATACGTCCGGTTATCGTGGCTTACCTTGAAGCACTGTTGCGAGAATCGGTCATGGCCGACAAGGCCACAGAGGTCGCTGCTGTGCGTGTTTCTACACCTAACTTCACATACACATGTTCCAGATGTTTGTTCACGGTGCGTGGGCTCAGATCAAGAATGGTGCCGATGTCGCGGTTGGTCTTGCCGCAGGCCACCCAGCGCAGAACCTCGACCTCCCGACCGGTGAGCTGAAAGCGTGCTGACAGCACCCTGTGCGCCGGCTCGTCGTCCAGGCTCGGCGGGGCTGGCTGTGACGCCGCTCGGGCCGACAGCAGGATGCGCGAGGTGCGCAGGTGCGCGGCGACCCGGGCCAGCACTTCGTCGGTCTGGATCGGCTTGGTCACGTAGTCGCTGCCACCCACTTCAAAGCCCTGGACCACATGCCTGCTTTCCGTCAGCGCGGTCATGAACAGCACTGGAATATCGGCGTTGGCCGGTTGCTCCTTGATCCGCCGGCAGGTCTCGAAGCCGTCCAGGCCCGGCATCATCGCATCCAGCAGGATCAGGTCTGGACGCCGGCGTTCGATGCGGTTCAGGGCGCTGAGCCCGTCGAGGGCCACCAGCACCATGTAGCCGGCATCGTTGAGGGCGTCGGAGAGCATGGCGAGGTTGTCCGGGGTGTCGTCCACAATCAACACGACACCGGGTTCAGCGACTGTGGTCAGTGCATTCATCTTCTGCCTCCTTGAGGGCGCGGTTGATTTCGTCCAGGCGAAAATTTTTCAGCAGCTTGCGTAGCGAGCTGATGAAAGGGGCGGTGGCTGGCGTCTCGGCCTGGATGGCGTCGAGTTTTTCGTGCAGACCGCGTACGTAGCCGATGGCGCTGAGTTCGCCGAGGGCGATGAGGTCAGGCTGTGAGGGCAATATCCCCGGTTCGGGGAATGTCGCAGGGGCTGGTTTTTCGCGGCGCAGCCAGCGCAGGTCGAGCTGTTTCTGGATCCGCTCAAGCAGCTCCGGGGTGTGTACCGGCTTGGCAAGGTAGTCGTTGCAGACACTGGCCAGGCTGCGCTCGCGCTCGTCGTTAAAGGCATTGGCCGATATCACGATGATCGGTGCCGTGGACAACGCATTGCGACGGATCAGCCGGCTGGTTTCCCAGCCATCCATCGTCGGCATCGACAGGTCCATGAGAATCAGGTCCGGCCCCAGCAGGGCGACCTGGCGAATAGCTTCCTGGCCGTTGCTGGCCTGGACCACTTCAAAGCCCAGGGGCGTAAGCATGCCGCTGAGGACCTTGCGATGGTCCACATGGTCGTCCACTACCAGCACCAGACGCCGCGGCCCCTGGTAGCCGATGATGTCGTGTTCGACATGGATCACCGCTTGCGGCACCCGTACTTGCGAGAGAAACAGGCGCACCTGGAAACAGGTGCCCTTGTCCTGCTGACTCTTGACCTGCAACTCGCCGCCCATCAGCGAGGTGAGCATGCGGGTAATGGTCAGGCCCAGGCCAACGCCCTTGTCCTGGCGCATCAGATCACCGCGTTCGAAAGGCTGGAAGATTCGCTCGATGTGCTCGGGGTCGATGCCGATACCCGTGTCGATGATGTCGAAGGTTGCCGTCTCGCGCATGTAACTGACCCGCAGGCAGACTTCGCCGCTGTCGGTGAAGTTGACCGCATTGCCCAACAGGTTGATGAGGATCTGCCGGACGCGCTTTTCGTCACCTCGCACCACCGCCGGCATCTTGCCGATCAGCTCTAGGCGAAAGCGCAACCCTTTGTCCCGTGCTTGTGGGGTGAACATCAGCTCCAGATCGTGGATCAGTTCCGGGAAGGGGATTTCCGTCGGCTCCAGGCGCAATTTGCCAGCCTCGATCTTGGCCACATCGAGCAGGCCGTCGATCAGCGACAGCAGGTGCGAGCCGCTGCGCAGGATGGTCGCCAGGGCATCCTGATGCTGCTCCGGCATGGCCGCGTCGCGCTGCAGGATCTGGGTAAAACCGAGGATGCTGTTCAACGGCGTACGCAGTTCGTGGGACAGTCCGGTGACGTAGCGACTCTTGGCCGCGTTGGCCGCCTCGGAAGCCTCCTTGGCATCTTGCAGGGCCTGGTCGGTCAAGCGGTGGGCTTCGATTTCCTGCATCAGCAGCAGGGTCTGGCGGTCCGATTCTTCCTGGGCCACGCGGCGGCTTTCCCGCGTCAGAACGACCCACCAGGCGAGGATGGCCGCCAGTACCGAGAGCGTCAGGAAGGCCTGGAAAAATGCCTGGTACAGCGTCGCCTGGGCTTGCGGCGAGTGGGGCAGCCCCTGGGAGGCCTGGCCATAGATCAGCGCCAGAGCGCCGCTGAGCATCAGGATCAGCGCGAGCAGCAGGCCCAGGTAATGCACTAGCCGGGTGTGCAGGCGTGGCACCGTTGCATTGGGCAGCAACCAATGCAACAGCGCTTCGAACTGCGCCGATAGACGCCCGTGAGGTTTGCAGCGATCTCCGCAACGCGCGTCCAGCGAACAGCAAAGTGAGCAGATAGGCGTGCTGTAGGCCGGACAGAAAGCCATGTCGGCGGTTTCGAACGGGTTGCTGCACAGGCCGCAGGTGATCAGCGTGCTCGGTGCCACCGGTTGCAGCAGTAGCGGATCGCGGGTGCGGGCAATGTAATAGCGGCTGCGTGTGGCCCAGGCCAGCAGCGGGGTCATGACCAGCGAGGTGCCGAGGGCGACGAAGGGCGGGGCGGCCTGGGCCAGCGCACCAAATAGACCGAAGTGGGCGAGGACCGACAGCAGCGAGGCAATCAGCATGGAGCCGACGCCCACCGGGTTGATGTCGTAGAGGTGAGCGCGCTTGAACTCGATGTATTTCGGTGACAACCCCAAGGGTTTGTTGATCACCAGGTCGGCGACCACCGAGCCGATCCAGGCGATGGCGATGTTGGCGTAGAGACCGAGCACCTGGTCAATGACGTCGAATACCCCCAGCTCCATCAGCATCAGGGCAATCGCCACATTGAACACCAGCCAAACTACGCGGCCGGGGTGACTGTGGGTGACCCGGGCGAAAAAGTTCGACCAGGCCAGGGAGCCGGCGTAGGCGTTGGTCAGGTTGATCTTCATCTGCGAGACGAAGACGAACAGCACCATGGCCGCCAGGGCCCATTCCGGCGAGGCGAACACATAACCGAAGGCCACCAGGTACATCTGGGTCGGCTCCGTAGCGCGCTCGATGGGGATCTCGTGTTGCAGGGCGAGAAACGCCAGGAAGGCGCCAGCGAACATTTTCAGGGCGCCGGGCAGGATCCAGCCGGGGCCGGCGCAGAGCAGGGCGGCCCACCAGCGCTTGCGGTTGGACGCGGTTTTTTCCGGCAGGAAGCGCAGGTAGTCGACCTGTTCGCCGATCTGCGTCACCAGGGACAGGGCCACGGTACAGGCAGCGCAAAACGCCAGCAGATTGAAGTCGCCGCTGGCATCACGGCCCTGGAAACTGGTCCAGTCGCTGAAGGCCTCGGGGTTTTTCAGCAGCACAAACAGATAGGGCAGCACCAGCAGCACCAGCCACAACGGCTGGGTCCAGAGTTGCAGGCGGCTGATCAGGGTCACCCCATAGGCCACCAGGGGGATCACCAGCACAGAGCAGATCACATAAGCAAAGGCCAATGGGATATGGAAGTACAGCTCCAAGGCCAGGGCCATGATCGCTGCTTCCAGGGCGAAGAACAGAAAGGTGAAGCTGGCGTAGATCAGTGAGGTGATGGTCGAGCCGATGTAGCCGAAGCCGGCACCTCGGGTCAACAGGTCCATATCGACGCCGTAGCGGGCGGCGTAGTAGCTGACGGGCAGGCCGGTGAGGAAGATGATCAGGCTCACGGCGAGGATCGCCCAGAAGGTGTTGGTGAAGCCGTAGCTCAGGGCCAGCACCCCGCCAATCGCCTCTAGGGCCAGGAACGACACCGCACCCAGGGCGGTGTTGGCGATGCGCAGCTCCGACCATCTGCGAAAGGACTTTGGTGTGTAACGCAGGGCGTAGTCTTCCATGGTTTCGTCGGCGACCCAGCTGTTGTAGTCGCGACGGATCTTGGCGATGCGCTGGGTGCCAGGTGGAAGCACGGCGAAAGACTCCTGGGGTCAAGGCGCTCCGTGCCTGGCGGGTGTGCCCGTGGCGGATAGCCGAGCAATTTTCATGCCCTGCACCGCGCCGTCTTGCCGCGCCAACTGTTGCCTGCGCGCGCGTCCGCGCAGTGCCGTTCAGGCGGGGCCTGGAGCGATAGCCTGCGCCGCCTTGGTGCATTTTTCCCTACGTCAAATGACGTATGCGCTTACGTCAGGCTGCGTATACCCGTCGCCGATCCGCGCCGCCATGCTGATGCCACCACCGTTGCCGGCCGCCCCAAGGCGAGCTGTCAGCGTCACCGCAGAGGAGTAGCAGCATGGAACCACGATTGATCCGGACCAAAGGCCTGTTGCCGCGCCGCCTGGCGCTGGGGGCGGCGGCCCTGTCGCTATTGGCTGCCAGTGTGTTCAGCCAGGGTGTATGGGCCGACGAGGCCAATAGCACCGGCCTGGCGGTGACCGCCACTGAAGTCACGGTCGGCCAGTTGCACTCGGCCACCGGCACCATGGCGATTTCCGAGACCGGTTCGATCCAGGCCGAACGCCTGGCCATCGAGCAGATCAACGCTTCAGGCGGCATCCTCGGTCGGCAGATCAAGGTGATCCAAGAAGACGGCGCCTCCGACTGGCCGACCTTCGCCGAGAAGGCCAAGAAGCTTCTGGTCAACGACAAGGTGGCCACGGTGTTCGGCTGCTGGACCTCGGCGTCGCGCAAGGCTGTGCTGCCGATCTTCGAGAAAGAAAACGGCCTGCTCTACTACCCGACTTTCTACGAGGGGCTGGAGCAGTCGAAGAACGTGATCTACACGGGCCAGGAAGCCACCCAGCAAATCCTCGCCAGCCTCGACTGGATCGCCAAGACCAAAGGCGCCAAAACCTTCTACCTGGTGGGATCGGACTATATCTGGCCACGCACCTCGATGAAGATTGCCCGCAAGCACATTGAAAACGTGCTGCACGGCACCGTGGTCGGCGAAGACTATTACCCGCTCGGCAACACCCAGTTCGGTTCGCTGATCAACAAAGTCAAGTTGAAGAAGCCCGACGTGGTGTTCGCGGCAGTGGTGGGTGGCTCCAACGTGGCCTTCTACAAACAACTCAATGCGGCGGGTGTCAATTCGGCCAAGCAGACCTTGCTCACGCTCTCGGTCACCGAAGATGAGTTGCTGGGCATCGGCGGTGAGAACATGGCCGGTTTCTATGCCTCGATGAAGTACTTCCAGAGCCTGGACAACCCCAACAACAAAGCCTTCGTCGACGCTTTCAAGGCCAAGTACGGCAAGGATTCGGTGATCGGCGACGTGACCCAGGCCGCGTACCTGGGCCCATGGTTGTGGAAGGCCGCGGTGGAAAAAGCCGGCAGCTTCGATGTCGACAAAGTGGTTGCAGCCTCGCCGGGCATCGAGTTGAAAACCGCGCCTGAAGGCTACGTCAAAGTGCATGAAAACCATCACCTGTGGAGCAAGACCCGCATCGGTGAAGTGCAGCCCGATGGCCAGTTCAAAGTGGTGTACGAGTCCGACCTGATCGAGCCGAATCCGTTCCCTAAAGGCTATCAGTAAGGTCTGGGCCATCGCGGCAGGCCGACTCCAACACTCTGTAGGAGCTGGCTTGCCGGCGATGGAGCTCCAGCGTTTTTCCACATCCTCCCTCCAAGCAGGAGTCCATCATCATGGAATGGCTATCGGAATTTGGTGCCATCGCGGCGATGCAGGGGTTCAACGGCTTGTCCGTGTTCTGTGTGCTGCTGTTGATGGCATTGGGGCTGGCGATCATTTTCGGCCAGATGGGGGTCATCAACATGGCCCACGGCGAGTTCCTCACGATCGGCGCCTACACCACCTATGTCTGTTCGAGCCTGACCAGTCATTTCGCCCCGTGGTTTCAACCCTATTATTTTTTCATCGCCATCGCCCTGTCGTTTCTGGTGGCCGGGGCCATCGGCTGGCTGGTGGAGTGGGCGATGATCAGTCGGCTCTACAAGCGTCCGTTGGACACATTGCTGGCGACCTGGGGGCTGTCCCTAGTGATGCAGCAGACCTTCCGTTCGGTGTTCGGCGCCCGTGAAGTCAGCGCCACGCCGCCGGAGTGGCTGATGGGCTCGTTCAACTTCACCGAGTCCATCGAGATCCCGCGCAACGGTCTGTTCATGATGGCCCTGACCCTGCTGCTCACCGCGGCCATTTTTCTCTTGCTCTATCGCTCACGCTGGGGCCTGCAAGTGCGGGCCACGGTGCAAAACCGGCTGATGAGCCGTGCCGTGGGCATCAACACGCGCAAGGTCGACCGCATGACCTTTGCCCTCGGTTGTGGAGTCGCGGGGGTGGCCGGCGCGGCCTTTACCACCATTGGCTCCACCGGGCCCACCGCGGGCTCGCAGTACATAGTCGACACCTTCCTGGTGGTGGTCTTCGGCGGCGCACAAAGCCTGTTCGGCACTATTGCGTCGGCGTTCGTCATTGCCCAGACCCAATCGATCTCGGAGTTCTTCCTCAGTGGTTCGATGGCCAAGGTGCTGACCCTGTCCGGGGTGATTCTGATCCTGATGTTGCGCCCTCAAGGGTTGTTCTCCATCAAAGTGCGCAAGTAGAGGCGAGCCAATGAAGCTTTTAGACAAGATGCTGGCGGGCAAGCAGAACCTGTTGGGCGTGGCCCTGTTGGCGCTGCTCATTCTCGTGGTCTTCCCGCTGACCCTGGATGCCTTTCGCCTGAACATGGTGGGCAAGTACCTGACCTATGCCTTCGTCGCTGTCGGCCTGGTGCTGTGTTGGGGCTATGGCGGCATTCTCAGCCTCGGGCAAGGGGTGTTCTTCGGCGTCGGCGGCTACTGCATGGCGATGTTTCTCAAGCTCGAAGCCTCCGACCCGCAGAGCACCAAAATCCAGTCGACGCCGGGCATTCCGGATTTCATGGACTGGAACCAGATCACCGAACTGCCGTGGCTCTGGGTACCGTTCCACAGTTTCAGCTTCACCCTGTTGGCGGTGATCCTGGTGCCGGTAGTGCTGGCCTTCATCATTGGCATGGCGCTGTTCAAGCGGCGGGTGGGGGATGTTTATTTCTCTATCGTCAGCCAGGCCATCGCGCTGATTCTCACGGTGCTGATCGTCGGCCAGCAGGGCCTGACCGGCGGAGTCAACGGCATCACCGATCTCAAGACGCTGCTCGGCTGGGACCTGCGCAGTGACAGCGCCAAGCTGCTGCTGTACTTCATCAACGCGGCCTTGTTGTTCGGCTGCATTTTCATTGGCCGTTTCGTCCTTGCGTCGAAGCTCGGGCGGCTGCTGATGGCGATGCGCGATAAAGAGGAGCGGGTGCGCTTCTCCGGTTATGACGTGGCCAGTTTCAAGATTTTCGTGTTCTGCATCGCCGCTGCCTTCTCGGCCATAGGCGGCGCCATGTTCGCCTTGCAGGTGGGCTTCATGTCGCCTTCGTTCGTCGGCATCGTGCCATCCATCGAGATGGTGATCTTTGCCGCTGTCGGCGGGCGCATGTCGCTGCTCGGCGCGGTGTATGGGGCCTTGCTGGTGAACTACGGCAAGACCTATTTCTCCGAGTCCTTCCCCGAATTGTGGCTGTACCTGATGGGCGGGCTGTTCATTGCCGTGGTCATGTACTTCCCCAATGGTTTGGCCGGACTCTGGGACAGCCATGGCCGCCAGGCCCTTGGCCGTTTATTGCGGCGTACCCCGCAGCAAGCTGCCTTTGCCGCGCCTCTGCCGGAGACGTCGCGCACTGCACCGCCGACCCCTGCTTCTGAACGCCCTTCGCTGGAGACGCAGCCATGACCGCCGTAGGTTTTCAGATGAACAAGCCGGTGCTGGTTATCGAGGGGCTGACGGTGTCCTTCGACGGTTTCAAGGCCGTGGACAACCTCAACCTGTACATCGACCGCAATGAAGTGCGGGTGGTGATCGGGCCCAACGGCGCAGGCAAGACCACGGTGCTCGACCTGATCTGCGGCAAGACCCGCGCCACCAGCGGCAGCATCCAGTTCGATGGAAAGGAACTGACCAAGATGCGCGAGTACAACATCGTCCGTGCCGGTGTCGGGCGCAAATTCCAGAACCCGTCGATCTACGAAAACCTCACGGTGTTCGAGAACCTGGAGATGTCCTACCCGGCCGGGCGCAAGGTGTTTGGCGCGTTGTTCTTCAAACGCAGTGTCGCAGTGATTGCCCGGGTTGAAGAGGTGGCGCGGGAGATCTTTCTCGGCGAGCTGTTGCAGCAACAGGCCGACCTGCTGTCCCACGGCCAGAAGCAGTGGCTGGAGATCGGCATGCTGCTGATGCAGGACCCTGACCTGTTGATGCTCGATGAACCGGTCGCAGGGATGAGCGTCAACGAGCGCGTACAGACTGCGGAACTGCTCAAGCGCATCAGCCAGGGCCGCTCGGTGCTGGTGATCGAACACGACATGGAATTCGTCAAGAGCATCGCCCATAAGGTCACGGTGCTGCATCAGGGCAAGGTCTTGGCCGAGGGCAGCATGGAGTCGGTGCAGAACAACCCGAAAGTCATCGAAGTCTATTTAGGCCATTGAGGAAGCAGGCATGTTCAACGTAGACAAGCTGTCCTGTGGTTACGGCCAGAGTCAGATCCTTCACGACCTCGACCTGGCCGTGGCCAAACGCGAAATCGTCGCCGTGATGGGACGCAACGGCATGGGCAAGACCACGCTGTTCAAGAGCTTGATGGGCATCCTTCCGCAGTGGCGGGGGCAGGTCAGCGTCGATGGTCAGGAAGTCTCGAATCTGGAAACCCACGAGCGGGTGGAGCACGGCATCGCCTATGTGCCTCAGGGGCGGATGATTTTTCCTAGCATGACGGTGTTGGAAAACATACAGACCGGCCTGCCGGCATCGGCCCGGGGCCAGGTGCCCGAAGACCTCTATGCGTTGTTTCCGGTGCTCCACGACATGCGCTCGCGCAAGGGTGGCAACCTTTCGGGCGGGCAGCAGCAACAACTGGCGATTGCCCGGGCACTGGCGACCAATCCCAAGGTGTTGTTGCTCGATGAACCCACCGAGGGCATCCAGCCGTCGATCATCAAGGACATCGCCCGCACTTTGAAAGAGATCCGCCACCTGCGCGACCTGACCATTGTGGTCTCCGAGCAGGTGCTGTCATTCACCCTGGAAATCGCCGACCGCTTCCTGGTGATCGAGAAGGGTCGCTTCGTGATTGAGGAGACCCGGGACAAGGTCGACGAATCCACCATCAGTCGCTACCTCTGCGTATAGGCGCGATCGACCCCCTTGTAGCAGCTGGCAAGCCAGCTCAAAGGGGTACGTCATCCAACGTATTGGCCGATTCGTGCCGCCATTCGAGACTGGTTCCAACGCGGTACATCCCTAATGTTCAGGAGCTTCGCCATGACCGATACCTTGATCAAAGTCGACCTCAACCAGCCCGCCACCGAGAACGAACAGATCCACAACCGCTGGCATCCGGACATTCCCATGGCCTGCTGGGTCACGCCGGGGGATGACTTTATTCTTGAGACTTACGACTGGACCGCTGGCGCGATCAAGAACAACGACGACGCCTCGGATGTGCGTGACGTCGACCTGTCCACCGTGCACTACCTGTCCGGTCCAGTGGGCGTGCACGGCGCCGAGCCGGGGGATCTGCTGGTGGTCGACCTGCTGGACATCGGCGCTAAGGCCGAATCGATGTGGGGCTTCAACGGCTTCTTCTCGCGGCAGAACGGTGGCGGATTCCTCACGGATCACTTTCCCAGCGCACAGAAAGCCATCTGGGATTTCAAAGGCATGTTTACCAGCTCGCGGCACATTCCCGGGGTCAACTTTGCCGGCCTGATCCACCCCGGATTGATCGGTTGCCTGCCCGACCCGGTAATGCTCGGCGACTGGAACCGCCGTGAGCAGGAACTGATCGACACCCACCCGACCCGCGTGCCGCCCCTGGCCAACGCGCCGCTGGCCGCCACCGCACACATGGGCAAGCTCAAGGGCCAGGCCCGGGATGATGCCGCGGCAACGGGCGCGCGCACCGTGCCACCGCGTGAACATGGTGGTAACTGCGATATCAAGGACTTGTCCCGGGGCTCGAAGATTTTCTTCCCGGTCTACGTCAAAGGCGCCGGGTTGTCGGTGGGGGATCTGCACTTCAGTCAGGGCGACGGCGAGATCACCTTTTGCGGTGCTATCGAGATGGCCGGCTGGGTTCATATGAAAGTCGAACTGATCAAGGGCGGCATGGCCAAGTACGGGATCAAGAACCCGGTGTTCAAACCCAGCCCGATCATCCCGACCTACCAGAACTACCTGATCTTTGAAGGTATCTCGGTGGATGAAGCCGGCAAACAGCACTACCTGGACGTGAATATCGCGTATCGCCAGGCCTGCCTGAATGCGATCAACTACTTGACCAAGTTTGGTTATTCCCCCGCCCAAGGCTATGCCCTGTTGGGTTCTGCGCCGGTGCAAGGGCATATCAGCGGCGTGGTCGATATTCCCAACGCCTGCGCGACCCTCTGGTTACCCACCGAAATCTTCGAGTTCGACATCAACCCCAACGCCAACGGTCCCATCAAACACCTCGACGGCAGTATCGATCTGCCGATTGCCCCGGACCTGTGAGACACGCCCGAGCTCGATCAATATCTGGAGAGCGCCATGCCGACCTATGAGTACGAATGTCAAACCTGTGGTTCTTTCACAATGTTGCGGCCCATGGCCCAACGGCACGAGTCGTGCCAGTGCCCGTCTTGCGCGGGCCCGGGAGGGCGGTTGCTGTTGTCTGCGCCGGCACTGACGACGTTGGCGAGCAGTCAACGCCGGGCCATGGCGACCAACGAGCGAAGTGCCCACGCGCCGCAGACGCTTGGCGAGTACCAGCAGAACCGTCGTCATCCCAGTGGGTGCAGTTGTTGCGCACCGAGCAAACCGCTGGCCCCGACCAAAGAAAATCCACAGGGGCTCAAGAGTAAAACCGGCTCCAGACCTTGGATGATCAGTCATTAACAGAGGTAAATCTCATGCGTCATGGTGATATTTCCAGCTGCCCGGATACCGTGGGTGTCGCTGTCGTCAATTACAAAATGCCGCGGCTGCATACAAAAGCCGAGGTCATTGAAAACGCCCGCAAGATTGCCGACATTATCACGGGGATGAAAAGCGGTCTCCCCGGCATGGACCTGGTGGTGTTTCCTGAATACAGCACCATGGGCATCATGTACGACCACGATGAGATGATGGCGACTGCCGCCAGTATTCCAGGCGAAGAAACTGCGATCTTTTCCGCCGCGTGCCGTGCGGCTGACACGTGGGGGGTGTTTTCACTGACCGGTGAGCGGCATGAGGAACATCCCCACAAAGCCCCGTACAACACGTTGGTGTTGATCAATAACCAGGGCGAAATCGTCCAGAAGTACCGCAAGTGCATTCCCTGGTGCCCCATAGAAGGTTGGTATCCGGGTGATCGGACCTATGTCTGCGAGGGTCCCAAGGGCCTGCAAATCAGCTTGATCATTTGTGATGACGGCAACTACCCGGAGATCTGGCGCGACTGTGCAATGAAAGGGGCGGAGTTGATCGTCCGTTGCCAGGGCTATATGTACCCGGCCAAAGAGCAGCAGGTGATGATGTCCAAAAGCATGGCCTGGGCCAATAATTGCTATGTGGCAGTGGCCAATGCGGCCGGCTTCGATGGGGTTTATTCCTACTTTGGTCACTCGGCGATTATTGGCTTCGACGGTCGCACCCTGGGCGAATGCGGTGAAGAGGAAATGGGCATTCAGTACGCACAATTATCCGTTTCGCAAATCCGCGATGCGCGAGCGAACGACCAATCACAGAATCATTTGTTCAAGCTGCTGCATCGCGGTTACACCGGGGTCTATCACTCCGGGGACGGCGACAAGGGAGTGGCTGACTGCCCGTTCGACTTTTACCGCACCTGGGTAATGGACGCGCAGAAAGCCCAGGAAAATGTCGAAAAACTGACCCGTAGCACCGTCGGCGTGGCTCATTGCCCGGTGGGAGAGCTTCCCCACGACGGTAAAGAAAAACACGCAGGCTAAACCATGCCTTTCGTGAATGATCGCATCGACCCAAACCACCCCCAGCCTAGCCTGACCAGCGCATCACCGGCAGCAGATTTGTTGACCTCACGCTTCGTCTTCAATCCCGCCCAAGTCATGGCGTTGTTGCGCAGTCGAATTGTCGGCCAAGAACACGCCATGAGCGCGGTCGAGGCGTTGCTAAACGTGGTTAAGGTCGATATTGGTGAACGTGAGAGACCGTTGACGGTGAACCTGTTCATGGGGCCGACCGGTGTCGGCAAGACCGAAATAGTACGTCTGCTGGCACTGGCCATACACGGTCGCGCCGATGCTTTTTGTCGCATCGACATGCACACCTTGGCCCAGGAGCATTACTCGGCGGCGCTCACCGGAGCGCCACCTGGTTATGTGGGGAGTAAAGAGGGCGTCAGTCTGTTCAATAGCGAATTGATTCAAGGCACCTACAGTCGCCCAGGCATCGTGCTGTTCGATGAGCTGGAAAAAGCCAGCAAGGAAGTGGTGCGCAGTTTGTTGGGCATTCTTGAGAACGGCCAACTGACCTTGGCGGGCGGTAGCCGAACACTGGATTTTCGCAATAGCCTGATCTTCATGACCAGCAACATTGGAGCCCGGCAAGCGACCACCTACAGGGAACGTTTTTCACGCGGTTGGCGGCGCTGGCTCGGCATCGCCCCACAAGGTGAGCAGGCTATGTTGGAGCTGGCGTTGCACGCGTGGTTCGAACCGGAGTTTCTAAACCGTATTGATCGCATCCTGGTTTTCCAACGCATCGAAACCCGATGGCTGGAAGCGTTGTTGCAGATCGAACTGAACAAACTCAACCAACGTCTCGGTCAGTATCGCCGTACGCTGGTCCTGGACGTTGCGGCAAGCGACTGGCTGTGCCAAAAGCATGACCCACGCTTCGGTGCTCGGGCCCTGACAAGGCGAGTGCGGGTTGAGCTGGAGCCTGCCATCGCTGAGTGTTTGCTGGCTTATCCGCAGGCAATGCAGATGGCTGCGACGGTCGAATCAAACAGGCTCACGGTTGTTCCATTGTCGTAAGACGACACCGGATTGAGGTCCGCCGTGATACCCCGCTTACCGGCAATCCTGACCAGCATTCAGTGTCTCGTTGCCGAGTTCAGCAGTCGAGGATTCAGCCGGTGCAAACTTTTGGCGGCCGGGCAGTTGCCCGAGTCGGGAATAGGTCTGTGATTCGACATCGGCCACGGGGTTGCCCAGGCTGACAGTTGCCGATGGTCGAGCCGGGAGGGCCTCAGCACTCTCTATCACTGTTGCAGGCGATGCCGCGACGGCAGAGCGAGTCTGGATGGGAATGGCAGAGCTGGCGTGGTTGTTCAGGTCCTTGGCACGGGCGTATGCCGAAGCAACTGGCATGGCTGGAAAGGTCATGATCCTGATATTCAGCTGCCCCATGTGCCGCGCTCTGAATCAACGCCGACGGTCTGCCCGCCCGCCTACCATTTTGCAGAAAACCAGTATCGTGCGAGTTTCACCTGGGTTCTAAGGCCTACCTGACCTTTTACGCATAAATCCTCCAGTTCCTCGACTGACCTCAAAGGATCCTTCTTTGCGCTGGGTTTCAGGCCATCTTGATAGGTTGGGCCAAACTCAGGACTGGCCTCCGAAAGGAGTCGGATTGCTTTCGCGTAGTCGTCTTCGAGATCTTCGGGCAAGGTGCCGCACGCTGCTTTTGTATGCTGATAGACCTGCCCCCACATGAAACCCGATTTGTCGGGGGTGTTGAGGTCCGAATAGGAGTGGGCTGCTGCAGAGGTACAGTAAAAAGTCAGTGACATTGCAGCCATTAAAAGTTGTTTGTGCATCGTTTGTTGATCCCTTCCGTGGTTGTAAAAAAACGACTTATATATTGCGCATCTTCTTCAAGTCCACGTTTTGCGCGCCCGGCATGGAGCGTAAGCGCACCAACTAGGCTGCGGGTGGCTACGTTGGTGACTTGGAAGGGGTGACTCGCTTTTAGCGAAAGCGTCTATGCAGCTCTTCGCAAAGAAGTAATAAGGACATTACGTGCTACAGAAAGTGATTCTGCTGATTCTGGTCGCCAGCTTAGGCGGCTGCATGGCCACCGCGATGCGGATGGATTACGACAAGCATCGGTGCCCCTATATTGGCCTGCGCTTTGACTGGTGGCTGGTGGGCACGTCCAAAGGAAAGCTGATCCCTTTCTTGCTTATCGACGCACCGTTCTCACTGGTGGTCGATACCGTATTCTTCCCCTTCGAATATCAGTACAGCTGCAACCTATAAGTGACAGGGATTCTTACGTGTCGGGGGATTTGTGGTTACTGTTGGCGTTGGTTCGCGGCAAGGTCGGTCCGCGAGCCAGGATTCAGACAGAGCGCTTTTCTAAAGTAGAGGGATTCTCATGAAAGCCGTAGTTTACGAAGCCTTTTCCCAACCCCCACGTTTGATGACAGTCGAAGGCCCGACCCCCGAGCGTCACGGTGTGGTTGTTCAAGTCCTGGGTACGGGCGTATGCCGAAGCGACTGGCATGGCTGGAAAGGTCATGACCCTGACATTCAACTGCCCCATGTGCCCGGTCACGAATTGGCGGGAATCGTGGCGGAGGTGGGGCGGGATGTCACCCGATGGAAGGTGGGCGATCGTATCACCGTGCCTTTTGTCGGCGGCTGCGGCGCGTGTCCGGAATGCAATAGCGGCAACCAGCAGGTGTGCCACAGCCAGTTTCAGCCGGGTTTTACCCATTGGGGCTCTTTCGCCGAGTATGTGGGGATTCACAAGGCGGATTTGAACCTGGTTGCGTTGCCGGAAAACATGGACTTCGCCACGGCGGTGAGCCTTGGTTGTCGGTTCGTCACTTCGTTCCGTGCGGTTGTCGATCAAGGCAAGGTCACGGCGGGCCAGTGGGTGGCGGTTCATGGCTGTGGTGGCGTGGGGCTGTCCGCCGTGATGATCGCCCACGCTATCGGAGCGAACGTCATCGCCATCGACATCTCCGACGATAAGCTCAAGCTTGCCCAGTCGCTCGGTGCCGTCGCGACAATCAACGCAAGCCGGGTGGCGGATGTCACCGAGGCGGTACTCGAGATTACGAAGGGTGGCGCTCACGTTTCGCTGGATGCCCTGGGTCATCCAACGACCTGCTTCAACTCCATCAATAATCTGAGACGGCGTGGAAGGCATGTCCAGGTCGGTTTGATGCTGGCGGACCACAGCACGCCCTCTATCCCAATGAGTAAAGTCATTGCCTACGAGCTGGAGATCTGCGGCAGCCATGGCATGCAGGCTCACCGTTACGGCGCGATGATGGAGATGATCACGTCCGGCAAGCTGGCGCCTGAAAAACTGGTGGGTAAGACCATCAGCCTTGAGCAATCGATTGATGCGCTCATGAACATGGACCGGTTTGACACCGCAGGCGTTACGGTTGTGACGCAGTTCTAAACGCTTGCCGCTGGCTGGCCGAGGGATTCCCGATAATGCGCTTCGTCGACTTCGGTCAGGGTTGCATAACCGTCGTAGTGATAGAGGCGATTTTGGTCACGGGCGTAGCGGTCATTCAGGAACTCGAGGGTGGCCAGGTCGATCCGCTTGGCGCTCAACGGGCGTCGATGACAGAACAACTTGCGCGTGCCCAGTTGCAGGAAGTCGGGATGGGGCACGCGCACTTCATCAGGAACGAACGCCACGTCCAGCGGCTTACCTTCCGAGAAGATCAGCGTAGGGCTGACAGCATAGGTGCCGAGAATGCGGGTATCCGAGGGAGGTAGCTTTTTTTTCGCCTCACCGTAGTAATACACCGTGTCCTGATCCTTCGCCCAGCCATGCCCACAGGATTCGAACGTAGCCGCTTGGGCCCTACGAATCGGCTCCGGGGGATGGTAAAAAACCCGGTGACAGAACACGGTCTTTCCGTCAGTCAGGTAGGGTGAGCCCAGTGAGCGAAAATGTTCCGCCGATTCCGGGGAAAAACGTTCGGGTACTTCCGTGTCGGCGTTATGGAATGGGATCAGATACAAACCGTTGGCATCACCGCACAGATGCGTGTCCAGCAATTTGAAACTCGCAGCGTCCAGCCCGTTGATCACGCGTCCATGGAAATACACCTGGTCGCCTAGCTCAAAACCGCGACCGATGGCCTGTAGCGGCAACGTTTCCGTGTGCGTTTGCGCGGCTTCAGGCCGTGTCTGCAAGCGGTGCCACCAATAACCCTCCAACTGCGGATGGGCTTCGAAGTAAGGCGCCCACGCCGCTTGCATGGCCGCATCGATGATGCCGCCAGAGCCCAGCGGGCCGTGCTTGTCACCGACCAGCACGGGCGAGTAATCCTGGTCATTACGACAGGGCTGGATCACGACGAAGCTTTCCGCGTCGACATCGAGGCGTTTCTGGCGCCTGTAGACGTGTTGGTGATCACGGTAATAATCGAACCCCAAGTGACGAAAACTCGGGCCATGGGCATCGCGCAGGCGGGTCCCGGCGGCGTAGACGTACTGGTCGTCCACGGCAAAATACTCATCCTCGTATTCGCTGGCGCTGACCACGCGGCCGCCTTCATCGAACGCTGGCTGCCAGCACTGGAGCAGGTGGAAGTCGCCCACGTAGCGAATGGTTTTTCCGGTCAGGTAATAGGCCCGTTGCTTGTCCTTGGCGTAGCGTTCGTTAAGCACGGTGAAGGTCGCCAGATCGGCATTGTCGATGCGGTAGAAGTATTCATAGGCAATGCTCGAGCCTTGCTGCGCTTGCACGATGATCGACTGCCCATCGGTGCCCCAGCGTTGGGCGAGCATCTGGAAGTCGTCCGGGTTGGCGACCGGCAGTGGCGTGCCGTCCTTCTGGTGCAGGGGCTTGAAGCCCCTATAGACTTGATCGTCGATCACTCGATAGGACGGGTGGTTGCAATACCGCACCCGCGCCGTGGCGCTGGCGATAATGTGCCCCTGCAAAAAGAGATGCACACCGTCGCAGAACAGCGCGGACGCTGAAGTCACCGAGGCCGGGGACGATGCCAACAGGGCCAGCCTATCGGGTCGCGCCTCGTGGATTTGGGTAATCGCGTACTCGCCGAACCAATAGGCACCGGTTGCGTCACGCCAGTACTGGTGGCCGAGGCTTTCCAGGCCCTTGTCGAACCGAAACGGCAGGGGCTGCAGCGCATGGTAGCCGTGGCGCTCCCGGTAGGCCGGAAGCAAGTAGTAATCACGCTGGGCTTCGCGCAAGACCCAAGGGTTGCGTCGATGCCGCCAAACCGGCTGACCGGCCAGCAAGGGCGAGGGCGGATAGTGCCCAGCGCTGGCACATTGTGCTAACTCGCCAGGTCGTGTGCCTTGAGGGTTGAGCATGATGTACACATCAGGCACTTGCCCATCGCCCAGCAGCACACCGTCCAAGAATGCGAAGCCTTGATGCCATTCAAGGTTCAGCGGTTCCCAGTCAGCCTTATCCGTCCCTGTGATTGTCATTTATTGCGATCTGCTCTCCAGGTAGGTGGAACCCCAAGTCAAAGATCGTCGCTGCCACGCTCAAAAAATGAACTTGAACAGCGCAATCACCACGATCAGGCCAATCAGGAAAATGATACCTACGGTACCGCCAAGGAATTTCAACATAGTAACGCTCTCATCAGGTGGGCTTAATCGTCTAGACCGCCACCGATAGCGCTCGTTTCGTCGAATATTCATGCGTGATGATCAATGGACCGCAAAGGACCTTGGCACTGGCACATGTTCGAATTTGGAAATGGTCTTGATCCAGTAGCGGCGGTAGTCCGTCTGGTCCGGTGCCAGCGGCTTGTGGCTGGACCATGGGTGTTTCTCCTTCAGGCTGGCGCGGTACGCTTCCCATTCTTTCTGCTCGGCCACTTCCCGGGCTTTGCTCCGGTCGTCGAACCAGCCCAGCACGTAAGCTTCGCCCTGGTCCGTGCCGTGCGCTATCAGCAAATAAATCTCTGTCATGACTGACCTACCGTTCTGTCCTGCGCCCCAGTGGCGGGGTCTTATCCTGGGTATCGGCCGTTACTGGCGGTTTTTGAGATTGATCGCAGAAAAACGCTGAGCCCAGAGGTGCGCCTGACGAAAAAGGTTGAAAGCCGTGAAAGCCCGCATGAAGGCGCGCCTGGGCGTGGGGAATACCCTGCGTCCACCGGCTTGTTCACTGCCGTCATTGTAATTGACGATGATCACATCACACTCGCCACGCAGAGATGATGTGGCCCATTCATCCATAGCGAGCAGTTCCACTGCTTCCAACTTCATCACTCCATTGCTCAAACCTGGATACGGGGATCGCAACTACTCAGGTCTGTATCCAAGATAGCAGCTCCGTGCCCTACGACCCGTTCCGGCCAGCACATTCAGAACGTCTGCCCCAAGGAAAACTGGAATACCTGCGTATCAGCGTTATCCGGGGTTCGGACCGGAAAGGCGATGTTGGCGCTCAACGGGCCCAGCGGGCTATACCAGGTCACCCCGACCCCCACCGAGCTGGCCATCTGGCTGAGGTCGACCCCGTCGCATCCCTGGGTGGTGCTCAGGTAGCACTTGTCGGAATAGACGCTGCCCACGTCCCAGAACACCGAGGTACGCAGTGATTTGTTGTCTTTGATGAAGGGCAGTGGGAACAGGTACTCCACGCCGCCGGTGATCAGTATGTTGCCGCCCAGTGACTCGGTGTCCCGGTCGGAGTAGTACGCCTGGCCGGCACTGGCATAGGTGCCGGTGGCCGGTGTATCGCGCGGGCCGAGGGTACCGCTTTCAAAGCCGCGCACCGAGCCTTCGCCACCGGCGGTGTAGTTTTCATAGAACGGCAGGCCGTCAGTGGAGCCGTAGCTGTTGCCGTAGCCGAGTTTGGTGTGCAAGCGCAGCGAGGTAGTGTCGCTGACCGGCAGGAACGTCTGCCCGGTGTAGTCGATCTTGTAGAAGCTCAGGTCGCTGCCGGGCACCGTCGCCATAAGGTTCAGGCTTTGCGAATGCCCGCGGGTGGCCAGCACGCCCTTGTTCAGGGTCGATTCGGACCAGCCGAGATTGGCCTTGAAGTTGGTGAAGTCCTTGCCTTCACGCGCGATGAAATCGTAGATCTCATCGGCGCTGTAGGTCCCCGGTTCGATGCTGTCATGTTGCACCGTCACGCCGACATTCAACCGTGAGGTTTCATTGATCGGATAGCCGAGGGAGGTGCCGGCGCCATAGCTATTGATGGAATAGTACGAATTATCGTCATCGTAATATTCGTTGTAGTCGGTGGCGTTGTAGAACGCGTTGTAACCCAGGCTCACGCCGTCCGGTGTGAAGTAGGGGTCGGTAAAGCCGATGTTGTACTTGCTTTGGTAGGACGAGCGGGTCAGGCCCAGGCTGGCGTAGTTGCCGGTGCCGAGAAAGTTGTTCTGGGTGATCGAGCCGCCAAGGATCAGGCCGGCGCTTTGCGAGAAACCGACGCTGGCGGTGATCGAGCCGGAAGCCTGCTCTTCGACGCTGTAGTTCACATCGACCTGGTCATCGACGCCCGGCACGGCCGGTGTCTCGACGTTGACTTCCTTGAAGAAGCCCAGGCGCTCCAGGCGGGTCTTGGACTGGTCGATCAGGTAGGTCGACGCCCAGCCACCTTCCATCTGGCGCATTTCACGGCGCAGCACTTCGTCCTCGGACTTGGTGTTGCCACGGAAGTTGATGCGGTTGACGTAGGCGCGCTTGCCCGGGTCCACGGCGAACGTGATGTCGACGGTGTGGTCTTCATCATGCGGCTGCGGCACGCCGTTGACGTTGGCGAAGGTGTAGCCCTCGTTACCCAGGCGGCGGG